>JBBATY010000023.1:0-52532 GCA_040398525.1 Ilumatobacteraceae bacterium | reverse complement strand
CGACGACGACGGCTCCGACGACGAGGAGGGCTCCGGCTCGCGGATGGGCGAGCAGGTGCGGCTCGGTCGGGCGCTGGGGGAGATCACCTATCTGCTCGGCCGCCTCGATCCGACGGTGGCCGATCACGCAGCGGTGATCGCGGCACTGACCGATCTACAGCAGCGCATCATGGCCGGCGACCGGGTCACACGCGACGAGGTGCGGGCCGCGGTCGATGCTGCGGTCGCGCTGCTCGGTGACCGCAGCGAGAAGACCCGGACGGTCCTGACAGGCGTCATCACCGCAATCGAGGATCGCCTCCCCGAGGTGGCCGATCAGCTGCGTGACATCCTGTCCCTGATCGGTGAGGGCTCGGCCGACGAGGTACGCACCCAGCTCGAGGCAGTCCGGGTTGCGCTCGTCGAGCGCTACGTGGCTCGGCTGTCGGCTGTTGTCGATCGGGTCGAGGCGGCGCTCGGTTCGGCCATCACGCCCGAGCAGGCGCAGGTCATCGGCGAGGCACGGACCGTGTTGGCCCTGCCCGCGGCAGAGCTGACCAAGGATCGACTGCGCGAGGTCCGCGCCAGCTTGCGGCCACTGATCGAGTCGCTCACCTCTGACGACCCTGTCGACACGACGATCCCCGTCGACACGACGATCCCCGTCGAGACGACGGCACCTGTCGACACGACCCCAGCGGTCGACTCGACGCTGCCCTGAGCTGCCCGGCTGAGCCGAGAGCTCTCCCGGCCGCGCCGGGCGGTGTTGCGGTACTGCCGCATGGCACGATGGGCGACTCATGCCGTTCTGGGACGCCATCGCCATCTTCGCCGCCGGTGTCGGGGCGGGGACGATCAATGCAGTCGTCGGCTCCGGGTCGCTGATCACCTTCCCGACGCTCGTCGCGCTCGGGTACCCGCCACTCGTCGCCAACGTCTCGAACAACATCGGCCTGGTGCCCGGATCGCTGTCGGGTGCCTACGGCTACCGGCGGGAGCTCTCCGGTCAGCAGACGCGCCTGCGTCGACTCGTGCCGGCGTCGTTCCTCGGCAGCCTCATCGGGTCGATCCTGCTCCTGTCGCTGCCGAGCGACCTGTTCGACTCCGTCGTCGTCGTGCTCGTCGCCGTGGCGCTGGTGCTCGTGATCGTCCAGCCGTGGCTGGCCCGTCGATTGGCTGCCCGCCCGGGCGATCATCGACGTGCCTCCGTCACTCCGGCGCTTGCGGCCCTGGTGTGCCTCGCCGGCGTGTACGGCGGGTACTTCGGGGCCGCGCAGGGCATCATCCTGATGGCAGTGCTCGGCATCTTCCTCGACGACCATCTGCAGCGCCTGAACGCATGCAAGAACGTGCTTGCGCTCACGGTGAACGCCGTGGCGTCGGTGGTGTTCATCCTGTCGACTGAGGTCGACTGGGGGGTGGTCGCCCTGATCGCCGCGGGCTCGACGATCGGTGGGCAGTTCGGCGCCGGTGTCGGTCGGCGGCTCGATCCGCGTCTGCTGCGAGCCGTCATCGTCACCGTCGGTCTGGTGGCGCTGATCCGGCTGTGGTGACGGCGCCAATCTGCAGTGCTGTGCCGCGGTGCATGTTGGCAGCACCACCGGATCAGCCGGGACCCTCGCGGCCATGCTCGGTAGGCTGAGCACGCACCCACCCCCCGAGGAGACCCAGTGCGCACCACGCTCGCCGAGATGCTGGCCACCCACGATGTCCTGCTCGCCGACGGGGCGACCGGCACCAACTACTTTGCTGCGGGGCTCGAGTCCGGCCATGCCCCGGAGCTCTGGAACGACGAGCACCCGGAGCGTGTCGTCGCCTTGCACCAGGCATTCGTCGACGCAGGCGCGGACATCATCCTCACCAACAGCTTCGGAGGGACGCGTCAGCGGCTCAAGTTGCATCGGGCCGACGACCAGGTGCACCACCTGGCATCGCGTGCTGCAGAGTTGGCGCGCAGCGTTGCCGATGCCGCGCCGAGGCCGGTGGTGGTCGCTGGCTCGGTCGGACCCACCGGTGAGTTGTTCGAGCCGCTCGGGGCGCTCACCCACGAGGTCGCGGTTGCTTCGTTCCGTGAGCAGATGGAGGGCCTCCTCGCCGGGGGCGCCGATGTGATCTGGATCGAGACGATGTCGGCCGCCGAGGAGGTGCGGGCGGCTGCCGAGGCGGCGATCTCGCTGGGGGCGTCCTACGTGTGCACCTGCTCGTTCGATACCGCAGGCCGGACCATGATGGGTCTGCTGCCGACTGCTCTCGGCGAGGTGGTCGCCGGCCTCGAGCCTGGCCCGCTGGCATATGGAGCGAACTGCGGTGTGGGGGCGAGCGACCTGCTCGTCACGGTGACGTCGATGTGCTCGGTCGATCACGGCGTGGTGGTGGCCAAGGGGAACTGCGGAATTCCGCAATTCCGGGGCACCGAGGTGGTCTACTCGGGCACCCCCGAGTTGATGGCCAGCTACGCGCAGCTCGCCGCCGACGCCGGGGCGAGGATCATCGGAGGCTGCTGCGGCACCTCGCCGGCGCACTTGGCGGCGATGCGAGCTGCGCTCGACGCACGGGTGCCGGGGCCGTCGCCGACGCTCGACGAGATCGTCGCCCGGATCGGACCGCTCACCAATGCTGCGCCGTCTGCCGGCGGTGAAGGGCGCGAGCGTCGTCGCCGACGCGACTGACGTCGAGGCTCGACGGCGCGCTGCCGGCTCGGCAGGTCAGACCCGGTCGTCCTGGCGGGAGGCGCGAAGCAGCGGGATCGCCCCGGGTCCCTCGAGGCCGGCGACGGTGCTCTCCATGCTGTCGGCAGGCACTGGTCGGCTGATCAGATAGCCCTGCGCCTTGGCGCAGCCGAGCTCTTGGAGCACTCGGAGCTGGGCAAGGGTTTCGACGCCCTCGGCCACGAGGTCGAGGTCGAGCGATTGGCCCATCGCCACGATGGTGCGGACCAGGGCCCGGTCGCCAGCGCCCTCGGCGATGCCGCGGACGAAGCTGCGGTCGATCTTCAATCGTTGCAGCGGGAAGCGCTGGAGCAGCGAGAGCGACGAGTAGCCCGTGCCGAAGTCGTCGAGCGCGATCCGCACCCCGAGGTTGCGGATGCGCTGCAGGTCGTACAGGGCGCGTTCGGGGTCGGCGATCATCAAGCTCTCGGTGATCTCCACCCAGAGCTGGTCGGGCCGCACGCCCGAGCGCGAGATGGCCTCGGCGATGATCGACGGCAGGTTGGGGTCGGTGAGTTGGCGCGGCGAGACGTTCACCGACATCGTCGCGTTCGGCGAGCAGACCCCGGCGCGCACCCAGGTGCGCAACTGGGTGAGCGCCTCGAGCAGCGCCCAGGCGCCGATGGGCACGATCGTGCCCGTGTCTTCTGCGATCGGGATGAACTCGGCGGGCGAGACGATGGTGCCGTCGGCCTGCTCCCAGCGGATGAGCGCCTCGAAGCCGGAGATCTCGCCGGACTCGAGGTCGAGGATCGGCTGGTGGAACAACCGGAGCTCGCGTCGGTCGAGGGCGCGGTACAGCGCCGTCTCGACCGCCAGGCGGTGGGCGATCCGCTCGTGCATCGAGTTGTCGAAGAAGGCCACGCAGTTGCGGCCTGCGTCCTTGGCCCGGTACATCGCGGTGTCGGCGTCGCGCAGCACCTTGTCCGGTCCGGTGTTGAACGAGTGGACGGAGGCAACGCCGATGCTGGCCGTGACGAAGAGGTCGCCCTGGCTCACCCCCACGGGTTCGCGGAACACCGTCTGGATCCGCTCGGCGAGCGGTCCGGCGCCCGACATCGTCCTGGTGGTGGGGTCGATCACGAGGAACTCGTCGCCCGACAGACGGGCCACCGTTGCCTCCGGAGGCACGACCT
This sequence comes from Ilumatobacteraceae bacterium, assembly GCA_040398525.1. Lineage (GTDB taxonomy): Bacteria > Actinomycetota > Acidimicrobiia > Acidimicrobiales > Ilumatobacteraceae > VFMC01. The sequence continues at coordinate 48,709 of JBBATY010000023.1, read as the reverse complement.
GGCGGATCCGGCCGGCGATCACCTGCAGCACCTCGTCGCCCGCGTCGTGGCCGAGGCTGTCGTTGATGTTCTTGAAGCGGTCGACGTCGATCAGCAGCACCGTCGGCTCGCGGTCGGGACGCCACTGCTCGAGCGCAAGTGAGTGCAACAGTTCGACCACGGCAGGACGAGCTGGCAACCCGGTGAGCTCGTCGATGCGGGCTCGGTCGAGCAGTTCCTGCTGGGAGCGGACGTTCTGGCGCACCAGGTCCTGCACGCGGAACATCACGGCGATGGCGAGCACGGCAGCCGACACGGCCCTCACGACGAGGTCGGCGGTGCCCTGCGGACGACTGATGGCCAGCACGACGATCGGGCCGACCAGGGCGGAGGTGGTGACGAGCAGGCGTGTCTGCAGACGATCGTGGACCCGGCTCAGGTTCACCGCCGAGTCCTGGTCGATCTCCGGGTGGAGGAACGCCGCGCCCAGGCTGAAGTACGCAGCGGTGTAGATGACGTAGGTGCCGACGGTCGCCGATTCGGGCACGTACCCTGCCCCGATCAGGGCGTAGAGCAGGTCGCCGACCAGCAGCAGCACGACGGCACTGGACACCAGCCACATGGCGCCGGTCACGCGTGAGCCGTTGAGGAGGTAGACGGCGAGCAGGAAGACGATCACCGACGCAAGCGGTTGGTAGGCGGCGTCGATGAGGGCGAGGAAGGTCGGCTCCGAGGTCCGCTCGAGCATCGGCTGGACGAGGAGCACCCAGGTGACGTTCCAGGTGCCGAGGGCGAGGATCAGGCCGTCGCCCACGACGCCCGACACGCTGAGGGCCCGGCGCTTGCGGACCAGGACGAGCAGGCCGACGACGAGCAGCGCCTCACCGCTCAGCACCAGGACTGCCGCGATCAGCTTTCCCGCGGTTGTGTCGCCGGCGAACGAGGCGACGAGCTCGGACCCGACGAAGAAGGCACCGATCAGCGACGTGGACAGCACCATCGACGCCGGCAGCGCGAACAGGCGCCGCGCCGCGAACATCACGACTGCCACCTGGAGCGCCGCGAAGGTGTAGAGGGCGTTGATCGAGTCTGCGCCGGTGAGCCCGAGCGCGACCGTGACACCCAGGCCGAGGGCCAAGTAGATCCACGCTCCTGCCGCAGGAATTCTGTTCATCGTGACACCGCCATGTCAGTGGTCCGAGGCCAGTCGGGTCTGGCGTCTTGGGGAACCAGTGGTGTACGGTCCGGAGGCGGGCGGAATCCGCAAGATTGCTGCGCGCTTGTCGTAGGGTCCGAGGAGGGGCACTCCACCACTCCACGGAGGATCTCGTGCACGTCACCCGCCACTTCGGACTCACCAACGCAGCCATCGCCGACCAGGTGTGGGAGCTGTATACGGCCAGCTACCAGCGAGTCGTGGGCCGAACGGTCACCCACGAGATGCTCTATCGCCACGAGTTCGACGACGTCGTCCGCGACCCGTCCAACCGGCTGTGGGTGCTCTGGAACGACCGCCAACCCGTGGCGAGCACCGTGCTGGCCACCGACGTCGGGTCGACCGGTTACATCTCGCGGGAGTACTTCGACCAGCGCTACCCGGAGTTCGTGGCCGAAAACCGGGTCCGGTACATGATGTGGACCGTGGTGCACCCGGACTTCATGGCCCGCGGTGTGCTCGTGCGCCTGGCGCGCGAGGTGCTTGCCGTCGAGGCCGACGAGGGCTCGATCATCGTCTTCGACTCGCCCGAGATCAACCAACCCGCCGATCGCGGCGGGTCCGCAGAGATGATGGCTCGCCTCGTCAAGGTGACCTCGAGCGGCTCGACCGTCGAGCAAATCGAGGTGCAGCGGTACTTCCTCGCCGACTTCAGCAAGGGCGTCCGCTACCTCGAACGGACCGCTGAGGTCGCATCGGCGATACCGGCATAGCTGCCGCCACCATCGACAGCACCACGACCTCGGCGCGAGTCGCTAGCCTGTGGGCGCACATGGACCCCTGGCCGAGCACCGCCCGATGACCACTGCCACCCCTACGTCTGTCGTGGTGGTGCCGGGCACGCACCTGATGCCGGCACTGTGTGGCCCGCGAGACGTGTTCCTTCGCCAGATCGAGTCTGCGTTCCCTGGTGCCGTCATCCATGTGCGGGGCAACGAGGTCCACCTCGAGGGCGCCGAGGCCGAGATCGCCGGACGCCTGGTCGAGGAGCTCGTGGTGCTGCTGCAGCGCGGCCAGCATCTCGACGAGTCGAGCCTCGCCCGCTCGATCGACATGATCCGCCACGACGAGCGGCCGAGCACCGTGCTGACCGACGATGTCGTGCGCGGCGCACGAGGTCGCGCCGTGCGGCCGAAGACCGCTGGGCAGAAGCGATACGTCGATGCGATCCGTTCGAATGTGATCACCTTCGGCCTCGGTCCGGCCGGAACGGGGAAGAGTTGGCTGGCCGTTGCGATGGCGGTCCAGGCGCTGCAGTCCAAGCAGGTGCAGCGGATCATCCTCACCCGCCCTGCCGTCGAAGCGGGGGAGCGGCTCGGGTTCCTCCCGGGCGACCTGATGGCCAAGATCGATCCGTATCTCCGCCCGCTCTACGACGCGCTCTACGACATGGTCGACACCGAAGGGGCGCAGAAGCTGCTCGAACGACAGCTCGTCGAGGTCGCGCCGCTCGCCTTCATGCGCGGCCGCACCCTGAACAACAGCTTCATCATCCTCGACGAGGCCCAGAACGCCACGCCCGAGCAGATGAAGATGTTCCTCACTCGCATCGGCTTCGGGTCGAAGGTGGTCGTCACCGGCGACACCACCCAGGTCGACATCCCGGGAGGTCGTTCTGGCCTGCTCGGGCTCGAGCGCGTCCTCCAAGGCATCGAGGGCCTGGCCTTCGTGCACCTGGGGGCCGGTGACGTCGTCCGCCATCGAATCGTGGCCGACATCGTCGCTGCCTACGAGCGGTCGACCGCTTCGACCGCTGCGTCACCGGGTGGAGCCGGTGCTCGACATGGGTGAACCTCCACATCCTCGTGTCGGCCGCCGTTCGCGGGTCGGAGGCGAGGGTGACCCCGACGTGATCTGCATCGACGAGCAGACCGATGTGCCGCTCGACCTGCTCCGCTGGCAAGGGCTTGCGCTGGCGACCCTGCGCGAGGAAGGTGTGCGCGGTCTGGCGGAGCTGGCGGTGCTCTTCGTGGCAACCGACGACATCGCCGAGTTGAACGAGTTGCACATGGGTGCCGTCGGCCCGACCGACGTGCTGGCCTTCCCGATCGATGCCCACGACGTCACAGCACTGGTCGACGCATCGGGGCCGAGCCGCGGTCCGGACCGGGCCCCACTCGATCCGGGCGACCTCCCGCTGTTGCTCGGCGACGTCGTCGTCTGTCCTGCGGTCGCTGCTCGCCAGGCGCCCGAGCACGCCGGCACTGTCGACGACGAGCTCGCACTGCTCGTCGTCCACGGTGTGCTCCACGTGCTCGGCTACGACCACGCCGAGGCCGACGAGGCTGTAGCGATGCGCCGCCGCGAGCTCGAGATCCTCGAGCGTCATCATTGGAACGGCCCTGCGCCGTCCACCTTCCGACAGGAGCAGGCATGATTGCCGCCGCTGCGACTGCAGCCGATTACTGGATGATCATTGCGATCCTGACGCTGCTCGGGGTGCTGGTCTTCCTGGCTGCGGCCGAGATGGGCCTGTCGCGGCTCAGCCGGCACCGTGCCGCCTCGCTCGCCGACAGCGGGGGCAAGTCCGCCAAGGTGCTGCTCCGGTTGGTCGACGAGCCCGAACGGTGGGTCAACTCCCTCTTGCTCACCGTGAACATCTGCCAGACGGTGCAGGCGACGCTCACCGGTATCGTCGCCGCCCGCTTGTTCGGCGCGGCTGGTGTCGTTGTCGGTGTGGTGCTCAACGTCATCGTGTTCTTCGTGATGGCCGAGGCGGTCCCGAAGACCTATGCCGTCATCTACCCCGAGCGTGCAGCCAAGCTCGCTGCTCGCCCGGTGAACGCCCTCGCAAGCTTTCCCCCGTTGCGGTGGATCTCGCGTGGCCTGATCGGCCTCACCAATGTGATCGTCAAGGGCAAGGGCCTCGAGAAGGGCCCCTTCGTCAACGAGCAGGAGTTGCTCGGCATCGTCGAGGCTGCGGCCGAGGAGGGCGTTGTCGAGCACGAAGAGCGCGAGTTGATCGAGAGCATCATCGAGTTCGGCGACACCGTGGCCCGCGAGATCATGGTGCCCCGTCCCGACATCGTCACGGTGGTCCACGACGCCAGCGTGACCGAGGCGCTCGATGTGGCCATCGAGCACGGCTTCAGCCGCCTGCCGGTGCTCGGCCCGGGCGAGGACGACGATGTGGTCGGGCTCGCCTACGCCAAGGACCTGATGCGCGCCGAACGCGATGGTCGGGGATCGGACCCGGTGGTCGACCTCCTGCGCTCGGTGCGCTTCGTGCCGGAGAACAAGCCGGTCAACCGCCTGATGCGCGAGATGCAGGCCGAGAAGTTCCACCTTGCGATCGTGGCCGACGAGTACGGCGCGATCGCCGGGTTGATCACCCTCGAGGACTGCCTCGAGGAACTGGTCGGCGAGATCGTCGACGAGCACGACGACGAGGTGCCGACGGTCGAGCAAGTCGGCGAGTCCGAGTTCGTGGTGGAGGGGCGCGTCTCCATCAGCGACCTGAACGAGGTGCTCGACGCGCGGCTTCCCGACGACGACTGGGACACGGTCGGGGGGTTGGTCTTCAACACCCTCGAGCACGTTCCGGACGAAGGCGAGTCGGTCGAGCTGAACGGCTGGAGCTTCACGGTGGTCGAGATGGAAGGCCGCCGAATCCGCCGGGTCCGGGTCGCTCCGCACGATCACGCCCAGGCGCGCGCCGAGGCCTCCGCCGACTAGCGTCCGCGCGATGGAGATCAGACTCGACGGCAAGGTGGCGCTGGTGACCGGCGCCTCGAAGGGCATCGGCAAGGCGACGGCGGCCGGATTGGCGGCCAGCGGTGCGGCGGTGATGCTCAGCTCGCGCAAGCTCGACCAGCTCGAGATCGCACGCGACGAGATCCTGGCGGCCGTTCCTGGTGCCCAGGTCGACGTCTACGCGGCCAATGCAGGCGACATCGATGCGGGCCGCGCATGTGTGGATGCAACCATCGAGCGCTTCGGCGGCCTCGACATCCTGGTCAACAACGCGGCCGCCAACCCACACTTCGGGGCGACCCTGGATGTCGATCCGGGGCGGTTCGACAAGACCTTCCAGGTGAACCTGCGGGGCCCGGTGTTCTGGACGCAGGCAGCATGGGAGGCCGCGTTCAAGGAGCGCCCCGGTGTGATCGTCAACGTCGCCTCGGTCGGCGGGCTTCGGGCCGAAGGTGGGCTCGGTGTCTACAACGTGACGAAGGCCGCGCTGATCCACCTGACCCGCCAGCTCGCCTCCGAGCTCGGGCCCACCCGCGTGGTGGGCATCGCGCCCGGTCTGGTGAAGACCGACTTCTCGGCGCTGCTCGTGGAGAACTTCGGCGACCGGCTGGCGGCCCGCCTGCCGTTGAAGCGTCTCGGCGAGCCCGAGGACATCGCCAATCTGGTCACCTTCCTCGTCTCGCCTGCGGCAAGTTGGATCACCGGTGAGACGTACGTGATCGACGGCGGCGCCGGCGTGGCCGGAAGCGCCTGAGGTCGGCTCAGCCGCCTGCCATCCGGGCGAACGCGCCCGGCAGGTCCGGATATCGCTTGGTCGAGGCCCCACCGTCGACGGAGTAGAAACTCCCCGACACGAAGGTCGATTCGGGCCCGAGCAGGAACGCCACGAGGTCGGCGATGTCGGACGGTTGGGCGAAGCGGCCCATCGTGGTGTTCTCGACGAACTCATCGACCACGCCGGGGAGCATCCAGAACGTCGAGGTCGCGTTGGTCTCGACGAGGCCCGGAGCCACGGTGTTGACCCGGATCCGCCGGTGACCGAGCTCCATTGCGGCCACCTTGGTGAGCATGGCCACTCCTGCCTTGGCGGCGCAGTAGGCCGACATTCCCTCGGCAGGCTGGATGGCGTTGAGCGACGCGATGTTCACGATCGAGCCGCCGTCGAGCATCACCTTGCCTGCATGCTTCACCGTCAGGAACACTCCGGTGAGGCAGAGGTCGATGATCTCTCTCCAGGTGTCGAGCGGGTGGTCGACGATCGGGCTGAAGGCTCCCTTGCCAGCGTTGGCGACGGCCAGGTGCAGCCCACCGTGCTCGACGGCGAGCTGGGCGAGCGCCTCGACCTCGGCCTCGTCGGTGACGTCGCAGTGCGCCGTGACCACTCGGTCGCCGTGGGCCTCGGTCAGTGCCGCGAGGCCCCCGGTGTCGATGTCGCCGGCGATGACGACGGCGCCGTCGCGGACGAGGCGATCGGTGACGGCGCGGCCGATCCCCGAAGCTGCTCCGGTGACGAGGGCGACCTGGCCGTTCAGGGGTGTGCTCATGTCGGTCGACGCTAGTGGGTCAGTCGCCCGGGGGCTCGACGAGCGCGGGGCGCACCACCTTGCCGAGCGGAGTGCGCGGCAGATCGGTCACGTAGTGGATGCGCTTCGGTGCTGCGAACGCGGCCAACTGCTCGGCGACGAGCGCGCGCAGCCGTTCCGGCGGGGGTGGGCGCTGCGCGTCGGAAGCCACAACCCACGCCGTCACGCGCTGACCCCATTCGGGATCGGCGACACCGGCGACGGCCACCTCGGCCACCTCGGGGTCGGCTGCGAGCACCCGCTCCACGGCGTCGGGCCACACGTTCTCGCCACCGCTGACGATCATGTCGCCGCGGCGTCCGTCGACGTGCAGTCTGCCGTCGGCGGTCCACGAGCCGACGTCGTCGGTGTGCAGCCAGCCGTTGCGGTCGATCGATGATGTGCCGTCGCGGTAGCCGCGCATCAGCATCGGGCCACGCACCAGGATCTCGCCGTCGCTGGCGATTCGAATCTCGACGCCGTCGAGAGGTCGTCCGTCATAGACCACCCCGCTACCGGTCTCGGTCGAACCGTAGGTGGCGATCACGTTCGCCGGACGTTCGGCCGGTGGGCGGCTGCCACCGAGTAGCACGATCCGGAAGAGAGAGGGATCGATCCGCCGCAGCGCGGTGGGCACGAGCGAGACCATGCTGGCGCCAGCGTGGGCGGCGGCGACGACTGCCTCGGCGTCGAAGCGCGGGATCACCGTCAGCCGGCTCCCTGCGGCGAGCGCCTTGGTGATGACCGTGAAGCCGCCGATGTGGGCCAGCGGGAGGCAAGCCAGCCACTGATCGTCGGGCCGCGTGCCGAGACGGGCGTTCCCGGCCGCGGCTGAGGCCGTGATCCCGTGGTGGGTGTGGACGACCCCCTTCGGGGCGCCGGTCGAGCCACTGGTGGGCACCACCAGTGCGTCGCCGGGCTCGACCGGATCGCCGTCGAGGGCCTGCTCGCCGTGACCGTCGAGCAGGCGGGTCGGCCTGAGCGCATCGAGCACTCGCTGCCGTGCCGCACTGGGCAGCCGTTGGTCGAGAGGGAGCACGGCGTCGCCGCGGTCCCAGACGCGACGGAGCGCATCGACGAACCCGGGACCTCCGGGAAGATCGATCGCGACGAGGTCGGCCACGATGGCAGGATACGGAGGCTCGGCCACGGGATGTGCGTCGATGGGCTGTCCGCGCCAGACTGGCGCCGTGGTCGAACGGTGTGAGGCGCGACGGTGAACCCATGGATCGCGGGCGCCCGGCCTCGCACACTGCCCGCCGCCGTGGTGCCGGTGGCGCTCGGCGCCGCTGCCGCAGCCGGTGAGGGCGGGGCCCGGTGGTGGACCGTGGTCCTCGCGCTCGTGGTGAGCCTCGCGCTGCAGGTCGGGGTGAACTACGCCAACGACTACAGCGACGGGATCCGTGGCACCGACGAGGTGCGGGTCGGGCCGGTGCGGCTGGTCGGCAGTGGCCTGGCGACACCGGGTGCGGTCAAGCGCGCTGCGTTTGCTGCGTTCGGCGTTGCGGCCGTCGCCGGCCTCGTGCTCACCGTGGCCACGACATGGTGGCTGCTGCTGGTGGGTGTGGCGAGCGTGGCGGCCGGTTGGTTCTACACAGGGGGCAGCCGACCGTACGGGTACCTCGGGCTCGGCGAGGTCTTCGTCTTCGTCTTCTTCGGCCTGGTGGCGACGGTCGGCACCACGTTCGTCGTCCTCGAGCGGGTACCCGTGCGGTCGTGGTGGCTCGGCGCTACTGCAGGGTTCCTCGCGTGTGCGCTGCTGGTGGTGAACAACCTGCGCGACATCCCCACCGACACGGGTGCGGGCAAGCGGACCCTCGCGGTGCGCCTCGGCGACCGGCGGACGCGCGCGTTCTACGTGGCGCTGCTCGTCGGGGCCTTCGCCCTCGTGGCTGTGGTGGCCATCACAGATCGCGTCGGCGCCATCGCCGGTTGGTTGGCTCTACCGCTCGCCGTTGCGCCGGTGCGCAGCGTGCTCGGCGAGGCACGTGGCCGGGCGCTCATCCCGGTGCTCGGCCAGACCGGACGGGTGCAGCTCGTCGTCGGTCTGCTGGTGAGCGTGGGGGTCGTGCTGAGCGCCTGAGCGCTCAGCGCCAGTCGGCCTCCGGCCCGGCGTCCAGAAGTGCACTCAGCTCGGCGAGAACCGCAGCAGGTTGTTGGAGGTGCGCGGCGTGGTCGGCGTCGGGGATCGAGCGGAAACGGCCGCGCTGCACTCCGGCTGCGATCTCGGAGGCCAGGGTGAGGAACTTCGCGTCGCGGCTGCCAGCCATGGCCAGCACCGGCATGCCGAGCGACCCGAGCCGGTCCCACAACGGTTGCTGGGTGCCCGTGCCGCAGCGGCGGAGGCTGTCGGCGAGCCCAGCGGCCGAGTTCGACCGGCGTGCCGCCAGGTCGTCGGCTGTCGGCCGCAGCGCGCCGAACAGCGGAAGGGCGGTCCACTCGTCGAGGAAGGCGTCGACACCGATCGCGATGATCCGCTCGGCGAGCGCCTCGTCGCCGGCAACGCGTGCCGCGCGCTCGTCGGCGTCGCGAAGGCCCGGAGTGGCACCCAGCACGGCGAGCCGTTCGACAAGGTCGGGGCGCGCAACTGCGAGGTGCAGGCACACCCGGCCGCCCAGGCTGTAGCCGACGTAGGTGGCTCGTCCGCAGGTGTCGGCGAGCAGTTCGGCCGTGCCGGGCAGGTCGGCACTCACCGAACCGGAGCGGCCGTGGCCGGGAAGGTCGACCAGCACGACTTCGTTTCCGCCCCTGGCGATTGCCTCGGCGACAGGCCGCCACGACTCGCCGGTCTGGGTGAAGCCGTGCACGAATACGACCCGTCGACCGGATCCGGAGCGCGTCGCGGCCAGCGGTCCGTTGATCTGCTGCCAGTCAGCCATCGGAGGGCTGCTGCGCGGCCATGCGCCGCAGCACCCGCACGAACAGCTCGGTGTCCTGAGCGCCGGGCACCATGAACCGCTGCTCGGACCCCGCACGGCCGATCACGTAGCTGGGCACTGCCGTGATGCCGTGTTCGTGGGCGAAGGCCAGCTGCTCGCGAACCTGTGCCACCCCGTCATCGCTGTCGAGGAAGGCCCTGATCCGGTCGCGGTCGAGGCCCACCTGGGCGGCGCAGTCGGCGAGCGTGTCGGGGTCGCCGACATCGAGGCCGTCGATGAAGTACGCCCGCAGCAGCTGCTCCTTGAGCGCCTCCTGGTGGCCGGTGGCGGAGGCCAGCCACAGCAGCCGGTGGGCGAGCAGGGTGTTCGCCCGCAGCGCCCGGTCCATGCGGAACTCGATGCCGTCCTCTGCAGCCACGGCGGTGACGTGTCCGATGATCTGCGCGGCACGTTCGGGGCCGCCGAACTTGCGGGCGTACGCTTCGGCCACCGGCGACGACTGCCCGGGTGACGCCGTGGGGTCGAGCTGGTACGGGCGATAGGTGACCTGCACGTCGATGTCGTCGGCCACCTCCGCCACGGCGCGCTCGAACCGCCGCTTGCCGATGTAGCACCAGGGGCACACCACATCGGACCAGACGTCGACCTCGATCACCGGACGCATCGCCGACACGATAGAGCCGTATCGTGCTGGTCGTGACCATCGAGTCGAGCCCAGGTCCGATGCGCCCCGCCGATGTGCAGGCGACCCTGTGCGCCACCTTGGTCGACCAATGGGTGCGTGATGGCGTGCGCCACGCCGTGATTGCGCCCGGCTCGCGCAGCACCCCGATGGCGCTCGCCATTGCCGCCTGCCCCGACCTGCGCGTCGACGTGTACCACGACGAGCGGTCGGCGTCGTTCGCCGCGCTGGGCAGCGCACTCGCCACGGGTGTGCCGGCGCTGCTGCTGTGCACCAGCGGCACTGCGGCCACGCACTTCCACGGGGCCGTCGCCGAGGCGCACCTGTCGCACGTGCCGCTGCTGGTGCTCACCGCCGACCGCCCGCCCGAACTGCGCGATGTGGGTGCGCCGCAGACCATCGACCAGACGAAGCTCTTCGGCGATTCGGTGCGCTGGTTCCACGACCCCGGCGTGCCCGACCTGGTCACCGCCGGTACGTGGCGGGCGCTGGCCCGGCACGCGTTCGAGCGCACGCTCGGCCCGTCGGCCGGCCCGGTGCACCTGAACCTGCCGTTCCGCGAACCACTGGTGGGCGAGCCGGGCGATCTGCCCGAGCACCGTCTCGGTCCGGTGGCCGTGCCCACGCCCGCACTGCGGCTCGGCACGCTCACCATGCACCTCGAACGCGAGCGCGGGGTCATCGTCGCCGGTCGCGGTGTCGACGACCCGGCTGCGGTGGCGGCACTGTCCGCAGCCACCGGCTGGCCGGTGCTGGCCGACCCGCGTTCGGGCTGCCGGGGCATTCCCGGAGCGGTCGCTGCGTTCGATGCGTTGCTGCGCCACGAGGGGTTCGCCGACTCGCACCTGCCCGAGGTGGTGGTGCATCTCGGCGAACCGCCTGCCTCGAAGGTGCTGTCGCAGTGGCTGGCGCTCGCAGGCGGCGTGCAGGTGCGGGTGCAGGCCCGCGACACCTTCACCGACCCCGGCCACGTCGTCACCCATCGCATCACGGCGCCGGTGGGCGAGTTCTGCCGCCGGGTGGCGGGCGAGGTGCGCGGTTCGGTCGACCGGTCGTGGTTCGAGCGCTGGACGTCGCTCGCCTCCCGGGCCGACGAGGTGATCGCCGCCGAACTGGCGGGCCCCTCGCTCGCCGAGCCGACGGTTGCCCGCATCCTGTCCGAGCAGCCGCACCGCCTGGTGGTGGCCTCGTCGATGCCGGTGCGCGACGTCGAATGGTTCGGTGCCGCCGCCCAGCGGGCCACCGTGTACTCGAACCGCGGTGCCAACGGCATCGACGGCACCGTGGCCACCGCCGCAGGCATCGCTGCCGCATCGGGCGAAACGGTGCTGGTGCTGCTGGGCGACGTGGCGCTGTTGCACGACGCGTCGTCGCTCACGGCGCTGGCCGAGCGTGGGGTCGACGTGCGCATCGTCGTGGTCGACAACGACGGCGGTGGCATCTTCTCGTTCCTTCCCCAGGCCTCGTCGCTGCCCACGGCACGGTTCGAGCAACTGTTCGGAACCCCGCACGGCACCGACCTGCTGGCCCTCGCCGCCGCGCACCGCCTGCCCGCCGCCACCGTCGGCTCGGCTGCCGAGCTGCAGGCCTGGCTCGAGCGGCCGGGCCCGTGGCTGGTTCGTGTACTCAGCACCCGCGACGCCAACGTCGTCGAACACCGCCGCCTCAACGATGCCGTGGTCGCTGCAATGTCGCCTGACTGAGGCGTCGCCCGGCTAGGGGCGCACGATGGCCGACAGCATGGCCTGCAGCTTGGCCTGGGTCTCGGCCAACTCGGCCAGCGGTTCGCTCTCGGCCACGATGCCGCCGCCTGCGACCAGTCGTGCCGTGCGTCGGTCGGCCGACAGTTCGGCGCAGCGGATGGCCACGGCCCACGTGCCGTTGCCGGCGGCATCGACCCAGCCCACCGCCCCGCCATAACGCCCGCGCTCGAACCCCTCGACCTCGGCGATCAGCGCCAGCGCCTCGGCACGCGGGGCGCCGCCCAGCGCCGGCGTGGGCGACAGGGCGCGCACGAGGTCGAGCACGTTAGGGCGGGGGTCGCTGAGGTGGCCCTCCACTCGAGAACCGAGGTGCTGCACATTCGCCACGGCGACGATCGACGGCTCGGGCTCCCAGTCGAGGAAGCTGCACCACGGCAGCAGGGTGTCGTGCACCATGTCGATGACGGCCCGGTGCTCGACCTGGTTCTTGGTGCTGGCGATCAGCTCGGCGGCCACCCGGGCGTCGGTGGCGGGGTCGCCGGTGCGCGGTGCGGTGCCCGCCAGCGGGTGCGACTCGACCGTGTTGCCGTCGACCCGAACCAGCAGTTCGGGCGAGGCGCCGATGAAGCCGTCGATCGAGTAGCGATAGCTCGACCCGAACGACGCCCGCAGGCGCAGCAGCACGGCATGCACGTCGATGGGCGTGTTGCTGCGCACCATCACCTCGCGGGCGATGACCGCCTTCTGCAACGAGCCGGCCCGCACCGCGTCGCGGGCAGCGGTGACGGCGGCGAGGTAGTGTTCGACGGGCGCCGCGGCAGCCACCGCGAACTCGGCTGCGCTGGGTGTGGGGCGTGGTGCTGGCACCACCGTGGGGTCGGCGTCGTCGATGGTGGTGACCCAGCGGCGACCGTCGGCGGCCTTGCCGACGGCGACCCGCGGGATGACCAGCTCGGTGGGCGCGCCCGGTTCGAATGGCACGCACCCGAGGGCAACCGGGTGCACACCGCCCACCTCATCGCGGTGGTCGATGGCGGCCAGCACGGCGGGTACCTCGCCGAGCGGCACGCGGACGGCGACGCCACGGGCGGCAAGGCCGACGCCCTCGCGCACGAACAAGTAGCCGTCGGCGCCGGCGACGTCGTTCAGGTCGACCGAGGTGTCGAGGTGGCGGGTGACGGCGCGCATCGACGGCCCGGTCAGCGGCGGGTGCCGACCATCAACTGGGTGAGGCCACCCGACAGTTGGTAGTGCTCGGCATCGGCGAACCCGGCCTCGCGCAGCATCGCCACCAGCTCCTCGCGTGGCGGCAGGTAGGCGACGCTCTTCGGCAGGTAGCGGTAGGCAGCACCATCGCTGAGCAGAGCGCCGATCTTCGGCACCACCTTGCCGAAGTAGATGTTGTTGCCGGTGCGCACCACCGGGTTGTGCGGCACGCCCACGTCGAGCAGCGCCACCCGGCCACCGCGGCGCACCACGCGGGCCAGTTCGGCGAAGAAGGTTGGCAGGTCGACCAGGTTGCGCAGCGCGAACCCGCATGTCACGCCGTCGACCGCGCCGTCGGGGACCGGCAGTCGAAGAATGTCAGCTTGCACACGGGGCACGCCACTGCGGTCGGCGCTGAGCATGCCGAAGCTCAGGTCCATCGAGATCGGCTGCAGCCCGGCAGCAGCCAGGTCGATGCACAGGTCGCCGGTGCCGCTGGCCAGGTCGAGCACGGTGCTACCGGTGGGCAGTGCCAGACGGCGAACAGCGGTACGGCGCCAACGCACATCGAGGCGGAATGTCATCACCCGGTTCACGAGGTCGTAGCGAGGGGCGATGGCGTCGAACATGTCGCGCACCGCCTGCACCTTCTGCTCGCCCTGCGGTAGCTCCTCGCTGTCCCACGTCTTGTGGGTGTCGGCGTTCACCCCTGTGAGGCTACGGCGTGACGAGTCGCAGCGCCCGACGGTGATCGGGCAGACTGGGGTGACCGGGGGCACGGGGGCCGCCGCAGCAGGGGAGCAGGAGTGCACTCATGATCGATTTCAGTTTCTCGCCCGAGGTCGACGAGGTTCGACTGAAGGTCCGTCGCCTCATGGACGAGGTGGTGCGGCCCGAGTGGGAGTCGATCGACCAGCACGATCGCAACCAACTGGTGAAGACCATCGTGAAGCTGCGCAACGTGGCCCGCAACGAGTGGGGCATCTGGCTGCCGCACATGCCCGCGGAGTGGGGTGGCATGGGCCTCGGCCCCACCGCCATGGCCGCCGTCAGCGCCGAGGCCGCCAAGGTGGGCATCGGCCCGTTCGTCATCAACGCCCAGGCACCCGACGAGGGCAACCAGCACACCCTCGAGCACTGGGGCACCGAGTACCAGAAGGAGAAGTACCTGCGGCCGCTGTGCGAGGGTACGGCACGCAGCTGCTTCGCGATGACCGAGCCCGAGGTGGCCGGCAGCGACCCGACGCTCATCCAGACCCGCGCCTACAAAGACGGCGACGAGTGGGTGATCAACGGGCACAAGTGGTTCATCTCTGGTGCCCGTGGCGCACAGTTCGCCATCCTCATCGCCCGCACCGAGGACGACCCCGACATCCCGCAGGCCGCTAACTCGGCGTTCATCGTCGACCTGCCCAGCGAGGGCTGGGAGGTGGTGCGCGACGTGCACACGATGAGCGGCGGCCATAACCACTGCGAGATCCGTATCACCGATCTGCGCGTGCACAAGGACCAGATGCTCGGCGGCCAGGGGCAGGGCCACCTGCTCGGTCAGTACCGCCTCGGGCCCGCCCGCCTGGCGCACTGCATGCGCTGGATCGCCCAGTGCGAGACGGCACTCGACATGATGGTGGCCCGCTCGCTCGAGCGGTACAGCCATGGTTCGCTGCTGGCCGAGAAGCAGGGCATCCAGTGGCTGATCGCCGACTCGGCGATGGAGATGTACCAGTGCAAGCTGATGGTGTTGCACGCTGCGTACAAGATCGAGAACAAGATGGACTTCACCAGCGAGGTGTCGATGGCGAAGCACTTCGTGGCCAACAGCCTGTGGCGGATCATCGACCGTGCGATCCAGGTCCACGGTGCCCTCGGGTACAGCACCGACACGCCGCTCGCGCACATGCTGCAGCAGGCCCGTTGGAGCCGCTTCGCGGACGGTGCCGACGAGATCCACCAGATGCGCATCGCCCAGCGCACCATCGCGGCCTACAAGGACCACGGCACGACGAAGAAGGCGACCGGGGACCTGCCGCTGTGAGCACCGAGCTGTGGCGGCACGGTGCGCTCGAGCTCGCCGGGATGATCGCTCGGCGCGAGGTGTCGAGCCGCGAGGTGGTCGAGGCACACCTCGCCCGGATCGACGAGGTGAACCCGCAGCTCAACGCCGTGGTGCGTCGCCTCGACAACGAGGCGCGGCGTGCGGCCGACGCAGCTGATGCGGCGGTGGCGGCCGGGTCGGCCCTCGGCCGATTCCACGGTGTGCCGATCACGGTGAAGGAGAACATCGACCTTGCCGGGACGCCGACCACCCACGCGATGCCTGCGCTGGCCGACGCAGTCGCCGACCGCGACGCGCCGGTGGTCGAACGGATGCGCGCCGCAGGCGCGATCCCGATCGGTCGGACCAACCTTCCCGATCTCGGGCTGCGGGTGTTCACCGAGTCGTCGCTGCACGGCATCACTGACAACCCGTGGAAGTCCGGTCACACGTGCGGCGGATCGAGCGGTGGGGAAGGCGCGGCGATCGCCTCGGGTATGAGCCCACTGGGGCTCGGCAACGACATCGGTGGCTCGCTGCGCAACCCGGCACACTGCTGCGGCATTGCGTCGATCAAGCCCTCGACCGGCGTGGTGCCGAGCGCCACGGTGATCCCGCCCGAGGACTCGTCGATTGTTGGCCAACTGATGTCGGTCGAAGGGGTGATGGCCCGCTCGGTCGCCGACGTGCGCGCCGGGTTCTCCACGGTCGCCGGCCCTCATGTGCGCGACCCCCTGGCGCTGCCCGTGGTGTTGACCGACGCTCCGGCAGACCGGCCGCTGAGGGTGGCGGTCGTCGCTGCGCCCCCGGGTGGCGACACCCACGCAGGTGTTGCCGACGCAATCCGTCGTGCGGCCGATGCGCTGGCCGACGCAGGAGCCGACGTGGTCGAAGCGGTCCCCGAGACCTACGAGGAGGCGCTGGGCCTGTGGGCGCAGATGCTGATGGAAGAGCTGCGAGTGCAGCTGCCGCTGCTCGAGATGGTCATGGGCGCCGGCGGTCTCACGTTCCTGTCGTTCGCCGCCGAGCGCTTCCCAGCGCTCGATTGGGCTGGCCTCTCCGGGGTCTTCGCTGCACGGCACCGTGTGGAGAAGCAGTGGCACCGCTTCCTCACCGACCATGACGTGCTGCTCACGCCGGTCTGGACCCGGCCTGCGCCGCCGCACGGGTTCGACATTGGATCGTACGAGTCGGCGGTGGAGGTGCTCGAGGCCATGCGCCCCGTGCTTCCCGCCAACCTGCTCGGCCTGCCAGCCGCCGTCACCCCGGCAGGCATTGTCGATGGCTTGCCGGTGGGGGCACAGTTCACGGCCCGGCGTTTCTCGGATCTCACCGCACTCACCGCGGCTGGTCTGCTCGAGCAGCGCTTGGGCACGCTGACACCTGTCGATCCCCGTACCTGAGCTGAGCCACCTCTCTGCTGGTGCTCAGGAGCCGGCGGCCACCTGCTTGGCCCAGCGGTAGTCGGCCTTGCCCGAGGGGGAACGGACGATCTCGGGCACGAAGACGAACGCCTTGGGCAGCTTGTAGCGGGCGATATGGCGTTCGGCCTCGCCGAGCAGATCGGCCTCATCGGTGTCGAGGCCCTCGCGAAGGCGCACGATCGCCACCACCTCGTTGCCCCAGCGCTCGCTCGGCCGCCCGGCCACCACGCAGTCGTACACCGCCGGGTGGGCCTTCAGTGCGGCTTCGACCTCTTCGGCGAAGATCTTCTCGCCGCCGGAGTTGATGGTCACCGAATCGCGGCCGTGCAACTCGATGATGCCGTCGGCGCGCAGCCGGGCGCGATCGCCGGGCACTGCGTACCGGACGCCATCGACCACCGGGTACGTGCGCTCGGTCTTTGCTGCGTCGCCGAGGTACCCGAGCGCGAGGTTGCCGCTCTTGGCGAGCCAGCCGAGCTCGGGATCGCCCGGCGCGAGCTCGCGATCGAGGTCGGCCGACAGCACGTGGTTGCCCGGCGAGATCGGGAAGGTGCCCGTCGTGGCGCCGGCGCCGACCGACACGTGCGAGAGCTGGCCTCCGGCCTCCGACGAGCCCAGGCCGTCGACGATCATCAGCGTCGGCAGGTGCTGGAGGAAGGCCTCCTTGAGCGGTGCCGACAGCGGCGCCCCTCCCGAGAGCACCACGGTGAGCGACGACAGGTCGTAGGAGCGCTCGGCCAGCCCATCGAGCAGCGGCCGGGCGAACGCGTCGCCGACGATGAGCAGGAAACTCAGGTGCTCACGCTCGATCAACCCCCAGATGTCGGTGGGGTCGAGCCGCTCAGGAGTCGACTGGACGAAGACCGTGCCTCCGCCGTTCCACGTACGGAAGCTCATCCAGTGACCGGCACCGTGCATGAACGGCGGGGCGAGCAGTGCGCGCAGCCCGGTGGTGGCCTCGGCGAGCACCCCGTCCAGCGTTGCCGCGCGGCTGCCTCCGAAGCACTCGGTGTTCGCATCGCCGTTACGCCACAGGACGCCCTTGGGCATGCCGGTGGTGCCGCCCGTGTAGAGGATGTAGAGGTCGTCGGGGCTCCACTCCACGGCCGGGCGCTCGGGCGATGCTGCAGCCAGTGCGTCTTCGTACCACACCGCGCCGGGCAGGAGCGGGTGCCCGGACGCATCGGGCACCTGCAGGATCACCTTGAGCCGTGGCAGGTCGCCCAGCACCTGGGCCAGGATCGGGGTGAACTGGCTGTGCACCACCACGGCCTCGGCCTGGGAGTCGTTGAACAGGTACTGCAACTCCTCGGCGACGTAGCGGTAGTTGACGTTGAACGGGGCGACCCGGGCTTTGAACGCGCCGAGCATCGCCTCGAGGTACTCGTTGCCGTTGTGCAGGTAGATCGCGAGGTGCGACTGACCACTCTCGTGGCCGGCGAGCTCGGCGCGCTCGGTTCGCACACCGAGACCCTGGGCGATGAGGTGGTTGGCCAGCCGCCGCGTCCGCTCGGTGACCTGGGCCCAGGTGAAGCGCCGATCGCGGAAGACGAGGCACTCCTCGTCAGGGCGAGTGGCAGCGATTGCCTCGTGCACGTCAGCGACGGAGAACTGCATGACGCGACGCTATGTCCATCACGCGCCGGACGCCCAACCAGACCCGGTGCGATCCCCGTCGAGGGTCGCGGGTAGGGTGCGCGTCCATGAGCAGGTCAGATCGCCCCATCCAGTTCGGTGTCTTCATGCCTCAGGGTTGGAAGATGGAGCTGTCCGGCATCGAGGGTGCCGCAGCCAAGTGGAGCACGGCTGTCGACATTGCCGTGAAGGCCGAGGAGCTCGGGTACGACTCCATCTGGGTCTACGACCACTTCCACAACGTGCCGCGGCCGGCGCACGAGGCAGTGTTCGAGTGCTGGACGACGATCGCCGCGATCAGCCAGCGGACCAGCCGGGTGCGCCTCGGACAGATGGTGGGCTGCAACAGCTATCGCCACCCGAGTGTGCTGGCCAAGATCACCTCGACGGTCGATGTGATCAGCGGCGGTCGGCTCGACTGGGGCATCGGTGCCGGCTGGTACGAGAACGAGTACCGGGGCTACGGCTTCGACTTCCCGAAGCCCAAGGACCGGATCGGGATGCTGCGCGAATCCGTCGAGATCGTGCGCAGCATGTGGACCGAGTCCGAGACCACCTACAACGGGCGCTACTACAAGCTCTCGCGCGCCAACTGCGATCCGAAGCCGCTCCAGCAGCCCCATCCGCCGATCTGGATCGGTGGTGGGGGCGAGCAGCTCACCCTGCGGGTCGTGGCGCGGTACGCCGACTACAGCAACTTCGGCGGCAGGCCCGAGGAGTGGGCCCGCAAGCGCGAGATCTTGAAGGGCCACTGCGCCGCCGTTGGTCGCGACGAGGACGAGATCGGCAAGACCTGGTCACCCGAGGTGTTCATCCGCTCCACCGAGGCGGAGGTCGCTTCTGCCGGGTCGAAGAACCTGTGGGGCGAGCCCTTCGAGAGTTGGCAGGCAGGCAACCTGGTCGGGACACCCGAGCAGGTCGCCGAGAAGATCCAGCAGTACGTCGATCTCGGCTGCACTGGGTTCATCCCGTGGTGCTCGGACTACCCGGACACCGAGACCCTGGAGCTGTTCGCCACCCAGGTGATGCCCAACTTCCGCTGACGCTGCTGGTGGGTGCCGCCTGGCTGGCGGTCAGACCAGGTCAGCCGACGGGTGCGTGCGCGGCGATCAGCGCGTCGACGGCGTCGGCGCTGGCTTCCTCGAGCACGGAGCAGCTGTGCAAGACCTCGACCACCGTCGGGTCGGGGTGGCGAGCAGCGATGTTGCGCCAGGCCCGCGCTCCCTGGCGTTCGGCGTTGGCCTGCATCCGCAGCTGATCCCACACGTCATAGGGCGAGAACGCTTCGTAGTAGGTCTGCTTCGCGTCCGGCAACGGCGCCTCGAGCTCGTCGCGCAGCGCCGGGTCGAGTGAGAAGGCGGCCTCGATGCGGTTGGCGATCTCGTCCTCGTCGGCCGCGCACTGCAGCAGCACGGTGGCGTGCTCGGGGAGGGCCTCTGCCCAGCCGCGGTAGCGGTCGGCGGCGGTGCGCTCGAGCAGGGCGAGGAACCGCGGCATCGTGCCGGCGGGCACCTTGCCGATGAACTCGCCGAGCAGGGCGCCGAAGTTGGGGATGACCAGATCGCTCATCGCGCCGGACTCACTCGTACGAGCGGAAGATGACCTCGGCCACGCAGCTCGGCTTCGCCGCACCCTCGCACTCGAACGAGAAGGCGTAGGTGGTCTGGATGCCGCCCGCGATGTCCTCGACCGCCTGCAGGGTGACGCCCAGTCGCAGCCTGGCGCCGACGGGCACCGGCGACATGAACCGCACCTTGTTGCAGCCGTAGTTGACGCCCATGCGGTAGCCGGTGGTGATGAAGACCTGCGGCATGAGCACCGGTCCGAGCGACAAGGTGAGGTAGCCGTGGGCGATGGGGCCACCGAACGGGCTCTCCTTCGCCGCACGTTCCGGATCGATATGGATCCACTGGTGGTCGCCGGTCGCGTCGGCGAACTGGTTCACCCGCTCCTGGGTGATCTCCATCCAGTCGCTGTAGCCGAGGTGCTGGCCGATGAGTGACTTGAGCTCTTCGGTGCCGTTGATGATGCGCGGTGCCATGTGCGCAGCATGCCACGTCGCGCCGGGGCGGCACGACACGGTCTCCCGACCTGCTACGAAAGGGGGCATGGGGGACTTCTTGACCGGCTATGCCCAGACCATGTCCGACAAGCTCGCAGTGGTCGACGATCGGCCGGATGGCACGATCGTGCGTCTGAGCTTCGCTGAGCTCGAGGCGCGCTCGAACCAACTCGCCAACGTCATGCTCGACCTGGGTGTCGAGCCGGGGCGGTCGAAGGTCGTGTGGTGCGGCCAGAACTCGATCGGCGTGGTCGCGGTGGTGAACGCTGCGCGCAAGCTCGGGGTGACGGCAGTGCCGCTCAACTACCGGCTGAGCGACGAAGAGGCTGCCTATGTGACCGACCACAGTGACGCCGCCTTCGTCTACGTCGATGCCGAGTTCGCGGCGATGTTCGACCGGATCAGGGGCGAGATCCCCCAGGTCGAGCACGTCCTGGTTTACGACGCCGGCTCGCAAGGTGTCACTGTGCCGTCCGGCATGATCGATGTCGAGCCGCTCGTCGCCGCCGCCTCGGCCGAGCCGCCCGGCGTGGGTGATGGGGTCGAGCCTGGCGCGACGATGATCTACACGTCGGGCACCACCGGCAAGCCGAAGGGCGCGCTACGCCGGGGTAACACCGGCGCCCAGCAGACCCAGGCTCTCCTCGCGCACATCGGCTACACGCCCGACGACGTGTACATCACCACCGGGCCGCTCTATCACTCCGGTCCGGGGGGATTCATGGGTCTGGCCCAGGTGCTCGGCCAGACCGTGGTGATCCAGCGCAAGTTCCAGCCGGAGGACTGGCTGCGGCTCGTCGAGACGTACCGCGTGACATCGACGTTCTCGGCGCCCACACCGATGCGCATGGTGTGCAACCTGCCCGACGAGGTGAAGCAGCGCTACGACGTGTCGTCGATGAAGCGGATGATCGGCAACGCGGCTCCGTGGAGCTTCGCGCTCAAGCAGATGTATCTGTCGTTCATGCCGGACGACTCGCTGTGGGAGGTGTACGGCTCGACCGAGCTGGGAGTGAACTGCGTGCTGCGTCCCGAGGACCAGTTGCGCAAGCCGGGCTCGTGCGGTCAGCCGGCACCATTGGTCGAGGTGAAGTTGTTCGACGACGATGGCAACGAGGTGACGGGCGCCGGCCCCGACCATACGGGTGAGTTGTTCGTGAAGAGCCCGAGCGTCTTCGCCGACTACTACAAGCAGCACGACAAGTTCCTCGCCGACCAGAAGCACGGGTTCCAGACCGTGGGCGACATCGCGTACCGCGACGACGAGGGCTACATCTACATCTGCGACCGCAAGAAGGACATGATCATCTCGGGTGGCATGAACATCTACCCCGCCGAGATCGAGGCCGCGCTCGAGCACCACCCCGACATCCTCGAAGCAGCGGTGTTTGGTGTACCCAACGAGGAGTGGGGCGAGAGCGTCCACGCGGTGGTCGTGGTACGCGACGGCGCCACGCTCACCGAGGACGAGGTCGTCGCCTTCGCCCGCGAGCACCTGGCCAACTACAAGGTGCCGCGCACGGTGTCGTGGCTCGACGAGCTGCCCAAGACCGGCAGCGGCAAGATCTTGAAGCGCGAGCTGCGCGCGCCCTTCTGGGCCGGGCGGACGAGCAAGGTCTAGTAGCCGAGGCGCTCGACTCGGTCGGGTCGGCGCTGCCAATCCTTGTCGATCTTGACGAACAACTCGATGAACGCGCCCGGTGGCAGTTGTTCACGCACACGCCGGCCGACCTCTTTCAGGACCGTGCCGCCACGGCCGATCACCATGCCCTTCTGACTGTCGCGCTCGACAATGATCTCGCAGCGGATGCGTGGCCATTCCCACTCGGTGACCCGAGTGGCGATGCTGTAGGGCAATTCGTCGCGTGTGACGGCGAGGAGTTGCTCGCGCACCAGCTCGGCCACCCAGTGCTCGTCGGGCAACTCGCGCACCACGTCGTCGGGGAAGTACTGCGGACCTTCCGGGAGGCGGGCGACGAGGTGGGCGAGCAGTGGGGCGAGGCCCTCGCCCGTGCGTGCCGAGACCGGGAAGTAGGCCTCCGCCCCGAGGTCGGCAACCGCGGCGAGTTGCGTGATCAACTGCTCGCGGCTCAGCCGGTCGACCTTGTTCACCACCACGACGGCGTCGTGCACGTCGAAGCGCTCGGCCACCCAGCGGTCGCCCGCACCGAACCCGGCGGTGGCATCGACCACCAGGCACACCACGTCGACATCGTTCACGCTGTCGAGTGCAGTGGCGTTCACCCGCTTGCCGAGCGCTGTCACGGGCTTGTGCAGGCCGGGTGTGTCGACGAACACGAGTTGGGCGTCGGGGCGGGTGAGCACTCCGCGCACGCGAGTGCGCGTGGTCTGCGGTTTGTCGCTGACGATGCTGACCTTCTCACCGCACAGTGCATTGAGCAATGTCGACTTTCCGACGTTCGGGCGACCGACCAAGGTGATGAATCCGCTGCGCATGCTGCGGTCACCCTATCGACACCTGCTCTCAGGGAGCCGGAGGGGCCGACGACGAGGTGGTTGTTGCCGTCGTCGCAGTTGCGACTGCGCCGCCGGTGAGCAGCACCAAGTAGTCGTCGCGCGACACAGCCTGGCCCGGCTCGGTGAGGCTGGCGTCGCCGCGGTACACGCGGGTGGGCTCGCCGGCGATCGTGAACACCACGGGTCCGACCCCCGGACGATCGGTCAGCGTGAGCACGATCTGCCCGAGCATCAGACGCTGATCGAGCGGGTCGAGCGTCTCGAAGATCGTCGCGGGAAGGTCGACCGTGGCGATTCCCGCCTCGCTCAACACGCTGATCTCGGCGTCCTCGGGCAGCGCCGACCGCAGACCGGTGCCGAGCCCACCTTCGGGTGGGCCCCCGAGCAGGGCTGCCATGACCTGGCCGAGCGCCGGGTTGAGTGGGAGGGGAGTGGCGACGCCGGTGAGTTGGCGTCCGGAGATGAAGTAGAGCTCGACCAGTTCGGCGACCAGCGTCGAGGTGGTGGCGAGGGCTGTCGTGGTGGTGGCGTCGACGGTGGTGGTGGGCGCCGCCGTGGTCGACGGCGTCGTGGTCTGCGAGAGCCCGAAGCGGTCGTCGCGCGTGATCGGCTGGAACGAGTCCTCGTCGGGCAGCCCACAGCCCGCGAGCGCCACGGCTGTGGCGACGATCAGCACCGGTCGAACCCTCACACAGTCTCCCCGAAGGTCACGACGAAGCGGGCGCCGCCGCCAGGTCGGTCGTCGACCCATGCCTCGCCACCGTGGGCCTGGGCGTGCTCGGCCACCAGGGCGAGCCCGAGCCCGGTGCCCACCTTGTGGCGGGCGGCGCTGCCACGGGCGAAACGCTCGAAGATGCGCGAGCGCTCACTGCGGGCCACGCCCGGGCCGGCGTCGTCGACGGCCAGGGCGATGCCGTGCTCGCCGGCGCGCGCCGCGGCGACACGGATCGGCCCACCACCGTGCTGGTTGGCGTTGTCGAGCAGGTTGGCGAGGACCCGCTCGAAGCGCAGCTTGTCGAGCCGTGCGATGGCGGGGACATCGCGGGAGATCGTGACGGGAACGTCCGGGAAGCCGTAGCGGTGGGTGATTCGGTTGATCAGGTCGGCGAGGTTGACCTCTTCGCGGTGCAGTTCGGTCGATCCGGCATCGATGCGCGACAGTTCGAGCAGGTCGAGCACCATCTGGTCGAAGCGCCGCACCTGGGTGATCACCACGTCGAGCGCTTGGCGAGTGCGTTCGGGGATGTCGGTGCGCCGAGCGTCGAGCACCTCGATGGCCGCCGAGAGCGCAGTGATCGGGGTGCGCAGCTCGTGGCTGACATCGGAGGCGAACCGAGCCTCGCGTTCGATGCGTGCCTGGACCGCGTCGGCCATGCCGTTGAACGAGTTGGCGAGCCGGGCCAGGTCGGGGTCGGTCTCCGGCGGCATCCGGGTGTCGAGGCCACCTTGGGCGATGTCCTCGGCAGCGTCGGCGACCCGACGCAGCGGGAGCAGCAGGCGACGGTTGGTCCACGAACCGACGGCCGCGGCGAGCAGGGCGGTGACGGCCGCGCCGATGCCGAGGGCGGTGGCGATGGCCTGCAGGGTGCTGCGGGTCGTGTCGAGGGGGAAGGCCTCGAAGTACAGGCCGTCGAACTCGGCCACGTAGATCCCGACCCCCAGGTAGGGGTTCCCGTCGGTGTCGAAGCGCTGGTAGCCGTTGATCCCGCGATCGACGTTCGAGACGAGCGACGGGGGCAGCACGTCCTCCTGGAACCGCAGGTTCGAGTAGTAGGGCTGGTTCGGTGGCAGCAGCAAGATCGCGAAGCCGCCACCCTCGGTGCGCAACTGCAGGACGAGTGACTCGATGTCGCCGGTGGGGGCACGAAGCTCGTCACGCACGGCTTTGGCGTTGTTGAACGCCTGGTTTTGGGCTGCCGACACGCGCTGGTCGAGCAGGTAGTTGCGAGCCACCGCGTAGGTGACCACTGCAAGCGCCAGGCTTGCCGCCAGTGCGGTCAGGGCGAAGAACACCGTGACCCGCGTGCGCAGGCGCAGGGTCCGCCGTGGTGCCGTCGCGCGCTCGTCCACGTCCCTAGTGTGGCCGATGGCGGGCGCTGCAGTGGCGACGCGGCTCGAGAGGACCTGCACGAGCCGCGTCGACGCCGTCAGGCGGCGCAGTCGCGCACGGGCAGGGCGTGCTCGATCGATGCCGCCACGGCGGCATGATGATCGAGACCGGCGAGCACGAGCTCGGCGCGCCGGTCAGTGTTCGAGCACACGACGGTGAGGCCGACCCCGGTCGCCGCGGCGTCGCGGGCGACCTCGCACAGCGCGTCGATGGACTGTGCAGAGAAGAGGTCGACCCAACTGAGATCGACCAGCAGCCCGAAGTCGTCGGGTACGGAGGGCAGGACCGTGCGCAGCGTGTCGACGTGCTGCGGGTCGATGAATGGTCCTTCCACGGTGATGACGAGCACCTTGCGCATCTCGTCGGTGGACACGATCAGTAGCGGTGACAGCACGGAACCTCCTCGGGTGACGCCTCGGCCCGTTCGTCGAACCAGGGGCAGCATGCGGTGTCCGCCCGCTTGGTTCCGCTGCCGGTGAGGTACCAGGGGGAGGTTGGTACCCCACCGAAGCAGCGTGAACGCTCATATCATGACGATGGTCTGTGACGGGTCGACGCGCCTTGTGTGCGCTTTCTGTAACAGATTTCCGTCGTCGAGGTGGGAGCTGGCTGCTCGTGACATCGCTGCTGTTCATCGAAGACGACGACTCGGTGCGTCTCGCACTGCGTCTCGCGCTGGAGGACGAGGGCTACGACGTGGTCGAGGCTGCAGACGGCCGAAGTGGCTTCGAGGCCTTCCAGCGGCAGGAGCCCGACCTGGTCCTGCTCGATCTGCGTCTGCCCGACATCAGCGGATTCGACGTCTGCCGACAGATCCGGGCATCGAGCATCGTGCCGATCATCATCGTCACGGCACAGACCGACACCTACGACCTGGTGGCCGGCCTCGAGGCGGGGGCCGACGACTACGTCACCAAGCCTGTCGTGCCGAAAGAGCTCGCGGCGCGTATCCGCGCCTCGTTGCGACGGGTGCACCTGCTGGAGTCGGCGTCGATGCAGCAGCAGAGCCGCTTCGGCGACATCGAGGTGCGCCGCGAGCAGGGCGTCGCGCTGAAGGGTGGCGTCGAGTTGAACCTCACCAAGACCGAGTTCCGGCTGCTGTGCGAGTTCGCCGACCATGCTGGCATGGTGCTGTCGCGCGATCAGTTGCTCGAGCGGGTGTGGGGCTATGAGTACCTCGGCGACAGCCGCCTCGTCGACGCCCACGTCCGCAGGCTCCGGGTGAAGATCGAGGATCACCCCGACGAGCCCAAGCTGATCATCACGGCGCGCGGCATCGGGTATCGCCTCATCCCCTGAGCTCCAGGGTCACCCTGTCGGGTCGGTGTTCACTGCGGTCAGCTCGCCAATGGTGAATGCCATCGGCGTCGACCTCCAGACGTAGGGCGTTTCGGCCTGGGTGAAGCCACTCGCCCAGAAGGTGACGTCGTAGGTGATCCGTGCTGTCACACTCACCTGCCCCGGGCCCGGGGGAGTCCAGGTGCACCGACCGCCGACACCCGGCTCGGCGGTCGCGGGCAGCTCGGGTCGGGCGGGGAGTGCCCCGCCTCCGCTGGTGGCCTGCGGTGACACGAGACAGCTCACCACCCCTCGGAAGGGGGGTGACGGACGCGTCGGGTCGGGTCGGAAGTCGATCTCGAAGTCGAGCCGGCGCGGCTGGGCGATCAGCAGCAGGACGGTGCCTCGGTAGTGCAGCGGGTCGGTCTGCTGGGTTCGCCAGGCTGACGGCGCGATCGCGAACCACGCCGGGTGACGGGTGAGCAGGCCACCGAGCTCGGCGACGACCGGATCGGCGACGACCACTGGCCGCTCGAGTTGGAGGTCCTGGTAGAGCTGGTCGAGTTGGGTGCGGGGATCGAACAAGGTGTCGGTGAACGGCACGGAGATGACGCCCATCAGGTTGACCTCGTACCAGGTCCGGTCGCAGTAGACGCTGAAGGTTCGCCGCGCGCTGTGCAGCGGGCCTCTGCTCGGGGCCGACCGGGTGTCCTCCGGCAGGGCCACCGGCGGCAGGGGGAAGGGCGCTCCGTACCCTTCGACGAAGACGTAGTTGCTCGTCACCTTCGTGCCGCGGGGCACGGTGCTGCCGTCGGAGAGGACGAACCCGTCCCGCGAGGCCGTGAAACTGCACTTCTTGGTTGCGCCACCGCCGTGACGGATGAACAGCGACGAGCGCGGGATGGAGGTGAAACGCTGCAGGCCGCCGGTGGTGGTGCGCACCGAGACCGAACGGGCCCCGTCGAGCACCTTCGGCGGGGGCGTCGGCCGGTCGTCGTCGCCGGCTCCGGCAGGGGCGAGCGCGCTGACGACCAGGGCGCCGAGGGCGACGGCGAGGCGGCCGATCACAGGCAGACCCCGGGCTCGGTGCCGGTCCGGTCGATCTTCCAGCGCCCGTCGACGAGCACCATCGTCGCGACGAGGCCATAGGTGCGCATTGGCCCGGGAAGGGCCTGGGCTCCGACCGGTACCTCCTGCTCGTCGTGCAGGTAGCAGTCGAGCACCACGGCCGAGGTGGCGGTGCGCTGGTCGCCGAGCACGTAGGGCCGCAGCACCACACCACTGCCGAGTTGCAGCGTCAGCCCAGCGGCGGCGCGCGCTGCGAAGGCTGCGGCGAACCGCGTGCTGCCGTCGACCAGGAAGCGGTCGAGCATCGTGTCGTCAGGTGGGGCAAGGCCGAGCGCCGCGCGGTAGTAGGCGATCTGCGCGTTGGTATAGGCCTCGAGGATCGGAACGTCGTCGGGGAGCGGGGTGAAGACCGACGCGTCCGCCGGGTCGGGCTCCCAGGCGAGGTGGACATACAGCCCCTCGTCGAGCAGTCGACGGGTGTCGCCGCGGGTGCGCACGGAAGGAGCATCGGTGACCGGTGTGCCGAGCCCATCGCTCAGACGAGGCCCGGCACGGTCGGTGTCGCCTGTCGGCTCGGCGATGGTGGTGCTCGGGTTGCTGTTCGGTGGTGCCGCTCCTGCGCTGCCGCCAGCGTCCGGCGAGCCCGCCGTCTCGAGCGGCGTTTCGGCCGTCGGCTGATTGGTCGTCGTGGGCGTGCTCGCCACGGTCACGCTGGGTGGTGGTGCCTCACGCCCGAGCTCGGCGGGCACGACGGTTCCCGTCCCCCGTGTGCAGCCGGCCAGCAGCAGCGAACCAAGTGCTGGCACGATGCAGATCATCCTGGTCGTGCGCCCCATCATCGTCCCCCCGTGTGGTGCGTCGGCAGCTCTGGCGCCGACGCGCAGAGTACGCCTCGTCATACCGGGCACTGAAGGGTCGCGGGCAACCCTTGACGGAATCTGAACTCACCAGATGCGAGCGCGGAGGTACTCGCCGAGGCCCTTGGCCTGGGGGTCGAACGCCGTGCTCGAGGCGACGCCGTCACCGAGGTAGCCGACGATCACGAAGTTGAGAGCGTGCACGTTGGGCAGCTCGTACCTGCGGATCTCGAGACCGGCCGCCTCGGGGATCAGCCGGGCGACGGCGTCGGCGGTGAGATG
The DNA here is from genome assembly GCA_040398525.1 of Ilumatobacteraceae bacterium. Lineage (GTDB taxonomy): Bacteria > Actinomycetota > Acidimicrobiia > Acidimicrobiales > Ilumatobacteraceae > VFMC01. Next base: position 20,560 of record JBBATY010000023.1, on the reverse strand, counting down.
GTCGTGCAGCCAGCGGTAGCCGGCGGGCCCGCGGGCGTAGATCCCGACGTTGGCGTTGCCGCCTTTGTCGCCGGATCGCGCTGCGAAGTAGCGGCCGAGCGGTTCGCCGATCGCAGGGCCCTCGGCGACGACGTCGGGAACTGCCGGACCGCTGAGCGGGTCGGTTCCGCCGGTGACGCTCGGGCTGGCGATCTGCTCGCGTCGCCCGTCGTGATGGACCACCACGTGGGTGAGCTCGTCGTTGGCCACGAGCGCCGGCCAGTAGACACCGTACGACTGCGCCTCGGTGGGTGGCGACGACACGAAGAAGCCGGGGTAGTTGGCGAGGGCCAACTCGATGGCCGCGGACGAGAAGGCCCGCCCGACGAGGCGGTCGTCGGGGCTCTTCACATGGATGTGGAGCCGTCCGGACGAGGCCTCGTGCCCGGGGGCCGACGGGGGCGCCTCGACGAGGCGCTCGTCGACCGCCTCGAACCGATCGCGCCCGCCGAGGCGGGCGAACAGCGCGTCGCTCGCCCAGCGTGCCTTGGCCTCCTGGTCGAGCCCGGTGAGCACGAACGTCACCCGGTTGCGGTAGCCGCCGTCGAGGTTGATGCACACCTTCGTGGTGGGTGGGCCCGGCGTGCCGCGAACCTCCGAGATCCGCACCCGGTCGTCACCCACCTGCTCGACCCGGAGCGTGTCGAAGTGGCTGATGACGTCGGGGTTGGCGTACTGCGGTGCGCCGATCTCGTACAGCAGTTGAGCTGTCACCGAGCCGACATCGACCACACCACCCGTACCCGGGTGCTTGGTGATCACACTCGAGCCGTCGGCCGAGACCTCGGCGATCGGGAACCCGGGGGGCAGCGACAGGTCGGGGATGTCGGTGAACCAGCTGTAGTTGCCGCCGGTGGCCTGGGCGCCGCACTCGATCACATGCCCGGCCACCACGGCACCGGCGAGTCGGTCCCAGTCGTCGTGCTGCCAGCCCCACCACCATGCTGCCGGGCCGACAACGAGCGCTGCATCGGTGACACGTGGGCACACCACCACGTCGGCGCCCTCGGCCAGTGCTCGAGTGATGCCCCAGCCGCCCAGGTAGGCATTGGCCGAGACCGGATCGCCGGTGAGTGGAGCGCCGGTGTCGAGATGGTCGAGGCGTGGGCGCAGGCCGTCGACGCGCTGCATCAGGTCGTCGCCCTCGACATGGGCCACCTTCACAGCCACGCCGAGGCGCTCGGCGATCTCCCGCACCTTCTCGGCGCAGCCCGCCGGGTTCAGCCCGCCGGCGTTGGTGACCACCTTGATGCCGCGCTCGACGCAGTGGCCGAGGACCTGCTCCATCTGGGTGAGGAAGGTCGACGCGTACCCGAGATCGGCATTCCGCCGGCGCTGGCGCTGAAGGATCAGCATCGTGAGCTCGGCCAACCAGTCGCCGGTGAGCACGTCGATCGGGCCTCCGTCGAGCATCTCGCGTGCTGCCGACAGACGGTCGCCGAAGAAGCCCGAGCAGTTCGCGATGCGAACCGCGCGGGTGCCGCGGTCCATCACTCGTCGCTTCCGGCGGTCTCGAGCTGCACCAGGCGCTGGCCGTGGGCCAACTGCTGGCCCACCTGCACGAAGATCTCGGCCACGGTTCCGGCTGCGGGCGCCACCACCTGGTGCTCCATCTTCATCGCCTCCATCGCCAAGAGCGGCTGACCGGCGGCCACGGTGTCGCCCACGGCGACGAGCAGGCGTAACACCGAACCGGGCATCGGCGCCACCAGCGAGCCGGCGCGGCCGGCCTCGTCGGGTAGCGGGAAGCGCGGCGGGATGCTGAACCGATAGAGGCCGCGGCTGACGAACACGGTGTCGTCGACGATCTCGGTCTCGATGACGTCGATCGCAGGCAGCCACTGCTCGCTCACGGGCTCGTCGTCGACCGTCAGGTGAGCGACGGCGCCGGTGCGGTCGAAGCGGTAGCGCACTGTGTGCTCGCCCACCTGCACCGACTGCGGGTCGCTCGAGTTGCTGCGCCATCCGATGGGTACGTGCGGCAGCACGCGGCGGGCCGCGGCATCGGCCCGCACCACGGCCAGGCCGGCAGCGGCAACGAAGGCGGCCTCGACGGGAGGTGCGTCGAGCGCGCCCTGGGCGTCGAGCCAACCGGTGTGCAACTGCTGCCACTCGGTGTCGACCCGGGGCAGCAGGTCGAGCAACTGCGTGCGGTTGGTGACGGGACCGATCAGATGCGCCGTGCTCAGTGCTCGCTGCAGCTTCTGGATGGCGCCGGCCCGGGTCGGGGCGTGGGCGATGACCTTGGCGATCATCGAGTCGTAGTAGGGGCTGATGGTCGAGCCGGTGTCGACGCCCGTGTCGATGCGCACGCCGTCGATGGACGGGAACTCGATGCGCGTGAAGGTGCCCGAGCTGGAGCGATAGCCGTGGTACGGGTCTTCGGCACACAGGCGCACCTCGACGGCGTGGCCGGTGATGGTGGGGGCGAGCGCTGCAGGCGGCAGCGGCTCGCCACCTGCGACCGCGAGCTGGAGCTCCACCAGGTCGAGACCGGTGATCATCTCGGTGACCGGGTGCTCGACCTGCAGGCGGGTGTTCATCTCGAGGAAGAAGAAGTTGCCGTCGCGGTCGAGCAGGAACTCCACCGTGCCGGCGCCCACGTAGCCCACTGCTTGGGCAGCTGCCACAGCGGCGGCACTCATCCGCTCGCGCAGTTGCGGTCCGACGGCGGGCGACGGGGCCTCCTCGACGATCTTCTGGTGGCGACGCTGCACCGTGCAGTCGCGCTCGAACAGCGCCACGGTGTTGCCGTGGTGGTCGGCGAACACCTGGATCTCGACATGGCGGCCGCCGTCGACATAGCGCTCGACGAACACCGTGCCGTCGCCGAACGCCGATGCGGCCTCACGCTGCGCGGCGGCGATGGCGTCGTCGAGCTCGTCGGCGGTGCGCACGAGGCGCATGCCCCGGCCGCCGCCACCTGCCGACGCCTTCACCAGCGCAGGCAGGCCGATCTCGGCCGACGACTCGACGGTGTTGTCGGGCAGCACCGGCACTCCGGCGGCACGCATCACCTGCTTCGCGCCGATCTTCGAGCCCATCGCCTCGATGGCGTCGGCGGGTGGGCCGACGAACACCAGACCTGCGTCGTGCACGGTGCGGGCGAAGCCGGCGTTCTCGCTGAGGAAGCCGTAGCCGGGGTGCACCGCGGTGCACCCGGTGGCCAGGGCGGCTTGCACCAGCAGGTCGCCGCGCAGGTAGGTCTCGGCGGCAGTGTTGCCGGGCAGTGGCATCGCCAGGTCGGCCTCGCGCACGTATGGCGCGAAGCGATCGGCTTGAGAGTAGACGGCGACGGTGCTGATGCCGAGGCGGCGGCAGGTGCGGATGACCCGACGGGCGATCTCGCCACGGTTGGCGACGAGCAGGCGGGTGACAGGCCTGATGATGGGTGAGAGCGTGGCAGTCATCGTCATCACATCCGGAACACGCCGTAGCCGCGGGTGCCCTGTATCGGTTGGTTGTCGATCACCGACAGGCACATGCCCAGCACGGTGCGGGTGTCGCGCGGGTCGATGATGCCGTCGTCGTACACCTTGCCGGTCATGAACAGCGCCAGCGACTCGCGCTCGATCTGTTCCTCCACCTGGCGGCGCATCGCCTCGTCGGCCTCGTCGTCGAACGGACGGCCCATCGACGCGGCCGATTGGCGGGCGACGATGCTCATCACCCCGGCCAACTGCTGTGGCCCCATCACCGCGGTCTTCGCGTTGGGCCAGGCGAACAGCATGCGGGGCCCGAAGGCCCGACCGCACATGCCGTAGTTGCCTGCTCCGTAGCTGGCGGCCATGTGGATGGTGAGGTGGGGCACCTTGCTGTTGGTGACGGCGTTGATCATCTTCGCCCCGTCCTTGATGATGCCGCCCTGCTCGAACTCCTTGCCCACCATGTAGCCGGTGGTGTTCTGCAGGAAGACGAGCGGTGTGTCGATCTGGTTGGCGAGCTGGATGAACTGCGCGGCCTTTTCGGCCTCCTCGCTGAACAGCACGCCGCGATGGTTGGCGAGGACGCCCACTGGATAGCCGTGGATCTCGGCGAAACCGGTCACGAGCGACGGGCCGTACAGGGGCTTGAACTCGTCGAAGTCGCTGTCGTCGACCACGCGAGCGATGACATCGCGCGGGTCGAACGGCACCTTCGGGTCGGCCGAGGCGATGCCGAGCAGTTCGTCGGGGTCGTACTTCGGTGACCGACCGGCGCCCCGCGGGCCGGGGCCGCGCTTGCGCTGGTTCAGGCGGCGCACCACCTGGCGGCCGAGGCGGATGCCGTCGAGCTCGTCGACTGCGTAGTAGTCGGCCAGGCCGCTCACCCGGGCGTGCATCTCGGCGCCGCCCAGGCTCTCGTCGTCGCTCTCTTCGCCAGTGGCCATCTTCACCAGCGGTGGCCCGCCAAGGAACACCTTCGAGCGTTCCTTGATCATCACGATGTAGTCGCTCATGCCGGGCACGTAGGCGCCGCCGGCCGTGGAGTTGCCGAACACCACGGCCACGGTAGGAATGCCCATCGCCGACATCTCGGTGATGTCGTGGAAGCTCTGCCCGCCGGGGATGAAGATCTCGCTCTGGGTCGGCAGGTCGGCGCCACCCGACTCGACCAGGTTGATCATCGGCAGCCGGTTCTCGCGGGCGATCTGCATGGCGCGCAGGTTCTTGCGCATGCCGAACGGGTTGGTGGCACCGCCGCGCATCGTCGGGTCGTTGGCGATGATCAGGCACTCGGTGCCCTCCACCACGCCGATGCCACACACGATGCCGGCGCCGACCGGGAACGAGCTGCCCCATGCGGCAAGGGGTGAGAGCTCGAGGAACGGGCTGCCCTGATCGAGCAGCGCTTCGATGCGCTCGCGGGCGAGCAATTTGCCACGTGTGCGATGGCGGTCGACATACGCCGGGCCGCCACCGGCGTTGGCCTTGGCGAGCTCGGTGTCGTGCAGTGCCAATTGGGCGAGCATCGCCTCGCGGTTCAGCCGATAGGCGTCGGCGGCTGTGTTCAAGGTGTCGGCGAGGACGGGCATGTCACGCTCCTTGGGTCCAGTTGGGTGGCCGGCGTTCGGCGAAGGCGGCCATGCCCTCGGCGGCCTCGCTCCCCATGAACAGCGCTTCGCTCAGGGCCTGCATCTCGGCCCACGAGCTCGTGGCGCGCAGCAGGCGCTTGGTGGCGGCGACCGCGCCTGGTGCGCCGGCCAGAACTCCAGCCACCAGCGTCGACACGGCAGCGGGCACGTCGTCGGCCACATGGGTGACCAGCCCCATGTCGAGTGCTGCGGCGGCTCCGAAGGTTTCGCCCGTGAGGAACGGCGCCGCCAGCTTCGTCCACGGCACGCGGGCCAGGATGGGCACGCTGATGATGGCCGGGGCGACGCCGATGCGCACCTCGGTGAAGGCGAACGTGACGTCGGACTGCACCACCACCAGGTCGCACGAGGCCATCAGCCCGATGCCGCCGGCGCGCACCGGACCCTGCACCGCGGCGATGGTGGGCTGTATCGCGTCGCTGAGGCGTTGCATCGCCCGCACCATCGGCGTCGAGTCGGTGGGGCCCGCGCTGCGCTGCTTCAGGTCGGCTCCGGCGCAGAACACCGGGGCAGTGTGCGTCAGCACGATCACCCGGACGTCGGGCTGCTCGGCGCGGTCGAGTGCGTCGTGGAGGTCGCGCAGCAGTTCGCGCGACAGCGCATTGCGGTTCGACGGCGAGTCGAGGGTGATCGTTGCGATGCCTCCGACGACATCGCAACGCACCGTGATGTCGGCGCCCGGTTCCCCCATGGGGGCGACACTATCGGACGCCCGACTGACGCCCCAGAGCCGGATGACCCGTGCGCGTCGGCAGCAGCAGCGGCCCATCATGCTCGTGAGCTATCGGCCCATCAGACTGCGAGGAGGCACCGTGCCCAGCCCACCATCGGCGAGCACGAGCTCCCGACCGCTCCCAATCGCCGCACCCGAACGGGCCCTCGAGGTGGTGCTCGACTCGCTCGTCGATCCGCTCGTGCTGCTCACGTCGGTTCGCGACGGGCACGGGGCCATCGTCGACTTCCGCTACACCGCCGCCAACCGTGCTGCGTGCGTCTACACGGGGCTCGCCCACGATCGCCTGGTCGGCGCGACTGCGCTGGGGCTGCTCCCGGGACAGATGGCGACGGGCTTGTTCGACATGTACGTGAAGGTGCTCGAATCGGGGGAGCCGTTGGTGCTCGACGACTATCCGTACCTGAGCGAGCTGCACGGTGAGGAGCGGCGCTTCGACATCCGGGCAGCTCGGATCGACGACGGACTGGTGTACACCTGGCGCGACGTCACCGAGCGCCTCGAACGCGACCGGGCGCGCGCCAGGGTGCTGTCGATGGAGGCGCTCGCCGACGAGCGCGACCGGGTGGCTCGCGACCTCCACGACGGCGCGATCCAGGAGGTCTACGGCACGGCGCTCTCACTGCGCGCGCTCGCAGCTGAAGCTCCCGAGCACCTTCGTGCTCGGCTGGCGAAGATCATCGACGCCCAGGACACGATCATCCGCCACCTGCGGGCCACGGTGCTCGGTCTCACCCGCCCCGTGCTCGAAGAGAGCGGGCCCACCGAGCTCGTCACTCGCACCGTCGGGGAGGCCGAACGGAGCCTCGGGTTCGTTCCTGACCTCCGTGTGCAAGGAGGGCTCGACAGCATCGACGACCCACTTCTCGTCGAGCACCTGCTGCTGTCCTTGCGCGAGATGCTGTCGAACGTCGCTCGTCACGCGAATGCCGGGTTTGTCGAGGTGGCGGTCGTGGTGACCCCGGCGACGGTCGAGGTGTCTGTCGTCGACGATGGCGTCGGCCTCGACGCGGCGACGGCCAAGGGCTATGGCCTCACCAACCTCGCGAAGCGTGCGGCGGTGCTGGGTGGGGTCTTCTCGCTCACCGAGCGACCGACAGGTGGAGCATGTGCACGCTGGCGCGTGCCGTGCGCCCGACCGGCAGGTGGAAGTGCTTCCCCATGACCGCAGGCAATGGCACACTGCCGGCGGGGAGGTCATACGACGATGGCACGGGTGGTGTTGATCAAGCACGACGACGAACCATGTGACGACCGGGTGTCGGCCTGGTTCGCGGCGAACGGGTACGAGTGCGACTGGCGGTATCCGTACCGGGGCGATCGGCTGGGCAAGGTCGATCGAGATGTGGTGGCCACCGTGCTGTACGGCGGTCCGCAGAGCATCTCCGACACGCCCCAGTACCCGCACGTGGTGATGGAGGCGGCCTGGGTGCTCGAATGCGCTCGCCGTGAGGTGCCGGTGTTGGGCTTCTGCCAGGGTGCGCAGGTCATCGCCTACGCGTTCGGTGCGTCATCGGGCCCCTTCGACGACGGGCGCTGCGAGTTCGGCTACTACCCGCTGCGCACGACGCCCGCCGGCTCATCGGTCATCCCCGACGGGCTGGTGGTGTGCCAGTCGCACTTCCACCAGTTCGACATCCCGGCCGGTGCCGAGCTGCTGGCCGGCAGCGACTCGTTCCCGAACCAGGCATTCCGGCACGGCGAGTCGGTGTGGGCGTTCCAGTTCCATCCGGAGATCACGACCGTCGGCTTCCGCCGCTGGCAGGAGATCTACTGGGCGCCGTATCACCGACCGGGAGCGCAGGTGCGCGAGGAGCAGGACGAGTTGATGCAGCAATTCGACCCGGTGCAGCACGAGTGGATGCTGGGGTTCCTCGAGACCCAGGTCCGCCCGCATCTGGCCGCCTGACGTTGGCAAACCCCCCGGGCGTCAGGCGGCCAGGACTGCGTCGAGTTCGCCGGCGGCGCCGTCGACCGCCGCGCGCAGGGTGTCGACGGCACCCGCAAGGCGCCAGGTAGGGCCGCTGATGTTGAGCGACGCGACGACGGTGCCGTCGGGGCGGTGCACCGGGGCGGCCACGCCCATGAAGCCCGGCGCGTACTCGTCGACCACCACCACCGGGCCGATGCCGCGGGTGGCAGCGGTGCGCTCGATCACTTCGTCGAGCGTGGTGGGCGCATGGGGGCCGGTGGCCGTCAGCGCGACACCGGTGAGTCGCTTGCGCAGGGTGTCGTCGTCGAGGCCGGCCAACAGGGTGCGCCCCGACGAGGTGCACCACGCCGGCGTGCGCTCGCCGATGGGGTTGCGCCGTTCCGTGAAGAACGGCGGGAACCCGCTGGCCACGGTGATCACTTCGGCGCCGTCGAGCACGGTGAGGTGCGCCGGTGATCCGGTGACCGCGGCCAGGCGGTCGATCACCGGTCGGGCGGCGGCCAGCAGCGCAGGGTCACCGGCCGTGGCGGCGAGCGCGTAGATCGACCAGCTCAACCGATACGCGCGTGTGCGCGGATCGCGCACAACTGCACCGAGGTCGGTGAGCGTGCCCATCGTGCGCGACACCTGACTGCGCTCGAAACCGGTGAGGGCGGCGAGCTCCGACACGGTCCGCCCGCCGTCGGCGCCGCCGAGGTGGGTGAGTAGGACGAGACCCCGACGCAGGGTGCTGTCAGCAACGGGCATGCGGCAGTCTGTCAGTAGTGTGCAGATACTCCAATTCTTTCCCGCATGATGAGCGATGGTTGACACATGCTCGCGGGGTGGTCAGCATCGGCCGGCAGGAGGTCGATGTCGACGATGTGCGGGATTGCGGGAGTGTGGGGACGGGCCGACGGGGTGTTGGCCGAGCAGTTGCGGACGGCGATCGCCCACCGGGGGCCCGATGGCGTGGGCCTCGAACAGCGCCCACTCGGCACGCTGGGGCACTGTCGCTTGGCGATCATGGACCCGGTGGGCGGTGTGCAGCCGATCGCCAACGAGGACCGCTCCTGGTCGATCGTCGCCAACGGCGAGATCTACAACTTCCCTCACCTGCGCGGTGTGCTCGCCGACCGGCACCAGTGGCGCACGGCCAGCGACAGCGAGGCCGTGCTGCACCTGTTCGACGACCACGACAAGGGTGCGATGCAGCACCTGCGCGGCATGTACGCCGTGGCGCTGATGAGCGACGACCGCTTGGTGCTGGCACGCGACCCGGTGGGGATCAAGCCGCTGTACATCGGCTCGGGCCCGGGCACCGACGGCGCGCCGGTGATGGCGTTCTCGTCCGAGCTCACCGGCCTGTGCGCCTGGGCCGACGAGGTGAAGACATTCCCACCCGGCTTCCTCTACGACAGCCGCACAGGGTTCCACCGCTTCGCCTCCATCCCGGCCCCCGAACCCGAGCAGGCGCCCGTCGCCGATCACATCGCCGCTGTGCGCGAGGCGCTGGAGCGAGCGGTGGCGTCGCATCTGATGAGCGATGTGCCTGTTGGGGCCTTCCTCTCGGGTGGGCTCGACTCGAGTGTGGTGGCGGCCATTGCTCGCAAGCACGTCGACGAACTGCACACCTTCAGCGTGGGCACTGCCGACTCGAGCGACCTCCGTGCGGCGCGCCGGGTGGCTGCCCACATCGGCTCGATCCACCACGAGTACATCATCACGCTCGACGACGTGCGTGAGGCCTTGCCCGACATCGTCGCCCACCTCGAGTCGTTCGACATCGACGTCGTGCGCAGCGCGATCCCCACCCACTTCTGCGCCCGACTGGCGTCGCAGTACGTGAAGGTGATCCTGACCGGCGAAGGCGCGGACGAGCTGTTCGCCGGCTACCGGTTCCACAAGGAGTTCGACGACTTCGACCTGCTGCACCGCGAGCTGTGCAGGTCGATGAACACCCTCCACAACATCAACCTGCAGCGGGCCGACCGGTTGACCATGCGGCACGGGGTGGAGGGCCGGGTGCCGTTCCTCGACACCGACTTCATCGACCTCGCCCTGCGAGTGCCGGCCGAGCTGAAGCTGCCCTACGACGACACGGGTCGGCGCATCGAGAAGTGGGTGCTGCGCAAGGCCTGCGAGGACCTCCTGCCCGACGACCTGGTGTGGCGGGTGAAGGAGCAGTTCGACGAGGGCAGCGGCATCGCCGACCTGGTCCAGAACTGCATCGGCGACCTGCTGGCCGACGCTGCTCGTGCGGACGGGTTCGACCCAGCGGCGCACCGTGCCCAGGCCACCGAGTTCCTGCGCTCCGACGAGGAGGCGCTCAACCACCACCTGCTCACCAAGAACCTCGCCCGGCCGGAACTGTTGCTGGCCAACGTGGCCCGCTGGGCCGACGACCGGGTGTCGACTACGTCGTGATCTCGCGCAGGAACGCGACGGCCTCGTCGCGGTGGCGGGTGCGTCGCATGGGCGGGAGTGCCCGGACGACGTCCCATCGATAGCCGGCGGTGCCCAGGCGAGGGTCGAGGACGGCAACCACACCTCGATCGGAGGCGGTGCGGATCAATCGCCCGGTCGCCTGGGCCAGCAGCATCGATGCCCGTGGCAGGTCGATCTCGGCGAATGCCCGCGCGCCGAGCAGCTCTCGACGGGCCGACAACAACGGGTCGTCGGGTCGCGGGAACGGGATGCGGTCGATGATGACGAGGCTCAAGGTCCGCCCTGGGATGTCGACACCCTGGAAGAACCCGGCCGTGGCGAACAAGCACGTGGCCTCGTCATCACTGAAGCGGCGGACCAGCGCTGTCTTCGGCAGGTCGCGCTGGGTGAGCAGCGGCACGGTGAGGCGCGACCGGAGCGCGGTTGCTGCATCGTCCATGGCACGCCAACTGGTGAACAGCACCAGGGCGCGCCCGCCGGCAGCCTCGATGAGCGCAGCGATCTCGTCGTGGACGGCGTCGGCTCGCTGTGGTGAGCGGGGATCGGGGAGCTGCACCGGGCAATAGAGCAGGCCGTGGTGCTCGTAGTCGAACGGGCTGCCGACGTCGAGCACTTCGACGCCGTCGTCGGGAAGCCCGACGCGGGCGACCAGCGACGCAGGCACGGTGGCGCTCGTCAGCACCGCGGTGCATTGGCTCCAGGCGCGCTCGCGCAGCAGCGGTCCGACGTCGAGCGGCGCCACCTCGAGACGGGCCTGTTCCGGCGAACCGGAGACGAACGCGACGTCGGCGTTCCGTGCGCCGAGCGCCGCGTCGATGTGCTCGATCAGCCGACCGGTCAGGGTGGTTGCGCGCAGCACGCGCTGCTTGGCATCGTCGACGTCGGTCTGGATGCGCCGCAAGGCGGCGAGCGCTGCGTCGAGCCGTAGACGGGCGGTGACCAGGGTGCGGGCCAGCTCGTCGGGAAGCGGCTCGGGCAGCCGCTGCCCGGCGAGCGGGGCGAGCGCCTCGCGTAGCGCTGTCGCGGATTCGGCGACGGGGGCGACGGTGGCCGGATCGTCGAGGATGCGCCGTAGCGAGGCAGCCACAGTGGTGAACCGGCCAGGCCCGATTTGCAGGCCGACGGTGTCGCTCATCACGTCCTCGAGCTGGTGCGCTTCGTCGACCACGAGCACCTCGTGCTCGGGCAGCAACGTGCCCCCGCTGGCCACGTGCAGGCCGTAGAGGTGGAGGTTGACGACGATCACGTCGGCTGCCCCCGCCCGTTCGCGAGCTGCCTCGGCGAAGCACAGCGTGCCCATCGGGCAGCGGGCACGGCCGGGGCACTCGTCGCCGGTGACCGTGACGGCCCGGACGGCGGCGTCGCTCGGTGCCCAGTCGAGCTCGGCAAGATCGCCGGTGGCGCTCGTCGACGCCCACGTAGCGAGCCGGCGGACCTCGGCCCGCGTGGTGACGGCCAGTTCCTCGAGCTCGAGTTGCCCGGTTGCCGCGTCGTCGAGCTCGCGCAGCCGCTGCAGGCAGATGTAGTTGCTGCGGCCTTTCAGCACGGCCCAGTCGAAGGGGCGGCCGAGGTGCTCGTCGAGCAATGGCAGGTCCTTGGAGGCGAGCTGATCCTGGAGCGCCTTTGTCGCCGTGGCCACCACCGTCCGTCGTCCCGACAGCAGTGCTGGCACGAGGTAGCCGAGGGTCTTGCCGGTGCCGGTGCCGGCCTGGACGACGAGGTGGCGTCCCTCGCGCACCGCGCGCTCGACTGCTCGCGCCATGTCGCGCTGACCGGGCCGGTCCTCGGCGCTCGGCAACGCCGAGGTGACGGCTGCGAGGGCTGCGTCGAGCGTCATGCCGAGCTGAGCGCGATCGCCGCGTCGAGGTCGGCGGCGTCGAACTCCGGCCACGGGCGATCGGTGAAGTAGACGTGGGCTCCACTGATCTGCCAGAGCATGAAGTTCGAGATGCGCAGCTCGCCCGAGGTGCGCACGAGGACGTCGACGGGCGGGAGCTCAGGGAGGTAGAGGTGGGCCGCGAGGCTGGTCTCGCTGATGGTCTCGCCCTCGCTGCGGGCCCGTTCTGCGGCCGACACCAGCTCGGCGCGGCTGCCGTAGTCGAAGGCGACCGTGAGCACCATGCCGGTGTTGTTCGCCGTATCGGCGATCGCCCGACGGATGGCGCGCTGCACGTACCTCGGGGTGCGGGCGTCGGGGGAGTCGAAGGGGCGCCCCATCCACTGGATGCGCACGTTCAGCTCGTTCAACTCGGCGACCCGGCCGAACAGCTTCTTGTGCAGACCGAGGATGTGGCGGACCTCGGCGCGGGGACGGACCCAGTTCTCGGTGGAGAAGCCGAACACCGTGAGCCAGCCCACATCCCGGGCGACGGCGGCTCGCACCAGGCGAGCCAGGTTCTCCTCGCCCTCGGTGTGGCCGGCCGTCCGCGGCAGGCCGCGCCGCCGCGCCCATCGGCCGTTGCCGTCCATGATGCAGGCAACGTGAAGGGGCCGTCGGCCCGGCTGGGAGGGGACATCCGCGTCGATGACGTCACCCTACCCCGGGCGCCCTCGGTGATGGAGGGCGTCGGGTCCGCACCGAGTGGCTCCACAGTCGCGATCCACCTGCCCGTGTCGTGGACGGGTCGCTCCAGCGTGGGAGAATGGAGGCGTGGTGACGATCGACGCAACCGACGAGCAGGTGCAGTTGCGCCACGTCCTCGTCGTCGGCGGCACCGTGGCCGAGTGGGGGGCGCTGAGCGACGAGCAGTGGCGCGACCGGATCGACACCCTCGGTGCCGTCGCCTCTGCAGCCGGCGCCTCGTGGTTGACGCTGCGACCGTTCGAGCGCGGCGCGGACGCCGACTCGGCACGACCAGTCCTGCACGAGGTGGTCGAACACGACCAGTGCGCGGTCATCGTCGACCCGACACCCGACGGGCGCGAGCGTCTGGTGGTGGCGCTCCGCAAGCTCGCCGAGGCCGACCAGCTCACCGAGTCGGCCGTGGCCAGAGCGTTGCTCGCCCCGGCTGCGTGCGAGCCGGACCTCGTCCTGGTGCTCGATACCGGGACCAGGCTGCCGCCGTCGCTGGTGTGGGAGCTGGCCTACAGCGAGCTGGTCTACGTGCCCATCGCCTGGGCCGATCTGCGGGCCGAGCACTTGCTGGCCGCGATCGACGCCTTTGGCCAGCGGCACCGCCGCTTCGGCGGCCTCGACTGAGGCTTGCGGTGCGGCGCCCGCTCTACCGCGACACCGCCGTCGTGCTGCGCACCCACAAGCTCGGCGAGGCCGATCGCATCGTCGTGCTCCTCACCGAGGACCACGGCAAGGTGCGCGCCGTGGCTCGCGGCGTGCGCAAGACCACCTCGAAGTTCGGCGCGCGCCTCGAGCCGATGAGTCACGTCCGGTTGCTCCTCGCCGAGGGGCGCGACCTCGACATCGTCAGCCAGGCCGACACCGTCGAGTCGCTTGCTCCGCTGATGAACGATCTCGATCACTTGACGAGCGGGCTCGCGATCCTCGAGGCCGTCGACCAGATCACCGAGGATCGCGAACCCGTGCCGGAGCTGTACCGGATGCTGGTCGGTGCGCTGCGCACCATCGCCGAACGGCCCAGTGCCCTGGTGGTGGCCGCCTTCTACTGGAAGCTCCTCGCCCTCGAAGGCGTGCGACCCGAGCTCGACGCCTGCGTCCGGTGTGCGGAGGAAGGCCCGATCGTGGCGTTCGATGTCACCGAGGGCGGGGTGCTGTGCCGGAACTGCCGCACCGGTCATCCGATCTCGGCCGACGCGCTCGAGGTGATGCGCATGATCCTCGGCGGTCGGCTGTCTGCCGCCCTCGACACACCTGGTGGTCCGGTGACCCACGAGGTCGCGGCCCACGCCAACCGGGCACTCGAGCACCACCTCGAACGTCGATTGCGCACCGTCGCCATGTTCGAGCAGCACTGAGCCCACCGCGCCGCGGTCGGGTGCGGGGGGTTGGTGGGCGGGCGGCTCAGCAGTCGTCGAAGAGGAAGATCGGCAGGTTGCCGGCGCTCAGCGACACGATGGTCACCTCGGAGGGGTCCGGATAGCCGATCACGTAGTTACCGGCCTCGTCGAAACTGCCGAACATCGTGCCGCTCGACTGGAGCACCAGGCTGATCCCCTCGGTCTCGCCGTAGCCGGTGGTGTAGCAGCCGCCTTCGCTCACCGTCATGGCCGACTCGAAGTCGGCCCAGCGGCTGCCGACGGTGACGCCGACGCGTGTGGCGAGCCGCGGCTCGACGGTTCCTTCGTAGCGCCAGCCCACGAAGCCCACCGTGTCCGGGCTCGGGCCACCGAAGGTCGCGCACAGGCTGTTGCCGAAGCACAGGGTGCGCTCGAAGCGCTGGGTGAAGGCGAACTCGTTGTCGGCAGACTCGAACTGACCTGGGGTGACCTCGTTCGGGTATTCGGCCGAGGTGTCCTCGGTCGGGACGCCGAGCACTCCCTGGAGCACTGCGATGGCGGCCGGGACTGTGGCGCCGTAGACGACCGGGCCGATGCCGTCGGCGCGTAGCACGAGGTCTGCGGGTGTGAGCGGGACGGCCGTGGTGGTCGTGGTCTCGGCCGTGGTGGTGGTCGCCTCGGTGGTGGTGGGCGCTTCGGTGACCGGCACCGTGGTCGCAGCGGTCGTGTCGGTCGGAACCGTGGTCGAGGTGCCCACGACGCTCGAGGTGCTGTTGCTCGCAATGACATCGGGAGCAGCGTCCTGACCGCACGCGGCCAGCAACAGGCCGGCGATCGACAGGGTGGCGACACGTGTGAAGGTGGCTGGCATGGGGCTCCTCGGATCGCGGCCGGCCGCGAGCCAGGCCGATCCTGCCGGGACATTGTTCCATTCCGTGCCGCGACTGCCGTGGCACCTCCGTGGGAATGGCACTTCGTCGCGGGCGGTCCGGCCCCGTAGCCTGTGCGGCGTATGCCTGCCAACGACCTCGACCAGATCGTCAACCTGTGCAAGCGGAGGGGCTTCGTGTACCCCTCGGCCGAGATCTACGGCGGGTTCCGCTCGAGCTACGACTACGGCCCTCTCGGGTCGTTGATGCTGCGGAATGTGCGCGAAGCCTGGATCCGCACGATGGTGCAGCAGCGCGACGACGTGCTGCTCATCGACGCGGCCATCCTGGCACCGCCCCAGGTGTTCGAGGCCAGTGGGCACCTCGCCAACTTCAGCGATCCGCTCGTCGACTGCACCTCGTGCAAGCAGCGCTTCCGCGAGGACCACCTCGCCGACCCGACCACCTGCCCCAACTGTGGCGCTGTCGGAGCGTTCACCGAGGCCCGGGCGTTCAACCTGATGTTCAAGACCTACGCCGGCCCGGTCGAGGGCCTCGGCGCCGAGGTGTACATGCGGCCGGAGACGGCACAGGGCATGTTCGTCAACTTCGCCAACGTGCTGCAGACCAGCCGGAAGAAGCCCCCGTTCGGTATCGCCCAGGTGGGCAAGAGCTTCCGCAACGAGATCACTCCGGGCAACTTCATCTTCCGCACCCGTGAGTTCGAGCAGATGGAGCTCGAGTTCTTCGTCCCGCCGGCCGAGAGCGCCGAGTGGTACGAGTACTGGTGCGCCGCGCGCCTGCGGTGGTACACCGACCTCGGCATCCCGACGGAGATGTTGCGGCTGCGAGCCCACGACGACGACGAGCTGAGCCACTACTCGGCGGGCACGAGCGACGTCGAGTTCCTCTACCCGTGGGGATGGGGCGAGCTCGAGGGCATCGCCCAGCGCACCGACTACGACCTGTCGCAGCACGCACAGCATTCCGGGCAGCGGCTCGACTACTTCGACCAGGCCACCAACGAGCGTTACGTCCCGTACGTGATCGAGCCCGCGGCCGGTGTGAACCGGGCGATGGCCGCCTTCCTGCTCGCCGCCTACGACGAGGACGTCGTCAACGACGAGCCGCGTACGGTGCTGCGGCTGCACCCTCGGCTCGCCCCGTACAAGGTCGCTGTCCTGCCGCTCAGCAAGAAGGACACGCTGACGCCGCTCGCCAAGCAGCTGCACGCCCGCCTGGCCGAGCGCTACATGGTCGACTACGACGAGACACAGGCGATCGGTCGTCGCTACCGCCGTCAGGACGAGATCGGTACGCCGCTGTGCGTCACGGTCGACTTCGACTCGCTCGAGGACGACGCTGTCACGATCCGTCATCGCGACTCCACCGAACAGGTGCGGGTGTCGATCGCCTCACTCGAGGCCGAGGTCGCTTCCAGGCTCGGCTTCTGACGGCGCGACCGGCTACGGTCGGCCCCCTGACACGTCGGAGGAGAATGTCATGAGCAAGATCGGCATGTGGGTGAAGCTGGACCTCCAGCCTGGGACACGCGACCAGGCGGTCGAGATCATCCAGGAGGCGCTGGCCGCGGTCGAGAACGAGCCGGGCACCCTGGTGTACGTCCTCAACGCCGACCCGAGCGACGAGAACGTCCTCTACTTCTACGAGGCCTACACCGACCAGGGCGCGTTGGCCGCGCACGGCGGGTCGGAGTGGTTCAAGGCCTTCGGCCCCAAGCTCGGCCCCGTGCTGGCCGGCCGACCGGCGATGACCTTCCTCGAAGCGCTCGGCGGCAAGGGCCTGTGACCATGGGGTGCGGTTGATGGCCACCTACCTCGACCGCATCCTCGCCCGGCACCGCGCCGTGGCGGCAGACGACGTCCGGCACCTCGACGAGCTCGTGGCACAGGCGGAAGCCATGGCCCCGGCCAGGGGGTTCGCTGCTGCATTGCGGCGTCCAGGGCAGCTGCACGTGATCAGCGAGATCAAGCGTCGCTCACCGTCGAAGGGCGACCTCAACGCCGATCTCGACCCGGCGGAGTTGGCGCGCGACTACGAGCGCGGTGGGGCGAGCTGTCTCAGTGTCCTCACCGACGAGGAGTTCTTCGGTGGTTCGGTGGCCGACCTCCGAGCTGCGCGTGCCGCCTGCTCGCTGCCGGTGCTGCGCAAGGACTTCACCGTGTCGGCCCTCGACGTCGCCGACGCCCGCCTGATGGGTGCCGACTGCGTGCTGCTGATCGCCGCGGCGCTGAGCCGCGACGAGCTCGTTGCACTGCATCGTCTGGCCGTCGACCTGGGCCTCGACGTTCTCGTCGAGATCCACGACGAGCGCGAGCTCGAGGTGGCACTCGTCGCAGAGGCCTCGCTGATCGGGGTGAACCAGCGCGACCTGGTCACGTTCCAGGTCGACCACGAGCGGGCGCTGCGCATGGCCGCGGTGATCCCCGACGGGGTGGTGAAGGTCGCCGAGAGCGGGGTGCGTGGCCGCGACGACGCCGCTGCGTTGCATGCCGCGGGGTACCACGCCGTGCTCGTGGGCGAGACGCTGGTCACGTCGGCAGATCCGGCAGACTCCGTCCGTCTGCTCCGCGGCGAACTACCGTGACCTGCACATGTTCGTGAAGATCTGTGGCATCACCAACGAAGACGACGCGCTCTTTGCGGTCGCCATGGGTGCCGACGCGGTCGGGTTCATCTTTGCGCCGTCGCCACGTCAGATCGCCGTTCAGCAGGTCTACGACATCACCCGTCGGCTGCCGCCGGAGATCCTCACGGTGGGCGTGTTCCGCGACGAGCTCCCCGAGCGCGTGATCGACCTGGTCAATCGGTCTGGGGTCAAGGCAGCGCAGCTCCACGGCCACGAGACACCCTCGATGGTCGCCGAGGTGGCCCACAGCGTGCGGTGGGTCATCAAGGCAGTGGTCGCCGGCAGCCGCGATGCCGCGACCGCCGACCGTTTCGGCACCGATCTGGTGCTGGTCGACGCACCGAGCCCCGGGTCGGGCACGGTGTTCGACTGGTCACTCGTCTCCGACCTGCCCGACGGGCCCCGATACCTGCTCGCCGGCGGGCTCACCCCCGACAATGTGGCCCTCGCCGTGTCGACGGTCCAGCCGTGGGGCGTCGATGTCGCGAGCGGGGTCGAGCGCAGTCCGGGGCGTAAGGATCCGCTGAAGGTCAAGGCGTTCATCGACCGTGCTCGTGCCGCTGCGCCCGAGCGCTATCGCGGGCCTGACGACCTACCCTACGACTGGGCCGACGAGCTCTGAGCTCGTCGCCCCCACCGCCTCCCACCCCCCTTGGAGACCCGATGACCCTCATGGCAGAGCCTTCCGCCTCCGGCCGCTTCGGCGAGTTCGGCGGCCGCTTCGTCCCCGAGACCCTGGTGCCCGCATGCCAGGAGCTCGAGCAATCGTTCCGTGAGGCGTGGGCAGACGAGTCGTTCCGGGCCGAGTACACCTCGGTGCTGCGCGACTACGCGGGTCGGCCGTCGATCGTGACCGAGTGCCACAACCTCGGTGCCCAGCTCGGCATCCGGCTGATCCTCAAGCGCGAAGACCTCAACCACACCGGCTCGCACAAGATCAACAACGTCATCGGCCAGGCGCTGCTCGCCAAGCGGATGGGTAAACAGCGCATCATCGCCGAGACCGGCGCTGGCCAGCACGGGGTGGCGAGTGCCACGGCGGCAGCCCTGCTCGGCCTGGAGTGCAAGGTCTACATGGGCGCAGTCGATGTCGAGCGGCAGGCGCTCAACGTCTTCCGCATGCGCCTCCTCGGCGCCGAGGTCGAGGCCGTGCACAGTGGAAGCCGCACGCTGAAGGACGCAGTCAACGAGGCGATGCGCGACTGGGTCGCCACCGTCGAAAGCTCGTACTACTGCCTCGGTTCGGTGATGGGCCCGCATCCGTACCCGTGGATGGTGCGCGAGTTCCACCGGGTGATCGGCGACGAGGCCCGCGCACAGTGCCAGACGCTGCTCGGCGGCGCGCCCGATGTCGTGGTCGCCTGCGTGGGCGGCGGGTCGAACGCGATGGGTATCTTCAGCGGGTTCGTCGACATGCCCTCGGTCCGCCTCGTCGGCGTCGAGCCGGCCGGCGGCGCTGCCGTCGCCCGCGGCGTGCCCGGGGTCGTGCACGGGATGCGCAGCTATCTGATGCAGGACGAGTACGGGCAAGTGCTCGAGGCGCACTCGATCTCGGCTGGCCTCGACTACCCGGGCGTCGGCCCGGAGCACTCGTACCTCGCCTCGATCGGGCGGGCCGAGTACCCGAACGTCACCGACGACGAGGTGATCGCCGGGTTCCAGTTGCTCGCCCGCACCGAGGGCATCATCCCAGCGCTCGAGTGCGCCCACGCCGTGGCCTGGATCACTCGCGAGGCACCGTCGATCCAGGGCCAGACCGTGCTCATGAACCTGTCGGGGCGTGGCGACAAGGACGTCGCGCAGATGATGGAGATCCTCGGGTGACCGAGGTCCGCCACTTCGGTCAGCTCGAGACCGCGTTGCGGGCCAAGCGCGACGCGGGCCGCAAGCTGCTGATCCCGTACATCACCGGTGGGTTGCCCGGTTGGCAAGTCGCCTTGCAGGCGGCGGTCGACGCCGGGGCCGATGCGATCGAGATCGGGATCCCCTTCAGCGATCCGGTGATGGACGGTCCGGTCATCCAGGAGGCATCACAGCGCGCCCTCGACGCTGGGGCCACCCCGGTGTCGATCCTCCACGAAGCACGCGAGCTCGACGTCGGAGTGCCGCTCGCGGTGATGACGTACTACAACACCGTCCACCATGCCGGGCACCTTCGGTTCGCCGAGCAACTCGTCGCCGCTGGCATCTGCGCGGCGATCGTGCCCGACCTGCCGCTCGAGGAGGCCGGTCCGTGGTGCGAGGCGGCAGACGCTGCCGGGGTCGAGACCGTCCTGCTCGCTGCCCCGACGGCGCCCGACGAGCGCCTGCCCCGGATCTGTGCGCGCACGAGGGGCTTCGTCTACTCCGTGGGTCTGCTCGGCGTGACCGGCGAGCGGGCCTCGCTCGCCGGCACGGCAACGGCGCTGGCGGCTCGGCTCAAGGCGATCACCGATGTGCCCGTCCTCGTCGGCGTGGGCGTGTCGAACGCTGCGCAGGCCCGGGAAGCGGTACGCGTGGCCGACGGGGTGGTGCAGGGCGCGTCGGTGGTGCGTCGACTGCTCGAGCACGGCGCCGAGGCCGTGGGCGCCTACGTCGCCGAGGTGCGTGAAGCCATCGACAGCTGACGCGGTCGGGTTCCGACAGCTTGTGACGAGAACCTGTCATCCAACCGTCGAGCTGCTTCGTAGATCTGCCATCCGCCGGTGACGGCGGGGTCAACCCCCTACGAAGGAGATCTCGATGACACGCTCACGCACCCGGGCGCTGCTGGCCGCAGCGGCCGCCTCGACCGTGCTGTTGGCCGCCTGCGGCACCAACAGCACAGCGTCGCCCGACACGACTGCGGCTCCGGCCACGACTGCCGCACCCACCACCACCGTCGCCCTCGGTGACATCGTGGAGGTGGCGTCGGGGAATGCTGACTTCTCGACGTTGGTGGCTG
>JBBATY010000022.1:0-55343 GCA_040398525.1 Ilumatobacteraceae bacterium | reverse complement strand
TCGGCCACGGTGATCGGCCGCCTCCTCGACGACGACGACGCCGGCATCTGAGCCGGCCGGGGTCCGAGCTGGCCAGGGTCCGAGCCAGCCAGGGTCCGAGCCAGCCAGGGTCCGAGCTGGCCGGGACAGCGCGCCTGGTCAGCGTGCGATCAGCGGCCGATCAGAGGCCGGTGGGCGACGACGTGCGCCGTCGCAGCACCTCGACCTCGACCGCGGCGCTCAGCTCGGCGGTGTGGGCCACCACCGTCCGCGTACCTGCCGGCTCGTTGGGCCGCGTCGGGAACGTGGCGAGGAACGATCCCGCTGCGTCGGCCACGACCGTCACCGAACGACCACGGCCGTCGGCCCAGCCGATCGTGACGGTGGCACCGGGGGTGAACCCGGACCCCCCGACACCGATGTCGTCGCCCGCCCGGACCTCGTCGTCGGCGACGACCAGTTGCGCCACCCGTGTGCCCTCGCCGTTCAACAGCACGGTGGTGTACTGGCCCGTCTCGGTGACCACGCGCAACACCGCCGATCGGTAGCCCACGTCGGTGGGCGAGAACGCCACCTCGACGGCACAGCTGGTGAGCGGGCCGAGGGTGGCTGCGTCGCAGCTGCCACCGACGACCTCGAAGTCGTCGGGATGGCTGCCGGTCAGCTCGAAGCCGGCGAGCGTGGTGACCGAGAAGCCGATGTTCGTGATGTCGAACGCCACCGTTCGGCCGCTGCCACCGACGTCGGTCGGGTCGAAGTCGGCGCCGGCAGGTGAGGGCTCGAGCGACGGCTCACCACCGGTCCCGGTGACCGGGATGGAGATGCTCGTCCCGCCGAGGAGCTCGTCGCCGACGGTGACCACCGCATCGGACGGGCCCTCGGCCGCCGGCGTGAAGGTGACGTAGACCGTGCACGACTCGCTGGGGGCCACCGGCAGGCCGAGGCCGCAGGTTCCTCCGGTGACGACGAACTGCTCGTCGTCCGAGCCCACAGTGGCAGGGACGAACGTCGACGGGCCGTCGTTGCGCACGGCCACGTACCACTCGGGGCCGGGCAGGCCGACCACCACCATGCCGACGTCGAGCGCCGACGTCGACAGCGAGGTCGGACGTTCGAGCGCCACGACATGGCGCCCGCCGGATGCCGCAACGCCGGAGAGCACGCTGCCCGGGGCGAGCTCGGCAGCCGCCAAGGAATCGAACAGCACGAGGTGCCCACTGCCCGACATCGCCGGGTGGGCGTTGGTCGCAGGCAGCGGGGTGCCGCCGTCGCCGAGCACCGACACGCGCCGTAGCGCCGCCCGATCGACCTCGGCCACCACCACATCGCCATCGTCGGCCTCGACGCCGGCTGCCGACTGCAGGGCGACCAGATTGCGGGCCCGCGTGACGAAGGCGACCTGCGAGCCGTCGTCGGTGATCGCCGGCCAGCCCGATGCTCCGTCGGCAGCGAACCGCGGCGCCGACTCGTCCGCCCCCGCAGCTGCGGCGGCACTCACCACGACGAGCGAACCGTCCTCGAGGTCGTGGCGCACCACCTGCGCCGGGCAACCACCGGTGCAGTCGGGTAGTTGCACACCGTCGAGCAGATCGGGCGCCGCCGTGCGGAACGCCACGAAGCGTCCGGAACCGGACACCGCCGGCTGGTCGGCGCCTGTCGCCGCTGCCACACCGTTGCGACCCGACACGAGCATCACCCCGGCCAGTGGGCCCGCATCGCGGTCCCACACGTACACCTGGGTCGAGGCCGGGCCACCCGGCACCGGGCCCGATCCCCAGGCCGGCACTGCCGCATCGGCGAGCGCATCGCTGGTGAACGCCACCGTGCGCCCGTCGGCGCTCAACGCCGGCTCGACCTGGCCGCGATGGACGAACTGGGTGGCGGGCTGGTCGAGCGGGGTGCCCGGCACCGGCGTGCTGCGCCCGGCGTCGCCGAGCGGCACGGTGAGGTCGACGACAGTCACCTGCATCAGGGTCGCCTTCGGCCCGCTGGCGCGGTGGGTGAAGGCCACGACAGCTCCCGACTCCGACACCGCCGGACGCTCGGTCGGCACCGTGCGATCGCCCGCAGCCAAGCCGCCGTCCGCCGAGCCCGTTGCCGAGACCAGCTCCCAGTCGCCGGCCGCGCCGCCGCAGTGCGGCAGCACCTGGCGGTACACGTCCCAGCGGTCGCCCGTGTCGTCGTCGCGGAACAGGTCGAAGGCGAACTGGGTGACGACCACGACGACACACCCGTCGCCGCTGATGACGGGCCGCACGCTCTCGCCGCTACGTAGGTCGGGGGACGGAACCGTCAGCTCGGTGACCGCACGCGCCGGGTCGGCAACCGTCCGGTCGCGCAGGAACACCGTCGACGCACGGGTGTCCGGGCCGAGCGGGCGCCCTTCGTAGACCACCCAGCGGCCATCGTCGGAGACGTCGGCGAAGCGACCCACCACTGCGGTGGCGGGAGTGGCGCCGACCACCCCGTCGCCGGTCGCCGGGCGCGCCGAGGTGGAGGCGTGGACCAAGGTGCCCACTCCTGCGCTCGTCGCCAGCGCTCCTACCGCGAGGAGCCAGCGTCGCCGGGTGCTCCGCATGATCAAGACTGTCCGGGGAAGGGGTCGATCCCGCAGGCTATTCAGCACGCAGAGTGGCGACCAGGGTGTCGATCAGCCCCTCGACGGAGTGCTTTGTGGCCACCGCCGTGACCGAAAGGCCCGCTGCGTCGATGTCGGCAGCGGTTTGCGGGCCGATCGCCACCACCACCGGCGGGGTGGCGCTGCCCAGCACGGCCGCCCAGGCCCTGGCCTGCGACCCGCTGGTGAAGGCAACGGCATCGGCGCGGAGCACCTCGAGTTGCTCGCGGCCACTGAGCGCCCGGGGCCTCGATTCGTGCGTGTCGAGCCGCTCGACCTGCCAGCCGAGGGCCCGCACGCCCTCCACCAGGGTCGGCGCACCACCGACGGCCTGCACCACGACGACCCGCCCCGTTCCGGGGCAGGCAGGAAACACCTCGACCAGCCCGGCTGCGCTCTGGCGCTCGGGCACCAGGTCGACCCGGGGCAGCTCGGCCGCAGTGGAGGCGCCGACCGCCGCGACCCGGACCGACGGCGACGCAACGAGCGCAGCCGTCACGCGGGTGGCTCCACGGGCCGAGGTGACGATCACCCAGTCGGCCGCACCGAGGCCGACCAGGGCTGCGTCGATGTCGGCCGGGCCGGCACGGTCGACGATCTCGACGAGGGGCACGACGACGACCTCGGCGCCTGCTGCCGCCAGCTGGTCGGCGAGGTGCGACGTGCCGTCGTCGGCACGGACGACGACGACACGGCAGCGCTCGAGCGGCGCCGCGCCATCACGGTGCTCGGCCATCGCCGGGCTCAGCCGTCGTTCTGTTCGGCGTGCATCGCGCGGGCCAGATCGGCAGCCGCCTCGGCGGCGCCGTGCGCCGGCAGCGCGAACGTGCGGCGGACGAATCGGCCCCCGCTGCTGCCGAGGAAGGCGTGCAGGGTGCCCGCGCCATCGACCCAGGCACCCACCGGCAGCGAGCACCCGGACCCGAGCGCAGCGAGGAAGGCCCGCTCGACCGTCACCGCAGCGCGTGTGGGGGCGTGGTCGATCAGGGCGAGCAGCTCGCCGGCCGCGTCGTCGTCGGCCCGGGCCTCGACGGCCACACACCCCTGCCCGATCGCCGGCACGAACTGCGTCGGGTCGAGCTGTTCAGCGATGCGGTCGGTGAGGCCGAGGATCTCGAGCGCGGCGACAGCCATCACGATCGCCCCATCGGCCGGGATCTTCGACAGTCGCGTCTGGATGTTGCCGCGCAGCTCGACCATCTGCAGGTCGGGCCGCACCACGGCCAGCTGGGCGCGGCGGCGCACCGAACCGGTGGCCACGGTGGCACCCTCGGCGAGCTCGTCGAGGCGGGCGCCGATCAGTGCGTCGGCGGGGCTACGCCGCGCGCAGAACGCACCGACAACCAGCCCCTCGGCGCCGAGGCCGGCGCTCGCGGGCAGGTCCTTGGCCGAGTGCGCGGCCAGGTCGGCGCGCCCGTCGAGCACGGCGCGCTGCACCTCTTTGACGAACACACCCTGTCCGCCGATCGAGTGCAGCGGCACGTCCTGGCGCTGATCGCCGGTGGTCTCGACGAAGACCAGCTCGGCCCGCACACCAGGCGCAGCCCGCTCGATCTCGTGGCCGACGGCCTCGGCCTGGGTGCGCGCTTGCAGGCTGGCGCGGGTCGCGATCCGCACGGTGCGGGTGACGGCGGCCATGGCCCGGTCGGCCCTCAGGAGAGGTCGAACAGGTCGCGGACGGCAGCAGCGTTGCGTTCGCCCTGCGGTGTGCCGGCATCGTCCTTCAGCCGCACCGACGGCTGGTGGAGCAGCTTGGCGACGATGCCCTTGGTGAGCGCCTCGACCGCCGCGGCAGCTGCCGGGTCGAGCCCCTGGAGACGGCCGGCGAAGCGCTCGAGCTCGCCCCGACGGATCGCGTCGGCGTGCTCGTGCAGCTGGGCCACCAGCGGTGCAGCCTGCCGGGAGGTGACATCGACGGTGAACCGCTCGACCTCTTCGCCGACGATCCGGCGCACGTGGTCGGCCTCGTGGGCGCGCTGGGCGATGCCCCGGGCTGCCCAGTCGCGCAGGTCGTCGAGGTCGAGCAGGGTGACACCCGGCAGCTGTGCGGCGGCGCTGTCGACGTTGCGCGGCACGGCGATATCGACGATGAGCAACGGGTCGTGCCGGTCGGCGCGGGCGGCAGCGAGCATCGCTGCATCGACCACGACCGTGCCCGCACCGCTGCAGGTGAGCAGCACGTCGGTGTCGGCCACGAGTGTGGCGAGGTCGGCGAACGGTGCCACGGTGCCACCCACTCGTGCAGCGAGCTCGACGGCTCGCTCGTGGGTGCGGTTGGCGACCCGGATGTCGGTGGCGCCAGCCCCGACGAGGGCCACGGCGACACCCTCACCCATGCCACCTGCACCGAGCACGACCACCCGCCGGCCGGCGAGCGAGCCGAGCCGTTCGTGGGCCATCTCGACAGCAGCGTGGCTCACCGATGCGGTGGAACGGCTGATCGCGGTCTCGGTGCGAGCCCGCTTGCCGGTCTCGAGGGCGTGACGGAACAGCAGGTTCAGCGTCGTGCGGGCGCCACCCTCGACCTGGGCGACCTCCCACGCTGTGCGCACCTGACCGACGATCTCGGTCTCGCCGAGCACCGCGGAGTCGAGCCCGCACGCGACCTCGAACAGATGGGCCACCGCAGCGTCGTCGTGCTGGCTGTACAGGTGCGGGTGCAACTCGTCGGGGTCGATGCCGCCGAGCTCGCAGAAGAAGTCGCGCACATCGGCGTAGGCGCCGTGGAAGCGCTCGGCGACGGCATACACCTCGGTGCGGTTGCAGGTGCTGAGCACCACCGCCTCGCGCACATTGGCCCGGGCGACGAGGCCGGCGATCGCCTTCGGCAGGTCGGTCGACGACACCGCGACGCGCTCGAGCAGCGCCAGCGGCCCGGTGCGGTGGTTGACCCCGATGACGAGAACCGACATACGACTCGAACCTTACGCGCTCGCGCTGCGCGAGATGCCAGCGGCGCCCACCGAGCGGAGTTGACCGTCGCTGCGACGCTGCTCGTGGTAGCTGAGGATCTGCAACTCGACGGCCAGGTCGACCTTGCGCACCTCGACCGACCGGGGCACGGTGAGCACCACGGGGGCGAAGTTCAAGATGCTGGTGACCCCGGCGCGCACGAGACGCTCGGCGGCGTCCTGGGCGGCTGCGGGGGGTGTGGCCACCACGCCGATGTTCACCCGGCGTGACTGCACGATCTGGGCGAGCTCGTCGATGTGGCGGACGCGCACACCTCCGAGCACGGTGCCGATCTTGGACGGATCGACGTCGACGACCCCTGCGACCGGGAAGCCCCGCTCGCCGAACCCGCCATAACCGGCGAGTGCCTGGCCGAGGTTGCCGGCGCCGACGATGACGACCGGCCAGTCGTGGGTGAGGCCCAGCTCGCGGCGGATCTGGTACACCAGGAACGACACCTCGTAGCCCACGCCACGAGTGCCGTAGCTGCCGAGGTAGCTCAGGTCTTTGCGCACCTTGGCCGCGTTGACCCCGGCCAGTTCGGCGAGCCGGTCCGACGAGATGCGGTCGACCTCGAGGTCGGCCTGCTCGGCAAGGATCCGCAGATAGACGGGCAGGCGCGCCACGGTCGCTTCGGGGATCCGACGACGGGGGCGTTCGACCGGCATGGGCGCAACGCTAGACACTCGTGCACGCGTTCACAAAGCCGGTCGGGCCGCTTTCGCCCCGGACAGCCGTCACACGTCCGGGGCGGTCAGACCAGCTCGCGGCGCAGCAGCTTGCCGCTCAAATTGCGTGGCAGTTGATCGACGAACAGCACCTTGTTCGGGCACTTGTACCGCGCCAGGTTGCTGCTGCACCAACTGATCAGCTGTTCCTCGTCGAGATCGGCACCGGGCCGCAGCACGACGAAGGCCTTCACCGCCTCACCGGTGAGTGGATGGGCGACACCCACCACACCGACCTCGGCCACCGCGGGGTGCTCGCGCAGCACCTCTTCCACCTCGGCCGGGTAGACGTTGAACCCGTTGACGATGATCAGGTCCTTGGCGCGGTCGGTGATGTACAGGTAGCCGTCGGCGTCGACGGTGGCAATGTCGCCCGTGCGCAACCACCCCTCGGCCGTCAGCACCTTGGCGCTCAGCTCGGGCTCGCGCCAGTAGCCCATGAAGACGTTGGGCCCACGGACCCACACCTCGCCGGCGTCGCCGACCGCCACGTCGTCGCCGGACTCATCGACCAGACGGACCTCCATGCCGTTCAGCACCTTGCCCACCGAGCCGTACTTCGCGTCGATTCCGGCCGAGCTGGTGACGACCGGCGCCGCCTCGGTGAGGCCGTAGCCCTCGCGCAGCACCAGGCCGAAACGCTCCTCGACGCGACGCATCGCCTCCTCGGGCATCGCCGCAGCACCGGTGAGCGCGAGGCGCACCGTGGCGAAGCTGTCGCCGGGTGCCGAATCGAACGCCGAGAAGGCCACCCACATCGGCGGCGCGCCCGGCACCACCGTCACCGCCCGGTCGCGGATGGTGTCGAGCGCGGTCGACGGGTCGAAGCGCTGGACGAGCACGACCGTCGCCCCGTTCAGCAGCGTCTGGCCGAGCACCACATTGAGGCCGAAGATGTGGAACATCGGCAGCACGCCGTACACCACGTCGCCGGGGACGATCCCGTTCCCGGAGGCCTGGCTCTGCTCGAGGTTGGCCAGCAGGTTGCCATGGCTCAGCATCGCTGCCTGGGGCGAGCCGGCCGTGCCGCTCGTGAACAGCAGCGCGGCCAGGGTGTCGGGCTCGACGTCGACAGCAGGCACCGGCTCGGCGGTGAGCAGATCGGAGAATCCCACCGCACCCGAGATGTCGCCCTCGGTGCTGACGACCGCAGCGAGCGCAGGCAGCGCCCCGGTGTCGACGGCTCGCCAGGTGGCGTTCGCCGAGGCATCGACGACGACGACCTTGGCCTCGACGACCGCGAGCTCGCGCTGCACCTCCGGGGCTGCGCCGATCGGGTTGAGCGGCACGGCGACAGCGCCGAGGCCGAGCACGGCGAGGTAGGTGTCGACGAAGTACCGACCGTTGCTGCAGAGGATGCCGACCCGGTCGCCCGGGCCGACGCCGAGGCCGGCGAGGCCGCCGCGCAGGTGGGCGATCTGGTCGCGCAGCACGCCGTAGGTGGTGGGCCGACTGCGGCTGATGACCGCGACATGATCGGCCGGGTGGTCATCGATCAGATGGGCGAGGTTCATGCGAGCACCCAGGTGTCAGAGGCGAACGAGCGCAACGATGCCGGCCACGAGGATCAGACCGAGCAGCAGACCGATCGTGAGCGTGGTGGCAGGGCGCATCGAGGGCAGGCTAGCCCACTGGCGCCTCAGCTCGAACGAGTCGGTCGCAAGCTCACCGGGCTGGTCGTCGCCGCACGATCCCGATCGGTGTCGTCGAGCCGCGAGATAGTGACCTGATCGCCGGCGGCAACCCCCAACTCGTCGGCCGCCGAGCGGCGGTCGAGGGCCAGGGCCAACATGCCGTACGAATCGACCACCAGGCCGACCGCACCTCCGGGGATGTCGGCGAACGTCGACGTCATCCGGGCGACGCGCACCACGGGATCGGCCGGGTCGCCCACGGCGACGCGCACCTGCAGGCCCGACGCAGGGATCGCGTCGACTGCATCGGCACCCAGCGCGAACACGGACACCTCACCCGGGTCGACGTTCAACTGGCAGTTGCCGAAGCGGTCGACCCACAGCACCTCGCACATCAGCACACCGGCTTCCTCGCGGCTGAGCGGCACGACCCCCGGCAGGAGCAGGTCGGGCTCGATCGGGTCGCCCAGCTCGTAGAGGTCGACGCCGTTGCACAGGTACGCAGCGGCCGGGGCGAACACGTCGCGGCCGGCGAACGTGGCACCGGGTGCTGCGAGCTGGTACTCGGAGTTGGTGAGCACCACGGCCCGCTCGGCACCACCTGCCATGGCGACGGCCGGGGCGAGCAGCCCGTTGTCGGGGCCGACCAGCACACCGGCGCCACCAGCCACCTCGATGGCCACACAGCGACGGTCGGTGCCGACACCGGGGTCGACCACGGCGAGGACCACACCTTCGGGCAGGTAGCCGATCGAACGAGCCAGGGCGAGGCTGCCCCCGCGCACGTCGAACGGGGCGATCTCGTGGGTGAGGTCGAGCACCGTCGCATGTGCCGCGAGGTCGCGGATGACCGCCTTCACCACGCCGACGAACTCGTCACGGGTGCCGTAGTCGGTGAGGAAGGAGACCGTCTCGTACCGCCGTGCCATGGGGCCCACGCTACCGGTGGGCCCATCGGCGGCACCGGGTCGCGACCCCGGTGAAAAAAGCGAACGGGTCGGTGCCAACCCCCCGATGGCACCAACCCGTTCGGCGCAGCCCTTCACGGGCGCGACTCCCGCTCCGAGGAGTGGGGTGTCGTATCGCAGGTGTCATGTTAGACACGTCCTCGGCGGTGAGAAAAGGGTCACGTCGAAAAAGGTCGAAATCCATTGCCGGGAATGACAGGCATGTGATTACCGGCCGTGACCGGCGGCAACGGGTCGCGATCAGCGACCGAGCTCGCGGCTGCGGGCCGTGGCCGCCATCACCGCGTCGAGCATCGCCGCCCGCACCCCTGCGGACTCGAGCGCCCGCAAGCCTGCTGCCGTGGTGCCACCCGGAGAAGTGACCATCGCCCGCAAGGCTGCCGGATCGCCGCGCTGGGCGAGCAGAGCGGCCGAGCCGACGAAGAGCTGCTCGACGAGCGAGCTCGACACCTGGCGGCTCAGCCCGGCGAGCACACCCGCTTCGACGAGCGCCTCGGCGACGAGGAACAGGTAGGCGGGCCCGGACCCGGCGAGCCCGGTGACCGCGTCGAGCTGGTGCTCGGGGACGCGCACCACCGAACCCACCGCACCGAGGATCTGCTCGGCCCACGCCAGATCGGCCTCGGCAGCGGTGTCGCCACCGGCGAGCGCCGAGGCGCCCTCGCCCACCAGCGCCGGCGTGTTCGGCATCGAGCGGATGACGGCCACACCCGGGCCGGCGGCCGCCTGCAACGTGTCGAGCGACACCCCGGCGGCGATCGACAACACTCGGCGCGCTCCGGCGGCGACAGCCTGCTTGGTCGCAGCCGCCACGTCGTGGGGCTTGACGGCGATCACCGCACCGACGCAGTCGGGCACCTCGTCGGTGACATGCACCCCGGGGAAGGCCTCGACCAGCTCGGCACGTCGGCTGGCCAGCACCTCGACCACGGCGACCTCGGCGGGAGCCACGGTCCCTGCGGCGAGCAACCCGCCCACCAGGGCTGCGCCCATGTTGCCGCCGCCGATCATCGCGAGCTGCACGTCCATGCCCCGAGCCTACGCCCCGAGCCGACAGGGCTGCACGGGTGGGGCGGCTGTGTCTTCCCCGATCCACCCGACCCACCCGTGCCTCCGCACTGAGAGGCGCCGAGCGTGGCCGAACGGAAATCAGCTCTGGTCGGCCGCGCCGGCCTCGGCGGCAGCCTCGGCCTCGAGCGCGGCCTCGATGGCAGCGAACCGGCGGGCGAAGCCGAGGCGGATCAGCGCCGGGAAGCTCTGCTCGACATAGGCGTACAGCGACCCGATGACCCGATCGAGCTCGGCCTCGCACAGTGACGTGAGCGGCAGCTCGCCCCGCAGGAACAGGGCGTCCTCGACCCCGATCGCGAAATGCGCGCCGACCAATCGGGTGTTGCGTCGCAGCACCTGCTCGTACAGCTCGGCATGGTGCTCTTCCGGCGCGGGCATCACGTACGTCTCGTAGCGCAGGGTGCGCTGGCCGAGCGTGAGCCACACGGTGGTGTACTCCTTCTGCTCGCCATGCATGCGCACGTACCAGCGCAGCTCGTCGCCCTCACCCCGATCGATCGCCTCGATGGCGGGGTTGGTGGCACGGAACCCGCCGAGCCATTCGTCGATCTGCCGCTCGAACGCGGCCAACGCCGCGCCGTCGAAGATGTCGGTCATCCGCAGGCCACCAGTGCTCGTGAGGCGATGTCGTCGTAGGCCCGGCGGACCTGCGTGGCCGCATGGCGCCAGCGGTAGCGCTGGGCGCGCTGGGCTGCACGCGCGCCCATCGTGATCGCGGCGAGCGGGTCGTCGAGCAGATGGCGCACGTGGGCCGCGAACAGCTCGGGGTCGCGATCGGCGACGAGGAACCCGGAGTCACCGTGGTCGACCAGGCTGCGTAACCCGCCCACGGCGCTGGCGACCACCGGGGTGCCGCACGCTGCGGCCTCGAGTGCCACCAGGCCGAAGCTCTCGCTGCGGCTCGGCACCAGCACCACGTCGGCGGCGCGGTAGTAGGTCGACAGGATGTGGTGCGGCTGGGGCGGCACGAACCGCACCTGTTCGGCGAGGCCGAGGTCGTCGACCAGGTCGAACAACCGCTCGACCTCGTGGTCGCCCTCGCGCCCGCTGGCGCCACCCACGATGAGCAGCACGGCGTCGCGCCGACCGCCACGACCGGCAGCCAGCTCGGCCAGGGTGCGCACAGCCAGGTCGGGGCCCTTCAGCGGCTGGATCCGACCGACGAAGAGCAGCACGGGGATGTCGTCGGGGAGGCCGAGCGCGGTGCGCGCCCCGGCGCGCAAGCCCGGGGCGAACAGGGCGTGCTCGACGCCGGGGGCGACGATCTCGATCCGACCGGGAGGGTCGCCGTAGAGCTCGCGGAACTGATCGGCCTCTTCGACACAGCTGACACAGATCGCCTCGGCGCACCCGATGACCTGTTGCTCGACCTGCTCGCGCAGCGGCGGCTCGTGGTCGCCACCCTCGGCCTTCACCCGGGCGAGCGTGTGGAACGTCGTCACGAAGGGCAAGCCGAGCTCGTGCTTCAGGCGATGGGCGGACTGGCCGCTCAGCCAGTAGTTGGCATGGACGACCTCGGCCGGGAACCGCCCGGTGAGGTGCTCTGCCACACGATCGGTGAACTCGTCGACCACACCGGGCAGGTCCTCCTTGCGGAGGTCGAAGCGGCCGGCCGGCACGTGCACGACCCGGTGGTTGGGCTCGACCTGCACGACCTCGGGCTGGAGCGCCGAGGTGGCCCGCGTGTAGGTGGTGCACTCGACGCCGGACTGGGCGAGGGCCGAGGTGAGCTCGCGCACGTAGACGTTCATGCCACCGCTGTCGCCTGAGCCCGGTTGGGCGAGCGGCGACGTGTGGAGCGAAAGCACGGCGAGGCGCTGCACAGGGAGCACAACCCTACCTATCCGCCCACCATTCCCGCCGATGCCGACCGACCGGCAGCTCCGAGCCGTCGACGATGGGGCCGTTCAGCCGTCGGTGAGCAGGCCCTCGATGTCGGCCTCGCCCTCGCGGTAGCGGTGGACGAGCTCGGCGCTGAGCGCGTCGAGACGGCTGAACAGGGCCTGACGCTCGCTCGACCGCTCGCGCTCGAACCGGCCCAACTCGTCGCGCAGGGTGACCAACTGGTCGTCCGACAGCACAGCCGGCTCGGCAGCACCGAGGCGCGCACACAGGTCGTCGAAGGCCACCGCCAGCGGGTGCGAACTGGCATCGACGGCCGGACGCGGCGGACGTGCGGCACCACCGGTGATGCGGTTGCCGAGGATGCTCGGCAACGACGCGGTCGTCACCTCGCCCGCAGCAGTGCGCCGCCGGTCGAGCTCGGCGTCGACGAGCTCGAGACGGGCCTGCACCAGACGACGCACGTACGACACGGCATCCTCCTCGGCGAGCAGTTGGGCACGCAGGGCCCGGAGCTCGTCGAGCGGCAACAGGGTGGGGTCGAGGGGTGCGTCGAAGTCCGTCACTGAGAGCCTCCACTCACGGGTGGCAGGACGGCCACCTCGTCACCAGCGCCGACCGGGTCGGTCGGCTGGGCTGCGCTGCCGTTCAGCCAGATCTTGCACGTCGCGAGCACGGCAGCAAAGCCCTCGCCGTAACGCGCCACTGCACGGTCGAGCACCTCGCCGACCGTGGTGCCATCCACCACGTCCGACCCGGTGCCCGCCGCTTCGCGCGCTGACGCGAACAACCGGAGCACAGCCACGACGCCGATCGTACCCGGGGCGCACGCCGACGCACCGATACCCTGACTGCATGCCTGCTCGCGCACCACTCACCCGTGTGCTGGTGGTCCGTCACGGCCGCAGTGTGTGGAACGCCGAGGGCCGCTGGCAGGGCCACGCCGACATCGCCCTCGACGACGAAGGCCAGCTCCAGGCCGCGGCCGCGGCCGAGGTGCTGGGCGGCTTCGACGCCGTCTGGGCGAGTGATCTGCAGCGAGCCCGGCTCACCGCGCAGATCATCGCCGAGCTCCACGGCACCGGCCCGGTGCTGGTCGACGCCAGGCTCCGCGAGACCGATGTGGGGCCCTGGGAGGGCCTGCGCCACGCCGAGGTCGAGGCCGGATGGCCCGGCTTCCTCGCCGAACGACGTCGGCCGGAGGGCTTCGAGGACTACGGCGCCGCTGCCGAACGCGCGCTGGCCGCGCTGGTCGACATCGCTGCCGCCCATCGTGGCGGCGAGGTGCTCGTCGTCAGCCACGGAGGTGTGATCCGGGCCGTGCGCCGCCATCTCGAGGCCGACGACCCGATGGTGCCGAACCTCGGTGGCAGCTGGTTCCACGTCCACCACGACGACCGGGTCGAGGCCGGCGAGCTGGTTCGCCTGCTCGACGCGCCGGCCGCGGCCCGGGCGGACGGTGGGCTCTCGGGCGAGGTGCTGTGAACCAAGGTGAGCTCTTCCCGGCCGTGCCGGGCACCGTCGAGCCCGCCGCACCGCCCCCGACCGTCGAGCCGTTGCCGTGGGACCGGGTCGAGGTGGTCCGGTCGAAGCGCCGACGGCGCACCGTGGCATCGGAGGTCCGTGACGGGGCACTGGTGCTGTGGGTGCCGTCGTGGATGAGCCAGGCCGACGTCGACGGATGGGTCTCGACCATGGGCCGTCGGCACCTCCGCCGCCGATCGGTCGAGCGGGTCGACCTCGATGCACGCGCCCGCCGCCTGGCCCGCGCCCACGACCTGCCGCGTCCGGCGAGCATCGAGTGGTCGGACCGCATGCAGCGACGCTGGGGGTCGTGCTCGCCGGGCGACCGCACGATCCGCATCTCGTCGGCACTCGCCGCGTTCCCTGACTGGGTGCTCGACTACGTCATCGTCCACGAGCTCGCCCATCTGGTGGTCGCCGGCCACGGCGACGACTTCTGGCAGCTCGTCGCCCGCTACCCGCGCAGCGAGCGGGCGATCGGCTTCCTCATGGCGAAGAGCGACGGCAACAGCGACGAGTGGTTCCCGTCCGACGGTGACGACGCGTCGGTCACAGGCGACGCCGGCTGACGGGGATCAGCGCTGGCCCACCGCGCCGGGCACGGCGGTCCTCGGCGCAGGTGCGGGTGCCGCCTCGGTCGACGGGGTGAGCACGCTCACCGCAGCACCGACGACGGCGACGAGGGCCACCAGGCGCAGGCCACTGCGCCGCGGCACGGCGACCTCCTCGGCATCGACCCGGACCCCCGTCGCGACATTCGCGGAGGTCGCCTCCACCGCGGTCGAGCCTGCGTCGACCAGCCCCTGACGCAGAGGCTGCACGAGGCAGAACTCGACGAGGGCGTCGCGCACGTGCGGCTCGAGGGCGAGGAACTGCACCCCGAGTCGGTGCACACCGTCGGGCGCCGCCTCGTCGTGCACGTTGCGCACCGTGACGGGGATGACGGCCGACACACAGCCACTGCCCGTGGGGATCACCACCTCGAGGTCGTGGCGTTCACCGACCGCTGCGTCGAGGCCCCCGGAGATCGCCGCACCCGTGGGGCTGAGGTCGACGACCAACACCGGCCGGTCGTCGAAGGTGCCGAACATCGACGTCGCCACTCGTGTGGCCCGACCCGAGAGCCGACGCACGGTCAACAACCGAAGGGCGCTCAAGCCGCTCGCCAGCGTCCAGAGGGCGACGACCAGCAGCACTGCGCTGTCGGTGGTCGCCATCGCAGCCAGGGTGTGGGTGATCCGCTCGCTCAAGCCGCGCATCGCCAGCACCACACCGAGGGCGACGATTGCCGCCGCAGTCGAGGTGCCGTAGGGGAAGCCGAACGCCCCGGCCAGCACGTGGCGGCCCGGGGCGACGACACCGTTCGGTGTCATGACTCCACGCCACGACGGGCCGAGGCACAGCATGGCCGCGCGGCTGCGCACGCCAGGCCGCAGCGCGCCCCCCGACAGCGACCAGAGCGCGAGCGCACTCAGGCCGAACCACGGGGCCCACAGGCCGACCACTGCGGCGAGCGACCACGTGAACGGCAGTGAGCCGGCCAGCACCGCAGCCACGACCAGGGCGACGAAGATGCTGCGCCGGATGCCGGCCAGCGGCTGCACCGACCAGGCGAGCAGCGACAACCGGGCCGTCAGGCTCAATCGACCGGGCGAGCGCCGGCCGAGCGCGGCGGAGGCCGACAGCCGGGCGGCGGACGCAGCTACTGCCCGGGCTCGGTCGGCCACGATCGGGTCGGTGGCCACCGAAGCGCCGCGCACCGAGTCGACCGCCTCGTGCAATGGCGAGCCGCCGGCGTCGGCCGATGCCGCCAGCACGACGGGCGGTCCGGCGACGGCCGTGATCCGCCAGCCCGCTGCCAGCAGCGCGACGGTGAGCCGAGCGTGCTCCATCGCGGCGGGCTCGGTCCTCGGCGAGCCCGTGCGCACGGGCACCGGCTCATCGGCCTCGACGGCCTCCGGGCCGCGCAGCGAGGCGAGCGCCGCCGTGCGTACCAGGGCGCCGCTCCCGGTGAGATGGGCCACACCCCGCGAGCCCAGCGCCGGGTTCAGCACATGCGACTCGAAGCGCCGTTCGATCACGGCGACGGCATCGGAGTCGCCGTCGTCGAGGTCGAGCAGCGGCCGCACCTGACCGGCCGAGCCTGCGCGCAGCACTGCGACCGCCCCCTGCACCACGGCGACATCAGGGGCCAGCCGAGCGCCGAGCCGTGCGACGATGTCGGGGACGACGACGTCTCCGGCGTCGAGCAGCACCAGGTGCTCGTGCGCGCAGTGCGTGGCCAGCACCACGAGCGGGTCGTGGCCGGCATCGAGCTCGGCGGGCACCACGTAGCCCACTCCGACCGAGGCCGCGTACTCGCGCACCTCGTCGCGCCCGACGACGTCGAGCACCGTCACCGGTGCGAGGTCACCGACGGCCATCACCGTCGCCGCGACCGCGTCGACCGGCCGTTCACCGCTGCGGACGACGACGAGTGCCGTCGCAGGCCGCTCGCGACCGGCATCCGTCACCTGGTCGCGCGACTCGGCCTCGGCAGGGTCGCGCCACAGCGCCCACACCAGTGCTGCCCAACCGACGAGACCCACCACCTCGACCGCGGACCAGCCCGCACCGAGCCACCAGGGCACCCCGTGGCGGCCTGCGGTGCTTCGCCAGACCACCCATCCGACGCCTGCAGCGAGCGCCCCGAGCGCGGCGAGACGCCCGAATGCCTGCGCCTGGCGCGTCGAGGGAAGGGGGTCGCGGTCGTCCATGACCTCGTTGATCGTCCGGTTCCGCCGCTGGTCGTGCAGGGGTCGCCGCTAACCTGCCCTGCTCGTGGGTACTGCCAAACGCGAACGTCAGAAGGCCAACCGTCAGAAGCGACTCGAGGAGCTTGCTTCGCAGGCCCGTCACGAGAAGACCAAGAAGCGCTTCCTCACCTGGGGGATCGCCATCGTCGGCGCACTGGTGCTGCTGTTCGTGGTGGCCCAGTTCTTCGACGACGACGACTCCAGCAGCGCCACCACCACCACGGCGGCGCCCTCCACCACGGCCGTGGCCAGCACCACCACCGATCCGAACGCCACCACCACGACGGCAGGGCCCACCACCACGGCCGGCCCCACCACCACCGTGGCTCGCGTGTTCGAGTACGGCACCGCAGCCTGCCCGGCCGAGGACGGCTCGACCGAGCTGCCCGAGTCGTTCGAGGGCGCCCCCGAGAAGTGCATCGAGGACGGCGTCGCCTACGTGGCCGAGGTGGTCACCAACAAGGGCTCGTTCACCATCGAGCTGGCCGCCGACACCTCGCCCGGCAACGTGAACAACTTCATCGCCCTCGCCCGCTACGGCTACTACGAGGGTGCGAAGTGCCACCGGGTCATCAGCGACTTCGTCGTGCAGTGCGGTCTCGTCGGCGACGACGAGTCGAAGCCGGGCTACAACGTGCCCGACGAGCTGCCGGGCGCCGATGCCTATGCGGAGGGCGTCGTGGCGGTGGCCAACACCGGCCAGCCCGACAGTGGCGGTGGGCAGTGGTTCATCATCACCGGCGAGAACGGGGCCAGCCTGCCGCCGAGCTACAGCGTGCTGGGCAAGGTCACCGTCGGCTACGACAGCACGGTGCGGGCCCTCGAGAACCTCGCCGACCCAACGGCGGCCAACGGTGTGCCGCCGCTCGACGAGATCATCATCGAGTCGGTCACCATCAAGGCTGTCTGACCCCCGCCCGGCCGGACGGCACGCACCGCCGGCACGCGCAGGGATGGCCGCAGGGGCCGGCGCTCAGACGAGCTCGCCGCGCACCTCGACAGCACCGACGATCTCCCACGAGTCGTCGGCGCGCACCAGGGCCGCGCCCGTGGGCGCCTCGGCGAGCACGGTGTCGGCCAGCGCCTCGGTGCGGTGCATGCGTTCGGCCGAGTACTTCTCGGCGTCGCTGACGAAGGCCACCCCGCGCACCAACCCGAGGCCGAGGGTGAAGGCTCCGCCGCGCGGGTCGACCATCGGATCGCACAGCGCCGATGCGCTGCCCCCGACACCGACCAGCAACCCGCCACCGGCGGGCACACCGATGATCGCCTCCCACAGCGGGGTGTCCTTCACGACCGACCGGAGGTGCAGCTGCTGGTCGCCGACGAGGTACACCGCACGCGCACCGCGGACGACCGCCACGGCCGCGTCGTCCATCGCGTCGCGGCGGTTGAGCACCATCAGGCCCTCGACGCTCACCCCGAGGCGCGCTGCCCACTCGTCGGCTGCGTCGACCAGGCGCTGCGGGTGCTCGTAGGCGTCCGCCGTCGGCAGCACCACCACGTGGGTCGCCCCGACGGCGGCGAGCAGCCGCCGGTCGAGGTCGTCGTTGGCGGTGAACGGGCCGCCGCCCTGCAGTGCGATGATGCCGGTCATGGGCGCGAGCGTAGGCGGTCGCCGCCCGGATCAGGACTGCTCGACGAGATGCGCAGCGAGCGCGCCGATCACGGTGTCGTCGACGCCGAGGTCGTGGAGGAACCCGACGATCGAGCCGTGGTCGGCGCATACCTGGTCGAGCACCTGGTCGAGCGCAGCCGGGACGGCAGCGAGGAAGGCCGACGGGGTGTCGGCCATCCGCTCGGCCATGTCGGGGAACTCGCGCTCGACCCAGGCCTTCATGCGGGCCATCCCCTCGCCGGTGAGCTCGTAGTCGCGCAGCACGATCTCGCGCGGCACGCCCACTGCGCTGAGGACGAACGCGGCGAGCAGCCCGGTGCGGTCCTTGCCGGCGGCGCAGTGGAACACGGCCGGCAGCGCGCCCGGCTGTGCCAGCGTGGTGAAGGCCGTCGCGAAGCGGGCACTGCCCTGGGCGATCATGTCGGTGTAGGCCCACACCAGGAACTCGGTGGCGTCGATGTCGGCCGCGACGCTCGAGTGGTCCCAGGTGGCGTCGATGATCGGCAGGTGGTGGAACGCGAGATCGATCGCGTCGTGCGGGAATCGCCCGCGCTCGTCGAGCTCGGGCTGCGAGCGCAGGTCGATCACCGTGCGCAGGCCGAGGCCGCGCACCACCTCGACGTCGGGCCCGGTGAGCCGGTAGAGCCCGTCGGCCCGGTAGAGCACGCCCCACCGCGTGCTGCCGACGACCTGGCCGTCGGACACGACCGGGTAGCCGCCGAGGTCGCGGAAGTTGTGCACTGCGTCGAGTGCCACCAGCCGGCGCGGGTCGCGCATCAGCGCCTCGAGGTCGAGCGGGCCGGCAGAGGTGGACGACATGGCGGGCACGGTACCGGCCGATGATCGATGACGGGGCGAACGCCGGGTGAACTCGTGGTGACGCCGCGCACCGCCGACCGTGCTCGGGCGGCTCAGCCCGGCCAGCGGTCGAGCAGCGCCTTGGCGTGCACCCACACCTCGGGCAGCGCCGGCTCGATGTGCGGGCCGTTGCGCTCGACGACCCGCTCGGGGGTGATGCCGTGCTCGCGCCAGGTGGTGCCGCCTTCGGCGAGGTTGAGCAGCATCGGGGCCATCCGGTCGACGGCCATCACGAAGCGGGCGTCGGCCGTGTCGCCCCGCTCGTACTCCTCCCACAGCTCGCGCAGGTGCCGGCCTGTCTCCGCCGGCAGCATCCCGAACAGACGGTCGGCCGCAGCTTGCTCGCGCGCCTCTTTCGAGGCGAGGTGGTCGCCCTGGTCGTAGGCGAAGGTGTCGCCGGCATCGATCTCGACGATGTCGTGGGCGAGCGCCATCGCCACGGCCCGGCCGACGTCGATGTCCTCGGTGGCGTACGGGGCGAGCACCAGCACCGCCATGCCGAGGTGCCACGAGTGCTCGGCCGTGTTCTCGCGACGGCTCCCGTCGGCGAGGTGGTTGCGGCGCTCGACGCTCTTCAAGCGGTCGAGCTCCATGAAGAACGACAGCGCGGCAGCGACCTCGACCCGAACGGCACCCACCGGCGCGGCCACTGCGGACTCGTAGAAGTTACTCATGGGTAGCTACGCTGCCGGTCATGGCAACAGTGAAGCGCATCGGAGTGATCGGGTCGGGCATCATGGGAGCCGGGTTGGCCGAGGTCGCCTCCCGTGCCGGCTACGACGTCGTCGTGCGCTCGCGCACTCAGTCGAGCGCCGACGCGATGCTGAGCGCGCTCGGTCGTGCGCTCGCCAAGGCGGTCGAGCGCGGCAAGGCCACCGACGACGAGCGCACCGCCATCCTGGGTCGGATCACGGCGACCGACCAGATCGCCGACCTCGCCGGCTGCGATCTGGTGATCGAGTCCGTCGTCGAGGACCTCGACGTGAAGAAGGCCCTCTTCGCCGAGCTCGACGCCGTGCTCGGCGCCGACGCGATCATCGCCACCAACACCTCCACCCTCCCGGTGGTCGAGCTGGCGATGAGCACGCAGCGCCCCGACCGGGTGTGCGGCATCCACTTCTTCAACCCGGCGCCGATGATGAAGCTCGTCGAGATCATCCGCCCGCTCACCGCCAGCGACGACACCATCGCCACCGCCACCGAGTTCGCCGTGGCCTGCGGCAAGGACGCCGTCGAGGTCACCGACCGGGCCGGCTTCATCGTCAACGCGCTGCTGTTCCCCTACCTCAACAACGCCGTGCGGATGTGGGAGCAGGGCACCGCCACCAAGGAGAGCATCGACACCGCCATGAAGGGCGGCTGCAACTTCCCGATGGGCCCGTTCGCGCTGCTCGACCTCGTCGGCCTCGACACCTCGCTCGCCATCCTCGACGCGCTCTACGCCGAGTTCCGCGACCCCAACTACGCCGCGGTGCCGACCCTGCGCCGCATGGTTGCCGCCGGCCACCTCGGCCGCAAGAGCGGCCGCGGCTTCTACCAGTACTGAGCCGCACCGGCTGCGCCACCGGTGCATGATGGGCGCATGAGCGAGCGCGCCCAGGTCTGGCCGGACCCCGCACCGGTGCCGGCCTCGCCGTGGCGCATGCCCGACCCTGCCAGCGCCGACCCGAACGGGTTGTGCGCCGTCGGCGCCGACCTCGAGCCCGGCACGCTGATCAGCGCCTACCGTTCCGGGTTGTTCCCGATGCCGGTGCGCCGACGGCTCGTCGGCTGGTGGTCGCCCGATCCGCGCGGCGTGCTGCCTCTCGACGGCCTGGTCGTGTCGCGGTCGCTGCGCCGGTCGTGCCAGCGCTACGAGGTGCGCGTCGACACGGCCTTCCGGGCAACGATGGAGCGCTGCGGCGACCCACGGCGACCGAACGGCTGGATCACCTCGGCCTTCGTCGACGCCTACGACCGCCTGCACCACCTTGGTTGGGCGCACTCCGTCGAGACCTACCTCGACGGCGAGCTGGTCGGCGGGCTGTACGGCGTGTCGATCGGTCGGTTCTTCGCCGGTGAGTCGATGTTCTCCACGGGCCGCGATGCGTCGAAGGTCGCGCTCGTGGCACTCGTCGAGCTGCTGCGCGAACGGGGAACGACGCTGCTCGACGTCCAGTGGACCACCCCGCACCTCGTGTCGCTCGGGGCGATCGACGTGCCGCGCCACACCTACCTCGACTTGCTCGCCGACGCGGTCGGCTGACGCCGGGCACCGCAGCGACAGCCCCGGTGCGGTGCCGGTGATCATCCGCCGATCACCGGCACCAGCGGCCGTCCAGGAGCACACCGCCGCGGCGCTCCCCAGATGGCTTCCGCCCGCTTCCACAGGTTCCCGCCGGGACCAGTGCGCGCACCGTAGCGTCAGGGGTATCGGCACCCGCACGCGACGACTTGAGCGAATCTTGACGAATTTGCTGACCGCCGGTGGATGCTTCGCGGTCGCTGTCGGCTGCAGCTCGCTCGACGCCGAGCCACGTCCGGTCGACCCGGGCGCCGATCTGTTCGAGCGGCTCACCGCCGACCCGGGCGCCCCGCGCGACGATGTGGTCGAGGTGTGGGTCTGCGCCGTCCCGGACACGACCACGAACCCGCTCTACGGCGACGCCGACCTGCGGCTGATGCTCTCGCCCCAGGACGTCGTCGCCCGCATCGGCGAACGGGTGTCGGCGTACTACGCCACGGTGTCGTTCGAGCGCTACCGCGTCGAGCTGCGCCCGGGTGGGGTCGTCGCGCTCGCCGACGGCGACGGTGCCGAGGA
Organism: Ilumatobacteraceae bacterium; assembly: GCA_040398525.1. Taxonomy (GTDB): domain Bacteria; phylum Actinomycetota; class Acidimicrobiia; order Acidimicrobiales; family Ilumatobacteraceae; genus VFMC01. Next base: position 33,957 of record JBBATY010000022.1, on the reverse strand, counting down.
ATGCGCCGACGCCGCGCTCGACCAGTCGTCCGACGAGGCCGACGTGGTGCTGGCCGTCGCGAACGCCGAGCATGCCGAGGGCAAGGCCGGAGGCTGGGGGCGGCCGGGCGCCTGGTTCGAGTGCCGGGCCGGGGTGCCCGACGAACCAGCCGCCGACCGGGAGTGCCCCGCCTCGGCGACGCGCCGTGCCGCCTACATCGGCGCCAGCGACTTCAGCCCGGCCTGGGGGGCGGTGCCGCTGCTCGACCTCGTCCAGCACGAGCTCGGCCACACCCTGGGCCTGCCGCACTCGGGCATCCTCGTCGGCATGGCCACCGGACCGGAGTCGAGCGAGCTGGTCTACTCGAGCGCGCTCGACCTGATGAGCAACTCGGCAGCGGCCCACGACGCCGACCCGACCCGCCGCGACGGGCCCGACACCCTCGGCATCAACCGTTACGACCTCGGCTGGCTCGAGGCCGCCGACGTGCTCGTCGTCGACGCCTCCGAGCTGGTGGGGGCGACACCCACCGGGGGGCGCATCGAGCTCGAGTTGGCCGGGGCGAGCACGCCGGTGCAGGGCGGTGACGCGTCGAGCCGCACCCCGCGCCTGGCCGTCGTGCGGCTCGGCACCGACCGGCTGATCAGCATCGAGTACCTCCTGCCCACGGGCCTGCACGACCATCTGCCCGAGGCCGGGGTGTCGGTGCACCTGATCAGCGAGTCGACCCGCGACCAGGCGGGCCCGGGCGTGCTGCGCAGCCAGCGCCCGATCGGCAGCGAGCCGCCGCACACCGACCTGCTCGGCCCGGGCGACTCGACCGAGGTCGACGGCTTCGGCCCGACCGTGTCGGTGACGGTGACCGAGCTCACCCCCACCGGGGCCCGGCTGGTGATCGGGGTGGCTCCCGGGTAACACTTGTCCGATGACCGGAGACACTGCACCCCGTCGCGACGAACCGTGGATGATGCGCACCTACTCCGGGCACTCGACGGCCCGGATGAGCAACGAGCTCTACCGCACCAACCTGGCCAAGGGGCAGACCGGGCTGTCGATCGCGTTCGACCTGCCCACCCAGACCGGCTACGACCCCGATTCGGTGATCGCCCGCGGTGAGGTGGGCAAGGTCGGTGTGCCGGTCACCCACCTCGGCCACATGCGCACGCTGCTCGAGGGCATCCCCCCGGGCACGATGAACACGTCGATGACGATCAACGCCACGGCGGCGTGGCTGCTGGCGCTCTACGTCGCGAACGCCGCCGAGCAGGGTGTGCCCACCACCGAGCTGCGCGGCACCACGCAGAACGACATCGTCAAGGAGTACCTGTCGCGCGGCACGTACATCTTCCCGCCGGAGCCGAGCAAGCGGTTGATCGTCGACATGGTGGCCTGGTGCGCCAACCACGCGCCGCGGTGGAACCCGATGAACGTGTGCTCGTACCACCTGCAGGAGGCCGGCGCCACGCCCGTGCAGGAGATCGCCTATTCGCTGGCCACGGCGATCGACGTGCTCGATGCCGTGCGCGACAGCGGCCAGGTCGCCCCCGAGCAGTTCACCCAGGTGTTCGGCTCGATCTCGTTCTTCGTCAACGCCGGCATCCGCTTCGTCGAGGAGGTGTGCAAGATGCGCGCCTTCACCGACCTGTGGGATCGCATCGGCTTCGAGCGCTACGGCGTCACCGACGCCAAGGCCCGTCGCTTCCGCTACGGCGTGCAGGTGAACAGCCTCGGCCTCACCGAGGCCCAGCCGGAGAACAACGTGCAGCGGATCGTCCTCGAGATGCTGGCCGTCACCCTGTCGAAGCGGGCGCGGGCGCGCAGTGTGCAGCTGCCGGCGTGGAACGAGGCGCTCGGCCTGCCCCGTCCATGGGACCAGCAGTGGTCGTTGCGGATGCAACAGGTCCTCGCGTTCGAGACCGACCTGCTCGAGCACGGCGACATCTTCGACGGGTCGAAGGTGGTCGAGGCACGCACTGCCGAGCTGCGCGACGCAGCCTGGGCCGAGCTCACCGAGGTGCTCGAGTTGGGTGGCGCGTTCGCCGCGATCGACGAGCTGAAGGGCCGGTTGGTGCGGTCGATGGCCGAGCGCACCAGACGGATCGAGGCCGGCGATCAGGTGGTGGTCGGGCTGAACGCCTACACCGAGACCGAGGAGTCGCCCCTCGGTGGCAGCGACAAGATCCTCACCGTCGACCCCGCCCGCGAGGCCGAGACGATCGCCGACGTCGAGGCGTGGCGAGCCGCACGCGACACCTCCGCCGTCGAGGCCGCGCTCGACGAGCTGCGCCGCGCGGCACGTGAGGGCGACAACATCATGGAGCCCTCGATCGCCCTCGCCCGCGCCGGTGGCACCACCGGCGAGTGGGGGGCCGTGCTGCGCGAGGTGTTCGGCGAGTACCGCGCGCCCACGGGCGTGGCCGCCGCGGTCGGCAGGCGCGTCGGCGAGCTGGGCGACGTAGCGGCCTTCGTCCGCTCGATCCCCGGTGGGCCGCCGAAGTTCCTCGTCGCCAAGCCGGGCCTCGACGGGCACTCCAACGGCGCCGAGCAGATCGCCGTCGCCGCCCGCGATGCAGGCATGGAAGTGGTCTACGCCGGCATCCGCTCGACCCCCGAGCAGATCGCCGCGGCAGCACGCGACGAGGACCCCGACGTGATCGGCCTGTCGATCCTGTCGGGGTCGCACCTCGCGCTGGTGCCCGACGTCCTCGCACGGCTCGCCGCCGACGGCGTCGACGCTCCGGTGGTGGTGGGGGGCATCATCCCCGGCCCCGACCAGGTCGCCCTGCGCGACGCAGGGGTCGCCGCGGTCTACACGCCGAAGGACTTCGACCTGGCACGCATCATGCGCGACATCGCCGACCTCGCCGTGGCCCACCGGCGCGGCAGCTGAGCCGACCGGCCGCGGCCGCCGGCGACGATCAGACCGTGTCGATCAGACCGTGTCGATCAGACCGTGACGATCAGACAGTGACGATCAGACAGTGACGGGCAGCTGCGAGTCGATCCAGCGCTCGAGGGTCGGGCTCGACTCGAAGCTGGTGATCAGCGCGTAGCGCGGCGCCGTGCCGTTGTGCACGACGACGTGCCACAGGCGCTGGGTGTCGACCACGAAGCGCGACCCACGGTGCAGCGGGACCCGGCGCTCGGTGGCCGGATCCGGCAAGCCCTGCTCGTCGTTGTCCATGAGCAGCATGTAGCTGTCGGGGTTGTCGGTGAGCTCGACCCACGACCGCACCACCCAGCCCTCGTGCTCGGGGTTGAAGCGGTTGTTGTCGTCGCGGTGGATCGAGCGGATCGCCTGGGCGCGGTTCTGCGGCTCGAGCTTGATGATCCGCACCCGGCCGAAATTGGCCCCGACGCTCTCGACGTACTGCTTCAACGTCGGCGTGCGATCGGAGTTCACGGTCCAGAGCGCGTCCTTGTCGGTCTTGCCCTTGTCCCAGAACCCACGGCAGTCGAGCTGGCCGTCGGCCGACGCGAGGGGTGCGAAGTTGGTGTCGCCACCGCTCTTCCAGTCCATGTACTCGAGCGGCTCGTACTCGCTCGCCGGCACCTCGAACGGTGCGGGCGCCAGCTGCACGAACCCGGTCTCGTCCAACGCCGACATCCGGACATGGCCGGTGTGCAGCGGGATCTTCACGCTCCAGTGCTCGAGCGTGGGCCAGAAATCGCCGTTGTCGTTCATGGTTCCTCCCTCGTGGCTCGGGGTGCGCACCACCGCGAGCTCGTCGGTTGCCTCATCAGTGTAAACCGGCGAACAGGGCTCGGGCCTGGGTCCGAGGTCCCGTTCCTGTCACGGGTTCAGCACGACCAGCGTGGTGGTCGTCACGGTCGTCGTGGGGAGCGTGTCGGTGACGATCGCAATGGTGGGCGGCGGAATGACCAGCTCCTGACCGGCATAGAGCAGGTTCGGGTCGGTGATGCCGTTGCGCACCAGCAGCTCGTCGTAGTCGACACCGAACGACTCGGCGATCCGCTTCAACCCGTCGCCGGGCTGCACGATGTAGACGACCGGGATGTACTCGGTGGTCGTCGTGACCATCGTGGTGGTGGTCGTGGTGGTGAGCATCGGCGGCAGAGTCTGCCCGGCCTGGCTGTCGTCGCCGCCACAGGCGGTCGCTAGCACTGGGAGCAGCACGAACACCCCACTGAGTCCCACGAGCCCCACCCGACGCATGGGCGCGAGCGTACCTGTGATTCGGCGGCCTCTGCCCTCGCGCCATAGGGTCGACGGCCGTGACCGCAGCGACGATCGAGTACCCCGGAGCCGTCGCCCCGACCCGGATCCACGACCTCGACGCCGGAGGGGTGCGCATCTCCGTGAAGGAGTGGGGCGACCCGGCCGCGCCGCCGCTGTTCTGCGTGCACGGTGGATTCGACCTGGCCCGCACCTACGACGTCTTCGCCCCGCTGCTGGCCGCCGAGGGCTGGCGAGTGGTCGCCTGGGACCAGCGCGGCCATGGCGACAGCGAGCACGCCTCGCTGTACTCGTGGGAGGCCGACCTGCGCGACGCGATCGCCGTCATGGACTCCGTCACCAGCGCCCCCGCACCGGTGATCGGCCACTCCAAGGGCGGCGCCTTGATGATCCAGTTGGCCGATGCGCAGCCCTACCGGTTCAGCCACCTCGTCAACCTCGACGGCATCCCCGGTGGCCGCACGCTTCCCGATGTGGCCGAGCACGAACGGACGCGGATGATGGCGAGCGACGTCGCCGCGTGGCTCGACCACCGTCGCTCCACCGCACACGCGGCCCGCAAGCCGGGCACCCTGGGCGAGCTCGCCCGACGCCGGGCCCGGATGAACCCTCGCCTGCCGATCGAGTGGCTCGAGTACCTGGTGACCGTCGGCGCGTTCGAGTCCGACGACGGCTGGCGGTGGAAGATCGACCCGAGCATGCGCATGGGCGGGTTCGGGCCGTGGCGCCACGAGTGGAGCCTCAGCCGCCTGCCCGGTCTGGCAATGCCGTTCCTCGGTGTGCTCGGCAGCGAGCAGGAGCCGATGGGCTGGGGCACCCTGCCCAAGCACGTCCGGCCGCACCTTCCCCTGGGTGGACGGTGCGAGCTGATCGACGGTGTCGGCCACTTCGTGCACATCGAACGCCCCGATGCCGTGGCCGCGCTGATCCTCGAGCTGATCGGGAGCACCGCGTGAGCCCAACGACGGGCCCCACCCTGCTCACCCACAACCGGGTCCATCTGGCCCTGCACACCCTGCGCGACGCCACCGGCGACGGGCGGCCGCTGCTGTTGCTCCACGGGCTCGGCGAGCGCACCCCCGACACCGTGCCGGCCTGGGCCGAGGCCTGGCCCGGCCCCGTGCACGGCCTCGACTTCACCGGCCACGGGGCATCGAGCCTGCCGGCCGGTGGCGGGTACACCGCCGAGATCCTGCTCGCCGACGCCGACGCCGCGCTGGCCCACCTGCTCGGCCTCGGTGGCGCCGCCGCGATCACGGTGGTCGGCCGTGGCCTCGGCGCCTATGTGGCGCTGATGCTCGCCGGGGCACGGGCCGCACAGGTGCACGGGGCCGTGATCTGCGACGGGTCAGGGCTGATCGGCGGCGCCACGCAGCCGACGTCGCAGAGCCTGGTGACCCTGCAGCCGACGAGCACCACACCCGACCCCTACGCCCTGCACGAGCTGGCCCACGACCTGCGCCCACCGGACTACGCCACGCTGTTCGTCCGGCTCGCGGTCGAGGGATCGGGCCTCGACGAGCCGATCACCGTCGCCGCCGTGGTCCGGCCACCCTGGCTCGCTGCGGTCGTCGGCGAGTACGGCGTCGCCACGGTCACCGCCACGGACCGCTCGTCGACGGCGGTCATCGCCGAGGCCCTCGCTCGCTACCGCTGAGCCGGATAGCGTCATGACCGTGCTCCCGGTGTCCGTGGCCCTCGTCGCCTTCGTGCTGATGGAACCGCTCACCGCGCTCGTGCACCGGTTCGTCATGCACGGGTTCGGTTTGGGGCTGCACCGCTCGCACCATCGGCCGATCCGGTCCGGCGAGTCGCCGCGCCGGTGGGAGGCCAACGACGCGTACCCGGTGATGTTCGCGGCACTGGTGATGATCGGGTTCGCGATCGGGTTCAACGTGTCCGGGTTCGAGGTGCTGGTGCCGGTCGGCATCGGGGTCACCGCCTACGGGCTGGTGTACGCCATCGTCCACGACATCTACATCCACGGCCGCCCCCCGCTGTTCGGCGGGCGCACCGTGCCGGGTTTCGAGCAGCTCGCCGAGGCCCACCGCGAGCACCATCGCCGGGGCGGTGCGCCCTACGGGATGCTGGCGCCGGTGCGCGAGCGACGCCGTCAGGTGCCCAGCAGACCCGCCAGCGGGTCGTGACCGTCCCACGACCCGGATGACGACACCGGCTCGAAGCGGGCGAAGAGCTCCTCGCCGTACCAACCCTCCGAGCGCGTGCGCCGCACCACGTCGCGGTGGTGCGGGCCTGTCGTGGCGAACGCTCGGGCAGCTGCGGTCGAGCTCCACACGCTGAACGTGCCGAGCCGGCCGACGGGCGCCTCGCCGATGGCCACGACGGCGAGCAGGCCGTCGGAGGCGCGCAGCTCGGCGCTCACCGCGGGGCCGACCTGCCGGAAGGCCTTCCACGAACTGCGACGCACATCGGCTCGCGTGATGATGGCCACCGGGCCGTCGACGCCCGCGTGCTGCGCCGGCTCGAGCAGGCCGAGCACGTCGACGCCGCGCCACGCGCCATGGCCGCCGGCGCCGCGCAGGTGCACGGTCCACATCTCCTCGGCCGCAGCCCAGCGGTCGGCCATCGACGCCTCGAACTCGGCGAGCGACGCCGCGTCGCGCCACACGGCGAACAGCGCGGTGCGGCGCAGGTCGGCGCCCGGCCCCGTGTCGCTGCCCGCTCCGGTGCCGAGCAGGCGCCAGAACACCAGTCCCGGAACGCGCCGCAGCCGGCCCCGGTCGAGGCCGAGCCGGGCCATGGCGCGCACCCGGCTCGAGGTGCGCACGAGATGGAAGCTGGCGATGCAGTGCGGCGTCGGATCCGTCACGGTGCCAGCATGGCAGTCGTGGCGGTCGTCGTGACAGTGCTGATCGGGTACCTGCTCGGCTCGATCCCGATCGCCCGGCTGACCACCGGCCGCGACCTGCGCACCGTGGGCGACCGCAACCCGGGCTACTGGAACGCGAAGGAGACCGTCGGGCGGCGCGCTGCGGTGCCGGTGTTCGTCGGCGACGTGGCCAAAGGGGCGCTCGCGGCCGCGGTCGGCCTGTGGCTCGCACCCGAGGGCGACTGGTGGGTTGGTTACCTGGGCGGCCTGGCGGCCATGGTGGGCCACGCCTGGCCGGTGTTCGACCGGTTCCGCGGCGGGCGCAGTGTGCTGTGCTTCGTCGGCGCGATCTGCGTGCTGTCGCCGGTCACGGCCCTGGTCGCCGTGGGCGTCCTGGCGCTCGTGTTCGCGGCCACGCGCTCGTTCGCTTGGGGCGCCCGAGCCGGCGTGTTCGCCGTGCCGTTCGTGCAACTGGTGGTCGACGGCCCCTACCGCACGGCGATGACCGGTGTGCTGATGACCTTCATCGGCCTGCGCTTCGCCCAGGCTGCGTTGGCGAAGCGGCCCGCCGCCGGCTCGGCCTGACGAGCGAGCTCGCAGAGCCACCTGCTCTACTGGGCCGATGACCCGGCCGCTGTACACACCGCTCACCTTCGACGAGATCGCCGCTCTCGACAGCCTCGACGACTGGCGCATCATCCTCGGCTCGCTGGTGGCCCACTTCCGCGCCGGCTCGTTCCAGGCCGCCACGGCATTGGCCGCCGCCGTCGCAGCAGCCGCCGACAACGCCGACCACCACCCCGACATCGACATCCGCTACCCCGACCGGGTACGCGTCGCGCTCACCACCCACGACCTCGGTGGCCTCACCACCCACGACGTCGACCTCGCCCATCGCATCTCTCAGCTGGCGGTGGTGGTCGGCGCCAGCGCAGAGCCGGGTGGGGCCCAGGCGGTGGAAGTTGCCCTCGACACCCTCGACGCCGACCGCATCAGGCCGTTCTGGGCAGCGGTGCTCGGCTACCGCGATGTCGACGGGGTGCTGGTCGATCCGCTGCGTCTCGGCCCTCCGATGTGGTTCCAGACGATGGAGGAGCCGCGACCTGGCCGTGACCGGTTCCACATCGACGTGTCCGTGCCCCAGGACGAAGCCTCGGCACGCATCGAGGCGGCGCTGGCGGCCGGGGGACGAATGGTGACCGACCGCTTCGCGCGGGCGTGGTGGGTCCTCGCCGACGCCGACGGCAACGAAGCATGCATCTGCACCTGGCAGGACCGCGACTGACGACCTTCCGGCTCAGCCGTAGGAGCGGCCGCGCCACACGTGGCGCCGGCCGAGCAGGGGTCGAGCCACACCGACCCCGACCGCAGCCACCGCCACAGCGTCGGCGAGCGGCGACAGCGCGTAGGCCGCGCGCCGGGCGCGGTCGGGCAACTCGTAGGCGGGCGCCGTACCGGCCAGCGTGCCGAGCCGGGTGACGAGCAGCACCATGTCGATGACGTCCGCGCGCCGGGTGAGCAGACGGACCATCGGCAGCGCTTGGGCGAGCACGAGCACCACCAGGTCGACGAGCTGGCGCGACAGTGGCTCGGCCCCGGGCAGCGCGAGCGAGCGGCCCCAGCCGCGCCAGGTGTGGCCGAGGTCGTCGAACATGCGCGTGGTCAACAACGCGGCGCCGTCGAGCATCGCGACGTTCCACCCCTCGGCAGCGAGGTGACGGGCGAGGGCCACGTCTTCGACCACCTGCCCGGCGACCGGTGCCAGGCCACCTGTGGCGACAAGGCGCTCGCGCGCCGCGGCCATGCACTGGCCGTTGGCGAGCAGCCGCTCGGGCGCCACCCGCACGGTGCTGCCCGCCGGGCCGAAGCGGTGCACCAGGGTGGTGAGCATCGCCGGGTGCAGCCAGGCCACCCCGGGGGTGGGGCATTCGAAGCGTCCGCCGACGGTGGCCAGGTCGATGCCGTCGGCCACGGCGCGAGCGACGAGCGCCTGCGGCAGCTCCGGCGCGGGCCGGGTGTCGGCGTCGAGCATCACCACCCACTCGCCTGTCGCCGCCTCGAGGCCCTGCTGCAGCGCCCACGCCTTGCCTGCCCATCCCTCGGGCAGCGGCCGGCCGGCCAGCACACGGGCACCGGCCGCAGCGACGACCTGGGCAGTGGCATCGCGGCTCTCGTCGTCGACCACGAGCACCTCGGCCACACCGGGCGCGTCGCGCAGTGCCTCGAGCAGCGGGCCGATGCGGTCGGCCTCGTCGCGGGCCGGCACGACGACGCTGATCGTCGGCAGGTCGGTCGGCCCGGTCGACGTCGCCGACCCGGGCACCGGCTGCAGCGGTGGTCGGCGCCGGGCCGCCATCGCCACCCGGCGCAGCACCATGGCTGCAGCCACGAGCCGGGCGAGCGTCAACAACGACGGCCGCGGCACGAGCCGCCTCATCGCTGGTCGTCCGCGACGAGGTCGGCCACGATGCGGGCGCTCATCGTCACCAGCGGCAGGCCGCCGCCCGGGTGGCTGCTGCCGCCGACGAGGTACAGCCCACGCCGCGACCCACGGTTGCCGGGGCGCACGAACGCGGCGCGCCGACCGTTCGACGACGTGCCGTAGATCGCCCCGCCGGGCGACCGGAAGCGGTCCTCCAGATCGAACGGCGTGATCGTCTCGACGAACTCGGCCCGCTCGCGCACGTCGACACCGTGGCTCGCCAGCCGGTCGAGCACGAGGGCAGCCATCGCGTCGCGGTCGACGTCGACGGCTGGTGGGGTGTTCACCAGCAGGAACCAGTTCTCGCACCCCTCCGGCGCTTGCGACGGGTCGGTCACCGAGCTGACGCAGGCGTAGATCGTCGGGTCGTCGGCGCACTGGCCGGCGGCGAGTTGGTCGAACTCGCCGCGGTAGTCGTCGCTGAACCACACGTTGTGGTGGGCGATGCCCGGCGTGGTGCCACGCGCGCCGACGAGCACCACGAACCCGCTCGTCGACAGGGTGGCCCGCTGCACGCGGCGCAGCGCCTTCGCGTCGGGCAGCAGGTCGCGGTAGAGGTGGTAGGCGTCGGCGTTCACCACCACCACGTCGGCGTCGAGATGGGTGCCGTCGTCGAGCAGCACCCCGTCGGCCCGGCCTCCGATGCGGGCGTCGGTGGTGATCGCCACGACCTCGCTGCGGCAGCGGATCTCGACGCCGGCGCGCTCGGCGACGCGCACCACCGCCGCGGCCAGCGTGCCGAGGCCACCCATCGGGTACCAGCAGCCGAACTGCTGCTCGATGCCAGGGATGCACCCGAGCGTCGCCGGCGCCTCGTAGGGAGACGAGCCGGAGTAGGTGGCGTAGCGGTCGGCCCACTGCACGAGGTGCGGGTCGGCGAACTGGCGCGAGGCCGCGTCGTGCAGGGTGCGCAACGCATCGATGGCGGTGAAGTCGCGTGGGCTGCGCAGCCGTCGGGCGAGCGACACCGGACCGCTCATCGGCCCGGCGAAGAACGTGCGCTCGCTGACCTCCCAGATCCGTCGGCCGCGCTCGACCCACTCGGCGTACCCCGGCGCGTCGCAGCCTCGGTCGCCGACGGTGAGCCGGTAGCCGTCGCGCCAGTGGTACTCGAACTGCGGGTCGAGGCGCACCAGGTCGACCTCGTCGGCCAGGGTGGTGCCGGCCAGGCGGAACAGCTCGTCGAAGACGTGCGGCAGCGTGACCAGCGACGGCCCGGTGTCGAACAGGTAACCGTCGCGCTCGCGCACGGCCAGCTTGCCGCCGGCCACCTCGTTGCGCTCGAGCACCAGCACCCGGTGGCCTGCGGCGCGCAACCGGATGGCTGCAGCGAGGCCACCGACCCCGCCGCCGACCACCACCACGTCACGCCCAGCGTCAGCCACGAGCTCCCCCGGTGCGCCAGTGCCGCTGGGCGAGCACCCGACGCGCAGCCAGCACGGCCACCGGCAGCATCCCGGCGCCGCCGACGGCCGCCACCACCCGGTCGCGGAAGAACACCGCGAATCCGAGCGTCTCCATCGCTGCCATCACCCCGTACTCGGCGACGAGCACCGGATCGGCCGCGTCGGAGCCGTCGCGCGCGTCGTCGACCGGCAAGGTCAGCTCGAGCAGGGCCATCACCCCGAGGCCGGTCAGCAGCCAGCCCACGTAGTTGCTGAGCGGGATGCCGCGGTAGCGGCCGCGGCGGCGCCACGACCAGTAGCCCTCGCCCACCATTTGCGGGTCGAGGAACAGGTCCCAGGCGGTGAGCGCCGCAGCGCCGAGCACGATGCGCGACGCACGGCTCGAGCGGTGGCCGAGCGCGGCGTGAGCCGCCTCACGAGCAGGAACCGCCATCGCGAACCAGGCGGCAGGCACGATCGCCGGCACACCACCCACCTCGGGCCGCAACACACCGGTGTAGCCGTAGCCGCCGAACGGCCAGCCGGTGCGGGTGCCGATCCGCTCGACGAGCGCCGTCGACACCGCCACGCTGCTCGCCGCGGCAGCAGCACGGCCGGGGCCCCAACGCCTCGCGGCCACCAGCCCGGTGGTGGCCGCCAGACCACTCACCACCACGCTCGACAGCACGCGCCGCACGGCACCCCCGCGACTGGCGAGCGGGGTGGCGATCATCCCCGCGAGCGTCAGCCCGGCGGCTGCTGCGGCAGCTGCCGCCGAGCGGCTCGCCGGGGCCGGGCTCATCGCCCGAACGGCGACGTGAGCTTGGCGACCATCAGCGCCTTCTCCGCCGTCGACACACGGGCCCGCTTGGCGAACACGTCGTACTGCTGTTGCTCGATCTTGTCGAGGATGCGGCCATAGAGCACCCGGGCTGCGCCGATGCACTTGGCCGACTGGGGTGGGAGCATCGACAGGCCGAGGTCGGCCGAGACGTAGAGCTCGCGGCAGCGGGCGATCTCGAACTTCATCAACTCGACGAACTCCGGCGTGCAGCGACGCGCAGTGAGGTCGACCCCGAACCGGCGGAGGTCCTCCTGCGGCACGTACTGGCGGTTGCGGTCGAGGTCCTCGTCGATGTCGCGCAGGAAGTTGGTGAGCTGGAAGGCATTGCCCAGATCGCGGGCGTGCGGCAGCGCCTCGGGCTGGAGCGGTTCGAGGATGGGCAGCATCATCTCGCCGATCACCGCCGCCGAACCGTCCATGTAGACGAGCAGGTCGTCCCAGGTCTCGTAGGTCGCCACGCTGAGGTCCATCGTCATCGAGCGCAGGAACCGTCGGAAGCAGTCGGGGTCGATGTCGAAGGCGCGCACGGTGTGCACCACGGCCTTGAGCACCGGGTGCTCGGAGCGGCCGACGGCGAGGTCGGCGAAGAACTCCTCACCGAACTCGGCGAGCGCGGCGGCCCGCCGCTCGACCGGGGCCGGGCCGAGGTCGTCGACGATGTCGTCGGCGTAGCGGCAGAACGCGTACAGCGCCCAGACGTGGTGCTGCTTCACCTTCGGCAGCACCTTGGTGCTCCAGTAGTAGGTGGTGCCGTAGCGCTTGTTCAGCTCCTTGCACCGCGCGTAGCTCTCCTCGAGCGGCACCGGGTCGGTGGAGCCGGCCGGTCGGGGCCGGCGTGCGGGGCTCATCGACGGCGCTCCGCGTGCTGCTGCACCCGCTCGGCGGCGAGCTTGCCCGACACCAGCACCATCGGCACGCCCACACCGGGCAGGGTGCTCGATCCGGTGAACACCAGCCCGGGCACGCGCTTGTCGACGTTGTTCGGGCGGAACGGGCCGGTCTGGCGGAACGTGTGCGCCAGCGCGAACGGCGTGCCGCGCTCCATGCCCATCGCCTCCCAGTCGAGCGGGTCGTAGATCCGCTCGACCTGCACGTCGGTCGGGTAGCCGAGGCCGGCCACCTTGGCGCGCAGCGATTCGACGATGCGGTCGCGCTCGCGGCCCCAGTCGATGCGGCCGTCGAGGTTGGGGGTGGGCTCGAGCACGTAGATGCTGCTGCAGCCCTCCGGCGCCAGCGTGGGGTCGTCGAGCGAGTGGAGCGTGACGAGGATCGACGGGTCGGGCATGCGCACGCCGTCGCGGATGAGCGCACGGAACGCACCGTCCCAGTCGTGGCCGAAGTGGATGTTGTGGTGCGCAGCGTCCGCCGGGGGCAGGCCCTTGACGCCAGCAACCCACAGCAGGCAGCTCGGCGAGTACTTGCCCCGACGAGCCACGCGTGGCGCGTCGACGCCACCGAGCAGCGTCCGGTACGCCACGGGCAGGTCGGGGTTGCACACCACCACATCGGCAGCGAGCCGCTCGCCACCCATCTCGCCCCCGGCGAGCTCGACACCGCTCACCGCGCCGCTGCCGTCGCGCAGGATGCGCGTGACGGGGCTGTTGTAGCGGATCGTGACGCCCGCCTTCTCGACCGCAGCGGCCAGGCCGGTCGCCATCGCGTGCATGCCGCCCTCGGGCACGAACACACCCTCGACAGAGTCCATGTAGGTGATGACGGCGTAGAGCGAGAGGGCCTCGTAGGGGGCCAGGCCGGCGTACATCGACTGGAAGCTGAAGATCCGCTGCAGACGCTCGTCGTCGAAGAAGCTCGCCACCTTGCGGCCGAGCTTGCCGAAGCCACCCATGCGCACCAGCTCGAGCCCGGCCCGCCACGGCTTCACCAGGTCGAGCACCGAGTCGAAGTTGGCGTCGATGAAGTGGGCCATCTCGACCCGGTAGAGCCGTTCGAGCCAGTCGCAGAAGCGGCCGAACGCCTCGGCCTCGCGAGCGTTGGCGAACTCGCGGATCTCCTGCGTCATCGCCTCACGGCCGTGGCGCACATGGAGCACCGAGCCGTCGGCGTAGACCGCGCGGTACATCGGATCGACCGGCTTCACCGTGATGAAGTCGCTCATCTCGGCGCCGGCGGCGTTGAACGCGTCGGCGAGCAGGTTGGGCATGGTGAGCACGGTCGGGCCGTTGTCGAGGCGGAACCCGGCCTCGGTGATCATCCCGGCACGTCCACCGGGAATGGGGTCGCGCTCGACGACGGTGACGGTGTGGCCGGCGCGCGACAGGTGCGCAGCTGCGGACAGCCCGCCCAGGCCGGCGCCGATGACGACCACGTCCAACGGACGAGTGGCGCGGCTCATGCCTGCCTCCAGCTGACGTAGTGAGCGAGCGCGACCAGCTCGTCGCGTGCCTCGGGCGTCACGTCGGCCCGCCCGATCGCGGCGATCGCTTCATCGGTGAGCCGGGTGATGGTCGACTCGAGGTCGGCGAGGGCGCCGGTGTCGACGATCACCTGCTGGATGGCTGCGACTTCGTCGTCGGTGAGATCGGGGCGGCCGACCCGGTCGAGCACCGCCTGCTGCGCCGTGCTGGCCGCCTCGACCGCACGGGCGAGCAGCGGGGTGGGCTTGCCCTCGCGCAGGTCGCCGCCGACTGGCTTGCCGGTGACCGCTTCCTCGCCGAACGCGCCGAGCACGTCGTCGCGCATCTGGAACGCGTCGCCGAGGGGCAGGCCGTAGGCACTCAGCTGGGGCTGCAGCTCGGTGCTGCGCTCCGGCGCGGCGAGCGCGGCGCCCAGGTGCAGTGGCCGCTCGATGGTGTACTTGCCGCTCTTGTAGCGGCAGATCCGCTCGGCCTTGTCGCGGCGGCGGTCGTTGCTGACCCCACCCAGGATGTCGAGCAGCTGGCCGATGTTCAGCTCGACGCGCAGCTCGTTCCAGATCGCCCAGGCCGCAGGCGGCGCACCGGCCAGCATCTGGTCGGCGTAGACGAAGGCGAGGTCGCCCACCAAGATGGCGATGCCCTCACCGAAGCGACGGGCCTCGCCCGACCAGCCGCCCGAGCTGTGATGGTCGGCGAACACCACGTGGGTGGTGGGCGCACCACGCCGACTGGCGGCGTCGTCCATCACATCGTCGTGGAACAGGGCGAAGGCGTGCATCAGCTCGAACGCCCCACCGGCATCGGTCACGGCCGGATCGGTCGGGTCGCCGCCGGCACCGACGAAGCCCCAGTAGGTGAAGGCCGGCCGCAACCGCTTGCCGCCGGAGAGCACGAGCCTGCCCACCTCGCTCAACGGAGCCGCAAGATCAGGGTCGAACGCCGTCCACCGCGCGTACTCGGTGTCGATCAGGGCACGCAGGCGGGCGTCGACACGCGCCGCGATGCCAGCGAGGGAAGGCGGCGGCGGAAGGGGGGAGGGCACGAGGTGAGGCTAGGCCCGATCCGCGGGTCATGCCTCGCCGAGGTCGGCCACCACCTGATCGATCTGCACCCGGGCCGCACCGATGCGGTCGCGACAGAACGCGATCAGCTCGGCAGCCCGGCGCACCTGCTCGGCGAGCACGTCGACATCGACGTCGCTGCGCTCGAGCCGGTCGAGGATCTGCTCGAGCTCGGCGATCGCCTCGGCGTATCCGGATGCGGGTGGGGTGGCGGGCTGGGCGTCGGTCATGGTCGGATCTCCTCGACGGTGCTGCGGGCGCTCCCGCTGGCGAATGTGGTGACGATCTCGGCCCCAGGCGCGACCGCTGACGCGTCGCGCACCACCGAGCCGTCGGCGGTGCGGGTGATGCTCCAGCCGCGCGCCATGGTGTGGACCGGGTCGAGCAGACGCACCCGGGCAGCGAGGCCGTCGAGATGGCGGGCCTCGTGCTCGACCCGGGGCGGCACCCGCCGCACGGCCGCAGCCGCCAGCACCAGACGCCGCTCGGACCGTTCGAGGGCCGTGGGTGCCGCCAGCTCGAGCCGCGCCACACGCCCGGCGAGGCGCTCCCCTGCGCGATCGACCGCACCGGTGGTGCGATGCGCGATCGTCGACGCAAGATCGTCGAGCTCGGCCGACCGCTCGCGCACCACGGCCGCTGCCGCCCTGGTGATGGCCGACCAGTGCTCCTCGGCGCGCGCCCAGGCGGCACCGACACGCTCGACGAGGGCACCGGCACAGGCCGTGGGCGTCTTCAGCGCCAGATGGGCCACCTCATCGGCCACGCTGCGGTCGGTCTCGTGGCCGAGGCCGGTGAGCACCGGCAACGGGCAACGGGCGATGGCGAGCGCGACGGCTTCGTGGTCGAACGTCGCCAGCTCGCTGCGCGCACCGCCACCGCGGATGACGACGACCGCGTCGAGGTCGGCGCGCCGGCCGAGCGCACTGATCGAACGGGCCAACTGTGCCGGAGCCGCGTCGCCCTGGACACGCGTGTCGACGAGCACCAGCCGGAAGCCCAGCCCACTGCGCTCGATCTCGTGGCGGAAGTCGGCCCACGCGGCGCTGTCGACGCTGGTGACCACGCCGATGCGCAGTGGCACGCTCGGCAGCGGGCGCTGTCGGTTGGCGTCGATCAGGCCGCTGTCGCGCAGCCGCCGGAGTAGGTCGTCGCGCTGCAGGGCGAGCTCGCCCAGCGTGAACCGCGGGTCGATGTCGACCATCTTCAGGCCGAGCTGACCCGAGGGTGCATAGAAGTCGAGATGGCCGAAGATGCGCACCCGCATCCCCTCGGCGAGGCGGACCCCGTGCGACGCCAGGAGTGGCCGAAGCCGCGCCCGAACATTGGCGAAGAACTGCACGTTCAGCACGGCCTTGGCCCCGTCGACGGTCTCGGCGAGGCGGAAGTAGGCGTGCGGGCCGCGCTCGGACCATCCCTGGATCTCGCCGCGGACCCACACACCGTCGGAGAAGCCCCGCTGCAGCACACCATTGACAGCCGCGGCGAGCTCGCCGACCGAGTAGGTGTGCTCGCCGGCATCGTCGACGTCGAAGGCCAGCTGACTCATGCGTGACCCACCTTAGGCGCCGCCCACCTCGGCCGGCAGGGCCAGCTCGGCCGTCTCGTCGACACCGACATCGAGCCCGAGGCCGGGCAGCGTCGCAGCCGCGACACCCTCGTTGCGGCGCAACTGCTCGATCTGGGCGAGGGGACGCTCGAGGGCCCGGCGGCGTGTGCCCGACAGCTCGTCGAAGGCCCGACCGACCGAGTCGAGGCCGCGGCGCACCTTGTCGAGCTGGTCGGTGTACTTCACCCACTGCTGCGAGAACGTGCCGAGCAGAGCGAGGATCTCGCGGCTGGTCTGCTCGACGACGAAGTTGTCGTACGCCTGGCGGATGACGCCGAGGAAGGCGTACAGCGTGAGCGGCGAGCACAGCACCACCCGGTCGCGCAGCGCGTCGTCGATGAGGCTCGGATCGCTCTCGTGGATGAAGCCGGCGAGCGACTCGTTCGGCACGAACATCAGCACGTTGTCGACCGCCGGCCGGTCGTCGGTGGTGGCGTAGTCGCGCCGCGCCAGCTCGCGCACATGCACGCGGACGTCGTGCACGAACGCGGCACGCTCGCGCGACCGCTCGTGGTCGGTCGTGGCGGCCAGGTAGCGCAGGTACGCCGCCATGGGGAACTTGACGTCCATGAAGAGCACGTGGCCCTGCGGGAGCAGGAACGTGACGTCGGGGATGCCCCGGCCCTCGCCGGTGAGGCCGGTGCGCACGACGTAGTTCACCCCCTCGTGCAGGCCGGCCAGACGCAGCACATCGGCCGCCATGCGCTCGCCCCACTGGCCGCGAGCAGTGGGGTTGGCGAGGGCCTCGCGCAGATCGGCGGCGGTGCCCGCCAGGTCGCGCGTGGCGGTGGCGTGCTCGTGCAACGAGCGGTCGACGGCACCGAAGCGCTCGGCCGTCGACTCGCCGAGGCGCTGCACCAACGTGCCCAGTCGGGCCAGCTCGGACCCCAGGCGGGCCACATCGGCCGACGCGTCGACCGCAGTGGGAGGGCCACCCGGTGCATGGCCGCCGAGGACCGCACGGCGCGCCCCCATCGCCCAGGCAGCGACGGCGACGAGGACGAGCACGAGGACGACGAGCGCCACGAGGGCGACGGTGGTGGTGGTTACAGCGAGCACGGCGATCACCACGTGATGATCGCAACGGGGTGTGACGCAGTTGCGACCGGCGGCCCGTCCCCCACGGGTCATGGGCGCAGAGGCCCGCTGCTTCGGCTCAGCGGGTGACCTCGGCGGGCGCGTCGATCTCGCGCAGGTCGGCCTCGCCACCGGCGAGGGCGGTGCTCCACGACCCGATCCGGAAGGCGCGGGTGGGCACGAGGCTGCGGCGCGGACGCACGTACAACTCAGCGAAGTCGTCCGGCGCCACCATGATGTGCCAGGCGAGGCCGATCTCGTACTCCGGGGTGAACCAGGCGTAGTGGGTCACCACCAGCAACCCTGCAACGGGCGTGCCATCGGGCAGATCGCTCGCCGATGCCGGCAGACCGGGCACCTCGTCGGCCATCTCGTCGAGGAACACCTGGACGATCTGCTCGGCGGTGTCGGCCAGATCGTCGACCCCTTGGATGGCCGTGGCGCTCACCAGCACCGACGCCTCTTCGTCGCCGCGCGACGCCGTGACCGTCACCGTGAACGGCACATCTCGGTCGACCTCGGGCACCTGCACCCACACCTCGGCCACCTCACCGACATCGATCGTCGAGGGCTCCACGCGCACAGCCATCCCGTCCACGGACGACTCCCCCGCCAGGGCAACCGGGCCAGCCTGTGCGTCACCGCTCACCTCGACCAGCGCGAGCGGTCGATCTCCGGGGATCAGCCGGTTGACGAACTCGGGGCTGCGCGCCACCTCGAGCGTCGTCGCCCCGTCGCCGTCGTCGGACTGCCACCACCCGCACCCGGCGAGGCCGGCCGTGAGCACCAAGACGGCAACGGCCATCACCCGCCGGATCGAGCCATTGCGCACGCGGAGGACCCTATGGGCGCGGACCAACGAGGCCGTAGGCCCAACGGCCCCATCCGAGGCGCCGTTCCTCCCGGGGCACCGGGATACCGTGATGGCGTGCCCGATCACGTCGACAAGCCGCGCAGCCACGCCAGCGACGCCAGCGCCGTCGCCGCCTCTACCGGTTCCGACGGCGAGGGCTGTGTCTCGTGCGGGTCGCCTCACGCGCGGCGCTGGAGCACACCCGACGGGCCCGCCCGTCTGTGCCCGGCCTGCGCCACCCTCCACGGGCTCGGCTGCCCGTAGCCGCCGCTCAGGCGAGGATGCCTGCCTCGCCGGCGCGCACCTGTGCGGCGTAGAGGCCGTCACGCGCCATCAACTCGTCGTGGGTGCCCATCTCGGCGATCAGGCCACCGTCGAGCACCACGATGCGGTCCGCGTCGCGCACGGTCGACAGGCGGTGGGCGATCACGAGCGCGGTGCGGTTGTGCAGCGCGGCCTCGAGGGCCTCCTGCACGTAGGCCTCGTTCTCGTTGTCGAGGTGGCTCGTCGCCTCGTCGAGGACGATGATCGCCGGGTCCTTCAACAACAGCCGGGCGATCGCCAGGCGCTGCTTCTCGCCGCCGCTCATTCGGTAGCCGCGCTCGCCCACCACCGTGGCGTAGCCGTCGGGCAGGGTGCGCACCATGTCGTAGATCCGCGCGCCACGGCATGCAGCATCGAGCTCGGCATCGGTGGCGTCGGGCTTGGCATAGCGCAGGTTGGCACCGATCGTGTCGTGGAACAGGTGCGGGTCCTGGCTGACCACGCCGATGGCCGCGCGCAGCGACTCCTGGGTGAGGTCGCGCACGTCGCGACCGTCGATGCGCACAGCCCCGTCGGACACGTCGTACAGGCGCGGCACCAACGACGCGAGGCTCGTCTTGCCCGACCCGGACGCGCCGACGAGGGCCACGGTCTCGCCCGGCGCGATCACCAACGACACGTCGACGAGCACGTCACGGTCGGGATCGGCGCCACCCAGGGCGCTCGGTGCCTCGAGTGAGGGCACCGTCACCTGGGCAGCAGCCGGGTAGCGGAAGCGGACATGGTCGAGCTCGATGCGGCCACGAGGCTCGACCAGGTCGACCGCGCCGGGCCGATCGGTGATCGCCTCGGGCGCGTCGAGCACTTCGAACACCCGCTCGAAGCTGACCATCGCGGTCATCAGGTCGACGCGGGCATTGGTGAGCCCGGTGAGCGGCTGGTAAAGGCGCTGCACGAGCGCGGCCATGGTGACCAGCGTGCCGGTGGTGAGGCGGCCGTCGACGACCAAGAGGGCGCCGATGCCGTACACCGCTGCTGCGCCGAGCGCGCCCACCAGGCCGAGGGCGACGAAGAACACCCGGCCGTACATCGCCGAGGTGATGCCGATGTCGCGCACCCGCCCGGCGCGCGACCTGAACAGCGACACCTCGTCGTTCGAGCGGCCGAACAGCTTCACCAGCTGAGCGCCGGAGACGTTGAACCGCTCGGTCATCTGGCTGTTCATCTCGGCGTTCACGCCCATCTGCTCGCGCGAGATGGCCTGCAGGCGGCGACCCACGCGCTTGGCAGGCACGACGAACAGCGGCAGCACGACGAGGGCCACCAGGGTGATCCGCCACTCGAGGGTGATCATCGCCGTCAGCGTGGTGGCGAGCACCACGACGTTGCTCACCACGCTGCCGAGCGTGTTCGTCACGGCGTTCTGCGCACCGACCACATCGTTGTTGAGACGGCTGACCAACGCACCGGTCTGGGTGCGGGTGAAGAAGGCGATCGGCATGCGCTGCACCTTCTCGAACAGCGCGACGCGCAGGTCGAAGATCAGCCCCTCGCCGATGCGCGCGCTGCACCAGCGCTGGACGATCGCGAGACCGGCATCGACGAGCGCAGCACCAACCACCACCAGCGCCAAGACCGTGATCAGCCCACGGTCGGCATCGGGGATCGCCCGGTCGATGATCGCCCGGAAGGCAAACGGTGGCACCAGGCCGATCAGCGCGGCGGCGAGGATGGCCACGAGGAACACCACGATCGTGGCGCGGTAGGGCCGGGCGAACCACCACGCCCGCCGAAACGCGCTGCGGCGCAGCTTGACGCCCTTCACGGCGTCGGCATCGCCGCCGAGCATGCTGTGAGGTCCCATTCGCATCGGGTCACGATACGCAGCCGCACTGGCGACCCCACCCGGACCTACCTGCGCGACACGTCGCTCGTGCTGGACGGCCCTAATCTCGAGTCATGCGTATCCGGTCGGTCGGTCTGCTCCCTGTCGTCGTCACCCTGTCGCTGTTGGCAGCAGCCTGCAGCGACGACATCGCTCCGGAGGTGATCGACAGCAATGGCTCGGTCGAGTCGACCGCACCGGAGTCGACCGATCCAGCGTCCACCGATCCGGCGACCACCGAGCCACCCACCACCGATGCTGGCCCGACGACCGAGCGGCCGGACACGGTCGAGGCCTTCGGCTGGCAGCCGTTCGGCTCCGACACCGCCGGCCCGGGCGACGTCGAGATCGGCACGATCGAGGTGCCGGTCGACTACGACGACCCATCGAAGGGCAGCTTCGAGCTCTACGTCGCCCGCCGCCTGGCGGACGACCCCGACCAGCGGATCGGCAGCCTGCTCGTCAACCCCGGTGGGCCCGGCTTCGGAGGCGCGGACTTCGCCGTGTACGCCGACCAGATCTACGGCCCGGAACTGCTCGAGCGCTTCGACATCGTCGGCTGGGACCCGCGCGGCACTGGCCTCACCACACCCGCCATCGATTGCGTCGACGATTACGACCGGTACTACGCCGCCACCGACATCACCCCCGACGACGACGCCGAGCGCCAGCAGATCATCGACCTGGCCGAGGAGTACCAGACGTTCTGTGCGGAGAAGAACGCCGACATCATCGAGCACATCGGCACGAACAACTCGGCGCGCGACATGGACGCCCTCCGCCAGGCGCTGCAAGAAGAGACGATCAGCTACTTCGGGTTCAGCTACGGCAGCGAGCTCGGTGCCACCTGGGCGACGCTGTTCCCCGACACCGTGCGTGCCGCCGTGCTCGACGGTGCCGCCGACCCGACGGCCGACTTCGTGACCAGCAGCCTGCAGCAGTCCGAGGGGTTCGAGGGTTCGATCACCACATTCCTGGCGAACTGCAGCGCCGACCCGGACTGCGCGTTCCACAACGACGGTGATGCCGAGGCGGCGTTCGACGAGCTGATGCTCGCCATCGACGATCAGCCGATCCCGAGCGAGGAGGGGCGGCCGGACGTCACCCGGGGTGTCGCCCTGACCGCAGTTGCTCAGGCGATGTACTCCGACCTGCTGTGGCCCGAGCTCGAACAGGCCCTCGCCGACGCCCAGGACGGCGACGGCGCAGGGCTGCTGGCAATGTACGACGCGTACTACCAGCGACGCTCCGACGGCACGTACGACAACTCGCTGGAGGCGTTCCAGACCATCGTGTGCATGGACACCCCCGAACGGCCCACCGTCGAGGAAGAGGATGCCCAGGCCCCCCTGTTCCTGGAGGTCGCCCCACGGTTCGCCCCCGGCACCACGGGGGCGTACTTCTGCACGTTCTACCCGCCGGCGACCGACCCGCGGACCGACATCACCGGCGCCGGTGCCGGGCCGATCCTGGTGATGGGCACCACGGGTGACCCGTCGACCCCGCTGTCGAGCACCGAGAACATGGCCAAGTCGCTCGAGCAAGGTGTGCTCGTCGTGGTGGAGGCCGACCAGCACACCGGCTACGGGGTGAACGACTGCTCGTACGACGTGATCCACGAGTACCTGGTCGACCTGACGGTGCCCGAGTACGGGTTCCGCTGCGACTGAGCCGAACGCGACGGACCCGAACGTTCGGGTCGGACGCCCCGGGTGATCAGACGCTGCTGGCGGCGAGCACGATGCCGATCGCGCCGGCCAGTGCCGGCACGGCGATCCACAGGGCGAAGCGGCGCCCGAACGCCCGCCCGCCTGCCGCAGTCGCCACCACCATCTTGACGACGGTGTTGGTACCGAGCGCCGCGCCGATGGCCACGAGCGCCGTATGGCGCGACAGATCGCCGTCGGGCACCAGCGAGGCCATGGCGAGCGCAGTGCCGTGGGCGTCGGCCAGGCCGGCCACCGCGGCAGTGACCACCGCGGCGCCGCTGCCGAAGCGCTCCTGAAGCACCGTCGCGACCAGCAGGGTGGCGGTGAGGATGCCGGCCACGACCAGCGAGGCCGTGAGCTGCAACGGACGTCGCTGCACCGGCTCGAGCTCTGCCGTCGGCGCACCGCTGCCGCGCCGCGAGAGCCACCACACCTCGCCGGCCAGCAGCACGGCCGACACGGCCATCGGCCACAGCAGCGCCCCAGCAAGTGTGCGGTCGACCACCACCACGATCACCACCACCTGCACGCACGTCGAGATGCTGGCGGCCAGGGCGCCTGCCAACGCCGGGCGCTGCAGATCGGATGACGCCGACTTCACGGTGCGGGCCAGCATCGCAGTGGTGGCCGTCGCCGACACGAAGCCCCCGGCGATGCCGGTGACGACCAGGCCGCGCTTGGTGCCGAGCACACGTGTGCCCACCCACCCGACCCAGCCGATCGCAGCGAGGACGACCACCAGGCGCCACAGCTCGTTCGGGTTGATCACCCCCCACCGATCGATGTCGCGGTCGGGCAGCAGCGGCAGCACGATGAGCGTCATCGCGAAGAACCGCAGCGCGTCGTCGACCTCGACCTCGCTCACCACGTTGCGCACCACATGGGCGACCCGCGACTTCTGCTCGAGCAGCAGGGCAACAGCCACGCCGGCACCGGCAGCGATAGCCAGGTCGCGCTGGCAGTACGCGCCGAGCAGATAGGCGATGACGACGGTCATCTCGCTCGTCGTGCCACGGTGCTCCTCGCTCGTACGCCAGTAGCTGGCGGTGACGAGCAACCCGACCGCACCGAGGCCCACCGCCACGACCGAGCCCGACAGCGCAGCTGCCAGCGCCCCGGCCAGCGCGACGAGGGTCATCGTCCGCGCCCCGACGGCGGGGCGCTGCTCCTTCTCGACGACCGCATGGTGTTCGCGCTCGAACCCGAGCAGGAAGCCGATCGCAGCAGCGACCAAGAACGGCTCGACACCGGTGTTCATGTCGTGCTCCTCAGGAGCCTGAATGGCGGAAGGCGTGGGATTCGAACCCACGGAGGCCCGGAGGACCTCAACAGTTTTCGAGACTGTCCCATTCGTCCGCTCTGGCAGCCTTCCGTCGACCACGCTACCGCCTCCAAGGGGTCGGCAACCAACGTTCGCAACCTCGGTGCTGGCCTGATCGGCGCAAAGGGCTGCGGCTGCCCATCGGCGTCCGGACCATCTCCGCCGTGACCGCACTCGACGACGTCGCCACGACCGGCTCTGACACCACCACGGTCTGGGGCCGTCTCGGGATCGATCCCGGCGAGCCCCGGCCGGCCTGGGCGGTGCTCGACGCCGTGCGTGCAGTCGGGTTCTCCGGTGAAGTGACCATGCACCTGCCCGAGCCCGTTCGCCTCCATGCCAGCCATGGTCGGATCTACTGGGCCGAACGGCGCCACGACGCCGACATCGTCGACCGTCTGGTCGAGCTCGGAGCGCTCACCGCCGACGAGGCGATCAGCGGCACCGTGCTGCTGGGCGAGGTCGTCCACATCGGGCGGTTGTTCCAGCTGTTGCCGAGCGTCGACATCGAGCGGGTCCGCACGGTGGTCGACTACCTGCGCGACAGCACCGTCGCAGCGGTCGCGGACGCCGAGGTCCGCCATCTGGAACTGGCCGAGCACCGTCACCACCCGAGCGGCATGGTGCTGTGGGAGCTCGACCTCGTCGACCCGCCCGGCCATCGCGCGCCGTTCGGCCCCGTGGCAGTCGTCCGCGACCAGCAGGTGACCGACGATGTGCAGTCGGCGGTGCGCCAGGCACTCGACGAGATCCGCGCCGCGCTGCTCGACGACATGCCGCCACGCCCCGACGCGACGAACTGACCCGGTCCGGGCCGACCCGGCGACGGGCTCAGTCGGTGGGCACCCGGCGCCGAGCGGCGAAGAAGGCCTTCAACATGGCCGAGGCCTCGTCGGCCAACGGACCCTCGTCGACCTGTGCCCGATGATTGAGCCGCGGGTCGTCGGCGATGCGATAGAGGCTGCGTACGGCGCCGGCCTTCGGGTCGACCGCCGCGTACACCACCCGATCGACGCGGCTGTTGACGATCGCCCCGGCGCACATGGCGCACGGTTCGAGGGTGACGTAGAGCGTGCAGCCATCGAGTCGCCAGTGCCCGACAGCGGCGGCCGCGTCGCGCAGCGCCAGCACCTCGGCATGCGCCGTCGGGTCGCCAGTCAGCTCGCGCTCGTTGTGCCGGGCGGCGATCGCCACGCCGTCGCGGACCACCACGGCACCAACGGGCACGTCGTCGTGGTCGAGCGCGGCACGTGCCTCGGCGATCGCCTGCTCCATCGCACGACGATCGGCCTCGGCACGGTCCATGGCGGAGGGGGTGGGATTTGAACCCACGGACCCCTTGCGAGGTCACAGCATTTCCAGTGCTGCCGATTCGGCCGCTCTCGCACCCCTCCTTCGGCACCGTGGCAACACGGTGTCGGAAGTGCCGGGCAGGCTAGCGGGCCGCCGATGTGATCGGCTGCCCGCCGTTGGTAGTCTGAGCCTCCTCGCCCGTCGGGTGAGGTGACGGTCGGGTCCTGTGCGACGAGCAGCCGGGAACCAGGTCAGGCCCGGGAGGGAGCAGCCTTCAACGGTGTCGCCCGTGTGCCGCAGGTCGCCTGGCCGTCACCTCAGCCGGCGGGCGAGGTCGTCTGCCCGGCGCACCAGGTGCGGTGCACCCAGCTGTTCGGCCACTCCGGCGAAGCCAGGCTGCGGGCCGGTCCACCGCCAGTCGTCGACCACACCGACCTCCGGCACGGCCACACCGGTGCCGGGGCCGATGCTGGCCACGCGCCGGAACAGCATCGCCAGCTCGCGCTGGTCGCGCAGCACGCTGGCCAGCCGGTCGGCCGACCGCAGCCCGGCCAAGCCCCACTCGGCCGCATGGCTCGGGATCCGCTCGAGGTGCTCGTAGACCGCGAGCACCGTGGATGCGCTGCGCGCCCCCCACCCGGGAAGGCCGGGAAAGCCGTCGGCCGAGTCGCCGACGAGCGCGAGGTAGTCGGGGATCGAGGCCGGATCGACACCGAACCGGGCCCGCACCGAAGCCGCGTCGATGATCGTCCCGGCCCGCCGGTCGAACTGCACCACCCGGTCGCCGCGCACGCACTGGCCGAGGTCCTTGTCGGGGGTGACGATCAGCACCTGCTCGACACGTCGGTCGGCGTCGGCCACTGCAGCGGCAGCACCGAGGGCGTCGTCGGCCTCGTGCTCGACCATCGGCCACACCGTGAACCCGGCGGCGACGAGCGACTCCTCCATCACCGGGATCGCCGCGAGCAGCGCCGGGTCCATGCCCTCACTCGTCTTGTAGCCGGGCCACAGCTCGTTGCGGAAGCTCTCGACCACATGGTCGGACGCCACCCCGACATGGGTGGCCCCATCGGCGACGAGCTGCAGGGTCGATGCCACCACCCCGGCGACACCCGCCAGCGGGTCGGTGCCGCTGCGGCGGGCCGCCTGCCCGTAGTACTGGCGGAACAGCTCGTAGGTGCCGTCGACGAGGTGGACCTTCATCGGCCAGAACCCGGTGCTGAGGCGAGCAGGACGGTGTTCGTAGGGTCGACGGGCACACCTCGATTGTCGCACGACCACCTGTGACATGCCGTCCGATGTCTCAGATTCTCCTCAAGAGCCCTCTCGCGTGAACCGATACCTGATCCGTGACCATGGATCATCGACCGTTGAACGGTGCCCTCGGAGACGACCAGGCGTCAGTCCTGCTCGCCGCCGTCGAACAGCAGTTGACCCGCTATTTCGCGTCGATCTCGCGCCAGGTGGAGGCCATCAAGGTCACCAATGCCGAAGCGCTCGCGCACCAGCAGGCCGTCAACGGCGAATACCAGGAGGCGTTGCGCGCCGCGCTCGAAGAGCGGCTCACGGCGTTCGCGCAGTACCAGCATGATCGTCTCTCGGCCATCGAGGGGCAGCTCACGAGCGGCGGGGGCTCCCCCCTCTCCACCGCTCAGCCAGCCATCGACCCCGAGGCACTGAGTGGTCTGTCGCAACAGTTCTTGTCGAAGGTCGACGCCACCGAGCGTCAGTTGGTCGACCGGCTGCTGCAGCTCGAGGCCCGCATCACCGAAGAGCAGGGCACCCGGATCGCCCACATCGAGTCGACCGTCGGGCGTATCGGGGCGGGCTTCGACGACTCGGTCGGCGCGATGTCGCAGCGGGTGCTCGCCCTCGACACCAAGCTCCAGGACCTCGCCCTGCGCGTCGACGAGCTCGCCCAGCACATGAGCACGGGTGGGTCGGCCGACATCGACACCCTGCGCGCCCAAGCTGCCGCTGCAGCCAATGACGCGGCCATCGCCCGCACCGAGCTCGAGCGCATCGCCGGCACGGTGACCAGGCAGTTCGACCAGCACGCGACCCGGCTCGCCGAGCTCGAGTCACGCGCCGTCGCCGAGCTCGACGTCGACGCTGCAGTCCAGACCGAGCGCCTCGACGAGCTCGAGCGCCAGATGCTGCGGCTCTCGAGCTCGATCGGATCGAGCACCTCCGCAGGCTCTGCCGCACCGGCGACGATCATCGCCGCACCGGCCGACCTCGGCCTGGCGGCAGCGCTCGGTGCCACGATCGCCGCCACGGCACCCGTCGTCGCGGCGCCGGCCCAGCCGGAGGTGGCCGCACCGGCCGCCTACACGCCCGCAGCTGTCGCGCCTGCCGCCGAGCCCGTCGAGTCAGCTCTGCCCACGCTGCCACCGCGCGAGCCGGTGGCCGCCCCTGAGGCAGCCGAGATCACCCCCGCGGCGCCGGCACCGGCCCCGGCCCCGGCCCCGGCCCCGGCCGCGACCACACCGTCGTTCATGCTCGATCCGGACGTGTGGGGCACCGATTCGCTGGTGCCCGAGGTCGTCCAGGCTGCACCGGCCGCACCGGCCGCATCAGCCGCACCATTCGCGGACGACCCGTTCGCGGCGTTCGCTCCCGCAGCTGCTCCGGTGCCGGAGACGGCGACCGTGGCGAGCCCGGCTGCCGCCGAGGCCGCGCCGCTCACACGCACGATGACGGCCCCGCCACCGATGACCCTCATGCCGAAACTGCCGTCTTCCCGGACAGTCGACTCCAGTGACCGGATCGGCGACGAGCTCGCCCGCCTGCTCGCTCAGCAGCCCTGATCCCCCCACCACCAGTCTTCTGAGGACCTGACCCATGGCGTTGTTCAAGAGCAAGGACACAGGTGTCGTCGCGGCCGTCCGGGCCGGGTCGACCGCCGTGCTCGAGCCGAGCGCGCCCGGGGCCCACGGCCCGCAATGCATGCGGATCGGTCAGATCCTGGTCGAGCGCCAGCAGCTGTCGCCCGAGCACCTCGCCACCGCCCTCCAGGAAGCCAACGGCAGCGCACTGCAATTCGTCGAGATCGTGATCGGTCGCTTCGGCGCAGGCCGCGCCGAGGTGACGGCCGCGCTTGCGGAGGTCTGGGGCGTCGAGCCTGCCGACACCCGATCCATCGAGATCGAACCGGCAATCGCCGCCTTGATGCCCGAGGCTGTCGCCCGCGAGCACTGCACGATCCCGGTCGCCGAGCGCAACGGCACCGTCGTCGTGATCGGTGCCGAGCTGTCGGCCGAGCGTCAGGCCACGGTGCAGCGCGAGATCGGTCGCCCCATCACCTGGATGGCGGCCGACCCCGGCACGATCCGCACCTTCATCGATCGCGCCTACCGCGCCGACGCCGACGTCGACCGACTGGTGCAGGCCTTCGAGCACCCCGGCGTCAGCCTGCGCGCGACCGATCACAACGCCGACGTCGACCTCGACGACCAAGCACCCGTCGTGCAGTTGGTGAACCGCATCGTCGGCCAAGCCATGCGCGACCGCACGAGCGACATCCACATCGAACCGCTCGACGACCGGGTGCGGGTGCGGTTCCGCATCGACGGCAACCTCGTCGAGTCGTTCAGCCTTCCCCTCGGCGTGCATGCGCCCCTCGTGAGCCGTCTGAAGATCATGAGCGGCATGAACATCGTCGAGAAGCGCAGGCCACAGGACGGCCAGTTCTCGACGGTCATCGACGGCAAGGACATCGACGTCCGCATCGGCTCGGTCGCCACCGTGTTCGGCGAGAAGATCGTGATGCGAATCCTCGACAAGCGCCGCTCGACGATCGGTCTCGATCAGCTCGGGTTCCCGCGCGAGACCTATCTCCACTACTCGAAGATGATCCACTCGCCGTTCGGCATGGTGATCTGTGCGGGCCCCACCGGTGCCGGCAAGACGACCACGCTCTACGCGTCGCTGATGGAGATCAACTCACCGGCCAACAACATCACCACCATCGAGGACCCGGTCGAGTACACCTTCCCGGGAATCAACCAGATCCAGACCAACGAGCAGGCCGGGCTCACCTTCGCCACGGGCCTCAAGGCCATCCTGCGTCAGGACCCGGACGTGATCCTGGTAGGCGAGATCCGCGACGCCGACACCGCCCGCATCGCCGTGCAGTCGGCGCTCACCGGCCACCTCGTGCTGTCGTCGCTCCACGGCACCGACAGCGTCGCCGCTCTGCACCGTCTGCTCGACATGGGGATCGAGGCCTTCCTCATCGCCTCGTCGGTGGTCGGTGTCATCGGCCAACGACTGCTCCGCCGGATCTGCGACTCGTGCAAGGAGCCCTACACCCCGTCGGCCGACGAGCTGTCGCTGTTCAAGCAGCACACCGGCGGCAGCGACAAGTCGCAGTTTTTCCACGGAGCCGGCTGCAACTTCTGCGCCGGGACCGGATACCGCGACCGGATCGGTGTGTACGAGCTGCTGCGCATCACACCGGAGCTGCGCCGTCTCGTCGTCGGGTGGGCCACCACCGAGGAACTGCGCCGGCTCGCCGTCGCCCAGGGCATGCGCACCATGCTCCGCGAGGCGATGGCCCTGGTCGAGAACGACGTCACCACCGTCCCCGAAGTGGTCCGAACCCTGTTCGCGAACTGAAGGCCGAGGATCTGCCATGCCGAGTTTCACCTACGCCGCCATCGACGCCAACGGAGCCACGATCGAAGGCTCTCAACGCGCCGACACCATGGGCGATGTCCGCACACTCCTGCTCGATCGCAACCTCTACCCGGTGCGGATCGAGGAGAAGCGCGGCCTGCTCCAGCTCGAGCTCACCAAGGAAAAGGTCGACAAGAAGGCGCTGCTGTACTTCACCCGCCAGCTCGCCGTGTTCGTGCAGGCCGGTGTGGCGATCACGGTCGCCATGGAGGTGATCGGTGACGAGGCCACCGACGCGGCGCTGCGCCGAGCGCTGGTCGACATGTCCGAGGACCTGCGCAACGGTGGAACGCTCAGCGACGCGATGACCCGGCACGAGTCGGTGTTCCCCAACTACTACGTCGGCATCGTGCGTGCCTCGGAGCTCACCGGGCGACTCGACGAGGCGCTCGAGAGCCTCGGCGAGTACATGCAGCGCGAGCTCGACACGAAGTCGAAGGTGATGTCAGCGCTCACCTACCCCGCAGTCGTGTTCATGCTCTCGCTCGGCACCGTGGCCCTGCTGGCCGGGTACGTGCTGCCGCGGTTCAAGCCGCTCTTCGAAGAGCTCGGCGCCGAGCTGCCCCTGCCGACGCGCATGATGCTCGGCGTCTCGACGATCTTCACGGTCTACCTGCCCGTCGTGCTCGGTGTGGCCCTTCTCTTCATCACGGTCAGCTACTGGCTGTTCAAGTCCAAGAGCGGCAAGCCCTACCGCGACCGCTTCCTCCTGAAAGTTCCGGTGCTGAAGGGCGTCATCTCGTACCAGCTGCTCGAGCGGTTCTGCCGGATGCTCTCGACGATGCTCTCGGCCGGCGTGCCCCTGATCGACGGGTTCCGCACCACCACCGACGGCACCGACAACGTCGTCTACCGCGAGAAGTTCGAACAGGTCCAGGCCTCGATGCTCGAAGGCGGCGGCTTCGCCCGTCCGCTGGCCGAGACTGACCTGTTCCCCGGTGCCGCGAAGCAGATGTTCAAAGTCGGCGAGGAGACAGGAACGCTCGACCGGCAGTTGCAGGTCGCCGCACAGTTCTTCGGACGCGAGCTCGAGGACCGGGTGCGCAAGTTCACGGCCATGTTCGAGCCCCTGCTCATCATCTTCATCGGCGCCGTCGTGGGCTTCGTCGCCCTCGCCCTGGTGTCGGCGATGTACGGCGTGATGGGCGGAGCCAACACGTGAGTCGTGTCGATGTGCTGGGCTGCTCAGACTCCCCAGAGCAGGTCGATGATCGGCTGCCCGGCCACGACCGCCACCACCGTGCCTGCCGCCAGGAACGGACCGAACGGGATCGCGGTGCGGCGTCCCGCGCTGCCGATCGCCATGGCCGCGACACCCACCACGGCTCCGAAGAGGAAGCCCAGGAACAGCCCCACCGGCACATGGGCAAGGCCCAGCCAGCCGAGGTAGGCACCGAGCAGTGGCGAGAGCCGCACATCGCCGTCGCCCAGACCACCCTTGCTCACGGCGTAGACGAGGCCCATGAATCCGAGCGCCAGCGCTGCACCCGCGACCATCGTGGCGATGCGTCGCGGCTCGTCGGCGACGAGTGCTGCGACCACCAGCAACGGTGTGCCGATCGCGAGTGTCGTGTAGGTGATCTCGCGGGGCAGCCGCATCGCGCGCAGGTCGATGCTGGTGAGCGCCAGCAGACCCGCGCAGAGCACGCAGTAGGCCACCGTCTCCCAGCTGGCGCCGAAGCGCAGCCCCATGGCGACGAACAGCCCGGCACAGGTCAGCTCGAGCACGAGCGGCTCGACCCCGATCGGCGTGCGGCAGCGCCGGCACCTGCCGCGCAGTGCCAGCCAGCTCACCACGGGCACCAGGTCGAGCGGTCCGAGCCGCAGCCCACAGTTCCCACATGCCGAGCCCGGCTGCACGATCGAGGCCCCGCGGGGCACACGATCGACGACCACCGTCAGGAACGAGCCGATGAGCAAGCCGGCCACGGCTGCCCACGGCACCACCAACCAGGTCGTCGAGACAGCCGTCACCGGGTCGGAGGCTAGCCCGATGGCTGCACGCGACGTCAGGATCGAGACCTTGCTGAAAGCAACGGTCGATGCGGGTGGGAGCGATCTCCACCTCACCCCGGGTCGTCCCCCGATGGCTCGGCGCGATGGTCAGATCATCGCCTTCGAAGGTGTCGATGTGCTCGACGACGTCGACACGGGGCGGTTCGCCGTGTCGTTGCTCGACGAGCAGCAATTCGTCGAGCTGTCGACACGCAAGCAGATCGACTTCTCGTTCGGCCTCAGCGGTGTCGGCCGCTTCCGCGTGAACATCTTCCGCCAGCGCGGCTCGTACGCGCTGGCCCTCCGAGTGATCCCGACCCGCATCCGCCCGCTCGAGGAGCTCGGCGCCCCCGCTGCGCTCAGCGACCTGCTAGAGCGGCCGTATGGGCTCGTGCTGGCCGTGGGCCCGACCGGCTCGGGCAAGAGCACCACACTCGCAGCGATGATCGACCGGATCAACGCCACACGTTCGTGCCACATCCTCACCATCGAGGACCCAGTCGAGTACCTCCACCATCATCAGATGGCACTCGTCAACCAGCGCGAGGTCGGTTCGGACGTGATCGACTTCGAAGAGGGTCTGCGGGCCGCACTGCGCGAGGACCCCGACGTGATCCTGCTCGGCGAGATGCGCGACCTCGAGAGCATCTCGATCGCCTTGACGCTCGCCGAGACCGGCCACCTGGTGTTCGCCACGCTGCACACCAACGACGCCGCCCAGGCGTTCGATCGTGTCGTCGACGTCTTCCCCGCAGAACGGCGCGACCAGATCCAGGTGCAGCTCGCCTCGTCGCTGCAGGGTGTGGTCAGCCAGCGGTTGCTGCGCGCCCAGACCGGTGGCCGAGTGGCGGCCTACGAGGTGCTCATCGCCACCGACGCCGTGCGCAACCTGCTGCGCGAAGGCAAGTCGCGCCAGTTGCGCAACGTGATGGTGTCGTCGCAGGGCGACGGCATGCAGACCCTCGAGATGGACCTCGCCCGGCTCGTCGCCAGCGGACAGATCGACCTCGAGACGGCGATGGGGGCGAGCATGTATCCCAAGGAGGTCATGCACCTCCACGCCACGCAGCGGATCCAGTCGCGCAACCAACCTGGGGGCGCCGTTCACCCGAACGGCCACATCGTCGAGGTCCGCTGACATGGCGGGTGGCTCGGCGCGCCAGCGCCCGTCGATCAGCTCCATCGCTGGCATCACCCCGTGCCCAGGGGGATGGCTGGTGCTGCCGGCGCGCCTCAGTGGCGTCACCATGGTCACCGACGACCCGGTGGTGCTCGGCACGCTCACCGAGGTGCTCAGCTACCGACCCACCTTCGACACGGCAGTCATCGAGGTGCCCATCGGCCTGTTCGACGAACCGGCAGCCCCCTACCGGAACTGCGATGCTGCCGCTCGCGAGATGATCGGGTGGCCGCGTTCGGTGGCGCTGTTCGCGGTGCCCTCGCGGGCTGCGCTGCGCGCACCGACCTTCGAAGCCGCCCAGCAGCTCGAGCCCTGGATCAACCGCGGCGATTGGAGGCGGTTCAAGTGGGTCCGCGAGGCGGAGGCCGAGATCCAGCCGTTCCACCAGCGCCACTGGTTCTCGGCGCACAGCGATCTGAGCTACGTCTCGCTGAACGGTGACGAGCCGCTTGTCAGCTCGCCCTACCAGGATGACGGCGTCGCCGAACGGCGCGAGCTGTTGAAGACCCGGATGCCAGGTGTCGAGGATGTGCTCGACCGCACTCCCCCGGCGGGCGCGGCGCGAGTGCACCTCGTGCGTGCCGCAGGGCTGCTGTGGACGGCGAGGCGCGCCCACGGCCGGGCTGCGACCCGACTTCCGGTCGACAGCGACTGGGACTCGGCCGGCCTGCGCATGGAGCTCGTCCGCTGAGGCGGGCGAGCTCACCAGGCGACACCGCGCTCGTCCGCTGAGGCGGGCGAGCTCACCAGGCGACACCGCGCTCGTCCGCTGAGGCGGGCGAGCTCACCAGGCGACACCGCGCTCGTCGGCTGACCGCGGCGGCGTCGAGCGGTCGATGCGGCGCCGGACGTGCACACGGACGCGACGAGGGCCGGCCCCGCCAGGGCCGGCCCTCGTTCGTCGTGCTGTGGTTCAGCGCGGTGCGATCGGATCGA
>JBBATY010000021.1:0-55599 GCA_040398525.1 Ilumatobacteraceae bacterium | reverse complement strand
TCAAGGCCGAGGCGGTCTGTCGGGCCACCGGGCTGCCTGCCGTGGCCGACGACACCGGCCTGTTCGTCGCCGCGCTCGACGGCGAGCCAGGCGTCGACACTGCGTACTACGCCGGCCCGCAGGCCACCGACGCCGAGAACCGGGCCAAGTTGCTGGAGGCGCTGGACGGGGTGGCCGATCGCCGAGCCGAGTTCGTGACCGTGGTGCTGGTGCGTCGGCCCGATGGCAGCGAGACCGTCCTCCACGGCGTGTGCACGGGCACCATCGCCACTGCCGAGCGAGGTGAGCGCGGTTTCGGGTTCGACCCGTTGTTCGTGCCCGACGCCGGCGACGGCCGCACGTTCAGCGAGATGAGCGAGGCCGACAAGAATCGTCTGTCGCACCGCGGCCGGGCGTTCCGGGCACTGGTGGACGCGCTCAGCTAGGGCGTACGTGCAGTGTGGCCCACACCGGTTGATGGTCGGACGCCTCGCAGTCACCATCGATGTCGGCGTCGACCACGTCGACACCGTCGTTCACCAGAATGAAGTCGATGCGCAGGTCGCAGTGCGCGCCCTGGGCCGGGTCGGCGCGGAACGTGATCTCACTAGGTGTGCGCGCCGTGGTGGGCGACCACGAGTCGCGGTAACCGGCCCGGTTCATCACGTCGAGCACCGGCGAGTGGGGCTCGTCGTTGAAGTCGCCGCACACGATTGCTGCGTGCGGCATCGGAAGGTCGGCGTACAGCCAGTGCTCGCGTTCCGCAGGGTCGGCGCTGGTACCGCACCGCGCCCCACCCTCGATCGGGGCCTCGTGCAATCGGCGCACCAGGTCGCTCACCTGGGTCATCCTGTTGAGTTCGCTGATGTCAGTGAGGTGCACGTTCACCACCCGAACCGGGCCTTCCGGTGCGGCGACGACGGTCTCGAGGGCGCAGCACCAGGCGTTGGCCAGCGGCCCCGTGTGCAGCATCGGCAGCGGGAACGTGCGCGACGACACGATGGGGTAGCGGCTGATCACCATCTGGCCGTACTGGCGGCGGACGTTGCTCACCCGGCCATCTGCACCGACGACGCTCGCGTCGATGTCGAGCATCGGCCCGAACACCCAGTACCGGTCGGGCAGCAGCGCGGCGATGTCGGCGGCCTGGTCGGCCATCGCGGTGCGCGGCCAGTGACGGTCGACCTCCTGGAGGCAGATCACGTCGGCGTCGCACACTGCGTCGACGGTTCGGGCCAGGTCGTACACACCGTCGCGACCGAGCGAGTACTGGATGTTGTACGACACCACGCGCATGGGGTTCTCCGCTGTTGGCCAGACGTTCAACTGGGGTTCAACCGCGGACACTAGTGTCGAGACTGCAACTCCATGGGGAGGATCACCGATGAAGCTGAACGACGACCGGCGGTTCCGGCGAGGTCGCGGAACTGGGCTGTTGGCGGGGGCGCTGCTGGCTGGCGCCACGCTCGTGGCCTGCGGCGGTGGCGACAGCGGCACCAAGGGTGTGCTGCGCGTGGCGTACTACGCAGCCAGCGGTGCCGAGACGATGGATCCCTACGACGGCAACCGGTTCTGGCCGACGATCAACATGGTGTTCGACCGCCTCATCGGTGTCGACAAGGACTTCCAGCCGATCCCCGAACTCGCCACCACGTGGGAGCCCAACGCCGATCTCACCGAATGGACCATCGCGCTCCGCGACAAGGTGACGTTCCACGACGGCAGCACCTTCGACTCGGCCGATGTGGTCTACAGCATCAACCGGATGATCGACCCGGAGTTCGACTCGCCGGTTCGTGCGGTGCTCGGCATCATCTCGAAGGCGGAAGCCGTCGACCCGCTGACGGTGAAGCTCACCCTCGCCAGCGGTGAAGCCGACCTACCCGTGCTGCTCGCCGACTACCGCGCCCTGATGACTCCGGAGGGGTCGCAGGACACCGTCGGCACCAAGCCCATCGGAACCGGTCCGTTCAAGATGGAGAAGCTCGACGCACAGGGCACGACGGTGCTCGTGGCCAACGAGCGGTACTTCTTCGGTGCCCCGAAGGTGGCCCGCATCGAGATGCCCAACATCGCCGACGCCGCTGCCGCCACGCAGGCGCTATCGGCCGGTCAGGTCGACCTGATGCTCACCATCGACGCCAAGAGCGCCGCACTGTTCAGCGACACATCGAAGTTCACGGTGCAGCGCATTCCATCGGGCGACTGGAACGCCATCGACTTCCGTGTCGACCAGAAGCCATACGACGACGCACGGGTGCGCAAGGCGCTGCGCATCGCCGCCGACCGTCAGGCCCTCACCGACCTCGTGCTCGGGGCCGACGGCGGTGTGCCGACATGCGACACACCGGTGTGGAGCGGCGACCCGTACCGCTGGGAAGGCGACTGCGCCCAGGACATCGAGGGCGCCAAGCAGTTGCTGGCCGAAGCCGGTTTCCCCGACGGGATCGACATCGAGGTCTTCACCAGCGACGTGGAAGAGCACATGGTCGAACTCGTCGAGGCGTATCAGGAGCAGGTGAAGGCAGCCGGTATCCGGGTGACGCTGACCATGACCGATGCCAGTGCCTACTGGGACAACGTCTGGATGATGGAGCCTGCGTTCGTCGACAGTTGGGGTCAGCGTCCTGCCGTGCAGGTGTTGAACGAGGTGTACCGCTCGACCGCGACCTGGAACCCCACCGGCCAGGCCGACCCCGAACTCGACGCGATGCTCGACGATGCCCGCTCGACACTCGATACAGGCCTGCGCACCGAGAAGTACCAGTCGATCCAGCAGTACCTGTTCGAGAACACTGCCATCTTCGTGCCGTACCACAAGACGCTGGTGCGGGCGATGAGTGCGAACGTGAAGGGCCTCGAAGCGGTGGTGGTCGACGCCGTGCGGTGGGAGAAGATCGAGGTTGGCTGACCGGTGACCGGCTATGTGCTGCGTCGAGCAGCGCTCTCGGTCGGCGTGTTCGTCGTGATGGCGGTGCTCACGTACCTGGGTGTCGCCGCGCTGCCGGGCGATGCCTGCACGGCGCTGCTCGGCAGGTTCGCCACGGCCGAGAAGCTGGCCCAGTGCCGTGCCGAGCACGGCCTCGATGCGCCCGTACTGCAGCAACTCGGCGACTGGATGGCCGGTCTGCTGCGTGGCGATCTGGGGTACTCGGTGAAGCGGGGCGCGCCGGTGGGCGAACTCATGGTGCCCCGGATCCGCAACGCATTGCTGCTGGCGGGTGTGGCGAGCCTGCTGGCGTTCCCTGCGGCCATCATCGTCGGCTTGGCGACCGGGCGGCGCGAGCAGTCGAAGGTCAGTCGCACGGTCGATACGACCGCGCTGGTGGCGATGACGCTGCCCGAGTTCGTCACCGCCTCGGTGCTGTGGCTCGTGCTCTCGGTGTGGCTGCCGATCCTGCCCGCCGTCACCGTGGTGAGCAGCGACGACTCGATCGTCGACCTGCTGCCCAACGTGTGGCTCCCGGCCATCACGCTCGCCGTGCTGGTGTTCGCTCACGTGATGCGTTCGATGCGGGCCTCGGTGTCGGCAACCTCGCGACGGCCCTTCGCCGACGCGGCCCGCCTGCGCGGCGTGGCCGAGGCGACCGTGGTGCGCCGTCACATCCTGCCGGCGGCCCTGCCGCCCACGGTGAACGTTGTCGCAGTCACCGCCGCCTGGTTGCTGACCGGAACGTTCGTGGTCGAGGTGGTCTTCAACTATCCGGGGCTCGGGCGCCTCGCCGTCGATGCCATCGCCGACCGCGACACCGACCTCATTCTGGCCCTCACCCTGCTCGGCCTCGCGGTGTTCATCACGGCCTCGTTCCTGGCCGACACCGTCATCCGGTTGCTCGACCCACGGGTGCGGGCGGGGGTGGGCCGAGCATGACCGCAGTGAACGCATCGCCCGCGCCGACATCGGTTCCACGGCGTCGGCGGTGGCTGTCGGTGGGAGCCATCGTGGTGGCCGGACACATCCTGCTGG
Source organism: Ilumatobacteraceae bacterium (assembly GCA_040398525.1). Classification (GTDB taxonomy): domain Bacteria; phylum Actinomycetota; class Acidimicrobiia; order Acidimicrobiales; family Ilumatobacteraceae; genus VFMC01. The sequence goes on along the minus strand of JBBATY010000021.1, from coordinate 51,653 downwards.
CGCTGTTCGTGCCGCTGCTGCCGCTGCAGTCGCCCACGGCGCAGGACGCCACCGCGTTGTTGCAGGGCGCGTCGAGTGCGCACTGGTTGGGCACCGATGACCTCGGCCGCGACGTGCTGTCGCGCACCCTGTGGGGTGGGCGTCCGTCGATCGGCATCGCGTTCGGCGCGGTGCTGCTGGCAGGTCTGTTGGGTGTGTTCATCGGTGCGGCCGCGGCACTGGCGGGCGGCTGGCTCGACGATGTGCTGATGCGGGTGAACGATGTCTTGCTGGCGCTGCCGTCGCTGCTAGTGCTGATGCTGGTGGCCAGCTTCATCGGCCGCCAGCCGGTGGTGCTGACGCTGACCCTGGCGGTGATGTACGCCCCGCCCATCGCCCGGCTCGTGCGCGGCGCCACCCTCGGTGTGCTCGGCCGCGATTTCGTCGTGGCGGCCCGACTGCGCGGCGCCGGCTCGGGTGAGATCGTGGTGCGCGAGGTGCTGCCCAACATCCGCGGTGTGGTGATCACCGAGGTGGCGATGCAGTTCTCGTGGATCCTGCTCGCCTTCAGTTCGCTCAGTTTCCTGGGTCTGGGCACGACACCGCCGACACCCGAATGGGGCCTGATGGTGGCAGGGGCCCGCACCTACATCACCATCAACGCCCTCCCGCTGGTGGTGCCGATGGTGATGCTCGCCTCACTCGTGTTGGCCGTGAACTCGCTGATCGATCGCAGCGCGCTCGGAGAGCAGTCGTGAGCGGCCCGGCCATCGAGGTGGAGGGCCTCACCATCGTGCCGCGTGGTGCCGGGCCGGGGGCGGCGGTGCTGCGCGACATCCATCTCCGGGTCGAGGCAGGGACCCGGCTCGGTGTGGTGGGCGAATCGGGCAGCGGGAAGTCGACGCTGCTCAGGGCGCTGGTGGGCAACTGCGGCCGTGGTCTGGAGGTGTCGACGGGCTCGGCGCGCACCGCTGGTCACGACCTGTTCGCCCTTCCCGACGACGAGCGGCGTGCGTTGCTGGGCACAGCGGTGGCGCTGGTGCCGCAGAGCGTGGGTCTGTCGCTCACCCCACACCTCACGGTCGAGGCCCAGTTCCGCGACGTCGGCCAGCTGGATCGAGTCGCCGAACTGCTCGACGAGGTGGGCCTGCGCGGCGAGTCGATGCGCAGCCGCTACCCGCACGAACTGTCGGGCGGCGAGCAGCAGCGAGTGCTGTTGGCCCTCGGCCTGGCCCGCGACCCGGTTGTGCTCCTGCTCGACGAACCCACGTCGGCGCTCGACGTCGGCGTCGCCGACGGCATCCTGCAACTGCTCGAGCAGACTCAGGAACGCCGGGGTCTCACCCTCGTCGTCGTGAGTCACGACCTGGGTGTGATCGAACGCGTGGCGACCCGGGTGGTGGTGATGCGCGCCGGGTCCATCGTCGAGGACGAGCCACTCGAGCAGGTGCTGACGACTCCGCGTCACCCCTACACCCGGTCACTCCTCGATGCAGCGCCGTCGCTCGGCCACCGTCATGCGCGGCAACGAGCCGAGGGTGCCACCGCTGATTCGATGGAACCGCTGGTGCGTGCCGACGCGCTCACGGTGGTGCGCACATCAGCCGAGGGCGGCCGCGCCCGGCGTGCGTCGTGGCGCAGCACCACTGCACTCGATGGCGTGACGATCGACGTGCGGGGTGGCGAGATACTCGGCGTGATCGGCGAGTCGGGGAGCGGGAAGTCGACCCTGCTGAAGACAATGTGCGGCATACTCACCCCCGCGTCGGGCACGCTCGCGATGCGCGATGGCGCCAACCTCGCGATACCGCTGCGCAAGCGCCCGACACATCTGCTGCGACGCATCCAGATGGTGATGCAGAACCCCGATGATTCGTTGAATCCGGCCCACACCGTGCGCCGCATCCTGCAGGCGGGCACATCGCACGACGACGATGCCAGCGCAGCGCTGCTGACCGCCGTGCACCTCGACGGTGCACTGCTGGAGCGGCGGCCCGGTTCGCTGTCGGGTGGCGAGAAGCAGCGGGTCGCCATCGCCCGAGCGCTCGCCCGCGAACCCGAGGTGCTGCTGCTCGACGAGATCACCTCGGCGCTCGACGTCACCGTGCAGGCAGCGGTGATCGCCACCCTGCTCGAACTCCACGCCCGGTTGGGTACCACCATGGTGTTCGTGTCGCACGATCTGGCCGTGGTGAGCTCGATCGCCGACCGGATCGCCGTGCTCCGGTACGGCAGGTTGCTCGAGGTGGCCGACACCGACCAGTTGCTCGAGCATCCGGGCGACGAGTACACGGCGTCGCTCCTCGCGCTGGCTCGCCGCTGAACCCTCCTCGTCCTCAGCCCGCAGGCGCGGCCAGGGCCACGGTGGCGACGAAGTCACGGTGGTCGCTGCCCGGTACCTCGAGTTCACGGACCTCGACGCCCACGATGCCGTCGCGCATCAGCAGATGGTCGATGCGCACGAAGGGTGGCAACACCTGATTCGCTGGCCCGACGGGCACGAGCTCGTCGTTCGCGGCATCTGCGCAGGAACGATCGCCGCGGCCGAGTGCGGCGATCGCGGCTTCGGCTTCGACCCGTTGTTCATCCCGGCCGATGGCGACGGCCGCACCTTTTCGGAGATGAGCGACACGGAGAAGAACGACCTCTCGCACCGAGGCAGGGCGTTTCGCGAACTGCTCAGGGTGTTGCGGGATCAGCGACTGCCGCAGTGAGCACGAAGGCGAGGTGGTCGCTGCCGGTCACCTCGACGTCGCGGATCTCGACCGGGACGATGCCGTCGGTGAACAGCGCGTGGTCGATCCGCACGAACGGGGGACCGGGCTTGTCCATCGGCCACGACATCGACCAGGGGCGGCCGAGTGCCTCGTGGGCATCGGTGAGGCCCCAGTCGAGCAGGTGCCGGTAGGGCGGGTGCCAGCGGGACGAGTTGAGGTCGCCCACCACCAGCGTCGGCAGATCGGACGAACCGACGAGACGGCCGAGGGCGCGCAGGTCGTCCGCCCACTGCCCGACGTCTTGTTGGCGGACGCCGGGCAGCGGATGCGTGACGATCACCCTCACCGGCTTGCCGCCGACCTCGACGGTGGCGACGATGCCCATCTGGGTGCCGATCGGCGCAACGAGCGCATCGACGAGGGGGAACGTGCTGAACAGGGCGATGCCGTTGCGGTAGGGCGCATCGCGCACGGCCCGGTACGGGTAGCGCTCGGCCACGCCCTGGCGGGTCAGCTGCTCGGCCACCTCGTACGAGTACTCGGTCACCGCCAGCACGTCGGCCTCGATGCTCATGATGTCGACGGCGGCCAGGTCGTGCCGTTCGTTCTCGAAATAGGCGTTGGCGTGGGCGACCACCAGGCGCGGTGCCGTCGGCTCGACGACGGGCAACTCGGGGCGGTCGAACATCGGGAGCAGCAGCGAGCCGAGGCCGAGTACGCCCGCCAGGGCGAGGAGGGCCATCAGGCGGGCTCGCAGCCACACCGCGAGCACCAGCAGGGGCACACCCAGCACGACGAGGTACGGGGTGAGCGCCTGGAGGACGAACAGCGGTGCGAGCCACGTGCCACCGAAGGCTTGGCTCGCCGCCACCGTGCCGATGCCGGCGGTGGCGAGCCACGCGAGCAGTCGGACCACCCGACGCACCAGCGATTCGGACGAGGCAGCGGGTGCCGCGCTGTCACCCATGTCGTCTGACTCCCCGGCGTTCCACGGCGAGCACGCTAGCCAGATGTGCCGGGTGGGGTCCGGACACCGCCTACGCTGCGGACGGGAGGGGACGGGGATGGAACAGGTGAGCGAACAGGCGACGGTGTCGGAGCAACACAGCGGAGCCCACAAGCGGTGGATCCTGGCGAGGGTGCTCATCGGCCTCGTCGCCGTGTTGTCGGTGGTGGGGGCCTTCGTGGGTGCAGCGGTACTCGACCGCGTCGCCGAGACCTACCGGATCGCGCTCGGCCTCACACGCGACTCGGCCAAGGCTGCCGCCGATGCAGCCGGCAGCGCTGTCGAGATCGCCGACGGCGTGGTCGATCTCGCCGAGGCAGCGAACGGCTCGATCGATGCCGCGCAGGACGTGCTGGGCTCGGCCGCCACGGCGTCGGACTCGATCGCTGCGGCGCTGTCGACCAATGTCGCCGATTCGGTGGACGCTGCGGTGAGCGTCTCCAACCGGCTCGCCTCGTTCATCGAGGCCGTCGAGCGGTTCATCCCTGGGAACCGGCCCTCGATCGCCGAGGACCTGCGCCAATTCGCCTCGGGGATCGAGCCGATCCCCGACCAGCTCCGCGAACTCGGCACCCAGCTCACCACGACGGCCGACGAGGTCGAGGCGACCGCAGCGTCGCTCGACGCGATCATGGTCTCGCTCGACGCCACTGCGGTCGAGATCGACGCCGCCAAGGCCGACATCGAGAACGCCACGGCGCTCGCCCAGCAGATCTCGGAACAGGCCGACGAGCAGCTCGACTCGTCGGACCGCACCTTCCTGCTCGCCAAGGTGCTGCTCTTCCTGCTGGCGGTCGTCATCGTCATCGGCTGCATCGCGGCCGAGCGGGCGATCAGTGCCACGCAGAAGCGGGCCGCAGCGGCTGCCTGAGCAGCGACGCGACGTGGCGCCGAGTGCGGGCGGTGGGACTCGAACCCACACTCCGGAGAACAGGAACCTAAATCCTGCGCGTCTGCCAGTTTCGCCACGCCCGCAGCGAGAGCGGCCTCGTCGACGATCGTATCGACACCTGAGCCGTCGACCGGTCCGCGCCGTCGCACTGCTCTGCGCGGCGGCGCTCACGGCCGGGTGCGCCGGTGACGATGGGACGGGCGGTCCCGCCTCGAGCGCCCCGGGCTCCACGTCGGCCGCGACGGCGCCGGTGACGACCCAGCCGTCGGCGACCACCAGCTCGAGCACGAGTGCACCGCAGACGACGGTGCCCTTGCCGACGACGACCTCACCCGGCGAGGAGCTGCTCGACCGCTACGCGTCGCAGCTCGACGCGGCGTTGCGTGACGAGTTCGCCACCTCGCCCGAGCTGCGCGGCTACATCGTCCTCCTGCGCACCGACGACGGCGGTCGGTGGACCGCAGCTGCAGGCGATGCCACACCGGAGGGGTCGTTCCGCATCGCCAGCGTCACCAAGATGTTCACTGCGGCAGCGACCCTGCGCCTGGTCGAGCAGGGTCGCATCGGGCTCGACGACGCGATCTCCGAGGTGATCGATCCCGACACCACCGGGTTGCTGGCTGCCGCCGGCTACGACCCCGCGGCGATCACCGTGCGGCAACTGCTCACGCACACGGCGGGCATCGTCGACTTCACGTTCGACCCGAGCCTCGACTTCGTGGGGCAGGTCTTCGCCGACCCGCAGCGGCGCTGGACCCGGCGCGAGCAGGTGGAGCTGGCCATGCAGGTACCCCCGCTCGGCCCGCCGGGAGTGCAGTTCTCGTACAGCGACACCGGGTACGCGCTGCTCGGCGAGATCGTCGAACGAGCTGCTGGGGCCACACTCGGAGCGGCGATGCGCGACCTGCTGCGCTTCGACGAGCTCGGCATCGAGCACACCTACCAGGAGTCGATCGACCCGGTCCCCACCGGACAGCCGCCGAGGCTGCACCAGTGGTGGGGCGATCTCGACACCTTCGACTGGGACCCCAGCCTCGACCTCTTCGGCGGGGGTGGGCTCGTGTCGACTGCGGCCGACCTGGCCACCTTCGCCGAGGCGCTGATGTCCGGTCGGGTGTTCGATCAAGCCGCCACCCTGGACACGATGCAGGCCCTTCCGGCCACGAACGCCGCTGCAGGTGCTGCTGCGGGCCTGTTCGTGCGCGACGTCGCCGGCCAGCAGTGCTGGGGCCATGAGGGCTTCTGGGGCGTGCAGGTGCTGCACTGCCCGGACAGCGGCCTCACCGTCGTCAGCTCGCGCAGCCAAGCGGCGCCACCGCCGACCTTCACCGGCGCCACCCTCGGAGCGGTCGTCCTCGAGTTGCTCGACGAGCTCAGCGCGTAGGCTCGCCCCGATGAGGTTCACGGGGTTCCCTGCGGCTGCGTTCGACTTCTACGAGGCCCTTGCCGCCGACAACAGCCGCACCTTCTGGAAGGCGCACAAGGACACGTACCGCACCGAGGTGCGCGAGCCCCTCGATGCTCTGCTGGCCGAACTCGACGACATCGGGCCGTTCCACGTGTTCAGGCCCTACAAGGACGTGCGCTTCGCCAAGGACAAGACGCCCTACAAGGACCATCAGGGCGCCTACAGCGAGAGCGAGGGTGGGGCTGGCTTCTACATCCAGCTGTCGGCGACCGGTCTGATGGTGGCCACGGGCTATTACGCGATGGCCAACGACCAGTTGGCGCGCTTCCGTGAGGCCGTCGATGCCGAGGCCCGAGGGCCGGAGATCGCCGCGATCACCGCCGACCTCGTCCGCCGCGGCTACGGCGTCGGGGCGATCGGCGAGTTGAAGACCGCACCGCGCGGCTACCCGCGCGACCATCCCCGGATCGATCTGTTGCGACGCAAGGGGCTGATGGTGTCGAGGTCGTGGGATCGTGCCGACTGGATGTCGACGCGCACGGTCGTGCGACGGATCCGCGACACCTGGAACGGTGCCGCCGCGATCAACGCGTGGCTCGACGCCAACGTCGGGCCGAGCACCCTGGCGCCCGACGACGACGAGGTCGGTCGCTTCGGCCCGCTGTGAGCCCAGCGAGCCGCACCTCACTCAGGCGACGGGTATCCAGCCGAGCACGAACTGCTTGACGACGATGTCGTTGCGCTCGAGCGGGACGTCGAGGGTCTCCACCGCCGTGGCGACGGACGCCCAGCGCTGATCGATCGCCATCAACTCGTCGGCGCACTCCTGCTCGAGCTGCTCGTACTGCTCCACGAGCGAATCGAGCTTGGCCTGGGCGGCATCGACCCGCTCGCTGGCGGTCGACGAGCGCCCACGGGCACCCGCCGCCTTGCCGAGCGAGTTGACGACCGACCGACGCGAGCGGCGGCCGCCGAACAGCCCGCCGAGCACGCTGTCGACCGCGCCGAACAGCTCGCTGGTGCGCTTGTTGCTCTGCTCCTGCTGCAGCACGTTGACCCGGCCCTCGGCCGCCTGGATCTGGTCCTTCAGACGCAGCAGCTTGGCCTGGTACTTGTCCTTCAGCTTCGCGGTCTCGGCGTCGGCGAGGCGATCGGCCTCGGCGCGGCAGCGCAGGGCGAACGCCTCGGGGGCCTCGCCTGGTCGGCCGGCCAACTTCAGCTCTCGGTGGAAGGGAACCTGCAGGGTGTGCGAGCGGAAGAGGTGGTCGACAAGGCTCTTCTCGAGCCTCGTCCAGTAGGTCTTGTTGGCGATCGGGGCATCGCCGAGCCGGTACGGCAAGGGGTCCTGCGCCGCGGCGAGCAGATCGCGGTCGTCGTAATCGACGAGCGTCGCCGCCGACATATCGGCCGTCTCGCTGAGAGGTACGAGCACGGCCTCGAACTCCTCGTCGTGCACCAGGTCGTACTTCTCCTCGTCGAAGCGCAGCGCAACACGTGCGATGGCCGCTGCCTCGAGGCGCGTGCCGCGCACGTCGCCGCCGACGTCGCGCAGCCACGGTGACGCGATGTCGACCCACCGGATCGCCACCCCGTCGGCCACCTTCGGCATCAAGGGGGTCTCGTCGTGTGCCAGCGCAGCCGGCCCCGGGGTCGGAGCCGGTGTCGGGGAGGTTGCGAGGGTCGGTTCGGTCGGCAGCGCAGCCGACGGATCCGCAACAGCGGTCACAACGGCAGCTGTAGCTGTTGCTGTTGCCGGTGCGGCCGACGGTGCCGGAGCAGCCTTCTGGGGCTCCATCACCGTGGCGATCTGCTCGCGGGTGAGCGGTCCGCGTAGGTAACTCATCGCCCAGCGCGTGGTGAACACTTCGGGCTTGTCCTTGCCGGCGCGGCGCAAGACGAACTCGCGCTTGCCGAGGCCACTGATCGTCTGGCTGACGGCCGCGATGTCGACCCCGCCCGACGCTGCCGACATGCCGTCGAGGAGCCGGTTCTTGTCCTGGTCGGTCTGCAACCGGCCGATCATCCAGGTGCCGGCGTTGGACAGGGCCTTGTAGTCGACGTCGACGGGGTTCTGCGTGCTGACCACCACACCCAGGCCGAAGGCGCGAGCCTGCTTGAACAGCGTCATCATCGGCTGCTTCGTCGGCGGGTTCGCTGTGGGAGGCAGGTACCCGGCCACTTCGTCCATGTAGAGCAGCGCGCGCAGGTCGGTGGTGCCGCTCTGGCGGCGCATCCAGGTGATCAGCTTCGAGAGCACCAAGGTGGTGACGAACTGCCGCTCGGCGTCGCCGAGGTGGGCGGTGGTGACGATCGCGCAGCGCGGGCGGCCGTCCGGGGCGCGCAGCATCGTGTCGATGTCGAGCGGCGTGCCGGTCATCCAGGCGCCGAACGACGGTGATGCCAGCAAGCCGTTCAGGCGCATCGCGAAGGCAGTGCGGTCAGAGGGAGGAAAGAACTCGTCGAGCTCGAACACGCCGAGGCGGCGGATGGGTGGCTTGAGCGCCAGCCCGACCAGGCCCGGGAGGTCGAGGTTGCGTCCCTGCGACCATTCGTGGCTGATCAGGTTGCTCAGCAGGATGTGCTCGCGGCTCGACAGCGGATCGGCATTGATGCCGACGAGACCGAGCAAACCGCTGACGAAGCCGTTGATCTCCTCGGTGACGGTCTCGGTGTCGGCTCCGGCCGCGGGAGCGGCCAGCGAACCGACGACGTCGACCCCGACGCCGGCGCTCGAGCCGGGGGTGTAGATCGTGAACTCGGCGCGCTGGCGCAACGCGGCGATCTCACCGGCGCCGAGGCCCCAGCCGTCGAGCCCCTTCGACCAGGTCGCAGCCTGTGACGCCGCGAACTCCGGGACGCTGACCCCGGCCTTGTCGGCGTCGCCCGCGTTGACCCACGGCTCGAACTCGGTGGCGCTCAGCCCGGGGAAGGTAAGGCACAAGTTGGTGAGGTCGCCCTTGGGGTCGATGAGCAAGGTCGGGATGCCGGCGCGGAGGGCTTCTTCGATGAGCACGACACCGAGACCGGTCTTGCCCGAGCCGGTCATGCCGACGATGACGCCGTGGGTGGTGAAATCGCCGGAGCCGATCAGGGTCGAGTCGCCGGTGCGCTCGTGCGACGCTGCGTCGATCATCCCGCCGAGATGGAAGTCAGCCATGGCCGGAGACTAGTTCCGTCGTCGCCGCCGGGCTTCCTGCGCCACGGTCTGCGCCGAGGGCGGCGTCGGCGCAGCGCTCAGCGCAGTGCGACGCGGTAGGCGCAGCGCTGGTCGCCAGCCAGCAGGTGTTGTTCACGCTGGACGATGACGTCGTCGCCGAGTGCCGCCTGGAACACCTCGAGCTCGGTGCGGCACACGGTTGCGCACGAGTGCGCTGCAGCGGCGATCGGGCAGTGGTGCTCGACCAGGACGACCTCGCCGTCAACGGCCTCGGCGATCTCGGCCAGGTACCCCTCGCGGCTTCGCTGCTCGGCGAGCCGGCGGACCCGATCGACGAGCGGCCCGGTTCCGAGGAGGTGGACGTACTGCTGCATCTGGCGGCCGGCGCGAGCTTCGAGGACCCGTTCGAGGGCATCGTCACCCAGCTCGGCCCGGATGGTCTCGAGCAGCTCGACGGTCAGCTCGGCATGACGGTCCGGGAACACCTCGGCGGCGACGGCTGTGAGCTGCCACCGCACCGGCGGCCGGCCCCGGCCGACCGACTCCGCAGTGGTCCGGCGGACGTAGCCAGCCTGTTCGAGGACCTCGAGGTGCTGGCGTACGGCCGTGTCGGTGAGCCCGAGGTCGGCGGCGAGCTCACCTGCAGTGGCCGAGTCGGTGCGCTTCAGACGTTCGACCAACCGGCGCTTGGCGTCGGTCATGTCGCTCATGGGCCGAGTGTACCCACCTTTTCGCAAGTCACAGCTTGCAGAAAGGCGGGTTCGGTGGGGAAGCTGCCACAATGGCGGGGTGACCCTCGCTCCGCACTCCGACGACCTGCTCAACGATGCGCTCATCAACCAGTTCGGCCTCGCCGACACGGTGCTCGACCCGGCAGCGCTCGCCAACAGCATCGCCCGCTTCCGCGAGCAGGGCATCGTGCTGCCCACCTTCGCGCAGCTCGCCGACCCGTCCGGGATCGATCCGGCACTCACCGCCGGGGTCGACAAGAACGCACCGGACCCCCGCAACCTGTGGCGCGTCCACTGGTACAACGACCTCACCGGCACGCGGGTGGGCCTGCCGGACCACATCGTCCTGCCGAAGTCGGTCACTGGTATCGACAGCCCGGTCATCGTCGTGTTCGGCGACCGGTTCCCGATGATCACCGCGCACAAGGTGCTCGCTGCGTACAGCTGCCTCGCCCCTCGCGTGGTGAGCGGTCAGTTCGACCCCACCCGCCACCGTGCCATCTGGCCGAGCACCGGCAACTACGCCCGTGGTGGCATCGCCATCAGCCGCATCATGGCCAGCCGCGGGGTGGCCATCCTGCCCGCCGGCATGAGCCAGGAGCGCTTCGACTGGCTCGACCGCTGGTGCGCGAACCCGGCCGAGGACGTCATCCGCACGGTCGGCACCGAGAGCAACGTCAAGGAGATCTACGACGCCTGCAACGAGCTGTCCAAGGATCCGGGCAACTTCGTGCTCAACCAGTTCTGCGAGTTCGGCAACCACCTCGGCCACTACACCGTCACCGGTCGGGCCCTCGGCCACGTGTTCGAGCACGTCCGTGAGTCGAGCGGGCGTGACCTGCGCCTGGCCGCCTTCACCAGCGCGACCGGCTCGGCGGGCACCATCGCCGCCGGCGACCGACTGAAGGACGACTACGGCACCCGGATCGTTGCCGTCGAGGCGCTCGAGTGCCCCACGATGCTCGAGAACGGCTTCGGCGAGCACAACATCCAGGGCATCGGCGACAAGCACATCCCGCTCATCCACAACGTGATGAACACCGACGTCGTCGTCGGTGTGAGCGACCGGTCGACCGACCAGCTCTACGCGATGTTCAACAGCGAGGACGGCCTCGGCTACCTCGCCGACCGCAGGGGTGTGCCGCGCCAGATCCTCGACACCCTCGAGCACTTCGGTCTGTCGGCGATCTGCAATGTGCTGGCTGCGATCAGCACGGCCAAGGTGCTCGACCTCGGACCGGACGACGCCATCGTCACGGTCGCCACCGATGGCGCCGCCCTCTACCCGAGCGAGATCGTGAAGATCAAGGCCCGCGACTTCGGCGGCGGCTTCACCAACCTCGACGCGGCCCAGGTGTGGGGTGAGCACCTCGCCAACGTCACCACAGCGCACACGGTCGAGCTCACCGAGCGCGACCGGAACCGCATCTTCAACCTCGGCTACTACACCTGGGTCGAGCAGCAGGGCACGCCGTTCGAGCTGTTCGAGGCCCGTCGCCACCAGGACTTCTGGCGCGGGCTGCGCCGCTACGTGCCGGTGTGGGACGAGATGATCACCGAGTTCAATGCCCGCGTCGCAGCTGGCTGAGCACACCGTCACCGGATGGCGCTGCGCCGTGTGCGGCGCGGAGGTGCCCATCGCCACGGTGATGCCGTTCCGCTGCCCGAACGATCCGGGTGACCGGCACCACGTGCTGGCGGCGGTGGGTGGCACCCATCCGGTGGCGCCGACCGACGACCCGAACCCCTTCGTCGCGTACGACTCGGGCTTCGCGTGGTCTGCCTTTGCGGCCGCGCACGGCATGGATGCAGCGACGCGTGCCGAGCTGGTGCGTGGGCTCGACGAACGCGTGGCTGCTGTGGCAGGCACGGGGTTCCGCCGCACGCCGATGCGACGTGCCGATGCGCTCAGCGAGTCGCTCGGCTTCGACACCGGAGGCGGTGTGTGGGTGAAGGACGAGACGCACAACGTGGCAGGTAGCCAGAAGGCCAGGCACCTGTTCACCGTGCTGCTCCACCTCCATGCCGCCGAGGAGCTCGGACTGGTCCCGTGGGAGGGCCCCTCGGCGCGGCCCGCGCTCGCCATCTCGTCGTGCGGCAACGCAGCCATCGCCGCATCCACCCTGGCCGCCGCACTCGGCTGGCGCATCAGGGTCTTCGTGCCGCCGTGGGCGAGCGAGGCCGTGTTGGCCCGCCTGCGTGCCCTGAACGCCGAGGTGAACATCTGCCCTCGGCTGGCGACCGATCCGCCGGGCGACCCGTGCGTGCACCGGTTCCGCGAAGCGGTGGCAGGTGGTGCGCTGCCATTCGCCGTGCAGGGCCCCGAGAACGCGCTCTGCCTCGACGGGGGCCGCACGCTCGGCTGGGAGTTGCTCGATGCCGCCGCGGAGCAAGGGGTGCACCTCGACCGTGTGTTCGTGCAGGTGGGTGGTGGGGCCTTTGCCGCGTCGGTGGGTGCAGCGCTGCAGTCGTCGCCTGCCCCGCCACGTCTGATGGCGGTGCAGACCGAGGGATGTGCCCCGCTCGCCGGTGCCTGGCAGCGCGCCCGTCGCCTCGACGGAGGCGTCGCCCGTGCGGGCGCCCACTGGTCCGAGTGCATGCGGATCTGGGGAAGCGACGGCGAGCCCGAGCCGCACTCCGCTGCCGATGGCATCCTCGACGACGAGACCTACGACTGGGTCGGCATCGCGGCGGCTCTGGCGGCCACCGACGGCGATGTGGTGGTGGCCAGCGAGGCCGACGTGGTCGAGGCACACCGGCTGCTCACCGAGCTCACGGGTATCGACGCCACCGCCACGGGGACCGCAGGCCTTGCCGGCCTGCTCGCCATCCGGGCTTCCATCGGCTCGGGCGAGCGGGTGGGCGTCATCGCCAGCGGCGTCACCCGCCGCTGAGGGTCGAGTCGGCTCGTACTGGGTCGAGACGGCCGCTGGTCACGTCGTAGACGAAGCCGCTGATGTGGTCCTTGTGCTGAACGAACGGGCTGAGCCGCAGCCGGTTGATGCTCTGGCGGACGTCGTCGTAGGGGTCGCGGAACGCCTCGAGCGCCCACCAGGGGCGTACACCGCATTCCACCTCGAGCTCGTGCTTGAACTCGTCGACGTTGACGCCTTCGAGGCCACAGTTCGTGTGATGGATGAGGATGATCTCCCTGGTTTCCAAACGGCGCTGTGAGAGCACGAGCGAACGGATGACGTCGTCGGTGACGACCCCGCCCGCGTTGCGGATGATGTGGGCCTCGCCGTGCTCGAGGCCGAGCATCTCGAAGATGTCCATTCGGCTGTCCATGCACGCCACGATGGCCAGCTTCCGCCGTGGCTTGAGGTCCATCGGCCCGTCGGCGAACGCAGCGACGTAGCGAGCATTGTGCTCGAGCAGCTCGGCGACGTTCGGTCGGAAGTCGGGGTCGCTCATCGTCGGTGACGGTAGCCTGCTCAACATGTCGGCCAACAACCCCCTTGCCCTCGACGGTGGATTCGATCCGCGCAACGACGTGTTCAACCGGTTGCTCAAGAACCGCGTGGTCATGCTCGGCACCGACGTGAACGACGACATCGCCAACTCGCTGTGCGCTCAGCTGCTGTACCTCGAGGGCGAAGACCCCGACGCCGACATCTGGCTCTACATCAACAGCCCCGGCGGCTCGGTCACCGCCGGCATGGCCATCTACGACACCATGCAGTTCGTCTCGTGCGACGTGGCGACCGTGTGCATGGGTATCGCGGCCAGCATGGGGCAGTTCCTCCTCAGCGCCGGTGCTGCCGGCAAGCGCTACACGCTGCCGAACGCCCGGGTGATGATGCACCAGCCGCTCGCCGGACTGCGTGGGCAGGCCGCCGACATCGCCATCCAGGCCGAGCAGCTCGTCTACACCAAGCGCCGGATGGCCGAGCTCACCGCTCACCACACCGGCCAGACGGTCGAGAAGATCCAGGCCGACGCCGAGCGCGACCGCTGGTTCACCGCCAGCCAGGCTGTCGACTACGGCCTGGTCGACAAGGTCATCCTGAAGCGCGGCGAGATCGTCTGACTCAGCCGCCGCCGGCAGGCGCCGTCGTCGGTGCTGCCGGGTCGGTCGTCGCCGTCACGGGGTTCGTCGGTGGCGGGGGAGTGCCGATGTCGATCGCACAGTTCTGGCGCGTGTACTGCTGGATCCGTGTCGCAGCGGGGGTGCTCGCCAGCGCCGCGTCGGTGACGGCTGCGACCGAGGTGGGATCGTCGGGAACGACGGTGGCCGCAGTCTCGAGGCTGCCGACGAGCATCGACCACTCGGGCTCGATTGCGGCCGGTGCTGTCGCGGTGATCGCCCGGTAGGCGTCGAGCACCACACCGATATCGGCGCTCGACGCCAGCGGCGGCGACACGACGAGGGCGAGCCGTTCGGTCACCGCATCGCAGTAGGCGCCGATCGTGCGGCCTTCCTCGGCGCACCCGGCTCCGAGGAGCACCAGAGAACCTGCCGCCACCACGTGGCACGTCGTGGAACGGATCGAGCAACGGGGGAGTGCCACACCCACAGTCTCCCAGGCTCGGGCCCGTCGGTGGCGGCGCGTGCGAAGCTCCGCTCGCCTCGGTAGCGTCACCGCAGCGTCGAGGGGTCGCTCATCCCTCCGGAACCCGTCGTGGCGCGTGATGCGCCCGCTTCCGGAGGTAGTCATGCTCTCAGCCATCCACGCCGCGTCGGTGCTCGGGATCACCGGTCAGCCCGTCGTCGTCGAGGTCCACGTCGGGCCAGGCCTGCCGACGTTCCAGATCGTCGGCTTGCCCGACGAGGCTTGCCGCGAGTCGCGCGACCGCGTACGGGCCGCGCTGCTGTCGACCGGGCTGCGATGGCCCAATCGGCGGATCACTGTCAACCTCGCGCCGTCGGGTGTGCGCAAGGGCGGGTCGGGGCTCGACCTGGCGATCGCCGTCGGGGTGCTCGTCGCCGACGAGGTTGTCGACCCCGATCGAGCACGAGCGCTCGCCTTCGTGGGCGAGCTCGGCCTCGACGGCAGCGTCCGCGCGCTACCGGGGGTTGCGCCGATGGTGGCGTGCCTGCCCGAGGTCACGCCCGTGGTGCCGCGGTCGAATTGGGCCGAGGCCGTCGCCGTCCGCGGCGACCGGGTGCACGCCGTCGGCTCGTTGGCAGAGGTCGTCCACGCGCTCGACGGCGGGCGTTGGCCGCATCCGCCCGACGATGACGAGGTCGCTCTGCCGCCGCCGGTGGCCGACCTTGCCGACGTGCGCGGCCAGCCCGAGGCTCGTGCCGGCCTCGAGCTCGCTGCGGCCGGGGGTCATCATGTGCTGCTGGTCGGGCCGCCCGGGTCGGGCAAGACCATGCTCGCCCAGCGGCTGGTGGGCCTGCTCCCTCCGCTCGATCCGCCGACGGCGCTCGAGGCGACGATGGTTCACTCGGCAGCCGGAGCCCTGCGCCAGGGGCAGGGTGTGGTCGCACATCCCGTGCTGTGCGCGCCTCACCACACCAGCACGATGGTTGCGCTCGTCGGTGGTGGCTCACACGCCCTCCGGCCCGGCCAGGTGAGCCTCGCGCACGGTGGTGTGCTCTTCCTCGATGAGCTCGGCGAGTTCGCCCCGCAGGCCCTCGACGCCCTCCGCCAGCCGCTCGAGGAGGGAGTCGTCCGGGTCGCGCGGGCTGCCGCCTCGGCCACGCTGCCGGCGCGGGTGCTGCTGGTCGCTGCCACCAACCCGTGCCCGTGCGGCGGCGGTCCGCCGGGGAGCTGCGAGTGCGACGAGACGGCGCGCCTGCGGTACCTGCGCAGGCTGTCGGGGCCATTGCTCGACCGGTTCGATCTGCGCATCGGTGTGCACCGCACGGAGATCGACGACCTGCTCGGTGGCGAGCCGGGCGAGTCGACGGCCACCGTCAGGGCGAGGGTTCTGCGCGCCCGCGAGGTGGCGCTCGAGCGCTCCGGCATGTTGAACGGTCGTCTCGCCCCGATCGAGCTCGACCAGGTGGCACGCCTCGACCCCGAGGCCACGGCGCTGTTGCGCAGCGAGCTCGAGCGCGGTCGGCTCACCGGGCGCGGGTTGCACCGGGTGCGGCGGGTGGCTCGCACCATCGCCGACCTGGCCGGCCACATCTCCGACACCGTCGGGGGCGACCACGTGGCCCTCGCTCTTCACCTGCGGGTGCCACTCAAGGTGTCGTCACGCGGGCGTGCCGCATGAGCGGCGCGGCATCGCTGCCCCCGGCGGCCTACGCCGCGTCGCTCGCCGGGTTCGCGGAGATGACCGTGCACCGGTTGCTCGCCCTGCTGCGTCGGGTGACGCCCGAGCACGCCTTCGCCATTGCTGCTGGCGACGAGGCGCCGCCGGCCGGCTCGCTGGTGGAACGGGTCCTCGCCCATCCCGACACCGGCTCGCGAGTCGCCGATGCGTGGGCGGCCAGCGCCCGGGCACGACGGCCCGGGCAGGTGTGGGAGCGGTGCTGCGAGCTCGGCCTCGAGGTGAGTGTGCTCGGAGATGCCAGCCACCCGCCGGCCCTCAGCGAGGACGTGCTGCCCGTGCCGGTGCTGTTCAGCCGCGGTGATCGGTCGGTGCTCTCCGGTCGGCGTGTCGCCGTGGTCGGCACGCGCAACGCCACGGCTGCAGGGCGTCAGCTCGCCAAGGGGTTCGGCGCCGGCCTGGCGTCGGCGGGGGTGCACGTCGTCTCGGGGCTCGCGCGGGGCATCGATGGCGCCGCTCACACCGGGTTGCTGAAGGAGTTGCGTGAGCCGCCGAGCGGTGCCGCGCTCCTCGGTCGACCCATCGCCGTGGTGGCATCGGGCCTCGACGTGGTGTACCCGCGCGAGCATGACCAGCTGTGGCACGAGGTCGGCGAGCTCGGCCTGCTGCTCGGCGAGCAGCCGCCCGGCAGCCCGCCGCTGCCGCACCAGTTCCCGATGCGCAACCGGATGATCGCTGCGTTGGCGGAGGTCGTCGTCGTGGTCGAGTCCCGCGAACGCGGTGGTTCGCTCGTCACTGCCCGCCTGGCCGCCGAGCGCTCGGTGCCGGTCATGGCGGTGCCCGGGAATGTCACCAGTCGAGCGTCGAGTGGCGCCAACTCCCTGCTGCGCGACGGCGCGGCGCCGGCCATCGACGTCACCGACATCCTGGTCGCGCTCGAGCTCGACCATCTGCGCTTCGATCCGCTCCCCGCGGACGGTCGGGTCCCGCCGCGGGATGCCGACCTCGAGGTGCTGCACACCTGCGTCGAGCAGTCGCGCACCATCGGCGACGTGGCCGGCTGCCTCGGTCGACCGCTGGTCGAGGTGGCCATGTCGCTGGCCCGGCTCGAGCAGCACGGGTGGCTCCACCAGAGCGACGGGTGGTTCGAGGCACTGAGGTACCCCCGGTCATGACCGCGAGGGAATACGATGCAGTCCGTGCGGGAATCGTCGACCACTTCTCGTGGGTGTGCTGTCACCGAGCGCACGCCCGACGAGGGTTCGGCCGCGCCCGGCATCGACCCGGCGTGGCGCCTCGCCGAGTTCGTCGCCTCGCTGACCGCGTCGTCGCCGAACACCGTGGCGGCCTACAGCGCCGACGTGCGCGACTTCGCTCGTTGGGCCGAGCGCGGTGGCGTTGCCGACCCCGCATCGGTCGACCGCACGCTGCTGCGTCGCTACGTCGCCTTCCTCACCACGATGCGTCGGGCCAAACGCACCGTCGCCCGCAAGGTGTCGGCGCTGCGCGCCTACTTCCGGTGGCTGCGTCGGGCCGGTGTCATCGACGCCGACCCGAGCGCATCGCTGCACGCACCCTCGGGCGAGGGTCGCCTGCCGCGTGTGCTGTCGGCCGACGAGCTCGATGTCCTGCTCGATGCTGCACCAGGCGAGGACGAGCCGGAGTGGCGGCGCCGCCGCGACGACGCCGTGCTCGAACTGCTGTACGGATCGGGTGTGCGTGTCAGCGAGCTCTGCGGTCTCGACGTCGGCGACGTCGATCTCGAGGCAGCTGCGGTCGTGGTGTGGGGCAAAGGCAGCAAGCAGCGCCGCGTCCCGCTCAGCGCTGTATCGGTCGGCGCGCTCGCCGAGTGGATGCCGCTTCGCCGCGACGTGCTCGTCCCCGAAGCCGGTCCGGCACTGTTCGGCAACGAGCGAGGGCGGCGGCTGTCACCTCGCGACGTGCGTCGGATCATCGACCGACGTGCGGCGTCACCGACCCATCCCCACGCCCTTCGTCACAGCTTTGCGACTCACCTGCTCGATGGCGGAGCCGATCTGCGCGTGGTGCAGGAGCTGCTCGGCCATGCCGATGTGGCCACCACCCAGCGCTACACCCATGTCAGCACCGAGCGGGTCCGCTCGGTCTACGCACAGGCGCATCCGCGAGCATGACCATGGCACCGGAGGTCGCGCAGTGGTGGGAGCGCTGGTTCGACTCGCGCGACATGGCGTCGCGCGACAAGTTGATCGAGCACTACTCGCCGCTCGTCAAGTTCGTGGCCGGCCGTATCGGCGCCGGCTTGCCGAGCAGCGTCGACCCGGGTGATCTGGTGAGTGCCGGGGTCTTCGGCCTGATCGACGCGGTCGAGCGGTTCGATCCCGAGCGTGGGGTGAAGTTCGAGACCTTCGCCGTGCCCCGTATCCGCGGAGCGGTGTTCGACGGCTTGCGCTCGCTCGACTGGGTGCCGCGTTCGGTCCGCTCGCGAGCGCGTGAGGTCGAAGGCGCCTACTCCAACCTCGAGGGCAAGCTCGGCCGAGCCCCCACCGACGAAGAGCTCGCATCGCACCTGCGGATCTCGAGTGCCGAGTTCCAGCGTTGGCTGTCGTCGATCGCGTCGACGACGGTCGGTCCGCTCGACCGTGCGCTGGCCGCAGGGGCCGAGCCCCGGTCGCTCGCCGGCGAGACCCCGGAGTCGCCCGGAGCGCTGGTGGAGGAGAGCGATCTGCGCCGCCAGGTACGTCAAGAGGTGTTGCGGCTACCCGAACGCGAGAAGCTCGTGATGTCCTTCTACTACGACGAAGGCCTCACCCTCGCCGAGATCGGCTCGATCCTCGGTGTCACCGAGAGCCGGGTCTCGCAGATCCACACCAAGGCGGTCCTGCACCTTCGTGCCCGCCTCAGTGCCGCCGGCCTCGGCTGACGCAATCTCGCCCGCACCCGTCCGGTGCCACCGGCACCAATCGGCGCCCGCGCCCACCGCGTCCACGACCTGGAGGTGACCGTGCACCGTTCCGTGCGCTCCATCGCGATCGTCGCCGTCCTCGCAGTAGCCCCAGTTGCCGCTGTCTCGTCGAACGCCGCCTCCGGCGACGCTCCCCGCTGCTACGACCCTCCGGTGGTGGCAGCGGTCTCGCAGCCGTTCCGCGAGCCGGCGTGCCCCTACTGCGCGGGCCGCCGAGGGGTCACCTTCGCCAGCCGGCCCGGCGAGCCAGTGCGGGCCGTCGCCCATGGAATGGTCACCTTCAGCGGGCTCGTCGCCGGAACGGCGTACCTGGTCGTGGAACATGACGACGGCCTGCTCGCCACCTATGGGCGCATCGGGCGGACGTGGTTGCGCGCCGGCCAACGGGTGAGGGCAGGGCAGGTCGTCGCTACCGCGGGTGCCGTCGATCTGCACTTCGGGTTGCGCGACTCGGGGGTCTACATCGACCCCGAGCCCGTGCTGGGCGTCCGCAGGTACCCACTCCGGTTGGTGCCGAGCGACGGCGGCCGGCGCCGTTCGGCGGGGCCCGGCCAGCTCGTCTGTCCGGTGGCTCGCTGATCCCGCTAGCATCCTTCGACGGTCCGTCAACAGCGGGCCGACATCCGATCGCCCGGCCCCAACTGCGGTCGCTCCTGCGTGCAGGAGTGCGTGGGTCCGAGCGCAGCCAACCGCAGTAAGGAGCACACCATGGCTGTTGTCACCATGCGCCAGATGTTGGAGGCCGGTGTCCATTTCGGGCACCAGACCCGCCGCTGGAACCCCAAGATGCGTCGATTCATCTTCGGCGAGCGCAACGGCATCTACATCATCGATCTCGAGCAGACGCTCACGCGCATCGAGTCGGCCTACCGCTTCACCCGTGACCTCGCGTCGAAGGGCGGCACGGTGCTGTTCATCGGCACCAAGAAGCAGGCCCAGGACCCGGTCCGCGAGTTCGCCAACATGTCGGGGATGCCCTACGTCAACGAGCGCTGGCTCGGCGGCATGCTCACCAACTTCGAGACCATCGCCAAGCGCGTGCAGAAGATGCAGGAGTACGAGCGCATGCGCGCTGCTGGCGAGTTCGAGGCAATGCCGAAGAAGGAGGCGCTCCTGCTCACCCGTGAGCTCGAGAAGCTGCAGAAGAACCTCGGCGGTGTGCGCGGCATGAACCGTCGTCCCGACGCGGTGTTCGTGCTCGACACCAAGAAAGAGCACATCGCCATCACCGAGGCCAACAAGCTCGGCATCCCGATCATCGCCGTCGTCGACACCAACGTCGACCCCGACCTCGTCCAGTTCCCGATCCCTGGCAACGACGATGCCATCCGGGCCAACGCCTTGATGTCGCGGGTCATCGCCGAGGCCATTCTCGACGGCCGCAAGGGCTTCGACGCGGAGATCATCCCGGCCGCCCCGAAGCGTTCGGCCGAGGAAGAGGCCGCGTTCGCTGCGGCGCAGAACGAGGCTCGCCGCCAAGCTGCTGCCGCCCAGGCCGAGCGCGAGGCTCGCCTGAGCGCCAGCAAGACGGCGGCCGACACGACCGAGACCGACGACACCACGAGTCAGGAGAGCTGAGATGTCGTTCACCGCAAAGGATGTCCAGACCCTCCGCCAGGCCACCGGTGCCGGCATGATGGACGCCAAGAAGGCCCTCGAGGCCAACGGTGGCGACATGGAGGCTGCCAAGCAGTGGCTGCGTGAGAAGGGCCTCGCTGCCAGCGCCAAGCGCGACGACCGTGAGAACACCCAGGGCGTCGTGGCCCTGGTGGTCGACGGCGGCGTCGGCGCCATCGTGAAGCTGAAGTGCGAGACCGACTTCGTGGCCTCGAGCGACCGCTTCAGGGCGGAGGCCCAGACACTGGCCGAGCTCGTTGCCGCCAAGGGCCCCGAGGCCGTGGCCGAGCGGTCGGCCGAGCTCGAGGACATGAAGATCACCCTCAAGGAGAAGATCGAGCTCGGCGAGGTGGTGCGCGTCGAGGCCGCTGCCGGCAACGTGCTCGACAGCTACCTCCACGTCCAGGGTGGCCGCGGCGTGAACGCCGTGCTGGTCGAGTTGTCCGGTGCGTCGGTCGAGCTGGCCCACGATGTGGCGGTCCACGTCGCCTTCGCCCGTCCGAAGTACCTCACCCGCGACGACATCCCTGCCGACGTGCTCGACAAGGAGCGCCAGACGCTCGAGACGATCAGCCGCAACGAGGGCAAGCCCGAGGCAGCGCTGCCGAAGATCGTCGAGGGTCGGATCAACGGGTTCTTCAAGGACGTGGTGCTGATGGACCAGCCGTACGCCAAGGACGACAAGCAATCGGTCGCCCAGTTCATCGGCTCGGCCTCGATCCTGCGTTTCGCCCAGGTCGAGATCGGCTGATCGCCATGGCATCGCCCCGGTGGAAGCGGATCGTCTTCAAACCGTCGGGTGAAGCGCTCGCCGGCGCGTCCGGGTCGGGCCTCGATGCGGCCACTCTCGACGCCACTGCGATCGAGATCATCGGTGTCCGCGAGATGGGCGTCGACGTCACGGTCGTCGTGGGCGGCGGCAACTTCTGGCGCGGCCGCACCGGCGCGATGTCGGGGATGGACGCCACCCAGAGCGACCACATCGGCATGCTCGGCACCGTGATGAACGCCCTGGCCCTCCAGGATGCGCTCGAACGGCAGGGCCAGACCACCCGGGTGATGAGCGCCATCGAGATGCCGCGTATCGCCGAGCCCTACATCCGCCGGCGGGCGATGCGCCACGTCGAAAAGGGGCGCGTGGTGATCTTCGCCGCAGGCACCGGCAACCCGTTCTTCACCACCGACACGGCCGCTGCCCTGCGGGCTGCGGAGATCGATGCCGAGGCCCTGTTGAAGGGCACGCACTCGGGTGTCGATGGCGTGTACAGCGCCGACCCGCGGCGCGACCCGAGCGCGGTGAAGTACGACTCGATCGACTACATGGACGTGATGAACCAGGACCTCAAGGTCATGGACGCCACGGCCATCGCCTTCTGCCGCGACAACGGCATCCCCATCGTGGTGTTCGACATGTCGCAGGAAGGTGCCCTGCATCGCATCATCGCCGGCGAGCCGGTGGGCACCATCATCCACCACTCCTCGCCGCGCTCCTGACAGCGCGTACCAGTTCGACCCTGCGGGATCGGTACGCTGGTGAAGTGATCGAAGAAACGCTCCTCGAGGCCGTCGACAAGATGGAGAAGGCCGTCGAGCATGTGCAGGGTCAGTTCACGACCGTGCGCACCGGCCGGGCCAACCCGGCGCTGGTCGACAAGCTGCAGGTCGAGTACTACGGATCGATGGTGCAGCTCCAGCAGTTGGCAGCGTTCCAGGTCCCCGAGGCGCGCATGCTGGTGGTGAAGCCGCACGACCGCACCACGCTCGCTGCTATCGAAAAGGCCATCCGCGACAGCGACCTCGGCGTGAGCCCCTCGAACGACGGTGTGGTCATCCGCATCAACATCCCTGCGCTCACCGAGCAGCGGCGCAAGGAGTACGTGAAGATCGTGAAGAACATGGCCGAGGACGGCCGGATCGCCGTGCGCAACATCCGTCGCGATGCGCGCAAGCAGCTCGAGGCCGCCGAGAAGGCCTCGGAGATCTCGGCCGACGAGCTCGAGCGTGCCGAGAAAGAGCTCGACAAGTTGACCCACGACACGGTCGACCACATCGATCGGGCTCTCGCCCGCAAGGAACAGGAGCTGCTCGAGGTCTGACCTCGGCCAGCACGTCAACGTCAGCATGCAACGAGGAACGGGGACCGCATGAGCGAGGAAGGCCGCAGACGAGACCGCTGGGACGATGACGATTTCGGTCCGCCCCTGTTCGGTGACGAGCCGTCGGGTTCCGGCGACGAGCGGATCGTGCTCGGCGACACCGACACGGGCCCGCTCCCGCATTGGACAAGTCCCCCCACGGGAGAGTTGCCGCGCACGCTCGGGTCGCGAGCGGCCGACGATGTGACCGGCGAGCTCGACGTCTGGTCGTCGTTCTCCTCGAACGCACCGGTGTGGAGCGACGATCCGTCGCCGACCGGCGAGTTCGAGTTGCCCGAGCAGATCCCCGCCGAGCCGATCGGCCCGCGAGGATACGACGAGCTCGATCCGTCAGCGCCCGTCGCCCGCCGTCAGCCGGCACGGATCACGATCGGCACCGATCCGACCGAGGATCGTGCGCCCCGGCCGACCCAGGGCGGCCGCGGTCGGCCCGGGTCGTCGCGCGCTGCGCGCCAGGCCGGCGCCAAGGGGGCCGCAACGGCTACATCGGGACGCGACATGCCGACGGCCATCGCCGTGGGCTTGTTGCTCGTCGCCGCCTTCATCGCCACCCTGCTCGTCGGCCCGTGGGCCGTGATGATCATCATCGTCGCCGTGCTGGCGTTCGCCTCGGTGGAGTTCTTCGAAAAGGTCACCGAGAAGGGCTACCGCCCGGCCACCGTCGCCGGCGTCGTGGCGTGTGCGGCCTTCCCGCTCGCGGCCTACTGGGTGGGTGAGCGCGCCCTGCCACTCGTGCTCGTGCTCGCCTTCGCGGCCGGCTGCCTCACCTTCATCGAGGCCCCGAGCCTCGAGTCGGGCCCGTTGCCGAACATGTCGATCACCAGCCTCGGCGTCGTGTGGATCGGCTTCCTCGGCTCGTTCGCCGCGCTGATCGTCGGCATGTCGAACACGTCGATGCTCACCGCTGCCGGTCCGAGCACCGACGTCGGCACCGACACGCTGTTCCTGCTCGTGCTGTGCGTCGTGGCCAACGACATCGGCGCGCTGTTCATCGGCTCGGCCGCAGGCCGCACGCCGTTGCGTTCGTGGATCAGCCCGAACAAGACCGTCGAGGGATTCCTCGGAGGCGCAGTGATGACCTTTGTGGCGATGCTGGTGGTTGGCCTGCTCGACAGGAGCACCACCTGGAACAGCATCGGCGACCTGATGATCCTCGCCGGCGTCGTGTCGATCGCCGCGCCGATCGGCGACTTCACCGAGAGCATGTTCAAGCGCAACCTCGAGATCAAGGACTTCGGCACGCTGGTGCGTGGCCACGGTGGTGTGCTCGACCGCTTCGACGGCTTCCTGTTCACCCTGCCGGCCGTCTACTACCTGATGCAGCTGCTCCAGCCCTGGGTCAGCGCCTGACGCTGCCGGCTACCCACCCATCCATGTCGCCCGTTCGCGTCGCCATCGCCGGCAGCACCGGCAGCATCGGCACGCAGACCATCGAGGTCGTGCGCGCCGAAGCCGGCGCCTACGAGGTGACGGCGCTGGGCGTCGGGTCGTCGGTCGATGCGCTCATCGAGCAGGCGCGTGAGCTGCGCCCGCAGGTGGTGGCTGTCGCCGATCCGACACAGCGGTCGCGCGTCGCCGAGGCCCTGCCGTTCGCCACGGTGGTGGCCGAACTCGCCGACCTGGTCGAGGTGGCCGACGTCGTCGTCAACGCAGTCGTCGGCTTTGCCGGGCTGCCCGTCACCGTCGCCACCCTCCAGGCCGGGAAGCGGTTGGCGCTCGCCAACAAAGAGAGCCTGATCGCCGCCGGCCCGGTGGTGCAGCCGCTGCGGTCGACCCCAGGGGCCGAGCTCGTGCCCGTCGACAGCGAGCACTGCGCGGTGCACCAGTGCCTGCGCTCGTCGGTCGACGTCGGTCGTGAGGTGTCGCGGGTGGTGCTGACAGCGAGCGGCGGGCCGTTCCGCGGCCGCTCGGCTGCGTCGTTGGCCAATGTCGGTGTCGACGAAGCGCTCGCCCACCCGACGTGGAAGATGGGACCGAAGATCACCATCGACTCGTCGACGCTGATGAACAAAGGCCTCGAGGTGATCGAGGCGCACGAGCTGTTCGGCACGCCGTTCGACCGGATCGAGGTCGTGGTCCACCCGCAGAGCGTCGTGCACTCGATGGTCGAGTTCACCGATGGCTGCACCATGGCCCAGCTGTCGATGCCCGACATGCGGCTGCCGATCGGCTACGCGCTCGCGTATCCGCACCGGATCGGCACGCCGTTCGGGCGGATCGACTGGGGCTCGCTCGGTCGGCTCGACTTCGAGCCACCCGACACGGCCACCTTCCGGTGCCTCTCACTGGCCTACGCAGCCGGTCGTGCAGGTGGCACCGCGCCGGCATGGCTGAGTGCCGCCAACGAGGTGGCCGTCGATGCATTCTTGACCGGTCGACTGCGGTGGCCGCAGATCGCCGATGTGTGCGCAGCAACGATCGAGCAGCACGACGGGGGACCGGCTGTGACGGTCGACGACATCATCGAGGCCGATGCCCGCGCCCGGTCCGTTGCCGCTACCGTCATCTCCAGGACGATCTGATCCACCGCCCACTGAGCAACCTCGCGCACCGATGACCTCAACGCTGCCTCCGCCGCCTCCTCCCAGCCAGACCGCTCCCTCCAACCCGGAGGCTGCGGGTTCGTACGCGAAACTGCGCAACGAGATCGTCGCCGGTGGGGCGAGCGAGCAGCCTGGCGACGAGACCGTCGGTGGCATGCGCGCCGTCATCGGCCTCGGCGTCATCGCCGCCCTGTTGGCGCTGCTGGCGTGGTGGAGCATCTGGTCGTTCGTGTTCGTCGTGCTGCTGCTCGTGTGCATCTTCTTGCACGAGGTCGGCCACTTCGTGACCGCTCGCTGGACGGGCATGAAGGCGACGCAGTTCTTCCTCTTCATGGGCCCCAAGCTGTGGAGCTTCCGTCGGGGCGAGACCGAGTACGGCCTGCGCGCCTACCCGATCGGCGCCTTCGTGCGGATCATCGGGATGAACAACCTCGACGACGTCGACCCGGCCGACGAGCCCCGTGCCTACCGCAACCAGAGCTACCCGAAGCGGATGCTCGTCATCTGTGCCGGCTCGCTGATGCACATGATCATCGCGATCACCCTGCTGTTCGGTGTCTACGCCACCAAGGGTGCGCTGGGGCCGTCGGGCGAAGTGGTCCTCACCAGCGTCGTGGCCGGCAGCCCGGCCTCCGAGGCCGGCGTGCAGCCCGACGACAGGGTCGTCTCCGTCGACGGCCAGGCAGTGTCGAACCCCGACGAGTTCGTCGCCGTCATCCGCAGCCACGAGCCGGGCGACATCATCCCGCTCGTCGTCGAGCGTGACGGCAGCCAGGTCG
This sequence comes from Ilumatobacteraceae bacterium, assembly GCA_040398525.1. Lineage (GTDB taxonomy): Bacteria > Actinomycetota > Acidimicrobiia > Acidimicrobiales > Ilumatobacteraceae > VFMC01. The sequence goes on along the minus strand of JBBATY010000021.1, from coordinate 25,556 downwards.
AGCTCACCGTCGGCCTCGGCGCCGACACCCGGCCCGGCGACACATTCGGCATGGCATTCATGGGCGTCTCGTCGGCCGAGCTGCAGGGCTGGTCGACGATGCCGATCGGTGAGGCAGCCGTGCGCAGCGTGACCGACCTCGGCAAGGCCGCCTGGCAGAGCGTCGGCGGCGTGGTGAAGGTGCTCAACCCGGTGAACATCTGGCAGCATCTCACCGGCGCCAACACCGACCCCACCACGCAGCCCACCACTGTGGTGGGGGTGAGCCGGTTCAGCGACCTGGTCGGCGCCGAGACAGGTTTCGGCGGCATCCTGCTGATGCTCGCCGGGGTGAACGTGTTCGTCGGGCTGCTCAACTTGTTCCCCATGCTCCCCTTCGACGGCGGGCATGCCGCGATCGCCACCTACGAGCGGTTGCGCAGCCGCAAGGGCCAGCCCCAGTACCACGCCGATGTGTCGAAGATGGTCCCCGTCGCGATGGCGATGATGGGCCTGCTCGTGTTCTTGATGCTCGCCGGTCTCTATCTCGACTTCGCCAGGCCTCTCGGCGGCTGACGGTGGCACACTGGGGCACGTGAGCACCTCGGACCGTCCCAGTTCGTACGAGCGTCGTCGGACCCGCCAGATCCACGTCGGCAAGGTGGCCGTCGGCGGTGATGCGCCGATCAGCGTGCAGTCGATGACGATCACGAAGACCGCCGACGTCGAGGGCACGCTGCAGCAGATCTATGCCCTCGCTGCTGCCGGGTGCGACATCGTGCGCTGCACCTGCAACGAGCCCGAGGCCGCCGAGGGGTTGGCCCAGATCGTGCCGCGGTCGCCGATCCCGGTGATCGCCGACATCCACCACCAGTACCGCATGGCGCTGGCCGCGCTCGAGGCCGGTGTGCACGGGCTGCGCCTGAACCCGGGGAACATCCGCCGGCCCGAGCACATCAAGGCCGTCGCCAGCGAGGCCAAGGGCCGCGGGGTGCCGATCCGCATCGGTGTGAACGGGGGCTCGCTCGACCCGGCGCTGTACGAGAAGTGGGGCGGCATCCGCCCCGAGGCGATGGTCGAGAGCGCGATGCAGGAGATCGCCTACTTCGAAGAAGTCGATTTCCACGACTACAAGATCAGCGTCAAGGCCTCGAACGTGCCACTGATGGTCGAGGCCTACCGCCAGCTCAGCGAGGCCACCGATGCGCCCCTCCACCTGGGTGTCACCGAGGCAGGTCCGCCGCCAGCGGGTCTGGTGAAGGCCACGGCCGGCATCGCGACGCTGTTGATGGAGGGCATCGGCGACACGATCCGGTACTCACTCACCGCCGACCCTGTCGAGGAGGCCCGGGCTGGCCGGCAGTTGCTCGAGGCGCTGGGCCTGCGCGAGCGCAAGAACGTCGACCTGATCGCTTGCCCGAGCTGCGGCCGCGCGGAGATCGACGTGATCGATGTGGCCAAGCGGGCCATGGAGGCGTTCGGTGACCGCAAGATCCCGCTCCAGGTGGCGGTGATGGGTTGCGTCGTCAACGGGCCTGGCGAAGCCCGCGAGGCCGATCTCGGCATCGCCGCCGGCAACAAGCGTGGCCATCTGTTCGTGAAGGGTCGCAACGTCGCCGTGGTGCCCGAGGACGAGATGGTCGACGCTCTCGTCGAATGGGCCGAGTTCATCCACGAGCACGGCACCGATGCTGCGCTGGCACGCGTCGACACGGCGCTCGCCGAGCGTGAAGCGGCCAAGGACCGCGACCGGTTGCTCGACGCCAAAGGGGCCGACGCGAACAACGCGACGGAGCGGATCGTCGAGATCCGTAAGACGGTGTCGGGTTCGTGACACCGAACGATCACCCGCTGTTCGAGTTCGACCCGGCTCGCAACGCGGTCATCAACCCGTCGGTGCACCGCGCCCAACTCGGGTTCCCCGACCGCGCGGTGGTGTGCTGGTTCGGCGATGTGGTGCGCGCTCGCACAGCCTCGCTCGACCCGGTGTACCAGATCCCCTTCAACCACGGTGACCATCCGATCCACGTCGTCGAGCACGACGGCATCCCCGTCGCGTTGGTCAACCCAGGTGTCGGCGCCCCTGCCGCAGTGTCCTCGCTCGAGGTCATCATCGCGCTCGGCGCGACCAGCATCGTCGGGTGCGGCGGAGCGGGGATCGTGCGCCCCGGGTTCGACGTCGGCCATGTGATCGTGCCGACAGGCGCCGTGCGCGACGAGGGCACCAGTTACCACTATGCGCCCGCGCACCACGAGGTGCTGCCGCACCCGCGGGCGCTTGCCGCGATCGACGCCGTCCTCAGCGAGGCCGGGGTGCCACACGACCGGGGCCTCACCTGGACGACCGATGCGTTCTTCCGCGAGACGCCGACCAAGGTGGCTCGGCGCCGCGACCAAGGGTGCATCACCGTCGAGATGGAGGCTGCGGCGATGTTCGCTGCCGCGGCCTTCCGCGGCGCCGTCTACGGCCAACTGCTCTACGCCGGCGACGACGTGAGCGCCGAGTCGTGGGAGCACCGCGACTGGGACCGCCACGTGGGCGTGCGCGAGCACCTGCTCGACCTCGCCCTGGCGGCGGTCGTCAGGCTCTGATCGCACCGGTGCCGGCGCTCGGCGCTAGCCGATCGGCTGTTGCTCGACCACGCGGAACACGGTGGCCGTGCCGGTGAGGTGCACGTCCTCGCCGGGGGCGACGAAGGCCGCTTCGCCGCAGTCGAGGCTGTCGGCGCCGCCCCAGGTGCACACGACGAGCTCGCGACCCGTCGCCGTGTGCTGCCAGCTGCCGTCGATGTCGTGCCGCCACAGCCGGAACGGTGCGGTCGGCGTGTCGTAGCTCCAGCTGTCCCAGCCGTGTGGTGTCGCCGGGGTGCGCGGATCGGCGATGGGGGCGATGTCGAGCGTGGCGAGGAGCTCGTCGACATCGATGTGCTTGGTGGTCATCCCGCCGCGCACGACGTTGTCGCTCGCCCCCATCACCTCGACGCCGACCCCGTGCAGATAGGCGTGCAGGTTGCCTGGTCCGAGGAAGAGCGCTTCTCCGGGCTCGAGCCGGACGCGGTGGAGCAGCAACGTCACCACGCCGCTCGGGTCGCCCGGGTAGCGCTCGGCCAGCTCGGCCACCAGCTGCGCCTCGGGCTCGGCCCGGCGGGCGCAGGCGGCGAGCGTCGAGCCGACATCGACCGTCCGCCGGTAGATGCCCTCCACCGTGGCGGCGAGGCCGGAAGCGGTGAGCGACGACGCCAGGTCGTGCGCCCCGATCCGCTCGAGCAGGTCGAGCGTGGCGTCCACGGGCCGGAACCCGCAGACGGCGTCGAACGGGGTGAGCGCGCAGATCAGCTCGGGCTTGGCCGACGGGTCGCGGTAGATGCGGTGCGGCGCGTCGAGGGCCGGGCCGTCGCGTTCTTCGCGGGCGAACCCGGCGGCGGCCTGGGCGGCACTCGGGTGGGTCTGCAACGACAGTGGCTCGGCTGCGGCGAGCACCTTCAGCAGATAGGGCAGCTCACCGGCGGTGTCGCGCAGGGGCCCGCCGTCGACGAGCGTCGCCGGGCCACCGGGATGGGTGCCGAGCCACCACTCGGCCCATGGCCGACCGTCGGGGTCGACGCCGAGGAGCTCCGGCAGGAAGGTCCGGTCCCCCCAGGCGTAGTGCTGCACGACTCCGGAGATGCGGCGCATCGTCCCAGTCTGGTGCCTCGGAGGCTCAGAACAGACGCAGCTCGTCGGGACGCATGCCGCGCAGCTCGTCGTAGTCGACCTCGACGACGCGATAGCCGCGAGCCTCGGCGAGCACGCGGGCCTGCGGCTTGACCACCTGGGCGACGAACACACCGCGGACCTGGCCGAGCGAGGAGTCGAGGTGCAGTCGGTCGATGTACCGGCTGAGCTGCTCGACACCGTCGATCTCGCCGCGTCGCTTCACCTCGATCGCCACGACCCGCCCGTCGACGTCGCGGCACACCAGGTCGACGGGCCCGATCGCCGTCGGGTATTCGCGGCGCACCAGGGTGAGGCCGGCTTCGATGGCATGGGGCGACAGGGCGAGCAGCTCCTGGAGGTGGGCCTCGACCCCGTCCTTCTGGAGGCCGGGGTCCTCGCCGAGGTGGTGCTCGGAGTCGGAGATCACCTCGTGGAGGTTGATCGTGAGGGTCTCGCCCTTGGGGTTGGCGACGGTCCAGTGCGAGCCGTGGTCGGTGACGACGTTCGGTGCGTTCATCCAGTTCAGCGGCTTGTATGCGCCACCGTCGGCGTGGATGGCCACACAGCCGTCGGCCTTCACCATGATCAGGCGCACCGCCTCGGGCAGGTGGGCAGTGAGCCGGCCGGCATAGTCGACGGAGCAGCGAGCGATCACCAGGCGCATCGGGGTGCCACGCTAGACGGCGCGGTCGCTCAGTCGAGCTTCGGCTCAGTCGAACTTCGCTGGGCGGGCGACGCGGACCGTGCTCGCCCAGGCCACGACGGCGTAGTTGGAGAAGTAGTGCTCGACGAGGTGGGCGAGGATTGCTTCGGCCACGTCGTCGCGCACGATGGTCTCGATGCGGATGTGCGGCCCTTCCCAGTCGGACGTGTTGCGGCCGCCTGTGCCACTGCCGTCGGTGCTGCTGATCGAGTAGCCGGTGGCGCCGAGTTGGCGCAGATCGTCGAGCAGGCGACGGCGCAGCACCGACTCGGCGACGATGGTGACGAGTTGACGTTCGGTGGTCGTCATGTGAGCCCTTTTGCCATGGCGTAGTAGATCGGTATCCCGACCACGATGTTGAACGGGAAGGTCACGCCCAGCGAGGCCGTGATGTAGAGGCCCGGGTTGGCCGTGGGGAGCGCGATGCGAACTGCGGCTGGGGCCGCGATGTACGACGCGCTGGCGGCGAGCGTGGCGAGCACCGTGGTGCCGCCAACCCCGAGACCGGCCAGCGAGCCGGCGACAGCACCGAGCAGACCGTTGACGAGGGGGATCGCCAGCGCGAGGGCCACCAGGCGCCATCCTGCCTCGCGCACGTCGCGCACCCGCTGCGCAGCGATGGTTCCCATCTCGATGAGGAACAGCGTGAGCAGGCCCGGGAACAAGCCGACGAACAGCGGGTCGACGGGCTCGAGTCGTTCAGGTCCGGCAGCGAGGCCGATCGCGAGCCCAGCGATCAGCAGCACGATGCTCCGGCCCCGGAGCACCTCCGACAAGGCCTCGCCCCAACTCGACTCGCCGCCCTCACGGGCGAGATGGGCCTGGGCGATCGCCAGGGCGACGACGATGCCGACGATCTCGAGCACGGCGAGCAGGCCGGCCAGGAACCCCTCGGTCGGCTCGCCGGTCGCCTCGAGGAAGGCGAGCACGACGGTGAAGGTCACGGCCGACACCGAGCCGTAGTGGGCGGCGATGGCTGCCGAATCGATCACCCCGAGCCGTCCGAGGCGGCGGAGTGAGACATACGCGACGATCGGGGTGATCGCACCGAGCACGATCGACGCCAGCAGCGGTTGCCAGACATCGCCGAGGTCGGCATCGGCGAGGCCCTTGCCGCCTTTCAACCCGATGGCGAGCAGGAGGTACGTCGACAAGATGGGGTAGAGGCCATCGGGCAGGCGGATGTCGCCCTTCACGAGGGTGACGAGCACCGCCACGACGAACGCCAGCACCGGGGCCGAGAGAAGATTGTCGACGATTGCACTGGACAACATGAAATGAACGTCCTCCTTTGCCAGTATGGCACGGAGGAGCGCTCAGCTGCTCAGCGGCCGACGTGGTCGCGCATCCGCTTCTGGATCAGCTCGCGTCGGGCCTGCAGATCGCGGTAGGTGAGCGACTCGGTGGTGGTGTCGACCCCGAGGCCAGCCTTCACTCCGTCGAGGCTGAGCTCGACCTGGGTGTGGTCGATGCCCAGCTCGCGCCCGAGCCGTTCGCCATGCCGTTCGGCGAACATCAACGAGATCTTGGCAATCTCGCCGAGCAGGTCGAGGTCGGGTGCCAGGCGAGCCATCGCCCCGTCGAGGAACACCATGTTCTTGACGTAGAGCATGAGCTCCTTCGGCATCCGTGCGCCGTAGCCGAGCATGGCCTTGACGACGCGCTGCACCTCGTTGACCAGTTCCTCGCCGGAGAGGGTGGTGGGGTCGATCGTCGGCTGGTCGAGGCGCAGGTCCTTGATGACGGCGGCCAGGTCGGTGTCGGGTGGCAATGCGCCGAGGTCGCGCATGGCCGCCATCTGGCCGTGCACGTCGTTGGTGGTGGCCGCGAGCATCATCCGCAAGAACGCAAGGCGACGCTGACCGGTGAGGCGGCCGACGATCCCGAAGTCGAGCAGAGCGGTGCGTCCATCGGCGAGGACGAGCAGGTTGCCGCCGTGCAGGTCGCCGTGGAAGACGCCGTAGACCATGGCCCCTTCCATGAGCGCCACCATCGCGGTGCGCACCACGTCCTCGGTGTCGATGCCGGCGTCTTTCATGCCGGCGACATCGTCGAAGTTGAACCCGTGCACCCGCTCCATGACGAGCACCCGCCGCGTCACCAGTCGGGGATGGGGGCGGGGCACCACATAGCCGTCCTGGCCGAGCTCTCGCAGCATCGCCGCGACGTCGACCATGTTCGCCGCCTCCATCCGGAAGTCGAGCTCTTCGACGATCGTCTCGGCGAACAGTTCGACGAGCGCCGGCGGGTTGGCGAGTGCGGCGATCGGGATCCGGCCCACCAGGTACGGGGCCAGCCAGGCCATCACGCGCAGGTCGCGACGCACCAGTGTGGCGACGCTGGGGCGCTGCACCTTGACGACGACCTCCTCGCCCGTGAGCAGCACTGCGGCGTGCACCTGGGCGATCGACGCTGCTGCGAGCGGCGTCCGGTCGAAGCTGGCGAAGACATCTTCCAGCCGGGCGCCGAGATCGCCCTCGACGACACGCCGGACGACTTCGAAGGGCTCGGCAGGCACTTGGTCGCGGCACCGCTTGAACTCGCTCACCAGCTCGGCGGGGAACAGCCCCTCGCCGCTCGAGATGACCTGGCCGAGCTTGATGTAGGTGGGCCCGAGCCGTTCGGCGGCGAGGCGGAGCCGCAGCGAGACGTCGGCCCTGCTGGCCTCCGGGGTCGCGTAGCGGCGCCGCCGCTTGCGCACCAGCCAGGGAACGACGGCCTTGCCGAGCACCCCGACCACGGTGACGACACGCTTGCCCGGAGGGACCCGCGAGGGCTTGGTGAGCACGGGCACCTCGGCTCGCGCCGCAGTGCGCAGGGCCTCGGCGAGATCGAGCCACGACGTGTCGGCCCGGTCGACGACCCACGGGCCGTGCTCGGTGAAGGCCCCCCAGTCGCGGTCGTTCTCGACGTCGACGAGCGCTGCGGGAGGGGGGATGGACATGGGATTCATGATCGCAGCGTTCTCCGCCGATCGCACTGCGGAGCGGGTGCCGGATGATGCGATTCCGGGCACATCGGCACCTGTTGCTGTCGACGGGTCGGAGCGGCCTGGCTACGATTCGTCCACATCATCGACGTCTGGGGGGACGATCCATGCCTGAGCGGTACTACGTGACCGACACCGACCTGTCCGAGCGCTTTGCCCTGTACACGCGGGCCAATGTCGGCGAGGTGTTCCCCGACCCGGTGACACCGCTCACCTCCGACACCGCCCTCTGGTACGCCGAGCTCGGCTGGCGCGACGCATGGGTACGGATGGGGGCGTTCGAGGAGAACGAGTTCCCGCCCGACCAGTACTGCCAGCTCGGCGTGCTCGGTGGCTACTGCTACCTGAACGCGTCGCTCATCCGCATCTTCGGCGAGCGGGCGCCGGGTCTGTCGTGGCAGACCATGGACGAGACGTTCTTCGGGGCGATGCCGGGTGTGCCGCCCTACGTCGAACTACCCGGCGATGTGCGCCCCGACCTCAGCGAGAAGATCGGCGCCACGTTCGGATGGGTCTTCGCCCAGGGCAGCCTGTCCGACCTGACCGAGCTCACCGAGGACCGTGAGGAGACGTTGGCGCTCCGCGCTGCTCGCCCGGACTTCTCGGCGATGAGCGACCGCGAGCTGTGGGACCGCTACATGGGGCTCATCCCGCTCCACCGCAAGTACTTCGGGCACCACCTGTTCACCACCTACATGGCGACGGTGCCGGTCGGCGCGATCGGCGCCGTGGCCGCCGCTGTGGGCCGGCCCGACCTGATCATGCCGATCGTGGCCGGCATCGGCGAAGTCGACTCTGCCGCGCCGAGCCATGCGATGTGGGCCATGTCGCGGATGGCCCCCGACTCGGACGAGTTCGCTGCGGCCTTCGCCCAGTTCCTGGTCGACTTCGGTAGCCGCGGCCCGAACGAGTGGGAGGCGCGTTCGCCGACCTGGGAGACCCAGCCGTCGCTCGCCCTTGCGGCAATCGACCGGATGCGGCTCGCGCCGGACTCGGCCGACCCGGCCCTGCAGAACGCCGAGCGGGCGCGCCAGCGCGAGGCGGCATCGGCCGAGCTGCTCGCCATGGTCGAGGGCGACCCTGCGGTGCACGGTCAGTTGGCTGCAGCGATCAGCTGCTCGAAGGCGTGGCTCCCTGGCCGCGAGCGGACCAAGACCAACAACATCCGCTGCATCCACGAGATGCGCATGCCGATGCGCGAGCTCGGTCGGCGGATGGTCGAGCGTGGCGCGTTCGACGAGATCGAGGACTTCGGCTTCTTGAAGGCCGCCGAGGTCGATGCGTTCCTCGCCGATCCGCACTCGTTCACCGACACCGTCCGCGAACGGCGAGCCGAGTACCGGCGCTTGCAGGAGCTGGTGCCGCCGTTCATCTTCGAGGGCCACGCCGAGGGCCCCGACACATGGGCGCGCCGCGACGACCCGGCAGAGGCAGCGCTCCAGGCCGGCGAGTCCCTCGCCGGGATGCCCGGCTGCCCCGGGGTGGTCGAGGGCATCGCCCGGGTGGTGCTCGACTCGCACGACCCCACGGCGCTCGAGCCCGGCGACATCCTCGTGGCGCCGATCACCGACCCGTCGTGGACGCCGTTGTTCGTGCCCGCCGGGGGAGTGGTCGTCGACGTCGGTGCGATGCTCAGCCACGCGATCATCGTCAGCCGCGAGCTCGGCATCCCCTGTGTCATCTCGGCGACCGACGCCACCCGCCGCATCCCGCATGGTGCCCGTATCCGCGTCGACGGCAACACGGGTGTCGTCACGATCTTGGAGGTCGACTGAACATGGTTGCCGATCGTTGGCTCACCGACTGGGAGCCGAGCCAGAAGTTTCCCGTCTACACCCGGGCCAACGCAGGTGAGGTGTTGCCCGATCCGGCGAGCCCGCTCGCCTGGACCCTGGTGTGGGAGCCCGGTGTGGTCGAGGGCTGGGCCGATGCCAACGTGTCGGCCGGCACCTTGAACCGCGACGAGTTCGAGAAGTCACCGCCCGAGGTCGTCGGGCTGTTCGGCGGGTACCTCTACATCAATGGGTCGATGGCTCGCCTGTTCGGCGTACGCGGCCCCGGATTGACCCCGGAGATGATCGACTTCGTCTACTTCGGCGAGCACCCCGATGTGCCGCCCTACGTGCACGAGGACTGGCACGACAGCGCAGCAGCTACCGAGACGCTCGGTGCCTGGATGATGGAGGTGATGACCGCTGCCGATCTGCCCGGCCATCGCGACGACCAGGCGCGGGCGAACGAGGCGCGCGCCAGCCGCCCGGACCTCGGCACGCTCACCGACGCCGAGCTGGTTGCCCGGGCGCGGTCGTTCATCCCGTTCATCCGTCACCTGTTCTGGCGGCACCTCGACACCACTGCGGGTACCTCGATCGGACCTGGCGCGCTCGGGGCGATCGCCGAGGCGATGGGCGACCCGACGATCGTGCTGCAGCTCATCACCGGCATCGGCGACGTCGACTCGGCGCTACCCAGCCACGCGATGTGGGAGCTCTCGCGGCTCGCTGCGGGCTCGCCCGAGTTCGAGCAGGGCTTTGCTGCCTTCCTCGCCGAGTACGGCAGCCGCGGTCCGAACGAGTGGGACATCCGCAGCGAGGTGTGGGAGACCAAGCCGGCACTCGCGCTGGCGCTGATCGAGGCGATGCGGCCGGCCGCGGACAGCGAGTCGCCCGCGGTCCGCAACGCTCGCAACGTGGAGGCGCGCGAGGCGCTGCAAGCGCAGATCCGTGCCGCTTTGGCCGACCAGCCCGAGGCGCTCGGCGCGTTCGAGATGGCGCTGCGCAGCGCGCACCTCTACATGGCTGGGCGCGAGCGGGCCAAGACCAACATCATCAAGGTCATCCACGAGGTGCGCATGGCGATGCGCGAGCTGGCTGCCCGCCACGACTACACGATGTCGCAGGTGTGCATGCTGCTCGCCGACGAGCTCGACGCCTTCGTGGCTGGGCCCGACGAGTTCCGCGCCCGGCTGACGGCACGCGAGGAGCAGTACCTCGAACTGTTCGAGCTCGAGCCGCCGTTCATCGTGAACGGGTCCGTCAAGCCGCTGTCGCAATGGGAGCGCAAGGGCGCGGTCCACGGCGACGCGGTCGCGGTCGGGATGCAGCTCACCGGTGTGCCGGGCAGCCCCGGACGTGCCACGGGTCGGGCCCGGGTGGTTCTCGATCCGGGTGATCCGGCTGGGCTCGAGCCCGGCGACATCCTGGTGGCGCCGATCACCGATCCGGCCTGGACCCCGCTGTTCGTGCCGGCCGCTGCCGTGGTGGTGAACGTGGGGGCCCAGGTCAGCCACGCCGTGATCGTCAGCCGCGAGCTCGGCATCCCGTGTGTCGTCAGCGTGCAACACGCCACGGAGCGGATCCCCGACGGCGCGTTGATCACGGTCGACGGCAGCACCGGAACGGTGACGATCGACGAACTCTGAGCGACCGAGGGTGGGGGAGTACGGTCGGCACAAGTGAGCCAGACCGCAGTCTCCCCGCCCGCCGGTTCCGGTTCGCTCCCGGTCGTCGTGCTCGGACGAACGCTGCCGTACAAGTACGTCGTGGCGATCGTGTATGTCGTCGCGCTGTTCCTCGACATCCTCGACGTCACGATCGTCAACGTGGCCATCCCGGCGCTCGGGCGAGAATTCGCCACTGAGAACGCCGAATGGATCGTGCTCGGGTACACCCTGAGCCTCGCCGTGTGGATCCCCGTCTCGGGTTGGCTCGGCGATCGCTTCGGCACCAAGCGGGTGTTCCTGTTCGCGTTCGGTGCCTTCGTGATCGGCTCGCTGCTGTGCGCCGTGGCCCAGACGATCGGGCAGCTGATCACCTTCCGGGTGCTCCAGGGCATCGGCGGCGGGATGTTGACACCGGTCGGCGTCACGATGTTGTTCCGTGCCTTCCCGCCGGCCGAACGGGCCAGGGCGAGCACCTACATCATGATCCCGACCCTGCTCGCCCCTGCGCTCGGGCCGATCCTCGGCGGGCTGCTCGTCACCCATGCGAGCTGGCGGTGGATCTTCCTCATCAATGTGCCGATCGGGGTGATCGGGTTGCTCTTCGCGGCCCGCCATCTCCGCGAGCAACGCGAGCCGAGCACGGGTCGCTTCGACCTTCCGGGCTTCCTCCTCTCCGGCACGGCGCTGGCGCTCATCGTCTACGGGCTCAGCGAGGGGCCGCGCCACGGCTGGACGAGCACCCCTGTGGTCGCCACACTGGTGCTCGGCGGTGTGCTTGGCGTGGCGATGGTGTGGGTCGAGACCCATGTGCGCGAACCGATGCTGGCGCTGCGTCTGCTCGGCAACCGGATCTTCCGGCAGTGCAACACCGTGAGCGGCCTGTCGACGATGAGCTTCATCGGAGTGCTGTTCGTGCTGCCGCTGTACCTCCAACTGCTACGCGGCCAGAACGCGCTCACCAGCGGGCTCACCACGTTCCCACAGGCGTTCGGGGTACTCATCTCGTCGCAGTTGGCAGGTCGGCTCTATGCCCGCATCGGCCCACGCCGGTTGATGACGGGCGGGCTGCTCGCCGCAGGCTTGGTGATCGCATCGTTCGTGACCCTCGACGAGGACACCAGCCTGTGGGCGATCCGGTTGATGATCTTCGCCCGCGGCCTGTGCATGGGGTTTGCGTTCGTGCCGATGCAGGCAGCGAGCTACGCCACGATCACCCCCGCCGACAACGGCCGGGCCTCGGCGATCTTCTCCACCCAACGCCAGGTCGCCACCTCGGTGGGGGTGGCGGTGCTGGCCAGCGTGGTGGCGAGCTACACGTCGCTGAGCCGCCCTCCGGTGGGCCCGGCCGAGGTCGCCGATGCGCTCACCGGCTACCGCCTCGCGTTCGGCCTGGCGGTGGTGTTCTCGTTGCTCGCCGCGCTTGCGGCCTGGTTCATCCGCGACTCCGACGCGGCGGCGACGATGGCCGCCCGTCGACGACCAACCGAGGAGGGTTCATGAGCACTGGTGCCGGTCCGCTCGACGGAGTGCGTGTCGTCGAGCTCGGGGTCTGGGTCGCCGGGCCTGCCGCAGCCGGGCTGATGGCCGACTGGGGTGCCGATGTGGTGAAGGTCGAGCCCCCGGCGGGCGACCCGCAGCGTCGTGTGTTCGGTGCGCTCGGCGTGGCAGACCAGCAGGGCGTGCCGCCGTTCGAGATCGACAACCGCGGCAAGCGCTCGGTCGTGCTCGATCTGCAGACCGACGACGGTCGGCTGCGGATGGACCAGTTGCTCGCCGACGCCGACGTGTTCGTCACCAATGTGCGCCCGGAGGCGCTCTCGCGGCTCGGCCTCGACCACGCAGCAGTGCTCGCTCGTCACCCGCGGCTGGTGTACGCGAGCCTCACGGGCTACGGCCTCGACGGGCCCGAGGCAAACCGGGCCGGCTACGACATCGGCGCGTTCTGGGCGCGCAGCGGCGTGGCCCACACCTTCGTGCCGCCCGATCAGTTGCCTCCGGCCCTGCGCAGTGGGATGGGCGATCACATCACGGGCGTGGCGCTGCTCAGCGGCATCGCCGCGAAGCTGTTCGAGCGTGAGCGAACGGGCCGGGGTGGCCTGGTCGCGACGAGCCTGTTGCGCACGGGTATGTACACCCTCGGCTGGGACATCGGAGTCGCCCTGCGCTACGGAAAGCGCGAGAGCACCCGGCCGCGCGAGCGCAACCGGGCCCCGCTGATGGGCTGCTACCGGGCGCGCGACGGTCGGGGTTTCTGGCTGCTCCTGCTCGAGGCCGACCGGCATTGGCCCAAGCTCCTCGCGGCGCTGGGGCGGCCCGAGCTCGGCGAGGACGAGCGCTTCGCAGGCGCCCGCTCGCGCAACATCCATGCCGAGGCGCTCATAGCGACGCTCGACGAGGAGTTCGCCCGCTTCGACTTCGCCGAGCTGACGGCCCGCTTCGATGCCCACGATGTGTGGTGGGCGCCGATCAACTCGATCTTCGATGTCATCGACGATCCACAGGCCCAGGCTGCGGGCGCGTTCATCGAGATGGCTCCCCATCCCGGTGAGGAGCCCTACCGCGCCGTCAACGGGCCGGTCGACTTCCTCGGCTACGAGCTCAGGCCAGGGCCCGTGCCCCGCCTCGGCGAGCACACCGACGAGGTGCTCGCCGAGCTCGATCGACGTGAGGCGGGCTCAGAACCCGCCTGAGCCGTGGGCGTGGTCGCAGAGCCGCTCCTCGCCCTGTTCGATCTGGCCCGCGCCCACACCCTCGAGCGCGGCAAACGGACCGCACCGGTGCGGGGTGATCCAGACGTGGATCATCGGCGCAGGTGCGAACTTCGTCAGCCCCGCCGGGCAGGTGCCGCCGACACTGGTGATGCCGGCCACGCGAGGTGCCTCGGGGTCGCTGGTGAAGCACAGATCGTCGTGGATGTGCCACTGCATGAGCACCCCGCCGATGTCGGGCACGTCGTCGAGGGCCACCGTGTCGCGCAGCATGTACATGGCGCTGACCAGCTTCTTCGAGCCATCCGGTTGGGGCTCGTAGACGAGGCTCTCGGGGAAGTCCGGGTCGAGGATGATGTCGTCGTTGATCCAGTCCCACTGGATGAAGTGCTCGTGACCCGTCGCTCCGTCACCGATGGAGCGGAAACCCGCCGCCTCGGCCACCTTGTAGTCGGACCACTTCGGCAGGCGCACGAGGGTGACGGCGATCAGGTTCTCGGCTGCGGCCTGCTGCTCGGGGGTGACGCCCGGCGTGCCGCTCAGGTCGATCGGCTGGGTGGGGTCGTAGGGCTTGGGGGCGGGAGCTTCTGCATGGTCGCCGCCGTGGTCGTCGCCGTGCCCGTGCTCGCTGCACATGTCGACCCGCTCCTCGTCGGAGACGGCGGCCTGGCCGGCGCCGACGCCCTCGAGCGCCGCGAACACGCCGCACTGGTGCGGTGTGACCCACACGTGGATCATCGGGTTCTCGCCACCGGTGTTGACGCCCCGCTCGCAACTGCCGGTCGCCCGGGTGGTGCCGACGACGGAGGGCTTGCCGTTGACGATGTCCCAGCACAGGTCGCCGTGGTTGTGCCATTGCATGAGCGGCCCGGCGAAGTCGGTGAGGGTCGGGTCGTCGAGCGGACGGGCGCTGGCGATGTACATCGCGCCGGCAAGCGTGCGCTTGTCGCCGTCGACGTTGTAGACGAGCGACTCCGGTGCGGTGGCATCGAGGAACTTGTCGTCGGCGATGTAGTCGTAGCGGATGAAGTGCTCGGCCCCGGTGCCCGAGTCACCGATCGAACGGAAGCCCGCAGCGATCGCATCGTCGACGTCGGTGTACTTCGGCAACTCGCGCAGGCTGGCCTCGACCAGGGCCGCAGCGCGGGCTTCCTGCTCCGGGGTCACGCCCGGCACGCCGGACAGGTCGAGTGGACCGGCAGGGTCCCACGGGCGTGGCCACACGACAGCGCCGGACTCGTCGGTGATGGCAGTCGACTCGTGACCGTGGTCGTCGCCTTCGGCGTGGGCCTCGTCGTCGGCGTGGGCATGGTCGTCGGTCGCCGACCCGCCGGCAGCAGCGCCGAGCGCCGCGGCGCCGGTTCCGCCCTCGCCACCGTGATCGGCGCCGGCTGCGTGGTCGTGGCCATCGCCGGCGACGGCTCCGCCGTCGGAGTGGTTGTGCACGTGCGAGGTGGCCAGCACCATGCCGGGCATCGCCAGCAGCGCGACGGCAACACCGGGCACCAGCAGCCGCACGGGTCGGGCCATCTGCCATCCTGCAAGGAGCGCGGCAAGGGCTGTGCCCGCTGCCACGGCACCGAGCGCCGCGCACGCCGTGTCGGCGAACTGGGGTGCCTCGGCCGTCTCGAGACCTGCGACCCATGAGACGCCGGTGACGCGGGTGACGAGCCAGCCGATGACGGCGGCGCCGTTCACGATCGCGGCGAGGGCTGCCACGACCCGGCTGGGACGGGTGAGTGCCAGCAGACCGACGCCGAGTTGGGCGATCGACAACGCGACGAACGTGCGGGTGAGGCCCACATGTTCGGAGTGGATGCCTGCAGCGGCGGCATGGATCGCGCCGGCGCCGATCGAGGCGCACGCGGCGATGGCGATGCCTGGCAGTCGTCGAACTGCGGCGTGTTCCACTGCGACGCTGCTGTCGCTGGTGGAGACGAGCCGACCGAAATCGGCCGGATCTGCTGCGATGGTCATTGCTGCCCCCCGGGTACAGGAATACCTGAACTCTACTGCCGGTGCGGGCCCGAGATCGTGGCGGGAGACCGTCTCTCTTGCAGTGTGTGACCTTCGGCCGTTCAGCCGGTGGCTCAGCCGAGCACCTGGTGGAAACGGTTGCGACGTTCGCCCCAGATGGCGTCGAGCACCGGGTCGGCCAGTTCGGGGCGACAGATCAGGAAGTCGGGCAGCCACGCATCGCGCTGGTTGTACACCAGCGGCGATCCGTCGATGCGTGTGGCGTGCAAGCCGGCGGCCAAGGCCACTGCGGCCGGCGCCGCCGAGTCCCACTGGTACATGCCGCCGTCATGCACATAGATGTCGGCCTCGCCGAGCACCACGGCCATCGCCTTGGCGCCGGCCGAGCCGAGCCGCACGGCGTCGCAGTCGAGCGCGTCGGCCACCAGCACCGCTGCGTACGGGGCGCGGTTGCGTGAGGTGATGAGGCGAGGTCGCTCGCGAGTGGGCGTGGGCAGCACTGGCGCAGGGTCGGTGCCGAACACGGCGCCCAACGCCGGCAGGCTGACCGCTGCGGCGGTGAGGTTGCCGCGTTCCCACAGGGCAACGTGCACGGCCCAGTCGTGGCGGCCGCGCTCGCCGAACTCGTTGGTGCCGTCGAGTGGGTCGACGATCCACACCCGTTCGGCCGCAGCACGGCGCGGGTCGTCGGCGCCCTCCTCCGACAGCACGGCATCGTCGGGTCGAGCGATGCGCAACTGCTCGACCAGGAAGCGATGGCTGGCGATGTCGCCGGTGTCCATCACCTGCCAGGTCGACGCGTTGCGCGCCGTCATCTCCTCGCGGACCTGCACCAGCAGTTGGCCGGCCTCCACCGCCAGGCGGCGAGCCAGATCCGCGTCGGACTCGGTCACCGGGCGAGCGGCTTGTACTTGATGCGGTGTGGCTGGTCGGCGCCGACGCCCAGTTCCTTGCGTCGCCAGGTCTCGTACTCGCTGAAGTTGCCTTCGAACCAGCGCACCTGGCTGTCGCCCTCGAACGCCAACACGTGCGTGGCGATGCGGTCGAGGAACCAGCGATCGTGGCTGATCACCACGGCACAGCCCGGGAAGTTCTCGAGCGCGGTCTCGAGTGCGCGCAGGGTGTCGACGTCGAGGTCGTTGGTTGGCTCGTCGAGCAGCAGCACGTTGCCGCCGGTCTTCAGCAGCTTGGCGAGGTGCACGCGGTTGCGCTCGCCGCCCGAGAGGTCGCCGACCCGCTTCTGCTGGTCGCTGCCCTTGAAGTTGAAGCTGGCGCAGTAGGCGCGGCCGTGGATCTCGACGTTGCCGATCTTCATGTGCTCGACACCGCCGGTGATCTCCTCGAACACCGTGGCGTTGCTGTCGAGGCTGTCGCGGCTCTGGTCGACGTAGGCCAGCTCCACCGTGTCGCCCACGGTGACCGTGCCTCCGTCGACGGGCTCCTGCCCGGTGAGCATCTTGAACAGTGTGGTCTTGCCGGCGCCGTTGGGGCCGATGATGCCGACGATGCCGGCCTTCGGCAGCGAGAACGACAGGTCCTCGATGAGCAGTCGGTCGCCGAAGCCCTTCTTCAGATGCGACACCTCGATCACGGTGTCGCCGAGGCGCTTGGGCACCGGAATGGTGATCTCCAACTTGTCGGGGCCACCGTCGGCGCGCTCGGCCTCGGCCTGCAGCTTGTCGTACGCGGCGAGACGAGCCTTGCCCTTGGCTTGGCGGGCCTTCGGCGCCATCCGCACCCACTCGAGCTCGCGCTCGAGGGTGCGCTTGCGGGCCTCGTTGCTCTTCTCCTCGCGGGCGAGGCGCTCCTGCTTCTGCTCGAGCCAGCTCGAGTAGTTGCCCTCGAAGGGGATGCCGCGGCCGCGGTCGAGCTCGAGGATCCACTTCGCGACGTTGTCGAGGAAGTAGCGGTCGTGGGTGATGGCCACCACCGTGCCGTGGTACTCCTGCAGGAAGCGCTCGAGCCATTCGACGCTCTCGGCGTCGAGGTGGTTGGTCGGCTCGTCGAGCAACAGCAGATCGGGCCGGCTCAGCAGTAGGCGGCACAGCGCCACCCGGCGCCGCTCGCCGCCGGACAACGTGGTGACGTCGGCGTCGTCGGGCGGGCAGCGCAGCGCGTCCATCGCGATCTCGACGTTGCGGTCGAGGCTCCAGGCATCGGCCGCGGCGATCTTGTCCTCGAGGTCGGCCTGTAGCGCGCCCACCTTGTCGTAGTCGGCGTCGGGGTCGCCCCACATCGCCATGACCTCGTTGTAGCGGTCGATCAGGCCCTGCACGGCGGCCACACCGTCCATCACGTTGCCGCGCACGTCCTTGGCCGGGTCGAGCTGGGGCTCCTGGGCCAGGTACCCCACGGTGAACCCGGGGGTGAGGCGGGCCTCGCCCGAGTAGCCGTCGTCGAGGCCGGCCATGATGCGCAGCAGGCTGCTCTTGCCGGCTCCGTTGGCGCCGAGGACACCGATCTTGGCGCCCGGGTAGAACGACAGCGAGATGTTCTCGAGCACCGTGCGGTCGGGCGGGTAGTGCCGGGCGAGCTTGTAACAGGTGTAGATGAACTCGTGCGCCATGGTGCCTCCGAAGGGTGTGATGGAGGCTACTGCCGGTCCGGCACCGCCGGCGTCGACCACCCGGAGCGGCGGGCCCCGGAGAAGATCACCCGGGGTGGGTGAGGGCGGTGCTACGTTCGCGCCAGTTTCACGTCAATCACAAGGAAGAGAGAGCAATGCTCGCGTATGACGGGTTCTTCAGCTGGGACAGCCTCGGATCGTTCGGGTTTCGGTGGCTGCACATCCTGGCCGGCATCATGTGGATCGGCTTGCTGTACTACTTCAACTTCGTGCAGGTGCCCGCCTTCGCGCAGTTCGAGGCCGAGCCGCACAAGGAGATCGGTGGCAAGGCGCGCAACATCGCCATCGACAAGGTGGCCCGCAAGGCGCTGTGGTGGTTCCGCTGGGCGGCGGTGTTCACCTTCGTCACCGGCATCCTCATCACCATCGCCACCGAGGGCTACTTCCAGAACGACTTCGGCAAGAACGCGGGTGGGCTTGCCATCAGCACCGGCATGATCCTCGGCATCATCATGATGCTGAACGTGTGGGGCGTGATCTGGCGCAACCAGAAGGTGGTGCTCGCCAACGCTGCCAACGTGCTCGCTGGTGGTGAGCCGAACCCGGCTGCTGCCGCCGCAGGCCGCAAGGCCGTGATGGCGTCGCGCCAGAACGCGATCTTCTCGGTGGCGATGCTCTACTTCATGGTGTTCAAGAGCCACAACCCGCTCTCGGGTAATGTCCTGTCGAGTGGCCAGGTCGGTCTGTACTGGGCCATCGCACTGCTGATCATCGCGGTGCTCGAGGTCAATGCACTCGGCCTCATGCCGTGGAAGACCCAGGCGAACAAGGGCCTCAACGTGCTCTACGACGGCCCCGGCGTGCGCAACCCGCTCGCTGCCGCCTTCGGTCTGTGGGCGATCTTCCTCGTGATCACCGAGATCTTCTTCGCCTGATCCATCACCGATCCATGCTGACGGGCCGCCCTCCGGGGCGGCCCGTTGCGCGTGCAGGGGGTGACGGCACTACGGTGCCATCGGGGACAACACGAGCGCCAGGGGGTGGCGATGACGGTCGAGACACGCCGGTCGTTCTGCAGGTTCTGCCATGCGGGGTGCCCCGTCGACGTCGAGGTCGACACGAGTGGGCCGGCTGAGCGGGTGCTGGCCGTGCGCGGGGTGGTCGACGATCCGATGTACGGCGGCTACACCTGCGTGAAGGGTCGCCACCTCGGCGACCAGCACCACCATCCGGGCCGCCTGCGCACCAGCCTCGTGCGCGGCCCGTCGGGCTTCGAGTCGATCGCCACCGACCTCGCCTTCGACCGCATCGCCGACCAGCTGGCCGGCATCCTCGAGCGGCACGGCCCGCGCAGCCTGGCCACCTACTGCGGCACGGCCGCTTACCAGAACGCCACCGGCCTGCCCGTGGCGAAGGCGTTCCACCAGGCGATCGGCTCGCCGAGCTTCTACACCTCGAGCTCGATCGATCAGCCGGCGAAGATGATCGCCCCGATGCGCCACGGCATCTGGATCGCCGGCGTGCACGAGTTCGAGACCAGCGACGTCGCCATGGTGATCGGCTGCAACACGCTGGTGAGCACCTACTCGTTCCCCGGTGGCCTGCCGAGCTACAACCCGCTGGTGCGCCTGCGGGCTGCCAAGGCACGCGGCCTGTACCTGATCGTCATCGATCCGCGCCGCACCGAGATGGCCGGGTACGCCGACCTGCACCTGCAGGTCCGTCCCGGTGAGGACCCGACGCTGCTCGCCGGGATCATCCGCCAACTGCTGGCTGACGACCTCGTCGACCACGAGTTCTGCGAGCGGTGGGTGAGCGGCATCGACGAGCTGGCCGACGCCGTCGACGCGTTCACCCCCGACTACGTCGAGTCGCGCGCCGGCGTGCCTGCCGAGCTGGTCGTCGAGGCCGCCCGGCAGTTCGGCCGGCGCCGGCGCGGTGCCACCAGCACGGGCACCGGCCCGAACATGGCCCCGCACAGCACGCTCACCGAGCACCTGTCGATCAGTATCAACACGCTGTGCGGGCGCTACAACCGTGCCGGCGAGCCGCTCGCCAACCCCGGTGGGGCGATGAGCCCTCCCGGGCCGATGAAGGCCCAGGCCGCGCCGCCGGCCCCGCAGGCGCTCACCAAGGGCGTGCAGTCCCGGGTGCGCGGCCTGCACTCGTTCCGCGGCGAGGCGCCCACCAGCACTCTCGCCGACGAGATCCTGCTGCCCGGCGAGGGCCAGATCCGCGCTCTGTTCACCCTGGGCGGTAACCCGGTCGTCGCCTGGCCCGACCAGCGCCGCACGGTCGAGGCGCTGCAGTCACTCGACCTGCACGTGGTGGTCGATGCCAACCTGTCGGCCACGGCCGAGCTCGCCCACGTCGTCGTGGCCAGCACGCTCAGCCTCGAGCGGCCCGATGTGCCCACGACGATCGACCGCTGGTTCCCGGAGGCGTACACCAACTACACGCCAGCGGTGCTCCGGCCGGACGGCGACCTGCGCCAGGAGTGGCAGCTCTACACCGAGGTGGCCGCACGGCTCGGCGTGACGATCCGCCTGCCCGGCGGTGAGATCGCACCCGGTGCCGCGCTCGATGCCGACGACGTGCTCGACCTCATCTACGCCGGCTCGAAGGTGCCGATGGACCGGGTGCGCGCCGATGGCGCCACGCTGCGGCCCGAGCTCGCGTCGGTGGTGGCCGACGCCGATCCGGGGGCCACGGGCCGTCTCGACGTGTGCCCCGAGGGCATCGCCGACGAGCTGGCCGAGGTGCACGCCGAGCAGTCGTCGGCACAGGTTGTGCGCGGCTTCGACCCCGATGTGCACACCTTCCGCATGACCTCGCGGCGCCTGCGCAGCGTGTTCAACTCGTCAGGTCGCGAGCTCGACGTGCTGCGAGGGCGCGAGGGCACCAACTTCGCCCATCTGCACCCCGACGACCTGGCAGCGCTGGGTATCGACGACGGGGGAGTGGTCGAGCTGACCTCGCCGAGGGGCACGATCCGTGCGGTCGTGAAGGCAGCTGCCGACGTGCGGCGCGGTTCGGTGAGCATGGCCCACGCCTGGGGTGGCCTGCCCGACGACCCGTCGCCCCTGGCCTCGTTCGGCTCGACGACGTCGGCGCTCGTGGATGCCGACAGCGGCTACGACCGCTTCACCGGCATGCCCGTGATGAGCGCGATCCCCGTGGCGGTGCGCGCCGTCGGTTGACCGGGCCGTCAGTTGACGGTGAGGGTGGCCTTCATGTTGGCGTGGCCAGGGATGGTGCAGATCAGCGTGTAGCTGCCGGCCTGCAGCGTGAGGCTGCCTGTAGCGATGTCGCCGCGTGTGGGGATGTCGAGCTTCATGCCGAGGTCGGCGTTGCTCGCGTCGAGCACGTGGAGGTTGTGCGGCAGGCTCGAGCTGTTCTTCACCGCGAAGCTGATCTCGCCGGCCGTGGCGGTGTAGTCCGCCGCGTCCCACTTGATGCCTTCGATGGCGGTGACGACCACATCGGTGTCGGCCGGGATGGTCGAGTCCGACGAGCTGCCACCACCACAGGCGGCGAGCACGACGGTGGCGGCGAGAAGGGCGGAGGGAAGCAGCCGAGTACGCATGGAGCTATTCTAGAAGTGAAAGCTTCGGAAAACATCAGCAGAGTCGAACGTCACGCGGAGCGCCACACGCGACGGGGACAGTTGCCACCAGCACCATGTTGGGTCGGCGAGAAGGCCACAACGCACTGCCTGGGCGGATGCCACCCGGTACCATCCCGTGATGTGACCACGACCGAACATGCCGGACCTGCGTTCGGGCCGAACTCCTGGCTCGTCGACGAGATGTACGCCCGCTACCTGGCGGATCCCGCCTCGGTGAGCGAGTCGTGGCAGGAGTTCTTCTCCGACTACCGGCAGGCCCCGCAGACATTCGGCGCCGCCCAACAGACGAGCCCCGCGCCGACACCCGTCGTCACGAGCGCCAACGGTGCCGGTGACGCGAGCACCACGAACGGTGTCGTCGCGCCCTCGCCCGCACCCGCTCCGAGCGTGTCGGCGCCCGCCGACGCGGGCGACCCGATCCGCGGTGCGGCCCTGGCCATCGCCTCCAACATGGAGCGCAGCCTCGCGGTCCCGACGGCCACGAGCTTCCGCAACATCCCGGCCAAGCTGCTCGAGGTCAACAGGAAGATCATCAACGGCTACCGCAGCCGCAGCGGGCAGGGCAAGGTCAGCTTCACCCACCTGATCGGGTACGCCGTGATCCGCGCCATCGCCGACGCGGTCCCGGCCATGAACAACGCCTACGTCGAGGGCTCCGACGGCAAGCCGCGCCTGGTGCGCAACCCGCACGTCAACATGGGCCTCGCCGTCGACGTCGGCAAGGCCGACGGCTCGCGCACGCTGGTGGTGCCCGTGCTCCGCGACGCCGACACGCTCGACTTCGCTGGGTTCCTCACTGCGTACGAGGAGCTGATCCGCAAGGTCAAGGGCAACAAGCTCACCGTTGCCGACTTCCAGGGCGCCACGGTCAGCCTCACCAACCCGGGCACGATCGGCACCGTGCAGAGCGTGCCGCGGCTCATGCCGGGCCAGGGCGTGATCGTCGGGGTCGGCACGATCGACTATCCGGCCGAGTTCCAAGGCGCCGACGAGCACACGCTCGGCTCGCTCGGCGTGAGCAAGGTCGTCACCGTCACCAGCACCTACGACCACCGCATCATCCAGGGCGCCGAGAGCGGGTTGTTCCTTCAGCGGGTCCACCAGCTGCTCCTCGGCGAGCACGAGTTCTACGAGGACGTCTTCCACAGCCTCGGCGTGCCGTACAAGGCCGTCGAGTGGCGCCCCGACGTGCACCCGGTGGGCCGCGAAGAGGCGATGCTGCACAAGCAGATGCAGGTCGCCACGCTCATCCGCGTGCACCGTGTGCGCGGCCACCTGATCGCCGACCTCGACCCGCTGCGCTGGCGCGAGCCGGAGATGCCGCCCGAGCTCGACCCGGTCACCTACGGCCTCACCATCTGGGACCTCGACCGCGAGTTCCTGACAGGCGGTGTGGCCGGCACCGAGCGCCTGCCCCTCGGCGATCTGCTCGGTGTGCTGCGCGACGCGTACTGCCGCACGATCGGCGTCGAGTACATGCACATCCAGAGCTTCGAGGAGCAGCGCTGGATCCAGCAGCAGCTCGAGGGCGTGCACATGGAGTTCAGCAAGGCCGAGAAGCACCGCATCCTCGAGTCGCTGAACTCGGCCGAGTCGTTCGAGAAGTTCCTGGCCACGAAGTACGTGGGCACCAAGCGCTTCGGCCTCGAAGGCGCCGAGTCGGCCATCACCATCCTCGACGAGGTGCTGTCGCAGGCTGCCGACGCCGGTGTGCAGGCGGCGGTTCTGGGCATGGCCCACCGCGGCCGCCTGAACGTGCTCGCCAACATCATGGGCAAGAGCTTCGACCAGATCTTCAAGGAGTTCGAAGGCCACCTCGACCCCAGTTCGGTGCAGGGCTCGGGCGACGTGAAGTACCACCTGGGCGCAGCGGGCACCTACGAGTCGGCCGCCGGCAACACCATCGACATCGAGTTGGCCGCCAACCCCAGCCACCTCGAGACCGTCGACCCCATCGTGATGGGCATGGTGCGCGCCATGCAGGACCAGATCGACCCACCCGGGTCGTTCCCGGCCCTCGCGCTGCTCATCCACGGCGATGCGGCCTTCGCCGGCCAGGGCATCGTGGCCGAGTGCCTGGCCATGAGCGACATCAGCGGTTACCGCGTCGGCGGCACCGTGCACCTCATCATCAACAACCAGATCGGCTTCACCACGTCACCGCAGCACTCGCGCTCGTCGCTGTACTGCAGCGATGTGGCCAAGACGGTGCAGGCGCCCATCTTCCACGTGAATGGCGACGACCCCGAGGCATGCGCCCGGGTAGCCCGCCTGGCGTTCGAGTACCGCCAGCGGTTTCACAAAGACGTCGTCATCGACATGGTGTGCTACCGCCGCCACGGCCACAACGAGGGCGACGACCCCAGCTACACCCAGCCGCTCATGTACCGGGCCATCGCCGAGCGCCGCAGCGTACGCAAGGTGTACGTCGAGTCGCTGGTGAAGCGCGGCGACATCTCGCTCGAGGAAGCCGAGCGGGCGCTCGATGACTTCCAGTCGAAGCTGCAGGCAGCCCTCGACGAGACCCGCGCCCACGCCCCGGGCGTCATCAAGGCGGCCCGGCCGCCCCAGCCGCGCGGTGTGCTGCCGCACATCGCCACCGGCGTCGAGCGCGGCGTGCTCGACACCATCTTCACCAACCTCACCGCCTATCCCGAGGGCTTCACGCCCCATCCGAAGTTGTTGCGCCAGTTCGCGGCGCGGGCCAAGCAGTACGACGAGACCGGCCTCATCGACTGGGCCACGGCCGAGGCAATGGCCATCGGCTCGCTGGTGCTCGACGGCGTGCCGGTTCGCCTCGCTGGCGAGGACAGCCGCCGCGGCACGTTCAGCCACCGCCACGCCGCACTCATCGACTACGAGACCGAAGACGTCTTCATCCCACTCGCCAGCCTGCCGGGTGCCAAGGCCCAGTTCTGGGTGTACGACTCGCTGCTCAGCGAGTACGCCGCGCTGGGCTACGAGTACGGCTACGCGCACACCAACCCCCAGGCGTTGGTGCTGTGGGAGGCGCAGTTCGGCGACTTCGTGAACGGCGCGCAGATCATCATCGACCAGTACCTCGTGGCCGCGGAGGACAAGTGGGGCCAGCAGAACGGCCTCGTGCTGCTGTTGCCGCACGGCTACGAGGGCCAGGGCCCCGAGCACAGCTCTGCCCGTATCGAGCGCTTCCTCACGATGTGCGCGGAGGACAACATCCAGGTGGTGAACGCCACCACCGCGGCGCAGTACTTCCACCTCCTGCGTCGCCAGGTGATGCGCGACGTGCGCAAGCCCCTGGTGGTCTTCGCGCCGAAGTCGCCGCTGCGTATGAAGGAGACGATGAGCCACGTCGACTCGCTGACCTCGGGGTCGTTCGACGAGGTGCTCGACGACCCGTTCGTCACCGACCGTGCCGCCGTGCAGCGTGTGGTGCTGTGCTCGGGCAAGGTGGCCTGGGACGCGTTCAACGAGCGCACCAAGCGCGGCGCCGCGGCGGCCATCGTGCGGGTCGAGCAGCTCTACCCGTTCCCCATCGAGCAGATCGTGCAGATCCTCGAGGGTTATCCCAACGCCCGCGAGCTGGTGTGGCTGCAGGAAGAGCCCGAGAACATGGGCCCGTGGCGGTTCGTCGAGCACAACATCTGGCGTCTGAAGGACCGTGGCTACGACCTGCGGCACGCAGCGCGTGTCGAGAGCGGCAGCCCGGCCACGGGGTCGAAGGCCATCCACGACCAGGAACTGGCCGATCTGATGGACGAGGCGCTTGGCGCCTTCTGAGTTCGTCGGTCGCGCTGGCGCGACCCGTAGGCCGGCTCAGCCGAGCGGCAGGTTCAGCACGGCCGACAGCTCGGCCAGAGCCTGACCGGCACTGACCACCTTGATGGTGG
>JBBATY010000020.1:14669-60843 GCA_040398525.1 Ilumatobacteraceae bacterium | reverse complement strand
ACAGGTAGCCCTTGTCGAACTGCATGCCCTCGGTGAACTCGAGCTCGGTGCCGAAGGTGTTGCTCTCCTCGACCGTGACCACGCCGTCCTTGCCGACCTTGTCGATCGCGTTGGCGATGACCTCGCCGATCGAGGCGTCGGCAGCCGAGATGGTGGCGACAGCGGCGATGTCGCCCTTGTCGTCGACCTCGCGGGACTGGGCCTTGATCGACTCGACGGCCGCAGCGACGGCCTTCTCGATGCCGCGCTTGAGGCCCATCGGATTGGCGCCGGCCGCGACGTTGCGCATGCCGTGGGCCACCATCGCCTGGGCGAGCACCGTGGCGGTGGTGGTGCCGTCACCGGCGACGTCGTTGGTCTTGGTGGCGACTTCCTTCACCAGCTGGGCGCCCATGTTCTCGAAGGGATCGTCGAGCTCGACTTCCTTCGCGATGGACACACCGTCGTTGGTGATGGTCGGCGCACCGAACTTCTTGTCGAGCACGACGTTGCGACCCTTGGGCCCGAGCGTGACCTTGACCGTGTCGGCCAACTTGTTCACCCCGGCCTCGAGGGCGCGGCGCGCCTCATCGTGGAACTTCAACTGCTTGGCCATGGGTCAGCTCACTTCCCGACGATCGCGAGGACGTCGCGGCTGGTGAGGATCAGCAGATCCTGACCCTCCACCGTCACCTCGGTGCCGCCGTACTTGCTGTAGAGCACGGTGTCGCCGACCTGCACGTCGAGCGGGGTGTGGGCGCCCTTGTCGTCGCTCCAGCGGCCGGGGCCGACGGCGAGGACTTCGCCCTGCTGCGGCTTCTCCTTGGCGGTGTCGGGAATGACGAGACCCGAAGCAGTGGTCTGCTCGGCCTCCTTCGGCTTCACGACGATGCGGTCATCGAGGGGCTTGAGGTTCATGGGTGCAGGCCTCCGTTGGCTTGTCGCACGGGTTTGGGGACACAGGTGGCAGGGCGGCTTAGCACTCTCCCTGCGCGAGTGCCAAGGCTACGCGGCCAGACCCGGCGTTAGCAACCGAAAGGGGAGAGTGCTAACGCATTTTCCACGGCTGCGGACGAGCAGCGGCGCGCCGGCCGGCGCGAGACTGGCCCGATGGGACGCCGCGGTGACCGAGACCAGTGGCACCCGTCCGGCGACATCGAGTTCCTCACCCCCGATCCGGGCGTGTTCGGCGGCGCCGCGTCCTCGGCAGCCGCGGCGCAGCCGCCAATTCCGGACCGATCCGGACAGGGCCCCGACGACGACGGACCCGGGTCGCGCCCCGCAGCGTTCGCCGCGATCGGCCTGGTCGTCGCCGTCGTGGCCGGCGCCATCGCCGTCGCCGCCCCCTGGCGCGACGACGCGACCGATGCCGCCACCACGACCACGGTCGCGTCACCCGCCACCTCGACCACCGTCGCGCCCACCCTGCTGCTGCCCGACGACCCCGGCACGGGCGACGGCCAGCCCGTGCGCGGGGTGGTGCTCGACCCGCCACCGGGGTGGCAACTGGCCGGTGCCCTCACCGGCCCACCGTTCGGGAACTTCGCAGGATGGGGCGAGGTGTGGGCCCAGGCCGGGTCGACCCGCGAACGCGGGGCCTGGTACGCGCTGTCGATCACACCGTTCGGCCTCGACGGCATCGGGGTGGCCGACGCGGTGCGGGTGCGCGTCGACAACCGCACCGCGCTGGTCGAGCGCGCCGACGACGGGGTGCTCACCCTCACCGTCGACGCTCCTTTCGAGCGCCGCGACCGACTGATGCGCATCGAAGCCCGCGGCACGACGATCGACGACCTCACCAGGTTCGCGGCGTCGATCGGCATCGAGGACGACCGCCCCCAGCTCGTCGACGACCGCTTCGTCTACCGCGACCCCACCTTTCTCGAGCCGATGACCAAGGTGTGGTCGGGCCCGACCGACTGGGACCCGATCCGCACCGCGGTGGTCGAGGACGTGCTCGCCTACACGCTCTACTCCGACGGCGCCGGGGGCTGGCTGTGGCTCGGCCTCCACGACACCGACGGGCCGCTCCCGGTGGTGGCGATGCTCGAGTTCGAACAGCAACTGCTCGCCGCCGTCGGCCCGCCCGGTGCCACCGACGTGATGATCGGCCGATCGCCACGGCGCTCGCACACCTGGTTCTCGTTCGACGACCAGTGGGTCAGTGCCATCAGCACGCTCAGCGAAGACGAGCTGGTCGCCGTGCTCCCGTCGCTGCGCCGGGCGAGCGACGCCGAGTGGGAGCTGGCCCAGCGGGCCGAAGGGGTGCAGCCCGGCCCGGCGGCCGACACGCTGGTTCCGATCGCCACGGGGACGCTCGACGACGGCACTCCGTGGGGTGTCCGCACCGAACCGCTCGGCGCCGGGCTCGACGCCGAGCTCTGCGTGCAGTCGGGGGAAGGGACTGCGTGCAGCCGGTCCGAGCTGTTCGCCGGCAACGACGACATCCTCGGCATCGTGTCGACGCTCGAGCTCACCCTCGTCGTCAGCCGCTCCCCCGGCCCACACACACTGCGCATCACCACCACCGAGGGCGCCGTCGACCAGACCATCGAACAGGCCGTCGACGGGCCGACCGCGGTGCCGGTCCTGGCCTTCGGCGACCTACGCGTCGAGCTGCTCGACCCCACCGGGCAGGTGGTCGACACCCAGTGAGCGGGCCAGTGCCACCACGGTGGTGAGCGGCAGGCCCACCACGTTGCTGACGCTGCCCTTCACCGATGCCACGAACACCGCGGCCTGGCCCTGCACCGCATAGCCCCCGGCCTTGTCGAACGACTCACCGGTGCCCAGGTACCACTCGAGCGCATGGTCGGTGATGGGCGCGAAGGTGACCAGCGTGGTGGTCACATCCGTTGCCGTGCGCTCGCCGAGACGCAGCGTCACCCCGGTGTGCACCCGGTGCGTGCGCGCCGACAGGCTGCGCAGCATCGCCCGCGCCTCGTCGGCATCGGCGGGCTTGCCGAGGATGCGGCCATCGAGATCGACCGTCGTGTCGGCGGCGATCACCAGATCGGCCGGGTCGACCGCGATGGCCATTGCCTTGGCGGCCGACAGGCGGCGAACGTAGGCGACCGCCTCCTCCCCTGCCAGCACCGACTCGTCGATGTCGGCCGGCACCACCACGGGCCGCACGCCCATCTGCTCGAGCAGGTCGCGCCGACGCGGCGACGCCGAGGCCAAGATCACGCGCATGCGCTCAGCCGCCCGACAGGGCCATCACGTCGCCGTCGTCGGGCACCGTGAGGTCGTCGAGATGGTCGAGGTAGCCGTCGGGCAGCGCCACCCGGATGGGGCCGTTGGTGTGACCGCGCCGGATGCGCTCGCCGCCCTCGACGATGCGCAGCGCGGGGTCGACCGTGGCGATGAGGTCCTCGAGCTCGGCCATGCTGTCGATGTTGCTGAACCGCTGGCGCATCTCACCACCGACCGGATAGCCCGTGAGGTACCACGAGGTGTGCTTGCGGAAGTCGCGGATGCCCACCCGCTCGCCGAGGTGCGGCATCAGCAACCGGGCGTGCTCGGCCATCACCGCGCACGCCTCGCCGAGGGTGGGCGACGGCTGCACCGGCCGACCGTTCAGTGCGTCGACGAGGTCGCGGAACAGCCACGGCCGGCCCAGGCAGCCGCGGCCCACCACCACGCCGTCGCAGCCCGTGGCCTGCATCATCCGCACCGCGTCGGCGGCCTCCCAGATGTCGCCGTTGCCCAGCACCGGTATCTCGGGCACAGCCGCCTTCAGTTCGCCGATCGCGTTCCAATCGGCGTGACCGGCGTAGTGCTGCTCGGCGGTGCGGGCGTGCAGGGCGATAGCCGCCACGCCCTCCTCGGCAGCGATGCGGCCCGTCGTCAGGAACGTCAGCAGGTCGTCGGTGAGGCCCTTGCGGAACTTGATCGTCACCGGCACCCCGTGCGGTGTGGCCGCCTCGACCGCAGCGCGCACCACGGCGCGCAGCAGGTT
This sequence comes from Ilumatobacteraceae bacterium, assembly GCA_040398525.1. Taxonomy (GTDB): domain Bacteria; phylum Actinomycetota; class Acidimicrobiia; order Acidimicrobiales; family Ilumatobacteraceae; genus VFMC01. Next base: position 56,903 of record JBBATY010000020.1, on the reverse strand, counting down.
GGGCTTGGCCGGCACCGCCGCCCCACCACCCCTGCGGGTCACCTTGGCCGCCGGGCAGCCGAAGTTCATGTCGATGTGGTCGACCCGGCCCTCGTCGCACAACCGGCGCACGGCCGCACCGATCATCGCCGGGTCGCTGCCGTACACTTGCAGGCTGCGCGGCTGCTCGTCGGGGGCGAAGGTCATCATCCGCTCGGTCTTCGCGTTGCGGTGCACCACGGCGGTGGCCATCACCATCTCGTTCACGTACACCAGGCCCGGCGCGAACTGCCGGCACATCGTGCGGAAGGGCGCGTTGGTGACACCCGCCATCGGCGCCAGCACCACCGGCGCAGCCGGCACGAACGATCCGATCCGCAGCGCGTGCGTCGCCTGCGAGGGCACATCGAGCGCAGCCATCGGCGTCAGGCCTCGAGCAGCGGCAGGCGCATGTTGGGGAACGCGCCGGTGTCGAGTGGGGTGGGCCCGTCACTGCGCAACCGGAACCACCCGGCCGAGGCGATCATCGCCGCGTTGTCGGTGCACATCGACCGACTGGGCAGGAAGGCGCGGATGCCGTCGTCGATGCAGGCCTGCAGCACCCGTTCGCGCAGCAGCGAGTTGGCCGCCACGCCACCGGCCAGCACCAGCCCGCGGGCGCCGATCTGGCGCGCAGCCCGCTGAGCCTTGTGCACCAGCACGTCGACCACCGCGGTCTGGAACGACGCGGCCACGTCGACCGACGACACGTCGGGGTGCTTGCGGACGTGGTTCACGACAGCGGTCTTCAGCCCGCTGAAGCTGACGTCGAGGCCGTCGTGGAGCATCGCCCGCGGGAAGGCGATGGCCGTCGGATCGCCGAGGCGGGCCTCGCGGTCGATCGCCGGCCCGCCCGGGTAGCCGAGGCCGAGGAAGCGGGCCACCTTGTCGAAGGCCTCGCCGGCTGCGTCGTCGATGGTGCGCCCGAGCAGCCGGTACTGGCCGTGGTCGCGCATCTCGATCAGCATCGTGTGCCCACCCGACACGAGCAGCACCACGAGCGGGAACTCGAGCGACGGGTCCTCGAGGAACGCCGAGTAGAGGTGCGCCTCGTGGTGGTGCACGCCGACGAACGGCACATCCCAGGCCAGCGCCAACGACTTGGCCGCCGACACGCCCACCAGCAGCGCACCGATCAGGCCCGGCCCGATGGTGCAGGCCACGGCGTCGATGCGCGACTCGTCGACCCCGGCCTCGACGATCGCCCGGGCGATGATCGGGTTGAGCATCTCGAGGTGCGCCCGGCTGGCGATCTCGGGCACCACCCCGCCGAACTGGGCGTGCAGGTCGACCTGGGTGCTCACCACGCTCGAGATCACCTCGGTGCCGCCCATCACCAGCGCGGCGGCGGTCTCGTCGCAGCTGGTCTCGATGCCGAGCACGAGCGTCGACTCGTCGGGGACGACGACGCGGCTCATCGGGCTGCCTCCGGGCACAGCTCGGCCAACCGCTCGCGGTAGGCGGGCTCGGCGAGGTCGGTGCACCACATCACGATCGCGTCCTCGGTGTTCTCGTAGTAGCGCTTGCGCACCCCGGCCGGGACGAAACCGAACTCGCGGTACAGCGCCTGGGCCGCTTCGTTGCTGGCCCGCACCTCGAGAGTGAGGCCCTGGCAGCCGTGCTCGACGGCCGCCCACGCCTGCTCGGCGAGCAGGCGGGTGCCCACCCCGCTGCGCCGGTGGGCGCCGGCGACGGCGATGTTGGTGACGTGCGCGTCGTCGACGACGAACATCAGCCCGGCATAGCCCACCAGCTCGCCACCGAGCCGGGCCACCACGTAGTGGCGGTCGCCGCGGCGGGCCAGGTCGATCTCGCTCTGGAACACACCGACGGTCCACGGCCGCGGGTACGACACCTGCTCGATGGCCATCACTGCGCCGAGGTCGCGCCGGCGCATCGGCTCGACCACCAGCGGCGACGACCCGTCGGCGCGGCGCAGCAGGCGCGACAGCATGCTCATCGCGGCACCTCACCGGTGTTGTCGGTCGAGCCCGTGGCCCGCACGCTCCAGTTGATCTGGGCGTCGGGCAACCGCAGGTACATCGGCTGGATCTCCCACGGGTTCACCCATTCCTCGCGCAGCGCCCGGGCGTGGGCGAGCTGCACGAGCGGTGCCGCCGAGGGCCGCGAGAGGAACTGCTCGGCGAGCTCGCACCGCAGGTCGGCCACGATCTCGTCCTGGTAGCGCAGCGCACCGTCGCCGACGCAGATGACGTCCTCACCCCGCGCCATCACCTCGCCGATCAGGTCGTCGACACGGCCACAGCGCGGCTCGAGCACACGCTGCACCCCACCGGGCACCGGGCGGTAAATCGAGTAGAACAGCTCGCCCTTGCGTGCATCGATCACGGCGACGATGGTGCGGTCGCTGCGCCGCAACGGATAGGCGAGCAGATCGAGCGAGCTCATCCCGATCATCGGCACGCGCAACGCCTGGGCCAGCGCCTTGGCCGAGGCCAGGCCGACGCGCATCCCGGTGAACAGGCCCGGCCCGACATCGACGGCCACCACCCCGATCTCGGCCAGTTCGATATCGGCCTGCTTGCAGACGAAGTCGATAGCAGGCACGAGCGTCTCGGCGTGGCGCCGACCGCGGCACACCTCCACCAGGCCGAGCACCCCTTCGTGGCCGCCGATCGCCACGCTCACCTGCTCGGTGGCAGTCTCGATGCCGAGGATCAGCATGCCCAGTCCCCCAACCGCTGGCCGAGCCGCTCCCAGCGCAGCGCCCACGCACGCCCCGCTGCGGCGACCTCGACGCGGCGCTCGTCGTCGCTGCCGTCGACACCGCTCAGCCGAACGAGCAGGTGCTCGCCGAGCATCGACAGCGCGACCTCGCCCCACTCGACGAGCAGCACACCATCGGCCTCGACCAGTTCGGCCAGGGCCAGGTCGGCCACCTCGTGCTGGGTGCTCAGCCGGTACAGGTCGGCGTGCAGCAGGGTGAGCTTGCCGACGTGGTACTCGTGGACCAGGGTGAACGTGGGCGAGGTGATCGGCTCGGTGACCCCCAGGGCCGCACCGAAGCCCTGCGCGAACGCGGTCTTGCCGGCCCCCATCTCGCCGGCGAGGACGATCACGTCGCCGCGCTGGGCCAGGCCGGCGACCACGGCCGCGATGGCGCGCGTGTCGTCGAGCGAGGTGGAGCGGAGGGCGAGCATGGCCCTGTCAGTGTACGAGCCGTCAGCTGGCCGGACCGTGGTGCCGGGCGATCCGCGCCGAGATCGCGCACACGATCTCGTAGCCGATCGTGCCGAGCAACCCCGCCCATTCGGCGGCACGGATCGACTCGTCGCCCTGGCGGCCGATGAGCACCACCTCATCGCCCACTTCCACGGGGTCGTCGCCCATGTCGACCATCAGCTGGTCCATCGTCACCACACCGACGATCGGGCGACGCCGACCGCCCACCAGCACCTGGCCACCCACGGCCGACAGACGGCGAGGCACACCGTCGGCGTAGCCGATCGGCACGGTGGCGATCGTCGTGTCGGCCACCACGCGGTGGCGCAGCCCGTACGAGATCCCCTCGCCCGCAGCGACCCGGCGCACCATCGTCACCCGCGCCCGTAGCGACAGCGCCGGTCGCAGCTCCCCCGTCAGATGGTCGACACCGGCGCCCGGGGAGATGCCGTAGATCGCGATACCGGCGCGCACCAGGTGGTGGCGGGCCGACGGATGGGCGAGGCCGCCGGCCGAGTTGGCGGCGTGGACGACGGGCGGCAGCAGATCGTGGTCGGCGAGCGCGGCCAGCACCGCGTCGAAGCGGGCCAGCTGCACGGCGGTGAACGGATCGCCGGGCTCGTCGGCCAGGGCCAGGTGGGTGAACACGCCGTCGAGCACGAGCGACGGGCACACCCGCACTGCGGCAGCCATCGTGACGGCGGTGTCGGGGTCGCACCCCACCCGGTGCATACCGGTGTCGACCTTCAGGTGCACACGGTGCACCACCCCGGCAGCGTCGGCGGCTGCAGCGAGCAGGGCCACCTGCTCGGGCCGGTAGACGGTGCTCACCAGATCGGCCGACACGGCAGCAGCCAGCTCGGCCGGCGGCTGCTCGGACAGCACCAGGATCGGCGCGTCGATGCCCGCGGCCCGCAGCGCCACCCCCTCCTGCACCAGGGCGACGCACACTCCGGCAGCCCCGGCGCGCAAGGCTGCCCGGGCCACGGGTGCGGCACCATGGCCGTAGCCGTCGGCCTTCACCACGGCCCACAGCGCAGCCGGCTCGGCCGCAGTCCGCAGGGTGCGCACGTTGTGCTCGATCGCGTCGAGGTCGACCTCGGCCCACGCCCAGCGTCCGTCACGAGCCATCTCAGCCACCCGCCCCGCCCAACTCGGCGAGCAGGCCCGGCAGCGCGGCCGGCAGGTCGGAGGCGATGAACCCCTCGCCGGCACAGCGCCGAGCCGCGGTGCCGTGCACCCACGCACCCATCGCCGCGGCGTCGAACGCCGGCACCTGGCGGGCGAGCAGCGCACCGACGATGCCGGCCAGCACGTCGCCGGAGCCTGCGGTGGCGAGGCGCTCGTCACCGGCGGTGACGACGATCGCCTGCCCGCTCGGGTCGGCCACCACGGTGGTGGGCCCCTTGAGCAGCACCACGCAGCCGGTGTCGAACGCCAACCGCCGCGCGGCCACGATGCGGTCGGCCACGGGCCGCGCCCCGGAGAGCAACTGGTACTCGCCGTCGTGCGGAGTGAGCACCGTCGGGGCGCTTCGTCGACGCAGCAGGGTGGCCGCGCCGTCCGCGTTCCACGCGAGCGCGAACAGGCCATCACCGTCGACGACGAGGGGCACCGGCGCGTGCACGACGGTGTGCCGGGCGCTCGCCGCCATCTCGTCGGCACGCCCGAGGCCGGGGCCGATGACCGCAGCGTGGAAGCGGTCGAACGAGCGCAGCGCCTCGTCGGCCCAGCCGATGGCGGGCAGCGGCTGCTGCACCGCCTCGACAGGCAGTTGGCCGTGGCCGTCGAGACCCGGGCTCGACACCTGCACCATCCCGGCTCCGGTGCGCAGCGCGCCCGCCGCCACCAACGCAGCCGCACCGGGCATGGTGCGGCTGCCGGCCACCACGCGCAGCGCCGCATGCCACTTGTGCGCGGCCGCGCCGCGCGTGGGCCACCGCTCGACCACATCACTGCGCTCGAGCAGCTGCGCCGCCACGCCGCCGACGGCCAGGCCGATGTCGGCGACCTCGACCCGACCGGCCAGGTCGCGACCGGGCGGGAACAGCAGACCCGACTTCCACGCAGCGAAGGTGACGGTGCGGTCGGCGGCGAGCACGGGGCCGTCCGCCGCACCGGTGCGCCCGTCGACACCGCTCGGGATATCGACCGCAAGGACCGGCGCCCCACCGGTGTCGGGTGGCCGCCAGGTGTCGCGAAAGCCCGTGCCGTAGGCCGCATCGACCACCAGGTCGGTCGCCGCCAACCGGGGCGGGCAGCTCGCCGCCTCGTGGACGCGCACCCGCACCCCCGCCGCAGCCAGCAGGCGGGCCGCCACCCGTCCGTCGGCGCCGTTGTTGCCCGGTCCGACGATCACGTCGACGGTGCGGCCGTAGGTGCCACCGAGCATGCGGATCGCCGCACGGGCCACGGCTGCGCCGGCACGTTCGACGAGCACATCCACCGGCACATCGGCCGCGGCATCGACGGCGCGCATCTCGTCCGGGGTGACGATCGGACGCATCGGCTCAGCCTACTGAGGGCGCCCGTCGCGCACCGGCGGCCGGATGGCCGATCGCCCAGGGCCGCAGCTCATGTGGCCACGACGTAGGCGATCGCCACCGACGCGGTGTGGGTGATCGACAGGTGCCAGCCCGTGATGCCGGCTGCATCGGCGAGCGCCGCCGCAGGGCCGGTCACCACCAGTTCGGGCTGGCCGGACTCGGCTCGTTGCACCCACACGTCGTGGAAGCCGAAGGCCCCCAACCCCACGCCGAGGGCCTTCATCACTGCCTCGCGGGCAGCGAACCGCGCCGCAAGCGACGGCACCGGATCGGCCTTGGGCGCCACATAGGCGAGTTCGTCGGCGGTGAACAACCGGTCGCGCATCGTCGGTGTGCGGGCGAGCGACGTGCGGAAGCGCTCGATGTCGACCGCGTCGACACCCACGCCGCGCACCGCCGCACTCACGGGGCCGCGGTGCGCCAGTGGTCGGCGACCTCGGAGATCGGCGAGATGAGCAGATCGGCCACGGTGAGCTCGGACAGGCGGTCGTCGCGGAAGACGCCCTCGGTCTCCGACACCCAGTCGACCAGCCGGTCGTAGCGACGGTCGTAGCCCTGTAGCACGCCGCGCATCACGCCTGCGGGGAGGTGCTCGTGGAACTGCACGTGGAGCAGGGTGATGCCCGTGCACACGCCGGACTTCACCTCCGGCACGAACATCACGGTGCGGCCGTCGCTGCGACCACGGGCCACCAGCACCTCGCGGTCCATCGCCACGCGACGCTTGGTGCCCACCAGGTTGGCGTTGCGCTCGACCCGGCTGGGCACGTCGCGCGACAGCCCGCCCCGGTCGACGATCGAGATCGTCGCGTTGGTGGCCGGGTCGCCCTCGATCGCGTACCGCGTGTAGCCCACCACGGCCAGCACGGCCGGATCGAGGTCGGCGACGACCTTGAGCGTGCGGTAGCCGAGCCGCTCGCGCGGTGCTCCGGCCGTGAGCAGCTGCTGCACGAGCGGACGGTCGAGCACGCCCTCGTCGCTGCGGCTGATGCCGACCGTCACCGTCTTGGCCTGGTGCTTGATCGCGTCGACCGGGCGGGTCAGCTCCTCGATGGCACGGGTGAGCGCAGCAGTGAGGTCGTCGACGAGCAGGGCGGGCGTGGCGATCGACCCGGTCGCCCGCTGGTACGACTCGAGCGGCGACTCGCTCGACAGGTCGCGCAGCAGCCCGGTGAGCCGCACTGCAGTGGACGCCTCGAGGTGCCCGTCGTAGATGCCCGTGCGCAGCCCATCAGTGAAGCGGTCGGCGTGCACAGCCACGCCGAGGCGCACCCGCTCGAGGATCTCGTCGGCATCGGTGGTGACCGACAGGGCGTGCTCGATCACCTCGCGGGCTTCGCGCAGCGGTCGGGCCGAGGCGTCGATCGCCAGCGCGGCCTCGTATCCGAACAGGTGCCCCACCATCGCCGACAGCACGAACGCGAGTGCCGGGTCGACCGAGGGCACGCTCAGCACGGCCGAGGCCGCAGCGAAGCGCTCGTCGCCCTCGGTGGCCACCACGATCGGGGTGGCCTTGTGCGCCCGGTAGATGGCCACCTCCTTGGCGACGTCGTCGGCAGTCGACCCGACGAGGCCGGAGGCGCACACCAGGATGAGCGGCTCGCTCGAGAGGTCGATGTGCTTCTTGTCCTCGGTGATGTCGCAGGCGATCGACTTGTAGCAGAGCTCGCTCAGCTTGATCCGCACCTCCTGCGCGGCCACGGCGTTCACCCCGTTGCCCACGATCGCCCAGTAGCGCTTGGCCGGGGCGAACCTGCGGGCCGCCTCGGCGATGCGGTCGCGGGTGGCGATCACCTCGGTCATCGCCGCGGGCAGGTCGCGCAGCGAGCTGAGCAGCTCGTGGCGTCGGCGGTCGTCGCCCACTCCTGCCGCCTCGGTGATCGCGCACGCCAGCAGCACACCGGCAGCCACCTGTGCGTAGAACGCCTTGGTGCTGGCCACGCTCATCTCCACGTCGCGGCCGTCGCTCGTGTACATCACGCCGTCGGCTTTGTCGGTGAGGTCGGAGTTGCGGCGGTTGACGATCGCCAGCACCGCTGCGCCACGGCCACGCACCAGGTCGACCGTGCGGTTCGTGTCGGTGGTGGTGCCGCTCTGGCTGACGGCCACCACGAGGGTGTCGGACATGTCGAGGCGCATCTGGAACCCGCTCAACTCGGTGGCGGTCACCGGATCGACGTCGAGGGCCCCTTCCGAGAGCAGGTCGAGCACGTCGGCCATGCTCCGCCCGGCCACCGCTGCCGTGCCCTGACCGATGACGCGCACCTTGGTGATGGCGCCCGACGCGAGCCGTTCGGCGATGGCCGGCGGCAGGGCGCGATCGCCGACGACGGCACGCAACCGTCCATCGTGGTCGGCGAGCTTGCCGCGCACGGTCTTGCGGAAGCTGCCCGGCGCCTCGCGGATCTCCTTGAGCAGGAAGTGCGGCGCATCGCCGCGGTCGATGTCGCGCGTCGTCACCTGGGCGACGGCGACGTCGCGCTCGGTGAGCGGCAGCGGTGTGCCGTCGTAGGCCAGCCGGCGCACACCGTCGAGCTCGCCCGCTCGCGTGGCATCGAGGACGAACACCTGGCCGCGACTGCCCGACGCCGACGGGGTCTCGCCGTCGACACGGATGTAGCGCGCCGTCTCCTCGACCACGCCGTACGGCTCGCTGGCGACGATGAAGCAGTCGTCGGCCAGACCGACGTAGAGCGCCTGGCCGCTGCCGCGCAGTGCGAGGAACACCTGCTCGGGGGCGTCGGCCGCCGCCGCTGCGATCGCCACGCTGCCCTCGAACGAGGCCACGGTGCGGCGGAAGGCCTCGGCCAGGTCGCCACCCACCTTGGCGGCGTGGCGGGCCATCAACGCCGGGATCACCTTCGCGTCGGTGGTGATCGGCCCGGGGATGCGCAGGCCGTGCTGCACCTTCAGGTCGGCATGGTTGTCGACGTCGCCGTTGAGCGCGGCGATCGTGTAGCAGGCGCTCTCACCGGCGCGCTGCTCGAGCTCTTCGCTGTTGAGCGGATGGCAGTTCGGTTCGCTGATGATGCCGACGCTCGCCCAGCGGGTGTGGCCGAGGACCGACATGCGCGCCGTCGGGGCGCTGAGCGCGAGCCGCAGCAGCTCGTCGCCCCGGATCGCTGCCCGCAGCGCACGGGTGTTGTCGCCGAGCTCGCCGATCTCGGCCGCAGCCTTGTAGACGAAGCTCAAACATCCAGCTGCGACGCGCACCGACCCGCTCTGGAACAGCGGATCGGCGGTGCGCTGGGCGAGCAGCGAGGCGACGGCGGGATCGTCGGCCGACAGGCCGTGGTCCCACACGTACACGTGCAGCCCAGCGGAGTCGCGACCACGGACCTCGAGCCGATCGAGCGCCGACAGCGCCTGCTGCACGGCGAGGTATCCGCCGATCGCCGCGGCGCCGGTGTCGCGCCCGGCGAGGTCGTCGACAGCAACCACGGTGCGCAACCGGTCGCGGCGGATCGCCCAACTGGCGTCGCGCGCCGCGATCAGCTGGCCGCTCATCTGCTCGAGCTCGTCGGGGCTGCGGCCCTCGGCACGCTCGAGCTCGTCGTCGGCAGCCGCGATGCGCTCGTCGATCCGGTCGAGGCGCACCCCGATCGCTGCGATCAGCTCGCGACGGCCGAGCAGTGCCTGAATTCCGGGCACGCCGTGCAGCAGGGCATCGCACTCGGCCGTCAGCGCCGCGGCAGCGGCGAGGGAGTCGGCATCGACCGCCCGGTCGAGCAACCCGATCAGCTCGTCGGCCGCCGGCACCGGGCGGGTGGAGGGTCGGCTCGTGATCGCGATGATGCCGCACATGAGCACAAAGGCTACCCGCGCCCACCCAGCTGGTGGCGGCGAGGCCTCAGCCGAACCGGGCGCGGACGATGTCGGCGAGCCCGGCAGCCGTGGAGTCGGCGAGCTCGCGCGTGGGTGCCTCGACCATCACTCGCACCAACGGCTCGGTGCCGCTGGCGCGCACCAGCACCCGACCGTCACCGCCCAGATCGGCCTCGGCCCGGGCGATCTCGTCGGCCAGCTCGTCGGCGATCGACGGGTGGCGTTCGGCGACTGCCACGTTGACGAGCACCTGGGGGAACGCGGTCATCACCCCGGCGGCGAGCTCGTGGAGCGAGACACCCCGCTCGCGCACGTGGTGCGCCAGGCGCAGCCCGGCGAGCAGGCCGTCCCCCGTGGTGGCCGCATCCGGGTAGACGATGTGCCCGCTCTGCTCGCCACCGACCGAATAGCCCCCGGCAGCCAATGCCTCGAGCACGTAGCGGTCGCCCACCGGGGTGACCACCACATCGATCGCCGCGGCCCGCATCGCCCGGTGGAAGCCGAGGTTGCTCATCACCGTCACCACCACCGCGTCGCCGGCCAACGCCCCGGCAGCCTGCAACTGCAGCGCTGCGAGCGCGATCATCCGGTCGCCGTCGACCACCTCGCCGCGCTCGTCGACCGCGATCACCCGGTCGCCGTCGCCGTCGAAGGCCAGGCCCAGATCCGCGCCCTCGCGACGCACGGCCTCGACGAGCGACTGCGGGTGCGTGGCACCGCACTCGTGGTTGATGTTGCGCCCGTCCGGCTCGGCATGGATCACCGACACCTCGGCACCGAGTGCCCGCGCCACTTCCGGCGCGGTCGCGCTCATCGCTCCGTTGGCACAGTCGAGCACGATGCGCAGCCCGGCGAGCGCCTGGGCGGGGAACAGGCCCACCACGTGGTCGCGGTAGTGGGTCAGGCCGTCGGTGCTGGACAGGGGGCCCGGTGCAGCTTCGACCGGCGCAATGGCTGCTTCGATGGCCCGCTCGACGTCGTCGGCGAGCTTGGCGCCCCCGCGGGCGAAGACCTTCACCCCGTTGTCGTGGAAGGGGTTGTGCGATGCAGTGATCATCACCGCCGGGCAGTCCCAGGCCGCCGACAACACGGCGAGGGCAGGCGTGGGCAGCACGCCCACGCTCACCGGTTCGGCGCCGGCTGCGCGCAGGCCAGCGGCCACCGCCGCTTCGAGCACGGGCCCGGACTCGCGTGTGTCGCGGCCGATCAGCCAGCGTCCGGTGCCGAGCACCGACGCTGCAGCGCGAGCGACCGCCGCCACATCGGCTTCGGTGAGCTCGGTGAGGGCGCGACCGCGCACACCATCGGTGCCGAATCGCAGCGCCACGATCGTGTGCGCCGTTCGGTCAGCGCTTGGTGTACTGCTTGGCCTTACGGGCCTTGACGAGGCCGTACTTCTTGCTCTCCTTGCGACGCGGGTCGCGGGTGAGCAGGCCGGCCTTCTTCAGTGCCGGCCGCGAGTCCGGATCGAGCTCGACGAGCGCTCGGGCGATGCTCATCCGCATCGCGCCGGCCTGGCCGCTGACGCCACCACCGTCGATGGTGGCATCGATGTCGTAGCTCTCCTCGGTGCTGGTGACCCGGAGGCCCTCGGTGACGAGCAGTCGCTGCACGGCGGTGGTGAAGTACGCGTCGAACGCACGGCCGTTCACGGTGATGGTGCCGGTGCCGGGGCGCAGGCGGACACGAGCGACGGCCTCCTTGCGGCGGCCGGTGGTCTGGGTGAGGGGCTTGGTGGCCATGAAGATCGAACCTCGTTCGGAGAGCGTCAGCGGGCCTTGGCGGCCGGCAGGTCGAGCACGACAGGGGACTGAGCAGCGTGCGGGTGGTCGGGGCCGGCGTAGACCTTGAGCTTGGTGATCATCTGACGACCGAGCGGGCCCTTGGGCAGCATGCCGCGAACGCTGAGGCGGATCGCATCGGCCGGCTTGCGGTTGAGCAGGTTGCCGTAGGTCTCGGACTTCAACCCACCGGGGTAGCCGCTGTAGCGGTAGACCATCTGCGACGACGCCTTGCCGCTGGTGAGCACCACCTTGTCGGCATTGACGATGACGACGTGGTCGCCCATGTCCATGTGCGGCGCGAACACCGGCTTGTGCTTGCCACGCAGCAGTCGGGCGACTTCTGTGCAGAGACGTCCGAGCACCATGCCCTCGGCATCGATGACGTGCCAGGCGCGGGTGATCTCACTTGCTTTCGGTGAATACGTGCGCATCTCGAATCCTTCGACACCGGGGCAGTGAGCCTCCGGGGAACCGTGCAATGATACGGGGCACTCCATGGTGCGGCAAACGTGACCGCACGGTTTTCGCGATGTCGCCTCGGAGCCGCGATCAGGTCATGGCGTGGGCCGACGCCCCGGAGCGCTCTGCTGCGGTGACCACATCGTCGAGCCAGGCGTCGATCCGCTCGGCGAGCGCGGCGGTCGAGTACCGCTCGTCGACCCGCTGCCGGCACATCAACCGGTCGATCGAGTCGATCCGTGCCACTGCGTCGACGAGGCCGTCGACGTCGTCGGGCTCGATCAGGAAACCGGTCTCGCTGTCGACCACGATCTCGCTCGGCCCGCCGCGGCGATAGGCGACCACCGGCACTCCACAGGCCATCGCCTCGACGGCCACGTTGCCGAAGGCCTCGACCCATTTCGGGGTCATCAACAGCGCCGCGCACCCACCGATCGCCGCCTGCAGGTCGTCGGTGGCGAGGAAGCCCTCGTAGCTCACCTGTGCCGTCGGGTGGCGACGCTGGGCATCGTTCCAGCAGGCCCGGTCCTGCATCAGCCCCCAGGCCCTCACGGGCAGGCCCGACGCGGCCGACACCGCGAACACGTCGTCGATGCCCTTCTCTGGGGAGATCCGCCCGACGAACCCCAGGTAGCGAGGCTCGTCGGCGCGTAAATGGACGTCGTAACGGTCGACCGAGATCCCGTTGCCCACCACGCGTAGGCGGTGGGCGAGATGACCGAACGACTCGGCCTGGGCTGCGCTGTGCACCGCGGCTGCCCCGGGGCGCACGTCGAGCAAACGGGCGATCGCATCGTCCATCGCCTCGTTCAGCGACCCCATCGACACCAGGTGGGCGACCGGCACGTCGAGGAACGGGGTGAGGTAGAACGGCAACCAGTCGTAGGCGAGGTTGATCACCACGTCGATGCGGTGCTGGTGGGCGCGGACCCATTCCCACATCGCACCGAGCACCGAGGCTGGTGGCATCTCCACCGGGGCGTCGCGCCCGACGGTCTGGCTGCTCACCTGCGGGTTGCCACCGATCTGGTGGACCCGGGCGCCGACGTGCAACGAGCCGGCGGGGGCCACGACCTCGACGTCGTGGCCCCGCTCGGTGAGGCCGAGCACCAGGCTGTGGAGTGTCAGCTCCACCCCACCACCGATGCCGCTGCCGAGCGGGCCCACCGGGGTGGAGCAGATCACGACGCGCTTGGCAGCCATGTGACGGTCTCCTTCGATCCGAGCGTGGACCGGGGGGTGATCCACGCTCCGGGATGTGCAACCGCTGCGAGGCGGCAACTCATTCCGAACGGAGCATAAATTAGTGCTAATCGATCGGTGATGCGAAACCGACCGACCACAAGCTCAGCCCGTGCGGTGGGGCGACCTGGCCGGCGCTGCGGCGCTCGCGACGGTGGAGGATCGACATCATCTCCCCCGCACCGATCCGACCCTGGCCGATGTCGACCATCGTGCCGACGAGCGAACGCACCATCTGATGGCAGAAGGCATTCGCCCGGATCTCGAACCGCAGCAGCGGGCCGTAGTCGCTCTGCACCGTCGTCCAGTCCGCCAGCAGCACCCGGCGACGCAGCGACACGGGCGCGGCATCGGCGGCCGTCTTCGGCGCACGGCAGAACGACGAGAAATCGTGTTCGCCGATGATCGGGTCGCAGGCCCCCTGCATCGCCCACAGCTTCAACGGGCGCGGCACGTGCCAGACCGTACGGGCCAATGCCGGAACCGCCTCGGGCGCATTCAGCACGTGGTAGCGGTAGTGCCGCCAGGTCGCACTGAAGCGAGCGTGGAACTCGGGGTCGTCGGCCCAGTCGGCCGACCGCACCACCACGGCCGGCGAGCACATCCGGTTGATCCGGTGCTGCAGGTCGGCGAGGTCGGTGTGCGCCGGAAGATCGCCGCTCACCACCTGACCCCACGCATGCACACCGGCATCGGTGCGGCCCGCACCCACCAACTCGAGCGGCATCCGCACGACCCGCTCGAGCGCCTCGCGCAGTGTGCCGAGCACAGTCGGCACACCTGCTGCCTCGGCGAAGCCGTGGAAGGGCTCGCCGTCGTAGGCCACGACGAGACGAGCCCGCCGCAGTGCGGCGGGCTCGGTCGAAGCGTCCATGCGCTCGGCGGTCAGACCAGTTCGATGCGCGCCATGGGGGCGTTGTCGCCCTGACGCGGGCCGAGCTTCAAGATCCGGCAGTAGCCACCGTTGCGCTCGAGGTAGCGCGGGGCCACATCATTGACCAACTTGGAGGTCATCTCCTTGTCGTTCAAGTACCCCTGGATCTGGCGGATGCGGTGGATGCGCATCGGGTCGCCTTCTTGGGCCTTCTTCGCCTTGGTGATCAGCTTCTCGGCGATGGGACGCAACGCCTTGGCCTTGGCCTCGGTGGTGACGATCCCCTCGGCGGCGAACAGCGACGCGGCGAGGTTGGCCATCATCAGGCGCTGGTGGGCGGCGCTGTGGCCGAAGTTACGGGCTCTGCGAGGTGTAGCGGGCATGGTGGTGCTTCCTTGGATCGAGTGTGCCGCGGTTCAGCCGCGCAGCGACAGGCCGCGCTCGTCGAGCTTCTGCTTGACCTCGTCGAGGCTCTTCTGGCCGAAGTTGGTGATGTTGAGCAGGTCGTCCTCGGTCTTGGTGAGCAGCTCACCGATCGAGTTGATCTGGGCCCGCTTCAGGCAGTTGCGCGGGCGCTCCGACAGGTCGAGGTCCTCGATCGGCAGATCGAGGTCGGGCGACGTGGCAGCAATGCTGGCTACCTCGCCGAGCTCGAGGCCCTGGGGCTCGTCGCTGAGGCTGGCCACCAGGTCGACGAGCGAGCGCAGGGTCGCCCCGGCCGAGGCCAGCGCCTCGCGAGGGGTGATCGAGCCATCGGTCTCGATGTCGAGCACGAGGCGGTCGAAGTTGGTGCTCTGCTCGACACGGGTCGGCTCGACGGTGAACATCACCCGACGGACCGGCGAGAAGATGGCGTCGACCGGGATGATCCCGATCGTGCGGCTCTGGCTGTCGCGGTCGCTCGAGAGGTAGCCACGACCGCGGCCCACCGTGAGGTCGCACGCCAGGCGGGCCTTGGCGTTCAGTGTCGCGATGTGCTGACCGGGGTTGAGGATCTCGATCTCGCTCGGGCACTTGATGTCGCCGGCGGTGATCTCGGCCGGGCCGCGCACGTCGAGACGGATGATCACGTCCTCGTCGGAGGTCGACGTGAGCACGATGTCCTTGAAGTTCAAGACGATGTCGGTGACGTCTTCGACGATGCCGTTGATCGTGGCGAACTCGTGGAGCGCGTCGTCGAAACGGACGGCGGTGATCGCCGCACCCGGGATGCTCGACAGGAGCACCCGACGCAACGAGTTGCCGATCGTGTGCCCGAAGCCTGGCTCGAGTGGGCCGACGGCGAAGCGCTGGCGGTTGTGCTCCTCGTCGCCGATCGGCTCGACGGTGGGACGCTGGATGACGAGCATGGAATGGTGCCTCGTTCTCTCGTGGGCCGGTGGTTCGCGTTCGGGTTACTTCGAGTAGAGCTCGACGATGAGCGACTCGCGCACAGGGACGTCGATGTGCTCGCGCTGGGGCAGTTCACGGACCGTGACCTGCTTGCCTGCGTCGCCAACCTCGAGCCAGCCGACGACGCGGCGATCGAGGACATCGATGTTGTGCTGGATGACGATCATGCTCTGAGCCTTGGTCGCCAGCGAGACGACGTCGCCCTTGCGGACCCGGTACGACGGAATGTTGACGCGCTTGCCGTTCACCATGATCAGCCCGTGGCTGACGAACTGGCGGGCCTGCGGGCGGGTGCTGGCCCAGCCGGCGCGGAAGGCGACGTTGTCGAGGCGCTGCTCGAGCAGACGGAGCAGGTTCTCGCCGGTCGGCCCCTGGAGGCGGTTGGCCTCTTCGTAGGTGCGGCGGAACTGGCGCTCGAGCACACCGTAGATGTACTTCGCCTTCTGCTTCTCCTGCAGCTGGGCGAGGTACTCGCTGCCGGCGGTGCGGCGACGGGTGCGGCCGTGCTGCCCAGGCGGGAACGGCCGACGCTCGAGTGCCTTGCGGCCCTTGTCGTTTTCGAAGATGTTGGTGCCCAGGCGGCGCGAGACGCGCACCTTCGGGCCGGTGTAACGAGCCATGTCGATCAGGTCCTGCGGCGCTTGGGCTGACGGCAGCCGTTGTGGGGGACAGGGGTGACGTCCTTGATCGAGGTGACCTCGATCCCGGTCGCCTGGATGCTGCGCACGGCGGTGTCGCGGCCCGAACCCGGGCCCTTCACCTGCACCTCGACGCGGCGCAGACCGTGCTCCATCGCAGCGCGGGCGGCCTTCTCGGCAGCCATCTGGGCAGCGAACGGGGTGCTCTTGCGCGAGCCCTTGAAGCCCACCCCACCCGACGAGGCCCACGAGATGACGTTGCCCTCGGTGTCGGTGATCGAGACGATCGTGTTGTTGAACGAGCTCTTGATGTGGACGACACCCGTGGTGACGTTCTTGCGCTCGCGCTTGCGGGGGCGACGACCGCCCGGCTTCGGCTTGGCCATTACTTCCTCACTGCCTTCTTCTTGTTGGCGACCGTCTTCTTCGGGCCCTTGCGGGTGCGAGCGTTGGTGCGCGTGCGCTGGCCACGCACGGGCAGGCCCTTGCGGTGGCGAACGCCCTGCAGGCATCCGATCTCGATCTTGCGCTTGATGTCCTGCGACACCTCGCGGCGCAGGTCGCCTTCGACGGTGAGGTTGCCGTCGACCCACATGCGGATCCGGTTCACCTCGTCCTCGGTGAGGTTGCGGACCCGCTCGTTCGGGTTGAGCCCGGTCTCGTCACAGATGCGCTGGGCGGTCGGCTTGCCGATGCCGTAGATATAGGTGAGGGCGATCTCGAGCCGCTTCTCGCGGGGGATGTCGACGCCGGAAATACGTGCCATGGACCTGGTGACCTGTTCTTTCAGCCTTGACGCTGCTTGTGACGGGGGTTCTCGCAGATCACCATGACGCGACCGTGCCGGCGGATCACCTTGCACTTGTCGCAAATCTTCTTCACGCTCGGGCGGACCTTCATGATGACGTGCTTCTTTCGGACTTCGGAGGGATTACTTGTATCGGTAGGTGATCCGACCGCGAGTGAGGTCGTACGGAGTGAGCTCCACCTGCACCTTGTCGCCTGGGAGGATTCGGATGTAGTTCATCCGCATCTTCCCTGAGATGTGCGCCAACACCTGGTGGTTGTTGTCGAGCTCCACCCGGAACATTGCGTTCGGGAGGGACTCGAGAATCGTGCCCTCGAGCACGATGGCGTCGTCTTTCGGCTTGGGCAGGGGACACTCCGTTTCTGGAGACAGTTGGACGAATGAGAGCCGAGGTCACGCATCGGGCGCACACCCCGACCGGGGCACGCGAGCCAAGACGAGGCCCCGACAGGACCGGGGGGCAATGCTATCGGGCGCGATCCGGAACGCCAAGTCCCAACGCGCTCTTCCCTCGGGCGACCCTGGCCCGGCGCGTGCGGAAGATCGTAGCCTGATGCCTCGGCGCAGACGGAGGATGCTTGCGATGATGACGACGACCGGCACGGTGGTCAGGGTGAACAAGATCGCCGTGTTCGTCGCGTCCGCGCTGCTGGCCGGCCCGCTCGTGGCCGTCGCGCCGATCGGGTTGGCTGCACCGACCGCCCTGGCGGCCCCCGCCACCACCTCCGCGTACCAGGCCCTCCCCGAGGCCACGACGCTGCTCGACACCGTCACCGCAGCCACTCCTCTCGCCGCAGGTCCTCTCGCCGCAGGCGAGTCGCGGACGGTGGTCGTCGCGGGTGAGGCACCGCTGCCTCCGGTCGACGGAACGCTGGCAGTCGTGCTGAACGTCACGGTGCGCGCCGGTTCCGGTGTGGGTGACTGGTCGGTCGTGCCCAGCGGTTCGGCCCCGTCGTCGACACCGCAGATCCGCATCGACGGCAAAGCGGCCTCGTACGGGCCTGCCCTGTCGGTGGCCAACCTGGTCACCGTGGCGGTGAACACCGATCCCGGCCGCGGGACGGTGGGAGCCGTCGACATCCGTTCCACGGGTGGGGGCCACGTCGTGGTCGATCTGGTTGGCGCCTATGTGGCGAGCGGCGCCACCACCGCCGGGCGCCTCGCCCCGTTGGCCGCACCGACCCGGATCCTGAGCACCACTGCCGGCCCGGCGTTGGCCGCCGGCGAGGTCCGCACCGTCACCGTTCCCGGTGGAGCCGGGGCCCTTGCCGCCGTGGTGAACCTCACCACAATCGCCTCCGCAGCCGGGCGCTGGAGCGCCTACTCGACCGCGCTCGCCGCGCCACCGAGCACGGCCTCGCTGCGCTCGATGCACACGTGGCACATCGTGGCCAACCAGGCCATCGTGCCGCTCGACGGCTCCGGAGCGTTCAACATCCACAGCGAGGGCGGAGGTCACGTCATCGTCGACCTCGCCGCACTCGTCACCGGACCGGGCGCCGCCGAATCGACCGACGGGCTGTTCGTGCCGCTCGCGGCCGCGACACGCGTGCTCGACACCCCGACCTTCGCGCTACCGGGCTGGACCCTCGAGGTGCCGGTCGCCCAGCAACCCACCATCGCCCGGCCCGACGTCGCCGCCGTCGCCCTGCACGTCACCGCCAAGGAGACCCTCTCCCCCGGCTACGTCACCGTCGGCCCGGCGGGCAGCGACAACACCGCTGTCGCAGCCCGGGGCACATCGACACTCAACGTCCTCGTCCCGGCCCAGTCGCTCTCGAACCACGTCGTCGTCGCCTCGACGGCGCGAGGCGTCGCGCTGTTCAACCAGGGCGGGGCCAAGCTCGCGCTCGACATCGTCGGCTACTACCTCGGCACGCCCGCCCCGACCCCGTTCGCTGCACCGATCAACGGCAACCCGACGCCTGCCGGGTGCGTCGGCTTCCCGGCGTGGCCGATCGCGGCCGTGGGCCCGGGTGCTCGCGGCGAAACGGTGCGCAGGGTGCAGCAGCGCCTGCTCGACCTCGGATTCTGGAACGCCGGCGCCGACGGCGGCTACGGGCTCACCACCTCGCAGGCCGTGATGGCCTTCCAGAAGTGGACCTCGCTGCCGCGCACCGGGGCAGTCGACGACACCACCGCAGCACGTCTCAACACCCACCTCTGCCGACCGACCACCACCCAGGCCGGCGACCTGTTCGAGGTCGACAAGGGCCGCCAGCTCGGGTTCATCGTCCGTGGCGGCAAGGTGGTGTGGGCGATCAACGTCTCGACCGGCACCGGCAAGTCGTACCGAGAGTGGAGCCCCAAGACCAAGCGCTGGGAGACCGGTACCTCGATCACCCCGAACGGCAGTTGGCGCGTCTACTTCGAACGACCGACCGGGTGGTGGGAGGGCGATCTCGGGCGGATCTACCGACCGAAGTACTTCCGCGGCGGCGTGGCCGTCCACGGATCGTCGAGCATCCCCGGATACCCGGCGTCGCACGGCTGCGTGCGCGTGTCGACCTCGGCGATGGACATGATCTGGACGACCAACGCCATGCCGCGCAACTCGCGCGTGGTCGTCCACGACTGATCGGTCCGGCACCGGCGGCAGCGCCGGATAGGCTCGCCGACGTGTGAAACGGGTCCTGTGAGGCTCGTACACGAAGGAGCACGCGTGACAACCCGAGTGGTCATGTCCGCCGACGACGTACGCCGGGCGATCACCCGCATCGGCCACGAGATCGTCGAGCGCAACCACGGTCTCGACGGGGTGGTGATCGTCGGGCTCCAGCGTGGTGGCGTCTGGATCGCCGAGCGGCTCGCCGCGTCGCTGCAACGCATCGAAGGGGTCGGGGCCGTCGCCGTTGGATCGCTCGACGTGAGCTTCTATCGCGACGACGTCGGGCTGCGTCCGATCGTCCCCGCAGCAGTCACCGACCTCCCAGCCATCGACGGCGCCGTCGTGGTGCTCGTCGACGACGTGCTGTTCACCGGCCGCACTGTGCGGGCGGCCCTCGACGCGCTGAACGACCACGGTCGACCCCGTTCGGTGCAGCTGGCGGTGATCGTCGACCGCGGCCACCGCGAACTGCCCATCCGCCCGGATTACGTCGGCAAGAACCTGCCGACGGCGCGCACCGAGAACGTCACGGTCGACCCCGACGGGGTGGTGCTCGAATGAAGCACCTCCTCTCGATCGCCGACCTCCACGTCGACGACATCCGCCGGCTGCTCGACCTCGCCGACCACATGGCCGAGGTCAACCGCCGGCCGATGCCCAAGGTGCCGGCGCTACGCGGCCGCACCGTGGTGAACCTGTTCTTCGAGGACTCGACGCGCACCCGCACCAGCTTCGACACCGCCGCCCGCCGGCTGAGCGCCGATGTGATGAACTTTGCCGTCTCATCGAGCAGCGTCAACAAGGGCGAGAGCCTGCGCGACACGATCGAGACCATCACCGCCATGGGGGTCGACGCGTTCGTCGTGCGCCACCGCTCGAGCGGAGCCCCGCATCTGATCACCCGCTGGACCGACGCGGCGGTCGTCAATGCCGGCGACGGCTGGCATCAGCACCCCACCCAGGCGCTGCTCGACTGCTACACGATCCGCACCCATCTGCAGCGACCCCACGACTTCTCCGGTCTGCGCATCGCGATCGTGGGCGACATCCGCCACAGCCGCGTCGCCCGCAGCGACGTGCAGGCCTTCACGGCGCTCGGCGCCGAGGTGGTGCTCGTCGCCCCGCCCACACTGCTACCGCCCGAGGTGTCGTCGTGGCCGGTGACCGTCAGTCACGACCTCGACGCCGAGCTGGCATCGCTCGACGTCGTGTACCTCCTGCGCATGCAGCGCGAGCGGATGACCGACGCGCTGGTGCCGTCGCTGCGCGAGTACACGACGATGTACGGCCTCACCGCAGCACGGGCCGAGCGACTCGCCACGCACGCACTCGTGATGCACCCGGGACCGATGAACCGCGGGGTCGAGATCGCCGTCGATCCGGCCGACCTCCCCACATCGGTGATCCTCGACCAGGTCACCAACGGAATCTCCGTGCGGATGGCCGTGCTGTTCCATCTCCTCGCCGGCGGGGACGGCACGACCCTTCCCCCGACCGGCACCGACGAAGCAGGAGGCACCTCGTGAGCCGTCTCGTCATCCGCAATGGCACCGTGCTCGACCAGCGCGGCGAGCGACGCGCCGACGTGCTCGTGGCCGATGGCCGCATCGTCGAGGTCGGCCCCGACCTCGACGTGAGCTCCGACGTCGACGTCCTCGACGCGACCGGTTGCCACGTCACGCCCGGGTTCGTCGACCTGCACGTGCATCTGCGCGAGCCGGGCCGCGAGGAGGCCGAGACCATCGAGACCGGCAGCCGTGCCGGGGCCCTCGGCGGTTTCACCGCGCTCGTCGCCATGCCCAACACCGAGCCCGCCCAGGACTCGCTGGCAACCATCGAGTTCGTTCGGGCCCAGGGACGCCGAGCCGGGCTGTGCGACGTCGTCCCAGCCGGGTGCATCACCCTGGGCCGCGCCGGCGAGCACCTCGCACCGCTCGGCGAGCTGGCCGCTGCCGGTGTGCGGATGTTCACCGACGACGGCAACGGGGTGCAGGACCCCGGGCTGATGCGACGCGCCCTCGAGTACGCCAAGCCGCTCGGCATCGTGCTGGCCCAGCACTGCGAGGTGGCCAGCCTCACCAAGGGTGCGGTCATGCACGAGGGCTCGTGCTGCAGCCGTCTGGGCCTACCCGGGTGGCCGGCGATCGCCGAAGAGCTGATGGTGCACCGCGACATCGAGCTGGTGCGCCTGACGGGCAGCCCGGTGCACTTCCTCCACCTCTCGACCGCACGCAGTGTCGAGCTGGTCCGTGCCGCCAAGGCCGACGGCCTACCGGTGACGGCCGAAGCGACCCCGCACCACTTCACGCTCACCGACGAGCTGCTCGCCAGCTTCGACGCGGTCTACAAAGTGAACCCGCCGCTACGCACCCCGGCCGACATCGCTGCGATCAAGGCCGGGCTGGCCGACGGCACGATCGACGCGATCGCGACCGACCATGCACCGCATGCCCCGGAGACCAAAGAGGCCCCCCTCGACCAGGCCCCGCCCGGCATGCTCGGCCTCGAGACCGCGCTGGCGCTCGCCCTGACCGAGCTCGACATGCCGCTCGCCGCCGTGGTGGCCGCACTCAGCTGGAAGCCGGCCAGCATCGCCGGCCTCACCGAGCACGGCCGTCCCGTCGAGCCTGGTGAGCCGGCCAACCTCACGGTGTTCGATGCCGCCGCCACCTGGACCGTCGACCCCGGTCGCCTGGCGAGCAAGAGCCGCAACACCCCCTACGTCGGCCGCGAGGTGCGCGGCAAGGTGCGCCACACCGTCTACCGCGGCACGCCCGTCGTCGTCGACGGCGTCGCCCAGCGCTGACGAACGGCCCGCTGCCTCGGCCCTCCGGCCCGTGGCAGCGGGCTGAGCCGAGGTGAGCCTGAACCATGCACTGGGCAGCCCTCGACGGTCTCCGCGGCATCGCGGTGACGGCCGTGGTCGGCTACCACGTCGGCGTCGCCCCGCTGGGCACCGGGGGGTGGCTCGGCGTGGACGTCTTCTTCGTCGTCAGCGGCTTCGTCGTCACCACGACGTGGCTTCGACGGCACGCCGACGGGGGCAGCACGGCAGAGTTCGTCGCCAGGCGTGCAGCACGCCTGCTGCCTGCCCTTGCCGTCTACCTCGCGGTCGTGGCTGCGGTGCTGCTCGGTTCCGGCACGTCCGCCGACCGGCGGGCCCTCGTTGCCAGCCTGTTCCAGGTCGCCAACTTCGAGATGATCGCTCGTGGCCCGGCGACCTCGCCGACCCAGCACCTCTGGTCGCTCTCGATCGAATGGCAGTTCTACCTGCTCTTGCCGTTCCTGCTCCTCGCAGTGCACAAGCGGTCCCGACGCCTCGGCATCGTCGCGCTCACCGGATGTGCGGCCCTCTCGGCGGCGACGAGGGTGCTCCTGCTCGGTCCGCTCGACGCAACACCATGGACGGCCTACCTGGCGACGCCGAGCCGCTTGGACGGGCTGTTGCTCGGCGCTGCGCTCGCCATGGCGGCGCCGGGTCGCCACGTTGCGGTGCCGACGCCGGTCGTGGTCGGCGCCGCGTTCGTGATCGCGGCGGGGCTCGCCGGGATGCCACGGTGGTACACGGCGCCGATACCCGCCCTCGTGCTCGGCGTGACCGTCGTGTCGATCTGCACGGCAGTCGTCGTCGGCGCCGTCGCCGACGGCCGACTCCCCCGACCGATCGAGGTCGTGCTGACCAACCGCACGCTGCGCTGGCTCGGCGAGCGCTCGTACAGCATCTACCTGTGGCATGTGCTGATCGCCGTGGTGCTCATCGGCGACGGCGAGCAGTGGCAGGGCCTGTGGATCTTCGGCCTCCAGATCGCCGCGTCGCTCGCCGTGGCCACCGCCGCTTGGACACTCGTCGAGCAGCCGTCGCGTCGGGCGCTGACGGCTGCGATCGACCGAGCCTGGCCGGTGTCGGGCACCTCTGGCGTCAGAGCCGGGTGAGGATCTCCGGGCCGTCGTCGGTGACCAGCACCGTGTGCTCGACATGGGCGCACAACGACCCGTCGGCGCTCACGACGGTCCAGCCGTCGTCGAGCTCGGCGACATCGTCGCGGCCACCGGCGATGAGCATCGGCTCGATGGCGAGCACGACTCCGGCTTCGAGCCGTGGGCCCTTGCCCCGTCGCCCGCGGTTGGGCACATCGGGGGACTCGTGCATGGCCCTACCGATGCCGTGCCCGCAGTAGTCGTGCGGCGAGCCATACCCTGCCGCAGCCACGACTGCGTCGACCGCGGCGCCGATGTCGCCGAGGTGACGGCCCGGCCGCATCGCGGCGACGGCGGCTGCCAGCGCCCGCTCGGCGGTGGCGACGAGCTGCTGGGCCTCTGCGGTGGCGGGCCCGACCGACATCGTGAACGCCGCGTCACCGTGCCAGCCGTCGACGATGGCGCCGCAGTCGACCGAGAGCAGATCGCCCTCCTGCAGCACACGCGGGCCGGGGATGCCATGGATCAGCTCGTCGTTGACCGAGGCGCAGATGGTGGCCGGGAAGCCGTGGTAACCGAGGAAGTTGCTCTGCGCGCCGTTGGCCGCCAGCACCTCGCGGGCGACCTGGTCGAGCTCGGCCGTCGTGGCACCGGGCACTGCGGCAGCCCGGATCGCTGCGTGCATGCGCGCCACCACCCGTCCCGCCTCGCGCATCGCGACGAGGTCGTCGGGCCGTCGCCGTGGCAGGCGGCGCATGGCGGTCAGGCCGGACGACGTGCTGCTTCGACAGCAGCGGTCAGTCGACGGAAGACCTCGTCGGGAGATGCGACACCGTCGACGACCGCAAGACGTCCGTCGCGGCCGTAGTACTCGATGAGCGGTGACGTCTGCTCCTCGTACAGGTCGAGCCGACGATTGATCGCGTCGGGCGTGTCGTCGTCGCGCTGCACCACCTCGCCGCCGCACACCTCACAGATCGGCCCGCTGCGCTCGAGTTGCGACTCGACGTAGTTCGTGCCGCAGTCGCGGCACACGCGGCGCGACGAGATGCGCTCGAGCACCAGATCGCGCGGCACGTCGAGGTCGAGCACGACGTCGATCGGCCGCTCGGCCGTGATCCGGTCGAGCTCGTGGGCCTGCCCGACGGTGCGCGGGAAGCCGTCGAGGATGAAGCCACGCGTGCGCGCATCGTCGCGCCGCAGGCGCTCTTCGACGATGCCCACCATGATCTCGTCACCCACGAGGCTGCCGGCATCCATCACCTCTTTGGCGATGCGGCCGAGCTCGGTGCCCTCGCGCACGGCGGCCCGGAGCATGTCGCCGGTCGAGATGTGCGGAACGACGTAGTGGCGCGACAAACGGACGCACTGTGTGCCCTTCCCGGCGCCCTGGCGACCGAGAAGGATGAGCCGCGCGCCGGGGATCACGGCGACCTCAGCGACCCGAGACGACCCGGGTCGGCGTCACTTCAGGAACCCCTCGTAGTTGCGCAACATCAACTGGCTGTCGATCTGGCGCATCAGTTCGAGGGCCACGCCCACGGCGATGAGCACCGTGGTGCCGGCGAACGGGAAGGTCTGCACGTTGCCGGCCCACAGCAGCAGGTAGGGCAGGATGGCGATGATCGCGACGAACACCGCACCCGGCAGAGTGATCCGGTTGACGGCCTTGGCCAGGTAGCGCTCGGTCTGCGGACCGGGGCGGATGCCGGGGATGAAGCCACCCTGGCGACGCAGCTGATCGGCCTGGCGCACCGGGTCGAAGGCGATCGAGTTGTAGAAGTAGGCGAAGGCGATGATCATCAGTGCGAACAGCGTGATGTAGACGATGTTCTGGCTGTTGACGATGTACTTGTCGATGTTGCGCTGGATCCAGGCGCGCCACCCGGTGCCGTCGTTGGCGCCGAGCATGTTCGACAGCAGCACCGGCAACAGCAGCACCGAGCTGGCGAAGATGATCGGCACCACACCGCTCTGGTTGACCTTGAGCGGGATGTAGGTGTTCTGACCGCCGTACATGCGCCGGCCGACCACACGCTTCGCGAACTGCACCGGGATGCGCCGCTGGGCGAGCTCGACACGGACCACCGCCAGCACGATGCCGATGCTGAGGGCGACGAGCAGGGCGAAGACGAACCACTTCCGGCTCTGCAGGATCGAGTAGTAGCTGAAGGGCAGGTCGGCCACGACCGAGGCGAAGATGAGCATGCTCATGCCGTTGCCGATGCCGCGCTGACCGATCAGCTCGCCGACCCACATCAGCAGCGCTGTGCCCGCCACGAGGGTGAGGATGACGAGGTAGCCGCGCGGCCACATGCCATCGGGCAGCAACTTCACGTTCGGCACCGCCTGAGCCGCACCGAAGAAGGCGCTGCCTCGACCCTGTCCGAAGATGAAGGTGAGGCCAGTCGCCTGCAGCAGCGCGATGGCGATCGCCATGTAGCGCGTGTACTGGGTGATCTTGCGCTGGCCGACTGCGCCTTCTTGCTGGAGCTGCTCGAGCTTGGGGATCACCACACCGAGCACCTGCATGATGATGCTCGCCGTGATGTAGGGCATGATGCCCAGCGCGAAGATCGAGAAGCTGCCGAAAGCGCCACCCGAGAACAGGTTCAAGAAGCCGAGCGCGCCCTGCGTGCGCACCCCCTCCTGGAACTGCGCCACCGCATCCTGGTCGATGCCCGGCACCCGGATCGCCACACCGAAGCGGTAGATGGCGATCATCGCCAACGTGAAGAGCACCTTGTTGCGCAGATCGGCAACCTTGAAGACGTTCTTCAGGTTCGACAACACAACGGGCTCCTCAGGGGCGGATCAGGGTCGGGATGGGTCTCGATGGTAGGTGGTGCGACCGGCGCCGGGGCGCCAGGTCGACCATCGTCGAGATCAGCGGTTGGTGAACTGGTTGCCCTGCACCGGCGGACGGCCGGAGGGGTACGGCAGCGGCACGATCGTGACCGAGCCACCGGCGGCCTCGATCGCGGTGCGGGCCGTCTTCGACACAGCGTGGACGCTCAGCGCAACAGCGCTCGAGATCTCGCCACGGCCGAGCACCTTCACGAGCGACCCCTTGCGCACGAGGCCTGCGGCCACGAGCTCGTCGGGACCGACGGTGTCGGCTTCGAGTGCTGCGAGCTGGTCGAGGTTGACCGGCGAGTACTCGATGCGGAACGGGTTGTTGAACCCCTTCAGCTTCGGCACTCGCTGCTTCAGGCCGGTCTGGCCACCTTCGAAGCCGCGGCCCACTTTGCCACGGCCGCGGGAGTGCTGGCCCTTGGTGCCGGCGCCGGCGGTCTTGCCGCCCTTGCCGCCGATACCACGACCGACGCGCTTCTTGGCCTTGTTCGAACCTGGTGCGGGAGCGAGCTCATCGACGCGCATGTCAGTTCTCCGTTCCTTCGGTGACCTCGACGAGATGCGGGACACGAGCGAGCATGCCGCGGATCTCGGCGCGATCGGGCAGGGTGTTGGTCTTGCCGATGCGGCCAAGACCCAGGGCGCGCAGGGTGCCGACCGCCTTGGGCTTGTTGCCGATGGCGGACCGCACCTGGGTGACGACGAGGGTCTTTTCGCCCTCGTAGGTGTTCTTCTGACGACCAGGCATCAGTGGGCCTCCCCTGCTGCGAGCTGCTTCTGGCGCTCGGTGTACGAACGCAGCACACCCTTGGGCACGAACGAGTCGGCGGGCAGGCCACGCCGAGCGGCGACGACGTCGGGCCGCTGGAGCGACTTGAGGCCGTTGATCGTGGCCCGGGCGACGTTGATGGCGTTGGACGAGCCGAGCGACTTGCACAGCACGTCATGCACGCCCGCCTCTTCGAGGATGATCCGGGCAGCGCCACCGGCGATCACGCCGGTACCGGCCGCTGCCGGCTTCATCATCACGCGGCCGGCCGAGTTGATGCCGATGACCGGATGGGTGATGGTGCTGCCAGCGAGGGGGACCTCGAACAGGTTGCGCTTGGCCTCCTCGGTGCCCTTCTGGATGGCGAGGGGCACCTCCTTGGCCTTGCCGTACCCGAGGCCGACGCGACCGTTGCCGTCACCCACCACGACGAGCGCGGTGAACGAGAAGCGACGACCGCCCTTGACCACCTTGGCGACGCGGTTGATCGTGATGACGCGCGACTCGCGCAGGCCACCGTTGTCGGCCGGAGCCTCGTTGGCGCCACCACGGGAAGGGTTGCGGGAATCAGCCATCAGAACTCCAGACCTGCATCACGGGCGGCCGCTGCGACCGCTGCTACACGACCGTGGTAGAGGAACCCACCACGATCGAACACGACCTTGTCGATACCGGCGGCCTTGGCCCGCTCGGCGACCAGGGTGCCGAGGCGGGTTGCCGCCTCGACCGACGAGCCATTGCCGAGGGCTCGCTGAGCAGCCTCGTTGGTCGACGCCGACGCCAGCGTGCGGCCGGCATCGTCGTCGATGACCTGCAGCACGAGGTGCTTGTTCGACCGGTAGACCGCGAGGCGCGGGCGCTCGGCGGTGCCGTGGATCTTCTTGCGCACACGGTTGTGCCGCACGAGGCGGCCTTCGCGGCGCTTCTGGGCGACCTTGCTCATGAGCTCTTCCTCACTTCTTCCCGGTCTTGCCGGCCTTGCGCAGGACCTTCTCGCCGAGGTAGCGCACACCCTTGCCCTTGTAGGGCTCGGGCTTGCGGATGGAACGAATGTTGGCCGCCACCTGGCCGACGACCTCTTTGTCGATGCCACGCACGATGATGCGCGTCTGCACCGGCACCTCGAAGGTGATCCCTTCGGGGGCCTCGACGTGCACCGGGTGGCTGAAGCCGAGCGCCATCTTCAGCGTGGTCGGGCTCGTGGCCTCGGCGCGATAGCCGACGCCGATGATCTCGAGCTCCTTGGCGAAGCCGTTGGTGACACCGGTGACCATGTTGCTCACCAGGGTGCGGGTGAGGCCATGGAGCGAGCGGCTCTCGCGCTCGTCGTCGAAACGCTCGACCAGCAGCGAACCGGCCTCCTCGCGGACGGCGATGCGCGCCGGAAGATCACGACTGAGCGTGCCCTTCGGGCCGGTGACGGTGAGCGACCGGTCGACGATGTCGATGGTCACGCCGCCGGGGACAGTGATCGGTGCTTTGCCGATACGAGACATGTGCGCAGTCCTCCTCGGTCACCAGACGTAACAGAGCACTTCGCCGCCCACGTTGCGCTTGCGCGCTTCGCGGTCGGTCAGCAGGCCCTGGCTGGTCGATACAACGGCGACGCCGAGCCCACCGAGCACGCGGGGGATCTCCTTGCCCTTGCGGTACACGCGCAGGCCGGGCGTCGAGATGCGGCGCACACCGGAAATGGTGCGCTGCCGATCGGATGAGTACTTGAGCGAGATGGTGAGCACCTCGCCGGGGCCGTGGGTGGACGGCGCCACCGAGAACCCGTCGATGTAGCCCTCCTTCTTCAGCACGTCGGCGAGTGCAACCTTCTGCTTCGAGCAGGGCATCATCACCTGATCGTGCATCGCCGTGTTGGCGTTGCGGATCCGGGTGAGCATGTCGGCGATGGGATCAGTCAGCATGGGTACTCCTCACCAGCTCGCCTTGGTCAGACCGGGGATCTCGCCGGCGTGCGCCATCTCGCGCAAGCAGATCCGGCACAGGCCGAACTGGCGATACACCGATCGAGCACGACCACAGCGCCTGCAGCGGGTGTACCCGCGCACTTTGAACTTGGGCGTGGCGTTGCTCTTGTTGATCTGGGACTTCTTTGCCATCTCGCTGCCCTTCCGTTACTTCTTCTTCTTCGCAACCGGCTTGGCGGGTGACTTGGCACCACGCCCAGGCCCGCGCCGCTTGGGCTTCTTCTTGGTGGGTGCGGCGTCGGCGCCCTTCTTGAAGGGGAAACCGAAGGCGTCGAGGAGCGCCTTGCCGTGCTCGTTGGTCGACGCGGTCGTCACGATGGTGATGTCCATGCCACGAGGTGCGTCGACCTTGTCGTAATCGATCTCGGGGAACACCGACTGCTCACTGAGCCCGAAGGTGTAGTTGCCCCGACCGTCCCAGCTGTTGGCCGGAAGGCCGCGGAAGTCGCGGATGCGGGGGATCGCCACGGCGATCAGACGATCGAGGAACTCCCACATGCGGTCGCCGCGCAGCGTGACCTTGCAGCCGATCGACTGGCCCTCGCGGAGCTTGAAGCCCGCGATCGACGTGCGCGCCTTGGTGATGACGGGCTTCTGACCCGCGATCGCCGTGAGGTCGCGGACCGCACCTTCGAGCAGCGACGGCTGCTGGGTGGCACGGCCGACGCCCATGTTGATCACGATCTTTTCGATCTTCGGGACCTGCATGACATTCGTCAGGCCGAGCTCGCTGTGCAGCCGGGCCTTGATCTCGTCGCGGTACTGCTGCTTGAGCCGTGGCGACGTTGCGACGGACGTGCTCATGAGATCACCTCTCCGGTGCGCTTGGCGACACGGACCTTCGTGCCGTCGGCGTTGATTCGGTAACCGACGCGGGTCGGCTTGCCCCCGTGGACGAGCATCACGTTGCTCGCATCGATGGGCATGTCGCGATCGATCCGGCCACCCTGCTGGTTGGCCGCACGCGGCTTCTGGTGCTTGGTGGCGGTGTTCACACCGTTCACGATCACCTTGTTGGACGTGGGCATGACCTCGGCGATCTCGCCCTCTTTGCCCTTGTCCTTGCCGGCGATGACGACGACGTAGTCACCCTTCTTCAACCGCATCTCAGATCACCTCCGGTGCGAGCGAGACGATGCGCATGAACTTCTTGTCGCGGAGCTCGCGGCCGACTGGGCCGAAGATGCGGGTACCGCGAGGTGTCATGTCGTCTTTGATGATGACGGCCGCGTTCTCGTCGAAGCGGATGTAGCTGCCATCGGGGCGGCGCCGCTCCTTCTTGGTGCGGACGACGACGCACTTGACGACGTCGCCCTTCTTCACGGCAGCGCCGGGGATGGCGTCTTTGACCGACGCGATGAAGATGTCGCCGATCGAGGCGTACCGACGGCGGGTGCCGCCGAGCACCTTGATGCACAGCACTTCCTTGGCGCCACTGTTGTCGGCGACGCGGAGACGGGATTCCTGCTGGATCATGTCACTTCGCCCTCTCGATGATCTCGATGACGCGCCAGCGCTTGTTCTTGCTGAGCGGGCGGGTCTCCATGACGCGCACCTTGTCGCCGATGTTGACGTCGTTGGTCTCGTCGTGGGCGTACAGCTTCTTCGTGCGCAGCATGAACTTGCCGTACTTCGGATGACGCACCCGCTCGACCACGGCGACCACGGCGGTCTTGTCCATCTTGTTGGACACGACCTGGCCTTCGCGGACCTTGCGCGCGTTGCGCTCGGTGGATTCCTGGTTCGACATGTGGCTCACTTCCCGCCCTCGGCAGCGGCGATCTCGCGCTGACGGATGTAGGTGTTGATGCGGGCGATGTGGCGCCGCACGGTTCGGATCTCGGCGTTGTTGTCGAGCTGGCCGGTGGCGTTGCGGAACCGCAGGTTCAGCGCCTCCTGCTTGGTGGCGCGCAGCTCGTCGACGAGCGCCGGGAGATCGAGCTCGGCGAGCTCGGCATTCGACTTGGCCATCAGATGACCTCCTCACGAGAAATGATGCGGGCCTTGATGGGCAGCTTCTGGATGGCCTTGGCCATGGCTGCACGGGCGGTGGCCTCATCCGGGAACGACAGCTCGAACAGCACGCGACCCGGCTTGACCACAGCCACCCAGAACTCCGGGTTGCCCTTGCCGGAACCCATGCGGGTCTCGGCCGGCTTCTTGGTGACGGGCTTGTCCGGGAAGATGTTGATCCACACCTTGCCGCCGCGCTTGATGGCGCGGGTCATGGCGATACGGGCGGCCTCGATCTGGCGGGCGGTGAGCCAGCCGGGCTCGAGGGCCTGGATGCCGTACTGGCCGAAGGCCAGATCGTTGCCACCCTTCGACAGGCCGGCGGTGCGGCCGCGGTGGTGCTTGCGGTGAGCGACCTTACGGGGCATCAACATGGCTCAGTCCTCCCCACGGAAGTGCGGTGTCTCGTGCATGTCGTGCGTGCGACGAGCGATGTCCTCTTCCTCGTCGAGAAGCTTCTCGAGCTCGGGATCGGCTTCCTTGACCAGCGGTGCGACCTCGGTCTCGACCTCGTCGCTCGTGCGCTTCGGACCGGCCGACGACACGACTCGGCGAGGTGCGGCCTGACCCGAGGTCTCGCCAACGGCCATCGCAGCTTCACGACTGATCTTGTCCTCGGTCTGCGCCTTGTAGGGCACGATGTCGCCCTTGTAGATCCAGACCTTCACGCCGACGCGGCCGCTCGAGGTGCGGGCCTCGCGCATGCCGTAGTCGATGTCGGCGCGCAGCGTGTGCAGCGGCACCCGACCCTCGCGGTACCACTCGGTACGGCTCATCTCGGCGCCGCCGAGGCGGCCCGAGCACTGGACGCGGATGCCGAGGGCACCGGCGCGCTGAGCGTTCTGCACGGCGCGCTTCATGGCCCGACGGAACGCGATGCGGTTCACCAGCTGGTCGGCCACACCCTGGGCGATGAGGGCGGCGTCGAGCTCGGGGTTCTTGATCTCGACGATGTTCAGCTGCACCTTGGGGTTGCCCGTGATCTGGGTGAGCAGAGCACGCAACTCGTCGGCCTGTGCACCACGGCGACCGATGACGATGCCCGGCCGTGCGGTGTGGATGTCGACGCGGACCTTGTCGCGCGTGCGCTCGATCTCGATCCGGCTGACGGCTGCGCTCTCGAGCTTGGCCATCAGGGCCCGGCGGATCTTCCAGTCCTCGGTGAGGTAGTTCTTGTACTCCCGCTCGGAGAACCAGCGGCTCTTCCAGTCGGTGGTGACACCGAGGCGGAAGCCGTAGGGGTTGATCTTCTGGCCCATCAGTTGCTCTCTTCCCCGGGCTCGGCGGACGTGGCGAGGGACGGTGGCAGGGCGAAGCCCGCCGCTTCGGCGTTCGCAACGGTGTCGAAGTACACCTCGGCGATCGTTGCGTCGTAGTAGGGGCTGGTCGTCGGGTGGTACAGCATCGAGTCGGCGTTGCCCTTGATGTCGTATCCCGAGGGGTTCGACCCGTCGACGAGCGGCATCACCGAGCCTGCCCACTCGCCCGGCACGACCTTGTCGGCGAGCGACGGCGGCAGCGTGAAGCCGGCGGCACGAGCGTTGGACGCCTTGTCGAAGTAGACCTCGGCGATCGTGGCGTCGTAGAACGGGCTGGCCGGCGGGTGGTAGTACATCGAGTCGACGTTGCCCTTGATGTCGTGGCCGTCGGGCGCCGAGCCGTCGCCGAGCGGCAGCATCGAGCCGGTCCACTGGCCGGGGCCACCGGCGCTGTCGGCGACCTGGGCGAAGCCCTGGATCTCCGACTGGGTGTCGTCGGCCGGGGTCTCGCCAGCTGCAGCAGCAGCCGCACGCTGGCGGCTGCGCTCGACGCGCTCGCGGCGGGCAGCGGCCGAACCGGTGGCGGCCGTACCGCGACGACCGCCAGCACCACGACGGGCCTCGCGTGCCTGGACGACCTCGAGACGACCGTCGTCGAGACGATCGACCACCACGGTGATGTGCGACGTGCGCTTGTTGATCTTGCCGGCGCGGCCACGAGCCCGCGGCGTGAACCGCTTGAGCGTCGGGCCCTCGTCGGCGAAGCAGGCCTTCACGAACAGCTCGTCAGCATCCTGCTCGTCGTTGTGGACGGCATTGGCGACGGCGGAGGCCAGCACCTTGCGGATCGTGTTCGACACCTCGCGGTCGGTGAACTGCAGCACCTCGTCGGCCTGCTTCACCGGCAGGCCACGGATGAGGTCGAGTACGACGCGCGCCTTCGACGCCGAGGTGCGCACGTACTTGGCGCTGGCCTTGGTGCCGCTGCGCTCGCCGGCGACGAACGACTTCTCGTTGAGCTTGGGACCAGTCATCAGCGGCGACCCTTTGCGTTCTTCTCCTGGCCGGCGTGGTACTTGAAGGTCCGCGTCGGGCTGAACTCGCCGAGCTTGTGACCGACCATGCTCTCGGTGACGTACACCGGCACGTGCTTGCGGCCGTCGTGGACGGCGATGGTGTGGCCCACCATGTCGGGGATGACGGTGCTGCGCCGGCTCCAGGTCTTGATGACCTTGCGCTCGCCGGCGGCGTTCTGTGCATCGACCTTCTTGAGCAGGTGGTCGTCGACGAACGGGCCCTTCTTCAGACTGCGGGACATGGCGGTTACCTCCGGCCCTTCGACGTGCGGCGACGACGGACGATCATCTGCTGCGACGCCTTCTTGGTGTTGCGGGTACGGCTCTCGGGCTTACCCCACGGCGACACTGCCGGGCGACCACCCGACGTGCGGCCCTCGCCACCACCGAGGGGGTGGTCGACGGGGTTCATGGCCACACCACGGGTCTGCGGGCGCACGCCCTTCCAGCGGTTGCGGCCGGCCTTGCCGATCTTGACGAGCTCGTGCTCGGAGTTGCCCACCTCGCCGACGGTGGCGCGGCAGTCGATGAGCACGCGGCGCATCTCGGTGGAGGGCATGCGCAGGGTGGCGAACTCGCCTTCCTTGGCGACCAGCTGGACCGCCATGCCGGCGGACCGGGCGATCTTGCCGCCCTGGCCGGGACGCAACTCGACGTTGTGCACCGTGGTACCGACGGGGATGTAGCGCAGCGGCAGGGCATTGCCCGGCTTGATGTCGGCACCCTGGCCGCTCATCACGTGCGCACCGACCGACAGGCCTTTCGGGGCCAGGATGTAGGCCTTCTCGCCGTCTGCGTAATGCAGAAGGGCGATGCGGCAGGTCCGGTTCGGGTCGTATTCGATGGCCGCGACCTTGGCGGTGACGCCGTCCTTGGTGCGCTTGAAGTCGACGAGGCGGTAGCGCTGCTTGTGGCCGCCGCCGCGATGACGGGCGGTCTTACGGCCGTAGACGTTGCGGCCGCCCGACTTCGACTTCGATGCGAGGAGCGACTTCTCCGGCGACGACTTGGTGATCTCCGAGAAGTCGGACGTGGTCTGGAAACGACGGCCGGCGCTGGTGGGCTTGCGTGAACGAATCGCCATGGGAGCCTCAGTTCTCGAACAGCGGGATCTCGTTGCCCGCTGCCAGGGTGACGATCGCCCGCTTGGTGTCGGGCTTGGAGCCAGTGCGGTTGCTGCGGCGCTGGCGGGTCTTCTTGCCGACACGGTTCAACGTGTTGACCTTGACGACCTTCACGCCCCAGATGGCCTCGACTGCGTCGTGGATCTCGGGCTTCGAGGCGCTCGGGTGCACCCGGAAGGTGTAGACGCCCTGTTCGATCAGCGCGTAGCTCTTCTCGGACACGATCGGGGCGAGGATGATGTCGCGCGGATCTTTCATGACTGCTCGCTTTCGGCACCGGTGCTCGGCAGGGTGCCCTTCGAGAACACGATGTACTCGTTGCAGAGCACGTCGTAGGCGTTGAGCTCGGCGCGCTCGATGAGCTGCACCTCGGGCAGGTTGAGGAAGCTCTTGATGGCGGTGACGTCGTTGCGATCGACGACCACCAGCGCCTTACCGGTGACCCCGAGCGAGGCGAGCGCCGTCTTGGCGTCCTTGGTGCGCGGTGCGGCGAAGCCCCAGTCGTCGATGACGACGACCTTGCCCTCGGCGGCGCGGTCGGACAGTGCCGAACGCAGCGCGAGGTTGATCATCTTCTTCGGGGTCTTCTGGTCGTACTTGCGGGGCTTGGGGCCGAGAGCGACGCCACCACCGCTGAAGTGCGGCGAACGCGTCGAGCCCTGACGGGCGTTACCCGTGCCCTTCTGCTTGAACGGCTTCTTGCCACCGCCGGACACCTCGGCGCGGGTCTTGGTGCTCTGCGTGCCGGCACGACGAGCGGCCAGCTGTGCGGTGACGACCTGGTGCATCACGGGCACGTTCGGCTGGATGCCGAACACATGCTGGGAGAGCTCGATGTCGCCGACGGACTTGCCTGCGGAGTTCTTCACGGTCACGGACGCCATGTCACTTGCCCTTCACTGCGTTGCGGACGATCACCACGCCACCGTTGGGGCCCGGAACCGAGCCCTTCACCAGCAGCAGGTTGCGCTCGGTGTCGGCCTCGACCACCTCGAGGTTCAACGTGGTGACCTGCTCGTGGCCCATGTGGCCGGACATACGCAGGCCCTTGAACACACGGCCGGGGAAGCTGCACGAGCCGATCGAGCCGGGCGCACGGTGGTGCTTGTGGTTGCCATGGCTCGCGCCCTGGCCACTGAAGTTGTGGCGCTTCATCGTGCCGGCGTAGCCCTTGCCACGGCTGACCGCCGTGACATCGACCTTCTGGCCCTGGCTGAGCAGGTCGACCGCGATGACCTGGCCCACCTCGAACCCGTCGACCGAGTCGAGCCGGAGCTCGACCAGCCGGCGGCCGGGCTCGACGCCCGCCTTGGCGAAGTGGCCGGCTTCGGGCTTGGTGAGCTTCTTCGGGTCCTGATGGCCGTAGGTGACCTGGAGCGCCGTGTAGCCGTCGCGCTCGG
Source organism: Ilumatobacteraceae bacterium (assembly GCA_040398525.1). GTDB lineage: Bacteria > Actinomycetota > Acidimicrobiia > Acidimicrobiales > Ilumatobacteraceae > VFMC01. The sequence continues at coordinate 21,132 of JBBATY010000020.1, read as the reverse complement.
TGGTCTTGACCTGGACGACGCGAGCCGGCTCGACGCGCAGCACGGTGACGGGCACGACCTTGTCGTTCACCCACACCTGTGTCATGGCGACTTTCTCGCCAACGATCGCTTGCAGTGCCATATCGGCAGCCTTCTTCGGTCCGGACCCGGCCGGAGCCGGGCGATGTTCCTCTGGTTTGCACGGTCCCTGGCGGGCAGGAGCCGTTCACGACAGTGCTCCGCAGGCCAAGCGGCCGGCGGAGCACCGACATACGTTGTTGCCGGGTGGTCCCCAACTCAGGAGCTGGGCGCACACGGACGGAAATTGACTGTGAAACGCTACCGGCGTCGGTGGTCGGATGGCAACTCGGTCCGGCGGACCAGGTCGGAGGGGTCGAACGGGGTGCCACCGAGCGTCGATGGTCGCCCTCGCCAGGGACCATCGCCCCGATCGCCGCGTGCGCCCGTTCGGTTCACTGCCCCCATCAGCTTGCGACATCCGAGGGGGAGTGCACAGATGATCGTCGATCTCGACCGGGACCGGTTCGCGCTGCGGTCGGCCTATGACGTGTGCGTCGTCGGGGCGGGGCCGGTCGGCATGACCGTGGCCGCCGAACTTGCCGACCGGGGGTGCTCGGTGATCGTCGTCGAGAGCGGCGACGTCGTGCCCAGGGCCAGCAGGACCCGCCTTGCTGCTGGCGAGGTCGTCGGCGACGACCGCTACGGGCCGCTCGAGATCAAGGTGCACCGCGCCGTCGGCGGGACCTCGTGGCTCTGGGAGAACGCCCTGCCGGGCGGGGTCCAGGGCGTGCGCCACACCATGATCGAGCCTGCTGTGCTCGAACGCCACCGCGACGACGGCCGCAACTGGCCCTTCGATTCGGCCGACCTGGCTGCCTTCACCACGCGCGCCCTGCACCGGGCCGGAGTGGTGGTGGGGGTCGACCAGCTCCGGCCTCACCCGTCGGCCCATGTCGCCGGGCTCGACCAGGGTCGGTACGTGTTCGGCCCGCGCCGCCAGTTCCAACTCGACGGCCTCGGCTCGAGCGTGGCCCGCCAGGCCACCCTGCTCACCACTGCGACCGTGGTCTCGCTCGCCACACGCCACGGTGGCCCGCGAGACGCCGTCGACCACGTGGTGGTGCGGTCCGAGCAGGGGCGGCAAGCGACGATCCGGGCCACCACCTTCGTCCTGGCCGCCGGCACGGTCGAGAACACCCGGCTCGCCTTGATGCTCGGCAACGACATGGCCGGGGTGCGCGCCAACCGGGTGATCGGCACCGGGATGATGGACCGGCCGCGTCTCACCGGGGCCTTCGACCTCGACGTCGACCCGCCCGAGTGGCTCGCCGCGTTCGGGGTGCACACCGAGGGGGGCGTGCCGTCCATGTCGCGGTTCCTCGTGCCGGCAGACGCCGTCCGAGCAGGAGGCGCGAGTTGCTCGCTGCTGCCCATGCCTGCACCGCAGGTCGGCCCGGCCCGGAGGTGGTTCGAGCGGCGCACGAAGCAGGCGCTCGTTGCCGCACCCACCGCGTTCGAGCAACGCATCGCCGACCATGTCGGCCGGCGCACGGCACGCGGCCTGATCGAGGCCAACCGCGGCTCGTACCCGGCCAGGTCGTGGCTCTACCGCCACCTGGCGACGACCTCGTGGGACCTCGAATGGTCCGCCTGGCCGAGCACCGGCACCTGGCGCAGCACCCGGAGCTGGGCGCTGACCGCGATCATCGAGCAGTTCCCGCATCCGGCCAATCGGCTCGAGCTGGCCGATCGCCGCGATGTGCACGGGCGACCGATCCCCCGGCTCGTCTGGGGACGACCCGTCGAGCGCGGCGGGGATGTCGGCGTCGCACTCGCCATGGCCTCGGACGCATTGGCCGCGGCAGGCCTCGGCCGGGCCCGATGGCCAGCGAGCGGCTTCGATGCCGTCAGCTCGTGCCACCTGATGGGATCGCTCCCGATGGGCGACGACCCGACCACCAGCGCCACCGATCCGGCGGGCCGCCTACGAGGCACGGCGAACGTGTTCGCGGCGGGCTCGTGCCTGTTCCCGACCGGCGGCCACAGCAACCCCACGCTCACGGGTCTGGCGTTGGCCATCGCCACCTCCGACCACATCACCTCCGCATCGACACGTATCGAGGTGCCCGCGTCCGCCGCCGGATGACATCCGTCCTCGACGAGGACGCGACCTGAGGGAAATCCGCCATCGGGGGGTGAGGACACCTCTCCCCTCTCCATTGTCGATCCGTCACCGAGGAGCCGTGACGCGTTCCGAGTGGGCTCATCAGTGGCCACGCTGGCCCGATGACCACGACCCGACCAGACGGCCTCCAGCTCCCTCCTGCGCCGACGACGGACCTCGCTCAGACGGCTCCCGATCGACGCCCACCGACCCGCCGCTCCGCGCGGCGGGTGCGCATGTTCGCCTTCGCCCTGTCGGCACTGCTCGTGTCGCGCTGCGGCCCGACCAGCGGCCCACCGGCCACCACCCCGGCCCGACCGGCACCAGCCACCACTACACCCGCTCGCGTCCCGACGCCACCGACCACCAAGCCCGCACCGCCGACGACCACGAAGCCGACCCCGCCACCCGCCGCACAGCCCGCGCCGCCGGCACCGGCGCCATTGCCCAACCCGCCCGCCGATGCGAGCGCCTACCTCGTCGGCGGCGGTGCGGTGCCCCGATCGTCGGCGAAGGAGCCGAGCGGCAACTTCCGCTTCTTCTGCGAGCCGTCCCACCTGGCCTACGACGACCCGATCGTCAAGCCCGGCCAGCCCGGAGCGTCGCACCTCCACATGTTCTTCGGCAACACGGCAGCCAATGGTTCGAGCACGTTCCAGTCGTTGCGCTCGAACGGGCACGGGTCGTGCCAGGGCGGTCCACTGAACCGTTCGGCGTACTGGATCCCTGCCCTGTTCGACCAGCAGGGCAACGTCCGCCTGCCCGAGCACATCGCCGTCTACTACAAGGGCAACGGACCGAGTGCGACCGACATCCCTGCGATCCGCACCTTCCCGGACGGGCTGCGGATGCTCGCCGGCTACGACATGGCCAACCCGTCGAACTCGAAGGGCCAGTACTGGCTCTGTGGCAGCGGGACGACCCGGCACACCACCATCCCCGCCTGCCCCGCCGGTCAGATGGTCGGTGCCGCAATCGACTTCCCGTCGTGCTGGGACGGGCGCAACCTCGACTCCCCCGACCACCGCAGCCACATGGCCTATCTCGACTGGTCGAAGGGGTTCCCGGCCAAGTGCCCGGCCACGCACCCCGTGATGCTGCCGCAGTACTCGCTGTTCGCCTGGTACGCCCAGAACGGCGACGCGGTGAACTGGAACCTGTCGTCGGACCGGGGCATGGGGAAGAACGCGGCCAATGGCTCGACGCTCCACGGCGACTGGTTCGGTGCATGGGACCCGGCCATCCAGCAGCTCTGGACGCGGGAGTGCGTCAACGCCATGCGCGACTGCAGCACCGGCGAGCTCGGTGACGGACGCAGCCTCGGCTGGGGGACCACGCGCTACAACGGCCCGTCCGTCGTGGCAGCGCCCCGGCCGCCCGGCGGCTGACGACCTCGGCGATCAGCCGGGGACCGGTCGGCGCGTTCCCGCCAGACGCGCCGACCGGTACTCGCGCCACACCAGTGGCGGGAAGCCGATCGCATCCGACGCGTAGCGACCGACGAGCCGCCGTGGCTCCTCGACCAGACGCACGAACCACTCGAGGCCGAGCCGCGACACCCAGCGCGGGGTGCGCCGCCGGTGCCCCAGCAACAGGCTGAACGACGAACCCACGGCGCAGCACAGCGGGACGGGAGCCCCCGCCGGCCAGCGGCGCAGCAGCTCGCCGATCAGCCGTTCGCTCCGCGGGAAGCCGATCGCCACGAAGAGGAACTCGGTGCCGAGCGCCACCTCGACGCACCGGTCGGCGAACCTGCCGAACGCCTCGGCGTCGTCGCGGTCGAGCCACGGCGCAACCAGCACGCGGGCACCAGGGTGTTGCCCCCGCAGCGCCACGGCGATCCCGTCGTCCGACGCCACGACGGCGACGGGCACCTGCCGGGCCACCAGCCGTGGCCACAGCGCAGCGACCACCTCGCTGCCCGCCAGCCGCGATCGCAGCGGTCGGCCGAGCAACCTGCTGGCCCACACCACCGGTTGGCCGTCCGGCAGCACGAAGCGAGCTCCGTCGACCACCGCTGCCGCATCGGTGTCGACGCGCCGGGCGAGCCGCACGAGATGGTCGACGTTGGGGGTCACCATGACGGGGAGGTGGCCGGCATGACGCGGTTCGGGTCGTTCGGCGAGCAACGCCTCGGCGACATCTGCCGGATCGGCCGCATCGACGAACGCCAACCCGAAGACGCGGCGACGGGAGAGGACGGAACCGGGACGGGAGGTGCTCATCATGTCGACGATGGCGCCGCCGGCACCGAGGCGTCAGCGTCGTCCGGACGTCGTGCAAGGTCCGTTCCGGGGGTGGCCGAGGAACGAACGACCCTCCCACCCGTCGGGCCCCGCTCCCTAGCGTCCTCGTCGCGCCGCCGGCCCCGCACGGCCGGTTGCCGGCGGACCACACAGCACCACACCTCCCAGGACGGCGATGACCAGATCGGTCGCATACGTACTCACCCATCACCCATGCGTCGCCCAGACGTTCATCCGCCGGGAGATGACCGAGCTCGGCCGGACCGGATGGAAGGTGGTGCCGATCGCCCTCAACCGGCCGACCGATGCAGAGTTGCGGCACCCGGGTGCCGTCGAGGCCGCTGCGGCCACCTGCTACGTGAAGTCGGTCGGGCCGCTGCGCGCCCTGCGCGCCGTCGGCCACGCAGTACGCCGGTCACCCGTCGGCATGGCCCGCCTCGCCGCCAGCGCGGTCCGTTCGGGCGGCACCGACCTGCGCCGGATCGTCTGGCGACTGCTGCAGCTCGCTGAGGCATGCATCGTCTGGGAGCAGTGCCGCCGCGAAGGCGTCCGCCACCTCCACGCCCACTTCGCTCAGGCGACGGCGACCGTCGCTCGCTTCGCGGCGGCCATCGGGGCACTCAGCGATCCGGAGCCCTGGACGTGGAGCTTCACGGTCCACGGCATGCACGACGTGGTCGACGAGGCCTCCGTCGAGCTCGGGTCGAAGGTGGCTGACGCGAGCTTCGTCGTGTGCGTCTGCGACTGGCTGCGCGGTCAGGTCCTGCGGGTGAGCGATCCGGCGCACTGGTCGAAGGTGGTCGTCATCCGCTGTGGGGTCGACCTCGACGAGCTCCGCGCACGACCCCCCGAGACTGCTCGGCGCAACCGGCTGGCGACCCTGCGCGTCGTCTGCCTCGGACGTCTCTCGCCGGAGAAGGGCCAGCTCGTCCTGGTCGAGGCGCTCGGCCAGCTTCACGCCGCAGGCCGCGACGTGCACCTCGAGCTGATCGGTGGCGGGCCCGACGCCGAACGGCTCGCCGGCGAGATCCGGCGCCGCGGGCTCGACACATCGGTGCACCTGACGGGTGAGCTCGACCCACGGGCGGTGGCGGCCCGGTTGCGCGCCGCCGATGTGTGCTGCCTGCCGTCGTTCGCCGAGGGCATCCCGGTGTCGATGATGGAGGCGATGGCCCTCGGAGTGGCAGTGGTGGCCACCCATGTGGGCGGCGTGCCCGAACTGGCCCGCGACCACTGCACCGCCCTGACGGTGCCCCCGGCCGACCCGTCGGCGCTGGCAGGGGCCATCGGCGAGCTGGTCGACCAGCCGGAGCTGGGCGAACGGCTCGCAGTTGCCGCGCGCCGCGCGGTCGAACAGGCGCACGACAGCCGACGCAACGTGGCACAACTGGCCGAGCTGTTCGCCGGGGTCGCCGGGGTGCGAGGCCTTCCGTGACGGTGCGCCGACCACGACGCGACCTGGCCGCCAACACGGTGTGGTCGGCGCTCGACGAGCTGATGCTCGTCACCGGCTCGATCGTCGGGCTGCTCGTGCTGGTCCCGCGGCTCGGAGCCGCGCAGTACGGCGCCTACGCCGCGCTGTTCGCCCTGATGGGGCCCGTCACCGCACTCGCCCAGAGCGGGGTCCCGCTCGCCGTGTTCGACCACGCCGTGCGCCAGCACGAGCCGATCGCGGCGGTGGCCCGCTCGTGCCTCCTGCTCAGCTGCATCGTCAGCGCGGTGACGGTCGTCCCGGTCGCAGTGGTGGCCGTGGCGCTCTTCGACGACCTCGCCGTGTCGACGGTGGTGCTGCTCGTCGCCGCCGAGGTGGTGGTTCAGTCGGTGTGGGTGACGCTGACCGCGATCGTGCAGGTGGCCCACAGCTACCGCGCCGGGGCCACCTTGCGCTCGGCCGCACATGGCCTCCGGATCGGGGTGGTGCTCACCCTGCTGGCACTCGACCGGGTCGAGCTCGGCTGGCTGGCGGTCGGCCTTCTGCTCACCTCCAGCGTCCGCACTGCCGCCGTGCTCGTGTGGGTCCATCGGTCGCACCTGATCGACCGCGGCGCCAGCC
>JBBATY010000020.1:0-14569 GCA_040398525.1 Ilumatobacteraceae bacterium | reverse complement strand
CCTGATCGACCGCGGCGCCAGCCGGGTCGAGCGCGCGCATCTGCGCAGCGCAGCCACCTATGCCACCGCGATCGGGGCCACGATCGTGCACACCGACGGCGACAAGGTGGTGCTCGAGGCCAGCGGGTACCGCAACGACACCGGTGTCTACGCCGCCGGTCAACGCGTGGTGGCGCTGGCGATGCTTCCGCTCAACGCGCTGGCCAGCTCGTCGCACTTCGCCGTGCTGCGCACCAGCGTCCGCTCCGATCAGCGGCGCACCGCGCTGCACCTCAGTGCGATCGGGGCGATCTACGCCATTCCTGCAGCCCTGCTGTTGGTCGTGGCCGCACCGCTGGTGCCGACGTTGCTCGGCGACGACTTCGCCGAGTCGGTCGACGTGCTCCGGGTCCTCGCCCCGGTCGTGATCCTGCGCGGGCTCACCGTGTTCCCCGCGAACGGCCTGCTCGCCCTCGGGCGCAACCCCCTTCGCTCGCAACTGGCGGTCGCCCATGCTGTCGTCGCGGTCGGCGGCTACCTGCTGCTCATCCCCAGCCGCTCGTGGCATGGCGCTGCCCTCGTGACCCTCGTGACCGAGGCGATGCTGCTCGGCTCGTCGTGGGTCGCGCTCATCGGCGCGCAGCGGGCGGTCGACCGCAGCCAGGGCGACGGCGAGCACGAGGCAACGCGCGGCGACGAACCCGACGGCAGGCCTGGCGAGGACCGGCTCGGCGTGCAGGTGACCCGATGACGGGGCGGCCGTGGCGGGTCGGCCTCGTCGGGTGCGGCGCCATCGTCTGGCCGCACCTCGAGCACCTCGGCCGGCTTGCTGCCGACCGGCGGGTCGAGGTCGTCGGGGTCTGCGACCGGTCGCTCGCCACCGCCCGGTTCACGGCCGAGCGCGCCGGCATCGCCATCGCGTGCACCGATGTCGACGAACTGCTCGAGCGCTGCAGACCGGATGTGGTGCACGTGTTGACACCACCCCATACCCACGAAGCGGTCAGTGTGCACTGCCTCGGCGCCGGTGCCCACGTGCTGTGCGAGAAGCCCGCAGCGCCCGATCGGGAGGCACTCGAGCGTGTGCTCACCGCGGCCGTGGCGGCCGATCGACGGTTCATCGAGTCGCAGAACCTGCGCTGGAACGACCCGATCGTGGCGATCGGCAGCGCACTCGCACGGGGCGAGCTGGGCGAGGTGCGCGACATCGACCTGCTGCTGACGCTCGACCTTGCCGGCGGCCCGCTCGGTTCGCCGGGCCTCGAGGGCCCCGCGGTGCGGCTGCCGGGGGGCGCCGTGCACGATCTGCTCCCCCATCTGGTGTACCTCTTCATGCACCTCGCCGGGCCCGAGATCGAACGCTGTGCCGCCGAACGACCGGGCTCGCTCGACGTCGTCGGGCGACTGCGGAACCTCAGCGGCAACGAACGGCTCGGCTTCGACGAGCTCGACGCCCTGGTCGACACTCCCCCGACGCGGGGCCGGATCCGCGTGGTCGGCGACCTCCGTCCAGAGGGCTTCAGGGTGGTGGTGCGCGGCACCCGGGGCACGGTCGAGACCGATCTCTACCACCCCTACCTCCGCACCGAGCGGGGCTCGGCCACCGGCCTGCGCAGCGCGACCACTCCGATCGCCGGTGGGGCGAGGTTGGCGTGGAGCGGTGTGACCGGGCTGCTCGACAAGGTGCGCCGCCACGACGTGTTCCACGGCCTCGGCCGACTGCTCGATGGTTGGTACGCCTGCCTCGGGCTCGACGGCGACGCTCCGGTGACACCGGAGATGATGCGAGCGACCGCGTCGCTCACCGATCAGCTCATCGCCCTGCGGAGCACACCATGACGGTGCTGGTCACCGGGGCGAACGGGTTCCTCGGACGTCGGGTGGTGCGCGCAGCAGCACTCGCCGGGCACGACGTGCGTGCCCTGGTGCGGCCGGGCACCGAACCGGCAGCAGAGCTCGTCGAGACCCCCGGCACCGAGATCGTGCGCGGCGACCTGCGCGCCGCCGGGCCGTGGTGCGAGGTGGCCGCGCAGGCCGACGCGGTGGTGCACCTGGCCTCGGCCACCTCGGGCGACCTCGCCGCCCAGGTCGCTGGCAGCGTGCGCGCCACCGAGCAGCTCCTCACTGCGCTCGACCCCGCTGTCGTGCGTCGCTTCGTGCACATCAGCTCGTTCTCCGTCTACGACCTCGGTGCACTCACCCCCGGCAGCGTCGTCGACGAGTCCACCGCCCTCGAGGCCGACCCGATCGATCGCGATGCGTACACGGCCACCAAGCTGTTCCAGGAGGGCTTGGTCCGCGACGCATTCGCCAGCCACCCCGAGCGGCTCGTCGTGCTCCGGCCGGGCATGATCTACGGCCCCGGCCACGACTGGGGCTGGGGGACGGCGCTGACCCTCGGCACCAGGCTGGGCGTGGTCGTCGCTCCTCGCGCCACGATGCGGCTCGTCTACGTCGACAACTGCGCCGACGCCGCGGTGGCCGCACTCGGCGCGCCTGATGCAGGTGGAGCCACGATCGACATCGTCGACGACGACCTGCCGACGCACGCCCAGTTCCTGCGGCTCGGGCGGCGGGCCGGGGGCACCGACCGGATCGGCCTTCGCGTTCCGTGGCCGGCCGCCGCCGGGCTCGGACGGCTCGCTGCCACTGTCGACCGCCACTGGTTCGCGGGCCGCGCCCGGCTGCCGGAGTTGCTCGCCTCCGCACGGCTCGCAGCACGCTGGCGACCTCTGCGCTACGACAACTCCCGCGCCCACGAGGTGCTCGGCTGGGAGCCTCGAGTCGACCTCGCCGAAGGGGTCCGACGCACCGTCGCCGAGGCACCCCGATGAGCACCCCGATGAGCACGACGACGAGCACAACAACAGCGCCTGCGCTCGGATCGGTCGTCGTGCCGGCCCACGACGAGGCGGCCGTCATCGGGCACACGCTGCGCTGCCTGACCGACGGCCTCGACCTGGCGCGGACGCGGGTGGTGGTGGCCTGCAACGGATGCACCGACGACACCGTCGACGTGGTGCGGGCCCTCGGCCTCGGCGTCGAGGTCCTCGACCTCGACACCGCCGGCAAGGCCGCAGCAATCGCCGCGGCCGAGTCGCTCGGGCTTCCGCTTCCCCGCCTCTACGTCGACGCCGACGTCGGCCTCACCGGTTCGGCAGCCACCAGCCTGCTCGAGGCGCTCTCGACGGGGGCCGTGGCCGTGAGACCCCGGGTCGAGCTCGACGTGGTGGGGGCCACATGGCCGGTGCGGCACTACGCGCGCTGCCGCCAGGCGCTGATGGAGGGCCAGCACGAGCTCTGGGGCGCGGGGGCCTACGGGCTGTCTGCAACGGCGCGGCAGCGCTTCGCCAGCTTCCCGGAGGTCATCGCCGACGACCTGTTCGCAGCACGCATCGTCCGACCCGACGAGGTCCGGGTGCTCGATGTCGCACCGGTGCGTGTCCGCCTACCCCGCACCACCGGGGCGCTCGTCACCACCCTCGCCAGGGTCCACCGCGGCAATGCCGAGCTCAGCCGGCTCCACCCCGGACTGGCCCCGCGTTCGACGCGCTCGACCCTGCGCCGGCTCGCCTCGCTGTCGACGACACCGGCGAACTGGCTCGACGTCGCGACCTTCGCCGCGCTCACAGCAGGCGGACGGGTGCTCGCCCGCCGCACGAGCCCGCGGTGGGAACGCGACGAGACCACCCGTGCGCCAGCGGTCGGCTCCGGGGTGCACCGATGACCCGGGTCGAGGCCCCTCCGTCCGCAGAACGGCAGGAGGCACCTGCGGCCGATCGTCCCTCGTCGACCGCGCTCTGGGTGCTCACCGGTCAACTGGGCTTGCAGGTCGCGCTGTTCCTCGGGTTCGGCGTGCTGCCGCTGCCCTCACCGAACATCGTCGCTGCCTCGACCCTCGCCTTGGCCGGGGCGACGGTGCTGCTGGCCCCGCACGGCCAGATCGGGCGGATCCGCCTCCATCTGGCTCCGCTCGCTCTGCTGTGGTGGTGGATGCTGTCGTTGCTGTGGACGGGCGACCCCGGGCAGTGGTGGGTCGACTCGATGTCGAACGTGCCGATCGTGGTGACCACGCTGCTGGTGGTGGGGATGCTCCCGCGCGAGCGCATCGTGCTCGCGCTGCTGGCCTTCGTCCACGTCGCGATCGCGTTCCAGGTGCTGTGGGTCGCCACGCACCCGGGTGAGGCGACGACGAACCGCGACCTGCTCACCGGAGCAGTGACCGCCGGTTGGCGGGGCAGCTTCATCCACAAGAACGCGCTCGGCCCGTTCCTGGTGGTTGCACTGCTGACGGTGCTGCTGCTCGAACGCCGGCGCAAGCTGCGCTGGTTCACCGCGGCGATCACCCTGGGGCTGCTCGCCATGACCCAGTCGGTGACGGCTTGGTGGGTGACGATCGTCATCGGGGCGCTCGTCGGTTGGCTCGGCTGGTACTCGACCACACCGCGACGCGTGCGGGCAGCAGTGATCGTCCCCTCGATCGTGCTCGGCGGCCTCGCCCTCGTCGGCGTGGCGCGCATCTACCCGGTCATCGTCGACGCCTACGGCAAGGACCTCACCTTCAGCGGCCGCACCGTCATCTGGACCGCAGCCCTGCGAGCCATCGAGCAGCGGCCGATCTCGGGCTACGGCATCGGCGGTGTGTGGTTCCGACCACACGACGAACCGGCGCGCAGCATCATCGCCGACGCCGGGTTCACCGTGTTCCACACCCACAACGGCTACATCGAGTTGATGCTGCTCCTCGGTGCCGTGGGGCTTGCGCTCTGGCTCTCGATCGTGTCGACCACGCTCGTCGCCGCCTGGCGGGCGCTCGACACGGACCGGCAGATGGCCGTCTGGGGCATCACCGTCAGTGTCACCGTGCTGCTGGTCTCGTTCGCCGAGGTGTTGGTGTTCGGATCGTGGCTGGCGCTGCTGGTGGTCGCCCGGCTGCTGGTCGGTGAGCGACCGACGGCGACTCGCGCCTCCTGGGCAGGGGGTCGGTGATGCGCGTGTTGTTCTGCCTCGCTGGCCTCCACCGCGTGCCCCGCGGCGCCGAGGTGGCCTTCGAAGCGGTCGCCCGTCAGCTCACCACGACCGGCGACGAGGTGACCTTGATGGGAGGAGGCCGCCCACGTCCGGACGATCCGTACCGCTTCGTCCACGTCCCCTACCTCGACCGTCGACGCTTCGAGCGATGGCCGAACCTGCCCGCGCTACGCACCGCGGCCGGCTACGAGGGTGTCAGTGCGCTGGGCGGCGAGCTGCTCCGCTACCGGCCGGACGACTACGACGTGACCGTCACGTGCGGGTACCCGTTCGAGAACTGGCTGCTGCGCCGACCCGCCCGCGGCGGTCGTCCGGCGCACGTGTGGGTGACGCAGAACGGCGACTGGCCGGCCAGCACCGACGTCGCCGAGTACCGCTGGTTCGGGTGCGACACCCTGCTGTGCACGAACCCGATCTATGCCGAGCGCAACGCCGCCCGGTGGAGATGCGCACTGGTGCCGAACGGGGTCGACACCTCTCGGTTCGCCCCCGGCCCGGGCGAACGTGCCCGGTTCCGCCTGCCGACAGGCCGACCTGTGGTGCTGATGGTGAGCGCGCTCGATCCCAACAAGCGTGTCCTCGAGGCGATCCGTGCCGTGGCCGCCGTCGACGACACCGAGCTGGTGGTGGCCGGTGACGGACCCCTGCGCGAGCAGGTCGACCGCCTCGCCGGCGAGCTGTTGCCCGGCCGGTTCCGCCGGACCACGGTTGCGGCCACCGAGATGCCTGCGCTGTACCGGAGCGCGGACGTGGTGCTGCACACCGCACTCGACGAGTCGTTCGGCAACGTCTACGTCGAGGCCCTGGCGACCGGCGTGCCGATCGTCGCCCATCGGACGACGACCACCGAGTGGATCCTCGGCGAGCACGCCCGGCTGGTCGACACCACCGATCCGGCACTGCTGATCGAGGCCGTGCGCAGCGCGCTCGCCGACACGGGGGCCGATCGGCGCGCGGCACGCGTCGCCGCAGCTGCCGACCGGTTCGCCTGGAGCGTCGTCGGAGCCGGTTACCGAGCCGCGCTCGAGGCAGCGGTCGCGAGCCGCTCCTGAACCGCAGCACCGGGCTGCACGAGCCCCGAGGCGATCCGCAGCGCGGCACGACGCTCGTCGACGGCCAGGGGGCCCGTCATGCCCAACGCCGCGGCCATCACGTCCCAGCGGTGCACGACGTCGTGGTGGGCGAGCGCCCACGCACGGTTGGCGAGGCCGAGCTCGTGCAGGGTCGATGGGTCCCCCAGCAGCTGCTCGAGCTCTCCACCGAGGGCGGGCGCACCTGCCGGCAGCTCGGCCACCCCCGGTGGGTCGCCGAGCGTCCGACGGCACGCCGATCCTGGCGGATGGTCACCGATCAGCACCGTGCCACAGGCGAGCGCCTCGAGGTAGCGCAACCCGACCTCGGCGACCCCGGCCGACAGCTCGGGTAGGTCGAAGCGGGCCGGGTTGGCGACGAACGCGAGGCTGCGCGCCGTCTGCTCGTAGTAGTGCCGGCGGTGCTCGAACGGCTCGGCGACGACACCGTCGCGCAGGGTGTCGAACTCGTAGAACGCGCCGGTCCTGCGGGCCCAACTCGCGAGCAACTCGTGCTGTCGTGGGTCGCGCCGCCCGCGGTTCGACACGTCGATGCGGCGGTCGTCGACGCTGACGGCCGGGCTGATGGCCAGGGTGTCGACCGCCGGAAGCAGGAAGCTCACCGGGGTCGACGTTGCGGCCTGCACGGCCTCGGCTCCGACCCGGATCCCGACGAACAGGTGGTCGAGGTGTGCGACGACCTGTTCGATCACCGGCGATGCTGCGGGCACCCAGGCCGGCCAGATCTCGTAGACGTAGGCGACGAAGGTGTGCGCGAGCGAGCGCCACGACGGCAGGGCGGCCAGGACGCCGAGCTGGCGCAGGTCGTTCACCACCACCAGGGCGAGGTCGTAGCGCCGGTCGGGCACCTCCCAGTCGAACGACCGCAGCGGTGGCCAGCGGGCGGCCACGTTGCGCGCCCGGAACCTGGGCGCGAGAGCAGCAGCGATGCGCCCGTCGCGTCGATCGATCTCGATGGTGTCGGCGTCGAGCAGATCGGCCAGGACCGATTCGAGCTCCGTGCAGTACGCGGTCCACGGGAGGTCCCACAGCCGGCGGCTGCTCACCACGACGGCGTCGAGTGGCGCGCGGCGCCCCGAGCCGCCGTCAGGCACGGTCCATCGCCCCGACCTCGACCACCCGCCGGGTCTCGACATCGGGGGGCGCCAGCACCTCGATCTGGTGCTCGACCGCAGCCGTCTCGTTCGCCACTCGCCGAGTGCGGTGGCGACGGGCCGGCACCACCACCACCAGCAGATCGTCGCGACGATCGGCGAGTTGTTCGGCCACCGCCATCAGAGCGCGACGCGCCAGGCGACGACGTGGGACGGCGAGGACCACCGCATCGACGAGTTGGGCGAGCTGGGTCGACGAGGCCGCCGAGAGCACCGGACCCGCATCGACCACGACCACCGAGGCCAGGCGCGTCGCTGCGTCGAGCAGATCGGGCACCTGCTGACGGCGCAGGGCGAGCCCACCCGACCGATCGCCGGAGCCGAGCACCCGCACCCCTGGAACCGCCGTGGCCACCGACGGGTCGCGCCGGTCGAGCGACGCGAGTCGACGCGGACCACTCGCTCGGCCCGCAGCAGCCACCAACGAGGCGATGCCGTGCGGGTCGGCGCCGAAGGTGTGGGTCAGCTCGTTGTCGCGCGGATCGGCATCGACGAGCAGAACCTGTGAGCCGACCGCGGCGAAGCGGTTGGCGACGAGCGACGCAAGCGTCGTCGTACCGGACCCGCGAGCAGCACCGACCACCGCAACGGTGAGCGATTCACCGAGATGGGCGCGCGACTCGGCTTGGACGACCAACCGGTCGATGAGCTCGATCGAACGAGGCGGCGGGTCCTCGAGCCGCGACCGTGGCCGCGCCCCGATCTGGTGGGCGCGCGGCAGATCGCCGACGATTCCGACCCCCAGGAGCTCGGCAACCTCGCGCTGGTCGAGCACCCGTCGGGTGGTGGCCGCCAGCGCGCATGCCGCCACCACACCGAGCAGCACGCCGGTCAGGGTCACCGCCAGCGAGATCGCCCCGCCCGACGCCGTGGGCCGGGGCTCCGGGTCCGACGCGATCTGGATCACCTGGCTCGCTGTCCGGACCCGCGACGAGAGCTCGAGCTCGTCGAGGGCGAGCGCCACCCTGTCGTACTCCTGCAAGAGCAGCTGTCGGCGGGTCGCGAGCGCGGGGTCGATCTGATCGAGCGTCGGGATCGGCTCGTCCTCGGCGGCGAGGTACGGCGCGAGCAGCGCAGCGACGGTCGCATTGGCATCGTCGAGCCGCACCTGTACGTCGGCGAGGGCGGTCTCGAGCTGCTGGCGTCCCGGTGCTTGTGCCTGGTCGATGCGCTGTTGCAGGGTCGCGAAGTACTCCGCGACGTAGCCGTCGGCGATCGCCTTGGCGAGCTCGGCGTCGGCGGCGCTCGCCCGGATCGAGATCACATCGGTGTCGGCCACCTGGCTCATCTCCGTACGACTCTGCACGGCTGCGGCGTCGAGGTCCTCCCCGATCCGCTCCGCGACCGCCGCCGCCAACGAGCTCGATCGCAGCACGCTCAGCTGGCCGAGCAGATAGCGGTCGGCAACCGCTGCATCGACCCAGGTGCTCGTCGGTTCCGAGACCAGCACCAGCGCGGTCGAGTCGTACAGCACAGGGCCATCGGCGCGCAGCTGCTGGCCGCCGATCACCCCCACCAGCGCGCCGAGCACGACCGCCCACCAGTACCGCCGGACCGCAACGGCGACGAACGACAACTCCATGGACACCTCTCTCGTCAGAACCCGCTGATGGTGGGGGCGGTCCGTCACGGCGGACACCCCCACCACCGCGTCTGCATAGAAGTCGCTCGACCGGTCGTTGTCGTCTGGACCTTCGGACGTGGATCGGGGTCGAACAGCCCTCGTCGGCCCCTCCGACGGCCGGAAATGCTCCTCGGCGTGCCCACCATGCAGTGCTCGGAGCTCCCGATCGTCGGCGCGTTCGTGATCGACCATCCCGCCCACCGCGACGAGCGGGGAACCTTCGCCCGCGCGTTCTGCCAACGCGAGCTGGCCGACCTGGGCGTCGACTTCACCGTGCGCCAGGCGAACACCTCGCTCAGCCGTGCTGCCGGCACGGTCCGCGGCCTGCACGTCCAGGTGCCCCCGCACCACGAGCAGAAGCTGATCCGCTGCACTCGCGGGGCACTCGTCGACGTGATCGTCGACCTACGTCCCGAGTCGCCCAGCTACCTGCGCACCGTCCAGGTGCAGTTGGTCGGTGGTGACGGCCGGGCGGTGCTGGTTCCGGCCCGCTGCGCCCACGGGTTCCAGACCATCTCCGACGACACCGAGGCGCTGTACCTGGTGAGCCAGTTCCACTCCGCAGCTGCCGAGCGCGGCCTGCGGTGGAACGACCCCGCCCTCGGCATCCACTGGCCGCGGCCACTCAGCAACATCTCGGCCAAGGACGCGTCGTGGCCGCTGCTCGCCGAGCAGGAGGCGCAGCTACGCGCCGAGTTCGCCCTGCACGTCGGCTCTCCCCGGTCGTGATCATCGTCGACCGCGCTCTCGCGGCGCGCGAGGTCGCCCAGCACCCGATCCGGGTGGGCGTGGTGGGCGCTGGCTCGATGGCGGGCGGACTGATCGCCCAGATCAGCGGCGCGGTGCCCGGCATGGTGGTCGCCGCGGTCTGCAACCGCACCGTCGGACGAGCCGTCGACGCACTGTCGGCGGGAGGTGCCGGGTCGGCAGTGCTGGTCGACTCACCCCGTCGACTCGACGCAGTGGTCGCCGCCGGGCGGCCCGCGGTCACCGACGATCCGGCCGTGCTCGCCGCGGCGTCGGGCATCGACTGCATCGTCGATGCCACCGGCTCGGTCGAGCACGGTGCGCACGTCGCGCTCGCCGCGATCGAGCACGGCACACCGTTCGTGCTGCTCAACGCCGAGCTCGACGCCACGCTCGGGCCCATCGTCCACGATCGTGCCCGACGGGCAGGGGTGCTCAGCTCGTGCGCCGACGGCGACCAGCCGGGGGTCGAGCTCAACCTCGACCGCTACGTCCGCGGCCTCGGGATGGTGCCGCGGGTCCTCGGCAACGTGAAGGGCCTGCACGACGAACGACGCACCCCCACCACCCAGGCCGGCTTCGCCGCCACCTGGCAGCAGGACCCGCACATGGTGACCTCGTTCGCCGACGGATCGAAGGTGAACGTCGAGCAGTGCATCGTCGCCAACGCCACCGGGTTCACCGTGCCCTGCCGAGGCATGTTCCGCAGGCACCACGACGGCCACGTCGACGAGCTGACCACGCAGTACGACCTCGAGCAACTGCGCGAGCTCGGCGGCATCGTCGACTACGTCGTCGGGGCCAGCCCCGCGCCCGGTGTCTACTGCCTCGCCGAGCTCGGCGACCCCAGGCATCGGCGGTACCTCGAGATGTACAAGCTCGGGCCCGGACCGTTGTACAGCTTCTACCACCCCTACCACCTGTGCCATCTGGAGGTGCCGTTCACCGTGGCGCGCTTGGTGCTGTTCGGCGACGTGTGCGGCCGGCCGGTGGGGGCACCGGTGGTGGAGGTCGTCGCCGTCGCCAAGCGCGAGCTGCGCGCCGGCGAGGTGCTCGACACCTTCGGCGGCTATCTCACCTACGGCCAGGCCGAGGACGCGGCGGTCGTGCAGCGCGACCGCCTGCTCCCCCAGGGCCTGGCCGAAGGATGTGTCCTGCGGCGTGACCTGCCCTGCGACAGCGTGATCGGTTGGGACGACGTCGTGGCCCCCGACGGGCGCCTCGCCCACCGGCTCTACACCGAGCAGATCGCTCGCTTCGCCGGCGAGCTGGCCCGGTCCGCGTAGGCGGCGAGCTGGGTCCGGCACAGCTCGCCGGCGTCGGCGCCCGCCGCGTGGGCGCGGTACCAGTCGACGGTCCAGGCGATCGCCTCACGTGTGGTCAGGCGGGGCTGCCAACCGAGCAGGCTCGTCGCCTTCGAGCAGTCGAGGCGCAGCTGCCCCGCCTCGTGGCCGTCGCCGTTCGCGCTGCTCGCACCCTGCCAGCGCGCACCGGGCCCCCACTGTGCTGCGGCCGCGTCGACCACGTCGTGCACGGGCCAGGCATCGCCGAGCGGTGGCCCGAAGTTCCACCCGTCCGCCACCGACTCGTCACGGTCGAGCATCCGCTCGGCGAGCAGCAGATACGCCCCGAGCGGTTCGAGCACGTGTTGCCATGGCCGCACGGAGCTGGGCCGTCTGATCGTCGCCTCCTCGCCGGCGGCGAACGCACGCATCAGGTCGGGCAACAGACGGTCGGCCGACCAGTCGCCTCCGCCGATCACATTGCCGGCACGAGCCGAGGCGACGAGCGGCCCATCCGCCGTGCTCAGGTACGACCGGCGGAACGACGCCGTCACCAGTTCGGCGCACCCCTTGCTCGCCGAATACGGGTCGTGGCCACCCATCGGGTCGGTCTCGCGGTAACCCCACGGCCACTCGCGGTTCTCGTAGCACTTGTCGCTCGTCACGCACACCACCGCTCGCACAGCGTCGGTCGGGGCACGCCGGACCGCGTCGAGCACCGTGGCCGTGCCCAGCACGTTCGTCGAGAACGTCTCGAGCGGGTCGGCATAGCCGGCGCGCACCAGCGACTGCGCAGCGAGGTGCAGCACCACCTCGGGGCGGGCCTGCTCGACAGTCCGACCCACGGTGGCCACATCGCGCACGTCGCCGATCACGCTCGTCATGCCATCGCCGACCCGCGCTGCCTCGAACAGGTTGGGGGTCGTGGCCGGTGGCAAGCCCAGCCCGGTGACGAGCGCACCGCGACCCTGCAGCCACAGGCACAGCCAGGCACCCTTGAAGCCGGTGTGCCCGGTGACGAGCACCGAACGCCCTCGCCACGGGTCGGCCCGGACAGGTTGTGCGGTGCTCACCACGCCTTCCACGGAGCCTCCCCCGACGCCCACATCTGTTCGAGCACCTGCCGGTCGCGCAGGGTGTCCATCGGCTGCCAGAACCCGTGGTGCTGGAACGCCGCGAGCTGGCCTTCGTGAGCGAGTCGTCGCAGCGGCTCGTGCTCCCACGACACGTCATCGCCGTCGATGTGGTCGATCACCGTCGGCTCGAGCACGAAGAACCCACCGTTCACCCAGGCGCCGTCGCCGGCCGGCTTCTCGCGAAATGCATCGACGGTGGTCTGGCCCTCGTGGAGCACGATCGCCCCGAACCGGCCCTCGGGTTGCACCGCTGCCATGGTGGCGGCCCGTCCGTGGGCGCGGTGGAAGTCGATCTCGGCGCGCACGTCGATGTCGGCCAGGCCGTCGCCGTAGGTGAGGCAGAAGGTCTCGTCGCCGAGATGGTCGCGCACCCGACGGAGCCGCCCGCCGGTCATCGTGTCGGCACCGGTGTCGACCAGGGTGACCCGCCAAGGCTCGCTGCGCCGTTCGAGCACCTGCACCGCGCCACAGCGCAGATCGACCGTCACGTCGCTGCGGTGCAGTGCGTAGTCGGCGAACCAGCGCTTGATCACCTCACCGCGATAGCCGCAGCACACGACGAAGTCGTCGATGCCGTGGTGGCTATAGATCTTCATGATGTGCCAGAGGATCGGAAGGCCGCCGATCTCCACCATCGGCTTGGGCCGAACGGCCGTCTCCTCACTCAGTCGTGTGCCGAGGCCTCCGGCCAGGATCACGGCTCTCATCGACGCTGCCTCATCCCGCTCACCTGCCGATGGCCGTCCCACCGGTCGGCAGGCACCGTAGGGGTGGCACCCAGGCCGTCGCAGGTGCTGTCCGGCGCTGTCGCTGGCCCGGTCGGCCCCCGCTCAGCGCCGGTCGGTCAGCCGATCGACCCGGTCAGGGGTAGCGCGCCGCCATCCACTCGGCCACGATCTGCAGCGCCTCGCGGCGATGGCCCTCGAGGTAGTGGGGCGCCCCCTTCAGCTCGACGTAGGTCGTGTCCGCAGCGCCGGCGTTGGCCACGATCTCCTCCGCCTGCCACACACGGATCTCGGTGTCGGCGGTGGGGTGCACCAAGATGGTCGGCACCGTCACCCGGGGCATGGTGTCGGCCAGCTTGGCGTGGCTCGACAACCCCGACCAGGTGCTCAGCCAGCCGCGGCTGGTCATCATCCGCGCCAGGCCCCCACGGCCGTAGTTGGCGTCGAACGGGTCGGGGAAGGCGAACAGCGAGCCCATCGGTCGCTCGTCGGGGTCGATCGACAGGTCGAGGTACGCCGGGTCGGCCAGGGTGCGGTAGATCGTGTGGTAGCGCGCGAAGACTGCGCGGCGACGGTGGTCGCGCCACGCCACCGGGTCGTCGTGCTTGTCGACGCCGCGCAGCCTGCTGCCCGCGTCGGCTGCGTCGGCGAGTGCCGCCTTGGCGATCGCATCGATCCGCGCCACGCGAGCCACCTGCGCCGCGCGATACCCGACCAACCACTCACGGTCGTATTCGCACGGCTCGGGCCACGGCCGCCAGCCATTGTCGGGGTGATACATGTCGAGCTCGGGCACGGTGCTGAACGGGTCGTCCTCATCGGCGACGCTCGGGTCGATCACCTGCAGCATGAACACACCCTCACCGGGGTGCGCAGCCATGCCGATCCAGCCGTCGCCGATGCCGAGCTCGGCCTGGGCGAGGGCCATCAGGCTGCCGCCACCTGAGTTGCCGAGCAGCACCACAGCCTCCGCGCCGCGGCGCTTCATCTCTGCATAGGCCGTGTTCACGTCGACGATGCACTGCTCGTGCAGGCAGTCGGTGTCGTTGTTCATGTAGCGCGTCCCGAAGCCCAGCACCGCGTAGCCGGCCGCAGCCAGCAGCGGGCAGGCGTAATGGACACTGAAGTCGCCACGGGGATGGCTCAGGATCACCGCTGTCTTCCACGGACGCCCGTGGGGCGGGGTCCACAGGATGCCGCGCACCAGTGCTCCGTCCGGCGACACCAGCCGGATCGACTCGCGCGGGATCTCCACCCCGGGGTCGTCCTCGGCGAGGGGCCAGTAGTTGAGGCCGAACGGGCGGCGGCCGCCGAGGTGCACGTCGAGGTCCTGCATGACCAGACCCTACGCCGGACGCGAACGGACCCCCGAGGTATGCCCCCGGGGGTCCGTTCCCGTACGTGTCGCCGACGGTGCCGTCAGCTCGACTGGATCTTGATCTCGATGTCGACGCCGGCCGGCAGTTCGATGCGCTGCAGGCTGTCGATGGTCTTCGCCGTCGGGTCGATGATGTCGATCAGACGCTTGTGGACGCGCATCTCGAAGTGCTCGCGGGAGTCCTTGTCGATGTGCGGCCCACGGATGACCGTGTAGCGGTGCTTGTCGGTCGGCAGCGGGATCGGCCCACGGACCGTCGCGTTGGTACGAGTGACGGTCTCGACGATCTTGCGCGTCGACTGGTCGATGATCTCGTGATCGAACGCCTTGAGGCGGATGCGGATGGATGATTGAGCCATGGGTCAGCTCACTTGATGATCTTGGTGACGCGGCCGGCGCCGACGGTACGTCCACCCTCACG
>JBBATY010000019.1:38160-64997 GCA_040398525.1 Ilumatobacteraceae bacterium | reverse complement strand
TGTCGGCCCAGGTGCGTGCGACGGTGTCCGAGAGCATCAGCGGCCTCACCTACACGAACATCTCGGCCATCGGTGTCACCACCCAGCGCGACGGGACCTTTGCGCTCGACAGGACGAAGTTCGTCGAGGCCCTGCGGACGAACCCCGCTGCCGTCGAGCGGCTCTTCCAGCGTGGGGGGTCGTCGGCAGGGACCAACACCTCGTATGCGGGCGCAGACGACAACACGACAGCTGGCACCTACTCGGTGGCCGTCACGACGGCGGCCCGCCGCGCCACGACCGGTGTGATCGTGCCGACCGGTGGCAACACCCTGGGCGTTCGTGTGGGCTCGACGACAGCGTCGATCTCGGTGGCCGCCGGAGCTACTCCGGCCGAGACGGTGGCGGCGCTCAACTCGGCCATCTCCGCCGCTGGCCTGAACGCAAGCGCCGCTGTCAGCGGCCTCGGCCTGACGATCCTGTCCGGCACCTATGGCACGGCGGGCAACTTCGAGGTGAACACCAACGTCAGCGGTGGCGGCTCGTGGACCGCGTACAACGGTGTCGACGTGGTGGGCACCATCGACGGCGTCGCTGCGACCGGGGTGGGCCGGCGGCTGACCGTGGCGGCGGACTCGACGTCGAACGCCAAGGGCCTCCAGGTCGACGTGGCCGAGGGTGTCACCGGCACGCTCGCCTCGATCACGTACGCACCTGGTGCCGCAGGTCGGCTGACCCGTCTCATCGCCCAGCTCACGGGCACCAACGGATCGGTCACCACGACATCGAGCGGCTACGAGAAGCGCTACAGCGACTTCACCACGCAGATCTCGAAGTATGAAGAGAAGCTCATCGCGAAGGAGGAGCAGCTGCGCAAGCAGTGGTCGAAGGTGCAGACGACGCTCTCGGGTCTCCAGAACCAGCAGAACTGGCTGAGCAGCCAGATCCAGGGCATGAACCGGGAGAGCTGATGGGGACGAACGCACACCCGAACCCGCCGAGCCTGCTTGGCAGATGCGCCACGCTCCGGACGATCAGCCGGCACATGTACGCAACGATGTCGATCACGCGTGAGGCCTGCTGATGCAACCTGCGTTTGCCTCCGCCCGCAACCGGTTCGTCAACGGTGGCCTCGCCACCGCGTCGCCGGCCAAGATCTTGGAGATGGCCTTCGAGCGGCTCGACCGCGACCTGGGCACTGCGATGGAAGCCATCGCCCGCAACGAGATCGAGCGCTGCCATGCAGCGCTGTGCCATGCGCAGGACCTGGTGATCGAGCTCAACTTGATGCTCGACCAGGAGGCGTGGGAGCACGCCGATGCCCTGTCGTCGATCTACCTGTACGTGCTCGAGGTGCTCACCCGGGCCAACGTGAAGAAGAGCGCAGGCGACGTGCAGCATGCCCGGGCCCTGCTGTCCGAGCTCGGTGGCGCCTTCAGTGTTGCCTCGGCGCAGGTGCAGCAGTCCCAACCGCCACAGGTCCTCGACAACGTCACGTCGCTCGCGCCGGGGAACGCCCGCAGCTCGCTGTCGCTGCGGGCCTGAGCATGGCCGTTCGGATCCTGCTCCAGCCGACGGCCAGGCGGGCCGATGGGCCCACCGACGCTCCGCTCGACATCGCAGGTACCGCCGAGGTCCTGTGGGACCGGGTCCTCCGCGAGTACGCGCTGGTGCTCGACCAGCACCGTGAACTGCTTGCCACGGTCGAACACACCGAGCTCGGCGAGCTGACGGTGCCGCACTTCCAGCCACCGCTCGGTGTGCCGCCGCTGCCGGAGTCGATGCTGTCGTGGGCCGAGGCGTTGTCGCGCGAAACCGATGAGCTCGTCCACCAGGCGACGGAGTTCCTGGCGCGATCTCGCGCCTCGACGGCGCCGGTGCGCCTCGGACGGTACGCCGACGACGCGTCCTCGTCGTTCGACCGGAAGGTGTGAGCCCGTCGATGCCGGCCGCACTTCTCCCCGTCGACCTCGCCACCTTGCTGTTCACCGTGGGGATCGTCGTGCTCGTCGTGAGCACACTGGTGATGGTGGCGGAGATGCTTCCCCGCCGTCGGCCCCCCGGCACGCCCTCGCCGTGGGCCCAGTCTGCTCGTGGCGCACGCCCGGGTCGACGCACCGCGCCCTATGCAGGCGTCTCGCTGTCGCCCGATGCGGCGCAGGTGCTCTCCGTCGCCCAGCAGCGAGCGGGTGCCAAGCAGGCCGGCCTCGAGCTCGGTCTGGTCGGCGTCCCGCCGAGCCCGGTCGCGCTGGCTCCGCTCTCGGCCCCGCTGGTCGAACCGTCTCCGCCGCTCGCCGCGATCGGTGCCGGCGCTCCGACGCCGATCGCGCTCGGTCCGATTGCCCACGAGCCGATGGGGCAGGAGTCGACCGTGATCGAGGTCGAGCCGCGCCAGGAGCCGCGCCGCGTCGTGCGCAGCCTGTCGCCGGGTGAGATCCCGACGTCCGACATGGTGATGGACCTGCTCCAAGAGCTCGCCGAGCGCGACCCCGAGCGTCTGGCCGAGATCATCAAGGAGTGGTTGCGCAGCGATCTGCGCCGCCGGTACGACGAGGACGAGCTGTGAGCACTGCACCACTGGGCCGGGCGTCCGAGCCCGTGCCGTTCGAGCCCCCGCGTCTGGCTGTGTCGACCGGGGCTGGCCGGATCGGCCGGGCCACCGTCGGCATCGGCGCGCTCACCGAGGCGCGTGAGGCAGGCCGCCAGGAGGCGCTCGCCGAGGTCGAGCAGCTGATCGAGCAACACCGTCGCGGCCGACTCGACGCCGAGCAGGCCGGTCGATCACTGCAGCAGGCTGCCCAGCAACTCCGACTGCAGGATGCCGAGACCCTCGGCGACCTGCAGCATCAGGTCATCGCGCTGGCCGTGGCGCTCGCCGAGTCGATCATCGGGCGCGAGGCCGAGACCTTCGACGACGTGGCGCTCGAGGCAGCGCAACGGGCGATGTCACTCGCCCCCGATCGCGGCGCGATGGTGCTGCGGGTGAATCCGGCCGATCGCAACACGGTGGCCGAGCTCGCCCAGGCAGCGCAGCGACCTGACGAGGTGACGGTGCTGGCCGATGCCGGTGTCGGTCGGGGCGGGTGTGTGGCGCAGGTCGGTGCACTGCTCGTCGACGCAACCGTCGAGGCCGCGATCGGACGGATCCGTGCAGCGTTCGAGATCTGATCGTCGAGTTGCTTGCGCATCCGGCGCACTCTGCACAGTCCCCGCCATGGTGTTCGCCGACGCTCCCGCCACTGCGTTCGTCCGGAACGGGTACCAGCCGATCGATGAGGTGACGACACGATGACGATCAGTGCCATCTCCGATGCCGTGACCACGGCGCTGCATTCGGCCATCGGCGGCCTCAACGCTCGACAGCAGGCGATTGCGTCGAACATCGCCAACGTCGAGACCCCCGGGTTCCAGGCGCGCATGGTCAACTTCGAGGACAGCCTCCGCGCGGCCCTCAACGACGGCGATCTCAGCCGAATCGGCGATGTCCGGCCGACGACCACCGAGTCGCTCGCGCCCACCCGTCTCAACGGCAACAACGTGAACATCGACTTCGAGATCATGGCCGAGCGCGAGAACATCCTTCGCCAGAAGCTGGTCGTCCAGGCGCTGAACAGCAAGTACTCGATGCTTCGCACGGCGATCGGAGGCTGACGGTGTCGGACGCGTTCTCGATCCTCAAGGTTGCAACCTCGGGCATGGGTGTGTTCAAGACCTGGCTCAACGCTGTGGCCGACAACATCGCCAACATCAACAACGTCGCCAAGACCGAGGACCCGGCGTTCCAGGAGCGCTTCATCAGCGTCGCCTCGCGGGTCGGTGCCGACGGCGTCGGCGACGGTGCAGTCGTGACCGGGGTGCAGTTCGGCGACGCCGAGGGCCGAGTGGTCTACGACGTGAACCATCCCTACGCCGACGAGAACGGCATGGTCCGCATGCCCGACATCGACCTGTCGGAGCAGATGGTGTACATGCAGCTCGCCCAGCGCGGCTATCAGGCCAACGTCCGTTCGTTCGAGAGCGCCCGCGAGGCGTACGAGACCATCTTGTCGATCGGTAGGTGATGACGGTGAGCCTCGTCCCCATCCAGTCCATCTCGTCGGCGCTCGGCCCCGGCGCGTTCGGCGGGATCAGCCCCATCGGTGGCATCGGTGGCATCGAAGTGCCACGCAGCATGGAGGTCGGCGACGGCCCGTCGTTCGCCGACGTGCTGGCCGGCCAGTTCGACCAGCTCTCGACTGCGCAGAACGCCGCCGATCGCCTCGCGCTCGAGGCCGCAACGGGCGACCTCCAGGCGATCGAGGACTTCACGGTCGCCTCGACCGAGGCACAGCTGCTCACCCAACTCACCGTCTCGGTGCGCAACCGCGCCGTCGAGGCATTCAACGACATCATGCGGATGCAGGTCTAAATGGCAAACGGATCGTCACCCAACCCGCTCGACCGGGCCCGCGACATCGCAGCGCGTCTCACGCCGCTGCAGAAGATCGTCCTCGGGGCAGTCGTGCTCACCGTCGTCGCCGGCAGCCTCGTGCTGTCGCGCACCAGCGGCTCGACGGCGATGACCGTGCTGTTCACCGACCTCTCGGCCGCCGACGCCGCGTCGGTGGTCGACGAGCTGAACAGCCGGGGGGTCGCCCACGAGCTCACCGACGCCGGCCGCACCGTGATGGTGCCGAAGGACGATGTGTACAACCTACGTGTCGACCTGGCCGGCCAGGGCCTGCCGGCGTCGAACGAGGGCTACGCACTGCTCGACAACCAGGGCATCACCACCTCGGAGTTCCGTCAGCGTGTCGACTACCAGCGGGCCCTCGAGGGTGAGCTGGCCAAGACCGTGTCGGCCCTCGACGGTGTGCGCAGCGCCACCGTGCACCTGGCCCTCCCGGAGGAGTCGGTGTTCGTCGACGAGCCCGCCACCCCGACGGCCTCGGTGCTCGTGACAGCCATGGGCAATGGCTCGATCACCGATGACGAAGTGCAGGCGATCGTCCATCTCGTGTCGTCGTCGGTGAAGGACATGCGACCCGACGACGTCACCGTGGTGGGTTCGAGCGGAGCCGTGCTCTCCGATGTCGGCGGTGCCGGCGGCGGGGGCAGCAGCACCAGCCGGGCCAAGGTCGAGCGCGAGGTCGAGCAGACCATCGCCACGCAGGTCTCGGCGATGCTGGTGCGGATGACCGGCCCCAACAAGGTGGCCGTCACCGTGAGTGCCGATGTCGACCTCGACGAGACCCAGAGCACCTCGGAGAACTTCCAGCCGATCGGTGAGGGCGAGGATGCCACCGGACAGGTGCTCGCCGAGAAGACGACCCTCGAGAGGTACGGCGAGGCTGCCGCCCAGACCGACACCGGTGTGCTCGGTCCGGACGGCGCCGTGGTCGAGCCCGACCCCGCCACGATCGACGTCGGCGAGGGTGGGTACGTGAAGGACGACGCCCAGCGCGAGTACGCGCTCGATCGCACGGTCGAGCAGACCGTGCGGGTGCCCGGCGAGATCACCCGACTGAACGTCGCCGTGCTGATCGACGAGAGCGCCGTGACCCCCGAGCAGCTCACCGAGATCCAGACGATGGTTGCCACGGCGGCCGGCATCGACATCGACCGCGGCGATCAGGTGACGATCACCCGCATGCCGTTCGACAACTCCGCCAACGAAGAGGCCGAGGCGCTCGCCAAGGCCGAGACGTCGGCGGCGTCGAAGGAGCAGATGATGGGCCTCATCCGCACCGGCGTGATCGTGCTCGTGATCATCATCGCTCTCTTCCTCGCTTACCGCAGTGCCCGCAGCGCCCGCAAGGTGACAGCGATCCCGATCAACCTCGGCGAGCTGAGCTCGCTGCAGCGACCGGTCCAGCAGCTGGGCCTCGACGCCGCACCGCGGTTCGAGACTCCGGCGCTGCCCGCGGCACCGCGACTGGCCACACCTGAAGAGGAGCTGCAGTCGATCGCGGACTCGCGACCGCAGGAGATCGCCAACGTGCTGCGGATCTGGCTCGACGAGTCGAAGGCGCGCCGCTGATGGCCGATCAGATGTCCGGCGCCAAGAAGGCAGCCATCCTGATGCTCGCCATGGGCGAGAGCTACTCGGCCAAGGTGCTCTCCCTGATGAGCGAGGCCGAGGTGACGGCGATCACCACCGAGATCATGAAGGCCCGCAGCGTCTCGCGCGAAGAGAACGAGTCGATCCTCGAGGAGTTCGCCACGCTGCTCATCGCCGGCGGCCACGTGTCGTACGGCGGGCCCGAGGCCGCGCGCAAGATGCTCGAGGAGGCCCTCGGCAAGGAGCGCGCGTCGACCATCCTCGAAGGCCTCTACCAGCAGATGGTGAAGACGCCCTTCGACTTCCTGAAGAACGCCGATCCGCGCCAGATCCTCAACTTCCTCGCCAACGAACATCCGCAGACCATCGCCCTCGTGGTGGCTCACGCCCATCCGGAGATCGCCGCCCAGGTCGTGAGCGGTCTGCCCGAGGAGGTCAAGCGAGCGGTCTCGGTGCGCATCGCCATGCTCGAGCCGAGCTCGCCCGAGGTGATCGCCCAGGTCGAGACGATGCTCGAACGGCGGCTGTCGTCGTCGGTGAAGAGCACCGGCGACCCGAAGAACGCCGACGGCGTGCAGACGCTGATCGAGATCCTCAACCGCTCCGACCGAGCCACCGAGCGCTCGATCTTCGAAGGCCTCGATGACCACGACGGGAGCCTGGCCGACGAGGTGCGCTCGCGCATGTTCGTGTTCGAAGACATCGTCACCCTCGACGACCGCTCCGTGCAGCTCGTGCTGCGCCAGGTCGACGCGAAAGAGCTCGCGACAGCCCTCAAGGGTGTGCGCGTCGAGGTGCGCGAGAAGATCACTCGCAACATGTCCGAGCGCGCAGCACAGAACCTCGAGGAGGAGATCACCCTCCTCGGCCCGGTCCGTATGAAGACGGTCGAGGAGTCGCAGGGCGCCATCGTCCGCGTCATCCGCGCGCTCGAGGAGAGCGGCCAGATCGTCATCACCCGCGGTGCCGACGAGTACGTGAACTGAGCAGCCACACCCGGCTGCAGGGGGCGCACGGTTCCCCCGGCAATCCCCCGCCGGCAGCCCGTCGACCTTCGTGACGGATGTCCGGCTGGGCGAACGATCGCAGATCAAGCGCAGCACGGACGGCGCTGGAAGGTGTCCACGGATCGGGCCTCTCGAGACTCCAGGAGCACCATGCCCGCCGCCACCGTCCAGCTGCAACCGATGTTCAGGGACATCGCTGCTGCCGCTGCTGCGGTCGCTCGGCCGGAGCGCACCGGTTCGATCTCGCGAGTGCTCGGTCTGCGGTTCGATGTCGAGGGGCTCGATCTGCCCGTGGGCGCCACGGTGAACGTCGTCGACGGTGCGGTCGACCTCGTCGGTGAGGTCGTGGCTGTTGGCACCGGATCGGTCACGTGCATGCCGTTCGGTGAGGTCAAGGGCCTCCGCGTCGGCGCCCGTGTACGCGGTAGCGAGCACAGTGCGTCGGTCGGTGTGGGGCGTGCCCTGCTCGGCCGGGTGATCGACGCCCTCGGCAACCCCCTCGACGACCTGGGCCCGATCCCGGGCCTGCTGCCGGTCGAGATCGACGGCGAGCCGCCGCACCCGCTGCGTCGGGCCCGAGTCGATCAGCCGATGTCGCTCGGCGTGCGCGCCTGGGACACGCTCGTGCCCGCCGGCCGCGGCCAGCGTGTCGGCATCTTCGCCGGCTCCGGCGTCGGTAAGTCGACGTTGCTCGGCATGATCGCTCGCAACACGGCCGCCGATGTCAACGTCGTGGCGCTGATCGGCGAACGCGGTCGTGAGGTCCGCGAGTTCGTCGAGGCCGACCTGGGGCCCGAGGGGCTCGCTCGTTCGGTGCTCGTCGTCGCCACCTCCGACACGCCTGCGCTGGTCCGCCTCCGTGCCGCCTTCGTGGCGACCCGAATCGCCGAGTGGTTCCGCGACCAGGGCGCCGACGTGATGCTGATGATGGACTCGATCACCCGGTTCTGCATGGCTCAGCGTGAGATCGGCTTGTCGGCCGGTGAGCCGCCGACGAGCCGTGGGTACCCGCCGAGCGTGTTCTCGTTGCTGCCGCGGTTGCTCGAGCGCGCCGGCGCTGCCGAGGTCGGTTCGATCACCGGTCTCTACACCGTGCTCGTCGACGGCGACGACCACAACGAGCCGATCAGCGATGCGGTGCGGTCGATCCTCGACGGCCACGTCGTGCTCTCCCGTCGCCTCGCCCACGCCAACCACTACCCGGCGATCGACGTGCTCGCGTCGATCTCGCGTGTCTCCGGTGCGGTCACCAACTCAGCGCAGCGACAACTGAGTGGCGAGCTGCGCCAGCTGATGGCCGCCGAGACCGAGGCTCGCGACCTGATCGAGATCGGCGCCTACGTGCCGGGCGCCAACCCGGTGGTCGACCGTGCCGTTCGCCTGCGCGACCAGATCCGCGGCTTCCTCTGCCAGGACATCGACGAGCGGCGCAGCGCTGCCGAGTCGTTCGAGCAGCTCAACCGTCTGTTGCAGGGGACGCGATGAAGCAGGCCCAACTGCGCACTGTGATGCGGATCCGCGAGCTGCAGGAGCGCAGCGTTCGCGGTGAGCTCTCCGTGGCGAGGGCGCGTCACCGCGCGGCCGTCGAGGACGAGGAAGCCACCTGGGCACGGGTCGACGCGTACGGCACCCTGCTGCAGGTCGAGGTGTCGCCGAGCGAGCTCCAGCAGCACCGTCTGGTGGCCGAGGTCGGGGCCCTGGCTGCCCATCGGCTCCGGCAGGTCACCCTCGACGCGGCCGACGTCGCTGAAGAGGTGCGTGTCCGCTGGGTCGAGGCGGCGCGCCGTGTCGAAGCCCTCGAGCGGCTCTCCGCTCGGCTCGACGAGCGCGAGCGCGCCGAGGAGGCGCACCGCGCGCAGACCGAGATCGAGGATCTGGTCCTCGCCCGTCGGGCCGGTGCCAGTGCCGGCGCCGATGAAGTCGGGGGGGTCGGCAGATGAGCAGCATCGCAGCCGTCGCGGCTCGCGTGAGCGCGATCGAATCCCGCATTGCGGCGCATCGACGCCTGCCGCTCGCGGAGACCCCAGGTGGTGTGCCGGCAAGCACGCTCGGCGCCGGGTCGGTGGGGACGACCCCCTCTGCTGCTGGTTCCGCTGCCGCGTCGCTGGGCCTCGCAGGCACCGACCTCGCCGGTGGTGTGCCCCGGGCGGACGATCTCTACAGCGCCATCGCCAAACAGACCGAAGCTGCCCTCGAATCCGGGATGCTCTTCGATCCGACCGCCCGAGCGAGCTACGCCTCGGGGGCGGCGCCGACCTGGCTCGGCGGAGTCGAGGGCCCGACGAGCACCGTGCCGATGGGTGACCTCACCCCGGTGCGGGCCGACGTGCCCTATGCCTCGATGTTCAATGCGGCGGGCGCCCGCTATGGGGTGCCGCCCACGGTGCTCGCCGGGATGGGCCATGTCGAGTCGCGGTTCCGGCTCGACGCCGTCAGCGGTGCCGGGGCGCAGGGGATGATGCAGTTCCTGCCGGGGACCGCCGCCGAGATGGGTGTCAACCCATGGGATCCGGCGTCGGCGATCGATGGAGCGGCTCGCTACATCCGCAAGGCCCTCGATCGCTTCGGGGGCTCTCTCGACATGGCCGTCGGTGCTTACAACATCGGTCCCGGGGCGATGGCCCGCGCCGGGTCGGTGCTCGCTGGCTCACAGGCCGAGACGTACGTGAACGCAGTCATGAAGGCTGCCGGAAGGATGTCATGACCACGATCAGTTCCGCTCTGTCCCTCGTCGACACCGTCGGTGCAGCGGCCGGACGTCAGGCCCCGTCGATCGCCACCGGTGGCGAGTCGGGCTTCGATGCGATCTTCGCCCGAGCGCTCGAGCAGCCCGATCAGTCGCGGGCCTCGGCAGGCACCGAGCTCGGTGAGAGCCGCACCGATGATCGGCCGGCACCGTCGGCCAATGACCGTCGGGTCGACGACCGACGAGCCGAGGGCGCCGATCGCCGCAGCAGGGCCGCCGACGACCGTGCCACCAACAGCGTCGATCGATCGAGCGCGACGGACTCGACGGACTCGACCGACGAGGTGAGCGAGCCTCGCGAGAAGACCGAGCGGGCCGAAGCGGCGGACCAGGGACCGGCGCAGGTGGTGCCGGTCGTGCTGGTGCAGCCGGTGCAGGTCGCTGTCGCCGCTCCGCTCCAGATGTCGCCATCGCTCGTGCCGGGCGTCAGCGTCGATGCAGCCGCTCCAGCGGGTGCAGGTGGTGCCGGGTCGGTCGCGATGGTCGAGGGTGCTCCGTCGACCGCACTTGCTGCGGCAGCAGCGCCGGGTGTGCCCGGCGCCTCCCATCAGTCGATCGCGGTCCCCACCGAGGCGCCTGCGGAGACGGTCGCCACCGTGCAGGCCGACACCGTGGGCGTCGACCCTGGCGCAGCAGCGCCGACCACGAACGCACCGGCCGTACCGGCTGCTGGCGACGCTGTGGTCGACACTGCAGCAGCCGCACCGGCCGAACCGGCTCGGACCGAGACGGACCCGTCCTCGTCGGCCGCGCCGACCGACCTGCTCGGCGCCGCGCCGACTGCACCGGCGTCGGGCGAGCAGCCCACCGGCGACCCGAGCGCCGGACAGGGCGGCCAGCCGCAGACCTCGCCGCAGCCCGCACCGATGGTGAACGACGTTGCCCCCGAGGCCGTCGTCGAGGCGGCACCGGTCGTCCCCAGCGCACCCATGGCGGCCTCGGCTGCCGGTGACGAAGCCGCTCCCGCCGGACCTGCTGCCGATGCCCGCCCCGCCGTCGCGCCGGTGAGCGTCTCTGCCTCCTCGTCGGCTCCGACGGTTGCCGAGCGGGTCGAGGCCGCCACCGTCCGCACCCCCGAGCCCGAGGCTCAGCAGAGCCTCGACGGCACACGCCTCCGCGACCGCTTCGTCGGCAACGGGCTCGGCGGCACCATGACCGTCGACCTGTCCGACGAGGGCCTCGGCCAGCTCAGCCTGCAGGCCCATCAGGGCAGCGGCGGGCTCCACGTCACCCTCGCTGCCGGGGAGAGCTCGACCCGCGAGCTGTTGCTCAGCCAGAGTGCCAGCCTGCGCAGCGAGCTCGAGTCGCTCGGCTCGCTTGGCTCGCTCGACGTCACCGACAGCCTGCCGGGAGGCGGGAACGGTCGCGGCGCCGCCGGCGACGGCCGAGCGACCGGTACCGGTGATCGTTCCGGCGACGCCGACAGGCGCAGCCGCAGTGACCGCTCGAGCAGCGACGCGGGCTCTCGCCCGATCGCTGGCGGCACCCGCTCATCCACTGTCCGCTCCGCCGGCTCGACCGGCCTCGACCTGCTCATCTGATCCGAGGTACACCATGTCCGTCGCACCCATTTCGGGCGTCACCAGCGCCACGTCGACACCCACCACCACCAAGACGACGCCCGCTACGTCGACCAACGGCAGCGGCTCGAGCTCGTCGATCACATCGAAGGTGCCAGGCGGTCTGCTCGACCGTGAGGCGTTCCTGAAGTTGCTCGTCACCCAGTTGCGCTATCAGGACCCGTCCAAGCCGCTCGACTCGGGCGAGATGATCTCGCAGTCGGCTCAGCTCTCCGTGGTCGACAAGCTGCAGGAGATCGCCGACCTCATCGAGGGCAACGGCCCGGCGAACCGCTTCGCGGTGGGCGGCGCACTGATCGGCAAGCAGATCACCTTCACCGGCCCCGACGGCAGTCCCACGACCGCCGTCGCCTCGGCCATCAGCTTCGACGGTCCGAACATGGTGATCCGTGCCGGCACCTTCGACGTACCGATCGACGCTGTGCGCAGCGTCTCGACTCCGCCGGTCGCTGGCGCAGCCGCGAGCTGACCCCTACCGAACCATCCGGCCCACCAGGCCGAACAGACCGACCAACCAACAGATCACTCCACCAGGAAGAGGAAGCCACCATGATCCGCTCGATGTCCAGCGCCATCTCCGGCATGCGCAACCACCAGCTGATGCTCGACGTCGTGTCGAGTGACATCTCCAACGTCTCGACCATTGGGTTCAAGAGCTCGAACATCCTCTTCTCCGATGTGCTCAGCCAGACCCTGCAGGCGGGTGACCCGCAGGGTGTGGTCGCCGGTACCAACCCGGCCCAGGTCGGCCTCGGCTCGCGTCTGGCCGGCACGGCACAGAACTTCGCCCAGGGCGCCCTGCAGCGCACCGGTCGGACGACCGACCTCGCCATCGAAGGCGACGGCTTCTTCATCGTCAACAACGCCAACGCCCAGCTGTACACCCGTAACGGGTCGTTCTCGTTCGACGCGCAGGGCAACCTGTCGACCGCCGACGGTTGGTACGTCATGGGCTGGCAGGCCGACCCGGACGGTCTGATCGACCCCACCGGGCCGCTCACGCGGTTGCGTGTGCCGATCGGTAGTGCGATGGCGCCGGTGCAGACCACCGAGGTGTCGGTGTCGGGCAACCTCAACGCCGCCTCGGCCATCGGCACCAGGGTCAGCAACAGCGTGGCGGCCTACAACGCCCAGGGCGCCGAGGTGGTGCTGAACGTGTCGTACACCAAGAC
Source organism: Ilumatobacteraceae bacterium (assembly GCA_040398525.1). Classification (GTDB taxonomy): domain Bacteria; phylum Actinomycetota; class Acidimicrobiia; order Acidimicrobiales; family Ilumatobacteraceae; genus VFMC01. Next base: position 52,473 of record JBBATY010000019.1, on the reverse strand, counting down.
GGCGGCCAACCAGTGGACCGTGTCGGCCACGCACGGCGACCCCGCAACGCAGGTCACCCTCACCGACAACGTGCTCACCTTCGACATCACCGGCGAGCTCACCATCCCGGTCGACCGCAACATCAACATCGCTGCCGGCCAGATCCCGGGGATCACCGAGCCGATGACCATCGAGATGGGCGCCGCGACGACGCCCAACCGGGTGACGCAGTACGGCTCGCAGACCAACGTCAGCGTCATCGGCCAGAACGGTTCGTTCGCCGGTGCGCTGCAGTCGTTCAACGTCAGCAACGGTGGCTCGATCATGGGCGTCTACTCCAATGGCAAGTCGGTGCAGGTCGGCCAGGTCGCCATCTCGGTGTTCACCAACCCGCAGGGTCTCGAGCGCGTCGCCGGTGGCTGGCGCGAGACCGGCAACTCGGGCCTGCCGCAGATCGGTCAGGCCGCCTCGTTCGGCCGAGGCAAGATCAGCGCCGGCACCCTCGAGTTGTCGAACGTCGACCTCGCCGAGGAGTTCAGCCGCCTCGTCGTGGCCCAGCGTGGCTTCCAGGGCAACGCCCGGGTGATCACCGCCTCCGACGAGATCCTGCAGGAAGTCGTCCGTCTCGGCCGCTGATGCCGTGCGCATCGGCGCCGGCTCGGGACCTTCTCCATCACCACCTGTCGGGGCCATTCGCTGAGGAGCCATGCAGACAACCGTGTCGAACCCAGAAGCTACGGACACCACGGCCAACGCGCCGCGCAAGCGGCGCGGCCAGCCGAAGCTCTACGACTTCCGTCGCCAGAGCACGCTGTCGCGCGACCACGTCCGCACGATGCAGATCGTGCAGGAGACGTTTGCGCGCGGGTTCACCACGATGCTGGCGTCGCAACTGCGCAGCGTCACCCAGGTGTCAATCACCTCGATCGAGCAGCGGTCGTACGACGAATACGTGCGCTGGTTGCCGAACCCGACGCTGTTGACCCTGCTCGGCCTGGCGCCGCTGTCGGGCGCGGCGATCTTCCAGATCCCGCTCGAGATCTGCTTCAGCGCGATCGAGACGATGATGGGCGGAACGGGCGACGGCAAGCAGCCGGAGCGTCCGCTCACCGACCTCGAGCTCGTGCTGATGCGCGGCATCATCGAGAACACGCTCCCCGAGCTGCGGTACGCCTTCGAACCGGTGGTGGCCACCGAGCCGAAGATCATGAGCCAGGAGTCGAACCCGCAGTACGCACAGATCGCCGCACCGACCGACATGGTCATCGTGGTGGCGTACGAGATCAAGATCGACACCACGGTCGGGATCGCATCGCTGTGCATCCCGTTCTCGAGCCTGCAGCCCCATCTCGAGGCACTGTCGGCCAGCTCGCTGTACGGCAACCTGTCGAGCAGCAACCGCGTCGAGAACCAGAACCGGCTGCGCATGCATCTCGGCGAGACCAACGTCGAGGTTGCTGCGCAGTTCCGCGACCTCGACGTGCTCGCCCGGCACATCGTCGGGCTGCAGGTGGGCGACGTCCTTCCGCTGCATCACCCCCTCGACCAGCCACTCACGCTCGTGGTCGACCAGACACCGGTGCACCACGCCCGCATCGGCCGCCAGAACCGCCATCTCGCCGTGCTGGTCGACCGTCCGGTCGACCCGCTCGAGACCCGTGCCCCGTCGCGCTGGTCGCCCACCGACGAGCGCTTCTCCCGCTCCCACTGATCCTGCGATAGCTGCCTGACAAGTGGGCTGATCTCCGAACAGTTCCGTGACGTCGACCCACTGGGTTCGCCACGAGAGGGAGTGTTCGAGGGATGGATGCACACACCGCCAGGCAGGCGTTGGTCGCTGGCTGCGAGAGCGCAGCCCTGGTCCTGGCCCAGCAGCTGAGCCTTGGCGATGCCACACGAGCTGCTCGCAGTTGGCCGTTCGATCCGGCAGCCACCGTGCTGCGGATGCCGATCGCCGAGCAGCCGGGCGCATCGCTGCTGCTTGCTGTCAACACCGAAGTCGCCGATCGTCTCTTCGGCGATGCCGGTCTCACTGCCGAGGCGTTCATGGGCGCAGTGCGCGCCCTGTCGAGCGCGCTCGGGGTCGGGCTGTCTGGTGGCGCGATCGACGTCGCCGGTTCTGACGAGGCCGAGCCGGACGTCGTCGTCGAGATCCTCGACGACCTGCGTGTCACCGCCCTGGTGGGCGTGACGCTCGACATCTCCGTCGACGACGAGCCCGAGGCGGCTGCGCAGCCGTGGACCCCGGGCGTGCTGCAGGGGCGTGGCCCTATGGCCGGGATGGTCGGCGCCACGCCGCTCACCGTGCTGAACGACGTGATGATGACGGTGACGGCCGAACTCGGGCGCACGACGATGCCGATCCGTGACCTGCTCAACCTGTCGCCCGGGATGGTGGTCGAGATCGACCGCATCGCTGGTGCGCCGATCGATCTGCTCGTCAACGGCCGCCGCATCGCCGTCGGCGAGGTGGTGGTGATCGACGAGGAGTTCGGGGTGCGCATCACCGAGATCGCCCCGCCGGACGAGCTCCTGCGATGACCGACGCCAGCTTCGGCGACCTCCTCCTGCGGATGGTCGTCTCGCTCGCCGTCGTGTTCGGCCTGATCGCCGTCGCCTACCAGGTGATGCGGCGCCGTCAAGGCGGTGGAGCGACGTCCTCGCTCAGCCGGTCGCGTTCGAGCCGGTCGCTCGTCCGCACCAGTCGCGCAGGCGCCAAGCCCGCACCACGCCGCGGCGTGCAGGTGCTCACTCGGGTGGGCATCGGCCGCACGACCCAACTCGTCGCCGTCCAGTTCGCCGACGAGGTGCTGCTGGTCGCCGCATCCGAGCACGGCAGCCCCAATGTCATCAGTTCGATGTCGCTCGCCGCATGGGAGGCCGCAAACGAGGTCCGCGAGGAGCGGATCCCGATTGCCACGACAGCTGTTGCGAGCAGCCAGGCGCTTGCCGTCCCCGAGCAGCAGGCGTCGCGTGGCTTCATCGAAGCTCTGCGGGAAGCGACCGTCCGCCGTGCCTGAGGCATTGGCCACCGTGACCACTCCGGCCCGTGCGGCGACGCGACGCCCCTTGGCGTTCGCGCTCGTCGTCGGCGCCGCCGTGCTCGCGGTGCTGATGCTGAACCCTGGACGCGCCGCCGCGGCGACGCCTGTCCCCCCGGCGCCGGTCGCCCCGGTGGCACCGGTGACCCCCGATCCGAACACCATCACCGACGCCATCGACCGTGTGGGTGTCGGTCCTGGCTCGATCTTCACCGACGACGATCAGGCGAGCGACGCAGCGATCAACCTCGACTTCCCGGGCGTCGGCGAGAAGCCGTCGAACACGGTCGTGATCATCCTGCTGCTGACGGTGATCTCGATCGCCCCCAGCCTGCTGGTGCTCTGCACCTCGTTCACCCGAATCGTCATCGTCTTGTCGCTCACCCGCAACGCGCTGGGTTTGCCGACGGCGCCTCCGCAGCAGGTGATCGTCGGCCTGAGCATCTTCCTCACCCTGTTCGTGATGGGACCGACGCTCGGCGAGATGAAAGAGGTCGCCCTCGATCCGCTGCTGGCCGGCACGATGACGGTCACCGAGGCCTACGACGCCGTCCAGGACCCGCTGCGCGGGTTCCTGCTCGAGAACACACGTGACGACGAGCTCGAGCTGTTCCTCGACGCCACCGGCACCGAGACCCCGGTGGCCCGTGAGGATGTGCCGCTCAACGCGCTCGTCCCGGCGTTCGTGCTGTCCGAGCTGAAGAGCGGCTTCATCATCGGGTTCGTCATCTTCGTGCCCTTCCTCATCATCGACCTCGTCGTCTCGGCCGTGCTGATGGGCCTCGGGATGATGATGCTCCCACCCTCGTTCGTCTCGTTGCCGTTCAAGCTCCTGCTCTTCGTCATGCTCGACGGCTGGATGCTCGTCACCGGCACCTTGCTCAACTCGTACGGATAGGCGGCCCCATGACCACCCAGCAAGTCCTCGACATCGGCACCAGTGCCCTCATCGTCACGGCCAAGGTCGCCGGGCCGTTCCTGCTCGTCGTGCTCGCAGTCGGCGTGGTGATCGGCATCCTGCAGTCGGTCACCCAGCTCCAGGAGCAGACCCTCACCTTCGTGCCCAAGCTGATCGGTGCAGCGATCGTCATCGCTGTCAGCGGGAGCTGGATGCTCCAGTCGATGGTGAACTTCGGCCAAGAGCTGATGTCGGCGATCCCGCAACTGCTCAACGGCTGACGACGACCCGATGCAGCTGTTCGTCGACCCGCGCCTCCTGGTGGGGTTCAGCCTGGCGCTCACGCGCGCCGCGGCGTGGGTGACGTTCTGTCCTCCGTTCAACGGCCCGGCGATGCCGGTGCGGGTGCGCATCGGGATGGCCGTGGCCCTCGCCTTCGTGCTCGCCGGCCCGATGGGCGCGCAGGTCGACACCGAGCTCGCCGCCATCGGTGGGGCCGAGTTCGTCGGGATGCTGTTCACCCAGGTGCTGGCCGGCGTGGTGCTCGGCTACTTCGTCGCTGCCCTGTTCACGGTGGTGCAGACCGCCGGCGAGCTGATCGACCTGCAGGTCGGCTTCAGCATGGGCGCGGTGATCGACCCGATCTCCGGCAACAACTCGAGCCCGATCGGGCGCTTCTACCAGTTGATGGCGACGGCTGTGCTCTTCGCGATCAACGGACATGTCCTGGTGGTGGGCGCCTTCGTGCGATCGGTCGAGGTGGCCCCGCTCGGCCGGATCGACATCGAGGGCGCGATCGAGACCTTCGGTCGGCTGCTCGGCATCCTGCTCGTCGCCGCACTCGAGATCGCCCTCCCGGTGCTCGCAGCTCTCTTCTGCGCCGAGCTGGCGCTCGGCTTCCTCGGCAAGGCCGCACCGCAGTTGAACATCCTGGTGATCGGCTTCGCGGCGAAGGCGTTCATCACCTTCGGTCTGCTCGGAGCGACGTTGCTGTTGCTGCCCGAGACCGTCGACTCCCTGCTCGGCTCGGCGATCCGCTCGGCCTTCGGGGTCTTCGGGGGGTGAGCCATGTCGCGTCGTGAAGGGAAGACCGAGGCACCCACCCCGAAGAAGAAGCAGGACGCCAAGAAGAAGGGCACGGTCTCCAAGTCCGCCGACCTCGGGCCGTGGCTCAGCCTGCTCATCGCCACCTACTTCCTGCCGTGGCTCGTCGTGTCGGTGGGCCGCGGCCTGGTCGACCTGATGGCGTCGCTCGGCGACCTTGCCCAGCGCCCGGACCCGACCGCAGTGCCGCAGGTGCTCGGCCAGGCCCTGCGGGCAGGCTTCACCGCAGCACTACCGTTCCTCCTCGCCCTGATGCTCCTCGCCGTGACGACCACCATGGCGCAGACGGGCCTGGTGCTGTCGCTGCACCCGCTCAAGCCCGACTTCCGCCGAATCGACCCGATCCAGGGGACCAAGCGCCTCCTGTCGGCCAAATCGCTCTGGGAGACCGGCAAGCAGATCGTGAAGGCCGTGCTCATCGCGTGGCTCGCTTGGCCGTACGTCCTCGCCGTGCACGAGCACCTCATCGGCTCCGGTCGTATGGCGCTCAGATCGGCCGTGTCGGTGCTGAGCGCCGATCTGGTCGCGATGGCCCGCAAGATCGCCTGGGCCGGCGTCACCATCGGGCTCGTCGACTACGTCTACCAGCGACGCTCGAAGTTGCGCGACCTGCGGATGACCAAGCAGGAGGTGCGCGACGAGATGAGGATGATGGAAGGCGATCCGATGGTGAAGAGCCGGATCCGCTCGCTGCAGATGGCGCTCGGTCGCAATCGGATGATGTCGGCAGTCGCCGAGGCATCGGTGGTCGTGACCAACCCGACCCACATCGCCGTGGCCATCGCCTACGACCCGGCGAAGGGTGCCGCGCCGCGGGTCGTGGCCATCGGCACCGACGCAACGGCGGCGCGGATCCGCGAGAAGGCGATGGAGGCCCGGGTGCCGATCGTCGAGGCCAAGCCCCTGGCGCGGGCGTTGTGGCGCTCGTGCGAGCTCGGCGACGAAATCCCGGTCGTGCTCTACGAAGCCGTGGCGAAGGTGCTCGCCTTCGTGCGACGCCTGCGCAGCACCATGCTGCCCGCGTCGGCGACCCCGTTGCCGAACAGCTACCGCGTGTCGCAGCAGGTGCTCGACGCCGTCCCGGACCGCCAGCGTGGTCGTCGCCGGGGACCGGCTCGCCGCGCTGCCGCGTGACGACGAGCTCGACGCCGCCAGTGCCGCGGGCCGTGCGACACAGGTCCGCAGACGCGACAACGCCCCGGTGACCCTCCACAGGAGATCACCGGGGCGTCGTCGTCCGGGTCAGCGTCGCTTCGGGGGCAGGTCGGCGATCGTCGCGGCCGCCACCACGACTTCGTCTCCCGGCCGCCCATCAGCTGCTTCGCGGTTCGCCAGGAGGATCTCCTGGTAGACCTCCTCGCGGTGCACCGAGACCGAGCGCGGGGCACGGATGCCGATGCGCACCTGGTCGCGGCTCATCTCGAGGACGGTGACGACGATGTCGTCACCGATGAGGATGTTCTCTCCGACACGACGGGCCAGCACCAACATCAGCGACCCCCGTTCGACACGAGCTCGGCGAAGCGAGCCCGGACCGGCCAGGTCGAGTCGGGCAGGATCACCTGGTGCAGCCGCCGGTTGCGGCGGTCGATGATCAGCGGGGCCCGCAGGTTGGTGCTCATCTCGGCCACGCCGCCCTCGCGACGGACGGTGACGATGGTGAGCACGGTGACGTCCTCGGGATCCTCGATCCCCAGGCCCTGCTCGTCGATCTCGAAGTCGTAGTCGGGGAATGGGGCGAACGGCACGACGCACATGAAGGCCAGCGCCCCGTCGTCGAGGTCCTGTAGCCAGTAGAGATTGTGTGAATCGCCGGTGGCCTGGCCCGGTGCGGTACCGCCACCGAACAGCACGGCCCGGCGTAGATCCGGGAATCCGGGAATCCCCGTGGGGATCTCGAACGCTTGGCTCTCGTCGACATCGACGAGCCCGAAGCGAGTTGTCTCGAGCAGCATCTGACCTCCTGTCTGTGTTGCCGACCTGATCGTCCGGATGACGCTCACCTTGTCGACAATCTCCGCTACCTACGAACAGTCTCCACCGTCCGGGAACCGGTGACATGCGCAACCGGGTTCAGCGGCAGATGGGAGACATGGTGGAGCGGAGTCGGATGGGACAGGTGACGCTGCCTGCAGCAGTGGTCCTCGTCGTCGCCGTGATGATCATCCCGCTGCCGTCGGGGATCCTCGACGTGCTGATCGTCGCCAACTTGTCGACCGCAGTGTTGATCCTGCTCGTGTCGATGAACGTGCGTCGCGCACTCGACTTCAGCTCGTTCCCATCGCTGCTGCTGGTGGTCACCCTGCTGCGCCTCGGTCTCAATGTGGCGACGTCGCGTGCCGTGCTCAGCAACGGTCATGCCGGTGCCGTGATCGAGACCTTCGGTTCGGTGGTGGTCGGCGGCAGCCTCGTGGTCGGCATGGTCATCTTCTTGATCCTGACCCTGGTGCAGTTCGTCGTCATCTCCAACGGTTCGGGCCGCGTGGCCGAGGTGACCGCCCGCTTCACCCTCGACGCCATGCCCGGCAAGCAGATGGCCATCGACGCCGACCTGAGCGCAGGGATGATCGGTGAGGACGAGGCTCGCCGCCGTCGCCAGGACATCGCCGACGAGGCCGACTTCTACGGTGCGATGGACGGTGCGTCCAAGTTCGTCAAGGGCGACGCGATCGCCGGTCTGGTGATCACGGCCGTCAACCTCATCGGTGGGTTCCTGATCGGCGTCGTGCAGAACGGCATGCCGGTGGGCGAGGCCATCCAGCAGTACTCGCTGCTCACCATCGGTGACGGCCTCGTGTCGCAGATCCCTGCGCTGCTCGTGTCGATCTCGGCCGGCCTCATCGTCACCCGTGCGGCCGGTGGCGCCGACCTCGGCTCCGATGTCTTCGCCCAGTTCTACCGGCAGCGCAACGCCATGCGCAGCGCCAGCGCCGTGGTGCTGCTGATGCTGCTCATCCCCGGCCTGCCGAAGTTCCCGTTCCTCTTGGTGGGTGTCGGGATGCTCCTCGCCGCGAACAGGCTGCCGACGGCCGAGGAACTGGCAGCTCAGGCTGCCGCGGCTGCGGCCACCGCCGCGCTGCCGGATGAGGCTGAGGCTGCCCCACCGTCGCCGCAGCAACTTGCTGTCGATGCTCGGATGGAGCCGCTCGAGCTGACGATCGCATTCGACCTCATCGGCCTCGTCGATGCGGCCAGCGGTGGCGACCTGCTCGACCGGGTGAGCGCGTTGCGGCGCAAGATCGCCGCCGAGCTCGGCTTCGTGATGCCGTCCATCCGTACCCGCGACTCGTCCGAGCTGCCGACCAGCGCCTACGTCATCCGCGTCCATGGCGTCGAAGTGGGCCGCGGCACGGCCCCGGCCGGTCGCGTCTTGGTGATCGGTGAGGCGCTCGACGGCCTGCCCGGTGAAGACGTCCGCGAGCCGGTGTTCGGCCTCAATGCCCGCTGGGTGCCCACCGAGTACCAGGTCCAGGCCGAGATCATGGGCAACACCGTGGTCGACCGCTCGACGCTCATCGTCACCCACCTCGCCGAGATCGTCCGTCGTCGCGCTGGGCGTCTGCTCAGCCGCACCGATGTCAAGGCGCTCATCGAGGGAGTGCGCGCCACCGACCCGCAGGTGGTCGACGACCTCGTCGCCCTCGGCGTCACCGCCGGCGAGGTGCAGCGAGTCCTCGCCGCGCTGCTCGACGACGGCATCCCGGTACGCGACCTCGTCCGCATCCTCGAAGCCGTGGCCGACCGGGCGCGGACCGTTCGCACCCAGGAAGCGATGGTGGAGGCGGCCCGGATCGAGCTCGGGCCGGCGATCACCTCGGCACTCTCGCAAGACGGCCGTCTCACGGTGGTCACCCTTGCCCCGACGACCGAGAACCGGATGCTCGCCGGGTTGCGCAGCATCGACGGCCAGACCCAGGTCGAACTGCGGCCCGAGCAGGCCGACACCTTGGTCCGCGACCTGCACCAGCTCGTCAACCAGCACGCCGCTCGCGGCATCAGTCCGGTGCTCGTCTGCGCCGGACCGCTGCGTCCTGCGCTCAGCCGGCTCGTCCGGTCGGCGGTCCCCACGGTGGCCGTCGTCTCGTACGCCGAGTTGGGCGATCACCTCACGATCGATGTCGTCGCCAACATCGATCTCGACACCACCCCGATGACCGCCGATCACGGCCTTGCCGAGGAGTACCGCCATGCCTACGCGAACAACTGACGACCAGGCCACCCACACCTTCCGGGCGGCCACGCTCGAAGAGGCCGTGGCGATCGCCGAGCGCACGCTCGGCCGCCGGGTCACGCTGGTCGCGGCGAACCGAATCCGACGAGGTGGCCTCGGCGGCTTCTTCGCTGCCGACCTCGGTGTCGAGGTCGTGGTGTCGCCGATCGAGGAGACCGTCGAGTCGGCCCTCGAACGACTGATCTCCACCACGTCGAACAACGACAAGGCACGCTGGGAGGCGGACCGCACCGACCCTGCTGCGGCGATCGCAGCAGCGCTGTCTGCGGTCGTGGCCGGCGATTCGGCCCCTGTCGAGAGCCCCGGCCGCACGTGGCTTCGCCGGCGGACCTCGGCCAATGACCTGCCCGAGGAGACCAACTCGTGGTACTCGCCGCCGACATCCGATCACGATCGGGGCAACCGCCCCGAGCGTCTGGCCCGGATGGCCGAGCTCGACCGGATGTTCGCGGTCGCCCCGGCCGGCGAGCCCGACGGTGGTAGCGGGCACGTCGACAGCGATCCCACCGGCCGACTCGAGCTCTCCCCCCTCGTGTGGGCGAACGACGTACCCGTGGTGGCGCCACCGGCTGCCCAGCCTGCGGCGGTCGCCCCGGTCGCCCCGGTCGCGCTGGCAGCCCCGGTCGCCTTCGCAGCCCCCGTCGAGACGCTCGAGGCCCGGCCGTCGGTCGCCGGCTGGCCACGTGCCGCCGCACCGGCGGGCGTCGGGTCGCCCGGCCTCGCTCGTGTCGAGCGGATCATCGAGGAGTTGCAGGTGCTCACCTCGACCCCGCGGCTGATGGCTGCGATGCGCACCCAGTCCGAGCACCTCGGAACGGCACCGGCTGCTCCCGAGCGCATGGTGGCGCCCACCGAGCCGGAGACCACGGCACCTGTCGGGTCGCGCCCGGCACCTGGCATGGTGATGCGTCCCTCGTGGCCCACGGCGACTCGTGCTGCCGAGACCTCGGCGCCGGCGCCGACACAGGTCGACGAGCCGGCACCCGTCGTGTCGCTCGCGATCCCGCGGGCCCTGGCAGCCGAACCTGTCGCTCCCGCCCCGGCGCGGATCGAGGTGCCGGCGCCGTCCGGCGCCTCCGGCACGTCGACCGGTCCCAGTGAGCTCTCGCAGCGTCAGGTCGAGCTGGCGGTCTCGGCGGCAGACGCCCTGATGGGGTCGTTGCGCCGGGAGGACGGCGTGAAGCGCCTGTCGGTGCGTGTCGTCCTGCGAACCGGCGACCACGAAGAGGTCGCCGCCGAAGCCGAATGGGATGCCGGCGAATGAGCCGCAAGAAGAAGCAGTCCGAGCAGCCCGAGGCGCTCGATCTGCCCGGCCCACTGGCACCGTGGCGGCTGGTCATCACGGTGGCGGCCACGGCAGTGCTGACGGGTCAGCCGCTGCTTGGCGCCGTGAGGACGGGGGAGTCGGTCGACTTCGCGCTGCTCCGCTCGTTCGGTGTCGCGGCGCTGGTGTGGTTCTCGATCGGCATGGTGAACCGCGTCCTCGTGGCCGCAATGGTCCAGTCGATCGAGGCCGAGCGAGCCGCCCAGCAGATGAAGGTGCTCGAGCAGCAGGACTGGGCCATCACCGAGTGACCATCGGCGGCCGGGTCGGCTGCTGACACGCACGACCGGTGGCGCCCCTGGCTGCACTGCCACGGACAGGGCAACGGTGCTCGAGCACCGCTACGACCGGCGCGTGCCGGCGCGTGAGCGCATGCGCGCGGTCGAGATGCACGACCGCCCCGAGACTCACCACAGCGCGGAGAGGCGTCGTGCGGTGATCCGCCCCGGTCTGCTCAGCGCAGGAAGTCGAGCAGCGACATCGGCAGGACCTTCGCCGTCGTCTGCAGCGCAGCCTGGTACGAGCTCTCCTGCGACTTCACCTTGATGAGGCTCTCGACCATGTCGACGTCCTCCATCTGCGACAGCTGCTCCTTGAGAGCCACCTTGTCGTCCTGGGTGCGCACTGCAAGTTGCTCGAGCGTGGCCCACTTCGTGCCGATCTCGGCCGAGGACACACGCAGCCGCTCGAAGGCGACATCGAGGTTGCCCTGCTCGGTCGCGGCGGTGACGCGATCGCCTGCTTCGACGGCGACCGCCATCCGCTCGAGCACCTCGAACAAGGTGCCCGGTCCGACGCCGGATTGGCCGAACACGCGGTTGCCGGTGACGTTGATCGTCATCGCGTTGCTGGGGGCGACGTCGCGGACAACAGCCTGGTCGTTGCCCATGAACGCTCCGGTGCCGTCGTACGCGACCCCGGCAGCAGTGCCGGCGAACAACGAGCGCCCTGCGTAGGTGGCATTGGCCACGTTGAGCAGGTCGGAGCGGACGGCCCGCAACTCCTTCGCCAGCGAGGCGCGAGCCCCCGGTGTGAGTGCAGCGATGCCGTTGCCGGCGTTGACGGCGATCTCCTTGGCGCGCAGCATCCGGTCGAGTGCCGAGGTGAGCTGGGTGTCGGCCGCGCCGACCCAACCCTGGGCATCCTCGATCGAGCGCATCCGCTGGTCGATCCGGCGCAGGTCCTTGCGCGTCGACATGGCCGAGGTGGCGCGGCCGGGGTCCTCCGAGGGCTTGGTGAAGTCCTTGCCGGAGGTGATCTGCCCTTGGGTCTCCTGGAGACGGGCCAGGCCCTGGCTCATGTTGCGCAGGTTGGTCCGCGCCATCATCGAGCTGGTCACGCGCATTGCGTCGCCCCCTTCACATCCGGGTCACTCGTCACATCCGGGTCGCTCGTCGAGTTCATCGTCAGATCACCCGCTCGATCAGGAAGCCGAGCAGCTCGTCGATGGTCGCCAGCACCTTGCTGGCCGCCTGGTAGACGCGCTGCGACTCGATCATCTGGGTCATCTCCTCGTCGACGCTCACCGAGCTGATCGACGCTGCGTCGCGGGTGGCGTTGTCGGCGACCGTGGTCTGCACCTCGGCGCGCTGGCGGGCAGTGCGCGCCTCGACGGCGAGGCTGCTGATCATCTGCTGGTAGCTGCTGTCGGGCCCGGTCGCCGAGTCTGCGAGCGCAGCCATCACACGTGCCTGGTTGCCGTCGAGTGGGCCTGGCGCGACGGGACCCGGGAAGACCGGGGCTCCGGCGGCGAGGCGTCCGGGCTGGCCGATGACGTCGGCCGAGAGGTCGATCGTCGTGGCCGTCGTGCCCGCCGGGTCGAAGAACGTACGGCCGCTGACCCCGTCTTGGCCGTAGCCGGCCGTGTGCAGGGTGTTCACCGTCGACACGAGCGATGCAGCGACACTGTCGAGCGAGCTCAGGTACCGCGGGATGACATCGTTGATCGTCGAGACCACTGCTGCGGCCTCACCGGAGGTCGGCAGCATCACTTGGCCGTTACGGACGAGGCGGAGCACCCCGCCCGGCGCCTCGACGCGTTCGTGGTGGAGGCCCTGCACCACCTGGTGGCCACCGATCGAAACGGCCACGGTGTTGTCGTCGGTGACCTTGACGATGGCGCCGGTGAGCTTGGTCAACTCGTTCACCAGCCGGTCGCGCTCGTCGAGCATCGAGGGGGGCACGTTGGGAAGGCCGTTGACGCCGCGGTTGTACTCGGCGAGCTGCGCGGTCAGACCGTTGACCTCGTTGGCCAACAGGCTCAGCCGCTCGCGGGCGACATCGGCGATCGCTGCCAGGTCGACCGCACTGCGGCGCAACGTGGCCGTCACCGTCGACGCCTTGGCGAGCACGTCCGACCGCAAGCTCTGGCTGGCCGGGTCGGTGGAGAGCTCGCTCCAGCTGCTCCAGAGAGCGTCGAGCTGGCTGGCCAGACCGATGTCGGAGGGCTCGGGGAAGATGGCTTCGACCCGACCGATGGCGGTGCTCGTCGACTCGGCCGACGCAAGGCTCGCCTCTTCGTTGGTGGCCCGGCCGATGAGCAGGTCGTCGGCCGAACGCGTGACCTGGAGCGAGTCGACACCCGACCGGGTGCTCAGGACGACTCCGCCACCGTTCACTGCGGCGCCGCCTTGAGCGACGGTCTCGACACGCTGGCGGCGGTAGCCCGGTGTCGAAGCGTTGGCGATGTTGTTGGCCGTGGCGTCGAGGATCCGCTGGTGGGCGCGCAGGGCACTCAGCGGGGTCTGCAGCGATGAGATGTTCGGCATCGTCAGACCGTCCGATCCAGGCGGACCGCGGTCCGGGCGAGTGGGGCGGTGTAGCCGCGAGTGTCGTAGACGTCGACGCTCTGCTCGCCGAGTGAGGCAATGATCTCCCGCGAGCGCATCAGACCACGGCGGGCGAGCTCTTGGTTGGCGTGCGACACGTCTTCGATCTCGGACTGGAGCGACAGCAGGTGCAGACGATGCTGGGCCAGCAACTGGCCCCACGGGTGCTCGACATAGGTGAGCAGCTCGGTCATCGTCACCGTCGACGCCAGGCCGTACTGGCGGGCCAGCCGGGCCGACGCCTGGGAGCGAGCGGCGTCGACGGCGTTGACCGCCTCCATCACCGACTCGATCTCGGCGTTCAAGAACGGCAACCAGCGAGTGCGTCCAGACGCGAGCAGGAGACCCTGCATCTCGAGCTTGTAGACCATCTGCTCGAGCAACTCGCGCATGGTCCACAACTGCTGAGACAGGTCCTCTGCTGCGTCCACGGTGAGAACAGTCCGGTGGTGCGACAGATCCGCAGGTATCCGATCCCCCGAATATCGCCCTGCGTCACCTTGCGGCCTCGCCTGGTGGCGCGAAGTGATGTTCTCTGAACAATCCAACGCATCTGACGGTCAGTTCCAGGACGTACCGCCGCGAGGAGACCCCCAATGATCCGCCTGACGCGACTTCGCCAAGCCGATCCGCTCTACATCAACCCCGACCACATCGAGCGCCTCGATCGGCATCACGAAACTGTCGTGCACCTGCTGAACGGCACCGAGTACGTCGTCGTCGAATCGCCCGAGGAGATCCTCGAGCAAGTCACGATGCTGCGTGCCCGGGTGATCGCCGAGGCAGCCCGAATGGTGAGCGCGCAGACCGGTACGGCGAGCGGGATCATCGGCGCTGCTGCGGCCGTCCCGCTGCCCTCGATCGAGGAAGAGGACTGACCGATGCCGGCAACACTGGTCGGACTGAT
>JBBATY010000019.1:36221-38060 GCA_040398525.1 Ilumatobacteraceae bacterium | reverse complement strand
GCGATGAAGGCCCGCCACAAGGTCGGCGCCGAGTGGTGCATGGCGTTCGGCATCTTCGCCCCGACGTTCGGCATCATCGGTGCCGTCATCGGCCTGATCGAGACGATGGCCAACCTGAACAACCCGGAGAAGCTCGGCGCCGGCATCGCCGGTGCCTTCTGCGCCACGTTCCTCGGCGTGTACCTGGCCAACGGCGTGATGCTGCCGCTCGCCAACAGGATGAAGCGCCTCTCCACACAAGAAGCGGCCAGCCGCGAGATGGTGATGGAGGGCGTGCTCGCCATCCAGGGCGGTCAGAACCCGCGAGTGATCGAAGAGACCCTGCTGTCGTATCTGGCACCGTCCGAGGCCGCCAAGATCCGCGAGGCCAGCGGTGGCTAGCGGAGGCGGGCACGGGGGCGGTGGCCACGGCGGTGGCCACAAGCACCACGAGGAGCACGAAGAGCACGAGGAGCACGTCAACCACGAGGCATGGGTCATCCCCTATGCCGACATGTTGACGCTGCTCATGGTGATGTTCCTGGCGCTGTTCGCGACCGGTCGCGTCGACATGGAGAAGTTCAAGAAGCTCGCCGAGAACCTGAAGCAGGACTTCGGCGGCGCCACCGAGATGGTGTCGCTCGAGAGTGGTGGCAGCGGCGACATCAGCCTCGACGGGGGCGCTGGCATCTTCTCCGGTGCCGTCACGCCCACCGTCGGCGGCGAGCCCACGCAGATGCAGATCGAGCAGGCACGCCAGGAGTACGAGAAGAAGGCGGCCGGCGAGGCGCTCGAGGAACTGCAGGGCTTCGAACAGACCCTCACCGGCAAAGCGACGCTCGCCGGCTTCAGCGACAACCTCCTGGTCAGCCTCGAAGGCCGCGGGATGGTGGTGACGGTGCTGAGCGACGAGGTGCTCTTCCGGCCCGGTTCGGCGGCCCTCGAGCCGGCCGGGTTCACGGTGCTCGGGGTGGTCGCCGAAGCGCTGCGTTCGATCCCCAACTCGATCGTCATCGAGGGTCACACCGACTCGCGACCGATCTCGAACAACCGTTTCCAGTCGAACTGGGAGCTCTCGACTGCTCGAGCCACCACCGTGCTGCAGTACTTCCTGAGCGCCGGGGTCTCGCAGGACCGGCTGGCAGCATCGGGCTATGGCGAGACCCGTGCGGTGGCCGACAACGCCACTGCCGAAGGCCAGGCCAAGAACCGCCGAGTCGAGATCGTGGTGCTCACCGACATCTCGCTCGAGCCGATCCTCGGCGAGATCAACGGAACGGAACCGCCGGCTGCGCCGGCTGTGGAAGCTGCGCCTGGTGGCGCGGGCGAGTAGCGATCAGGACAGTACCCACCGAGGGGCCCCTCAGGGACGAGGGGCCAGGAGCGACGGAACACCGACATGGCGAAGGACAAAGACACCGAGGCCCCCGAGGGCGGCAAGAAGTCGAAGAAGAAGCTGATCATGATCGTGGCGCTCTGCGTCGTGATCGCCGGCGCCGGCTACAAGCTCGGTGGCGGCGGCAAGGCCACTGCAGTTGCCGTACCGACCACGATCGTGCAACTCGACGGCTGCAAGGAAGGCACCGATGCCGATGTTGCTGCGCCCAACCCGATCGACCTGCCGAAGATGAACCTCAACTTGGCCGACGGCCACTTCCTGAGCGTGTCCGTCTCGCTCAACCTGTGCCCCGACATCATCGTCGCCGATGCTTCGAAGTGGCCTGCAGCGCCTGCCAAGGACATCGTCGTGTCGACGCTGTCCGGGGCCTCGATGGCCGTGCTGTCGACCCCGGAAGGCCGTGAGGAGGCCCGCGAGCTGCTGACGGCGAAGATGCGCGAGGCCTACCACGAAGAGGTCTA
>JBBATY010000019.1:11459-36121 GCA_040398525.1 Ilumatobacteraceae bacterium | reverse complement strand
CGGAGCCGCTCGACGGCCTCGATGTCGGCGCGCTCGAAGGCGTAGACGACCTCCATCACCTCGCCGATCGGGCCTTCGCCCGTGAGCAGGGCATCCTTCACCTCGTTGGGCAGTGGCAGCCCGGCGACGAGCTCTTCCATCGGGGTGCCGAAGACCGTGTCGATCACCGACAGCAGGCCGGTGGTGAAGGCGAGCTGGGCCTGAGGCCCGGCAGCGAGCAACTGGGCCATCTGCGCACGCACCGAGGCGAGCACGATGATCTCTTCGCTGGTGGCGACGCTGTTCTTGGCCATCGTCAGCAGCACCGCCAGCTGGCGCACTTGCACCAGGCCCAAGAGGACGATCGCCTGACGGATCGACTCGACGCGCACGTTCAGCCCGAACGAGCTCGAGTTCACCAGTCGCAGCAGCGAATAGACCAGGCTCGGGTCGGCAGAGATCAGCGACTCGATCCGATTGATGTCGACGTCGGTGCGGCTCACCTCGGCGAGCAGCAGCACCGCAGCCGAGACGTTCGTCGGCCGACTCTGGCGGGCGAGGGTCTCGGGCTTCGCGAAGTAGTACCCCTGGAACAGGTCGAACCCGAGCCCCAGGCACTCCTGGTACATCTCGAGGTCCTCGACCTTCTCGGCGAGGAGCATCGCGTTCGGGAAGGCCTTGCGGGACAGCCGCGAGATGCGGCCGAGATGGTCGCGTTCGATGCCGAGCACGTCGAGCTTGACGACGCTGATGAAGGGCGCGATCTGGTCGAGGCCGGCACGGTCGAGGTCGACGACGTCGTCGAGCGCGAACCGCATACCCCTGCCGTGCGCCTCGCGAACGGTGGAGATGATCGCATCGTCGAGCAGCACGTCCTCGAGGACCTCGATGATCGTGCGCTCCGCAGGCAGGATCGACAGGGTGTCGGCTCGTAGCAGGCCGTAGGCGGCATTGATGAAGCCGATTCGGTCGCCGATCAGGCGCTCGAAGCCCCACTCGAGCAGCGCGGCGCTGACGACCCGTTGCGTGGCTTCGTCGGGGTTCGTGATCCCGGCTGCGCCCTGGTGCTCGTCGCGATAGAGCAGCTCGAACGCGTAGGTACGGCCCGAACGATCGAGGATCGGCTGTCGACCCACGTACACGTTCGAGCTCACTTGCGTCACAGTAGCTGCGCTCGGAGACATTTCACTGGAGGACTGTCCGGATCCGTGGCGGAGATGCCGTGATCCGGGGGAGGCACCCGGGTACATCACGCACCCGGCCGGGCTGGTTCGTCGAGCGTTGCGGGGCCGAGCCGCGGACACCCCGACGGTATGCTCGCCAGCGTGCCCGACACCGCTGAGCGGCTACGCCTTCTGCTGGCCGACGATCAGGTGGTGGCGCTGCGAGGGGCGAGCTACTACCTGACGGCGCTCAAGTTCGAGGTGTGCGCCACGCTGGCCGACCCACGCCGTCTGCGGGTGGCGTTCGAACAGCACCGGCCGGACGTGGTGGTGATCGAGGCGCTGATGGGTGGCCGCGGCGCGGTGTTCTCCGAGGTCCGCGATCTGCTGCGCTACCACCCGGCGGCGAAGATCCTCGTGCTCACCTCCGACCTCTCGCCGGCGATCGTCGACGCGGCAGTCGAGACCGGCTGTCTCGGCGTCGTGCCGAAGACGTGCTCGGTCGATGCGCTCGGCAACGCCGTGCGTGCCGTGGCCAGCGGTGATCGCTTCCTCCACCCGAGGGCACTCGCTGCGCTGCTCCAGACCCGTCAGGCACGCGACGACCAGCGCGGCATCAAGCCGCTCAGCAACCGCGAGATGGCCGTGCTGACCGCGGCCGCCGAAGGCCTCACGAACAACGAGATCGCCGCCCAGTTGGGCATCACCGCCGAGACCGTGAAGACCCACCTGGCGCATGTCCAGGAGAAGCTGGGGGCGCGCGACCGCACCCACGCGGTCAGCCGCGCGCTACGCCTCGGCGTTCTGACCTGAGGGTCGTTTCCCGGTCGATCTCGGCGAGGGCCTGGTCGTGGGTGAGCACGCGGCGCCGGCCCGGCGACATGCCACCGAAGTACCCGCTCACGATCTCGTGGCGGTAGGCGTGGTCGAGGCATTCGCGACGCACCGGGCAGCGCTGGCACAGCGCGACGGTGGCCGACGAGATCGTCCGGCCGGCTTCGACGAAGAACAGCTCGAGTTGGTCGAGCTCGAGCTCTCCGCACGCCGCACGGACCAGCCAGGGCAGGTCGGGGGTGTGCTCGATGAGCTCGTCGAGTGAACGGCCAGATGCCATGGTGTGATCCTCCGGTGTGCTCGGCCGTCCTGCACGACGACCGACATCAACGATCGTCCGGGGTCGCGCCCGATGCGCAACAAAAATTGTTGCGTCGCTGGGGGGATCAGGAAACGGCGTCGAGCGCAGCGGCGAGACAGAGGTCGCTCGCCGCCCGTCGGGGTGAACGGCCCGTGGTGCGAGCCCACACGCACACCGCTGCGGTGAGCAGTGCAGCGGCCCCGGCGGTCAACTCCCTGTCGTCGGCGAGCTGGCTGGCCCCGTCGATCTCGGCCACCACCCGCTCGTGGTCGCGACGGCGCACGGCGTCGAGGCGCCAGGCGGCCGACTGAACGGCACCGATCGCAGCGATGCCGTAGTGCTGGGCCAGCGACAGCAGATCGGACGCCATCACCTTGCCATCGTCCTCGGAGAGGAAGCGGCAGTCGTCGATCGTGGCGTCGAGGCGCTCGAGCGTGGCGAACGAGATCGTGGTCAGCAGCTCGTAGCGGCTGTCGAAGGCAACCCCGAGATCGGACAGGAGCAACTCCATGCCGACTCTGTCGTCGCGGATCACCGCAGCGACGATGCCGTACAGGCACACGAGCGCCTCACGGATCTGGTCGTTCTTCGCATCGAACACGGGGAAGAACGTCCCTGGTGCCACCTGCTGGGGCAAGGTCCGCTCGGGGGATTCCGACGGGGGATGCCCGACTCACACTTCAGCCGGCCCGGCGGCATGTCGCCTGGTCAGACGACGATCGGTGCGGTGCTGGTGATGCTGATCGGTGCCCGTGTCGATGCAGCGGCCTCGACGGCCGCCGGCCACCCGGCGAACCAGGGCGCCCACACCAACGCGAGCGGGATCGGTCGCAGGTGCCAGCGCAGCGAGTGCGGGACGAGCCAGGCGAGTGGTCGCACCACCGCGGCCGGGAGCTCGACCCGGTCACCTGCTGCGGTGAGCAGCCGCACCGGATCATCACGCAGGTCGACCTCGCGGAGGTCGTCGACGATCGTCGCCCGCTCGTCGTCGGCGTCGCCGACCACCAGCACCAGCCCATGCCCGGGGCGGACCTGGACCGAACTGGTGAGCGTGGCAGCCATCACCCGACGCACGGTCGGCTCGGCCCAGGTGCGGGCCAGGCCGACCGGGGTTCCGGGCACTGCCATGTCGTCGACGATGCCCCACCCCGTCCGCTCGTCGGCCGAGATCGCCAGGCGCAACAGGTCGAGCTCGGCGACGAGCTCGTTCGCGGTCGCCCACGGCACCTCGATCCCGGCCTCGTGATCGCCGATCACCGTGCGGAGCACGTCGGCGAGCGCTGGGACGAGATCACTGTCGAGCTCGTCGACGAAGTGCCGGAGTGATGCGGCATTCGAGACCGGACCGACCTGCCAGGTGCGCCGCCAGGTCTGGCGCCAGATCCAGTAGTCGCGAGCGCTGGCGTGCTCGCGGATCGACGAGGTGACGAGCACCCAGTCGACGATGGTCCCCGACGCGTCGAATCGAGGTTCGAGCACGTCGCGGAGCGCAGCCAGGGGAATGTCGGGCGCTGGCGACGTGCAGACATCGACCAGCAGCTCGGCTGGTGGCAGCACGATCCACGGCTCGATGGTGCGTGGCGTCGTCACGGGTGGTCCCCGAGCGATTCCATGGGTCGATGCTACGGCACCTCGGCGTCCGGGTGGGGGCGAACCCCCGTACCCGGACACCGAGCAGGAGCCGGAGCGGTCAACTCATCCGCCGCTGCGCGGTGATGTCCTCACCGAGCAGCGCTGCGAGCCGCAGCGGGACGAGTGTGCCGACCCGTGGTGGCAGGAAGGTCTCGAGGCTCCAGGCCCCATGGCCGTACACGTCGTACAGCAGGGTGCCCAGCTCTCGAGCCCGCTCAGGGTCGTCGGCGGCCGCAACCACCCGGTCCTCGAGCAGCTTCACCCGGCGAGTGGTGCGGGCGACTTGGTCGCTCGCGCGCTCCAACTCGACCCTGAAGCGCTCCTCGTCACCGAGGTAGGCGGCCAGCCGAGTGATCACTGCTGGCAGCAGTTGGCCGGCCAGCTCGCCGTAGCGCATGACGCCATCGGTCGTGCCGTCCTCCTCGAGGGCCGACCAGGCACGCTCGGCGAACGCCCTGCGCCGATCGACCTCGCGGTATGCCGACAGCAGCCGGGTCGGTTCGACCCCGGGTGCTTGAGCACGAACCTGCGGCACCGACAGCCCGCTGCGCAGCGATGTGACCAGCACGGTGACGTCGCGACGCTCGAACTCGACGTCGACCTCCCCGCCGATCAGGTCGAGGAGGTCCTCGACGAATGCGAGCTCCTCCGCGGCAGAGACCGGTGACTGCCTGCCCAGCCAGGGGCTGCAGATCTCCGCAAGCCTCTTGGGTTGCTGATCGGTGCGTCCAGCGGCCGGGCTCGGCCTCGCTGCCCCTGGACCTCGGGATCGCTCGTTGACGACCCCTGGCAATGATCGGGTGACCATGTCTCCTCCGTGATTCGGTTCGGTCAGCGCATCCGTGCGTTGACGTAGCTCCAACAGTCCGGAGCAGAGGGTCACGCGACAGCAGCGTGACGGGGTATCGACGAGGGATTGGAGTGGATGCTCGGGTGATCGCCGGGTGAGTCATAGGGCAGTTCGGGTGACCGACGGGGTCCGGGCGGGGGATGCCAGACGCGACTCGGCCGCCGGGGTCGCCGGCGGCCGAGCAGAAGACGGGTTGTGGTCGAGCGGGACGGCTCAGGTGCGGCCTTGGGCGTGGACCTTGTGCAGCACCATCGGGTGCTGGATCTTGGCGATGGCCTTGGCCTCGATCTGGCGGATCGCCTCACGCGAGAGCCCGAGGGTCTCGCCGATACCTGCCAGCTTCTCGGGCGGCTCACCGTCGAGACCGAAGCGGCGGACGATCACGAACAGCTCGCGCGGGTCGAGCGCGGCCAGGCCGTAGGTGCGCAGTGCCGAGAGCATCATGCTCGACACCACCACCGACTCGGGCCCGGGTGTCGGCGTCTCGATCGTGTCGCCCACGGTGGAGTCGGTGCTGTCGCCTGCGAGCTGGTCGACCGATTCCATCCGCGGCGGGGCGATGACCCGGCGCACCTGATCGACGGTTGCGCCGACCATGGTGGCGACCTCGGCGTACGAGGGCGTGTACGTGGTGTCGTCGCCCTGGAGATGACGGAACGCCCTCAGGATCTCCGGCCGGCGCTCGAAGTCGCCCAGGTTCACGTTGGGGTGATCGGCGTCGCGGACGGCGCGGAGGACCTCACGCTGGATCGGCTTGAAGGCCCACTGGCCGAAACGGCCCATGCTCGGATCGAAACTGTCGATCGCCCGCATCAGGCCCAACAGGCCGGCGGCTTCGAAGTCGGCCGAGTCGTCACGGGTCGAGTTCGCCGTGAAGCGCTTGCAATACGAACGCACCAGGCCGAGGTTGAACTGCACGATCTCGGCCGTCACGTCGTCGAGGGCCCGCTTGAGCCGCGTCACCCGCCGGGCGTCGCCAAGCTCTTCGACCTCGGCGAGCTGTCGCTGCACCTCGCGTCGCCGCTCGAACAACGCTGTGTTGCCGTCGACATACTCTTCTGCTGCCCGCTGCACTGGGCTGGGAGTGACCGCCATTCACCTGTCTCCTGGTTCATCGGTCGTCGAGACGACCGTCCTCCGGAACCCGCTGCATCAGGTCCCGGCCCCCTCGATGACCCCCCGTCGAGGTCCCCTTGGAATGGGTACAGCTTGATGGTTCGCGTCCCCCGGGGGAAGTTCCGGGTGATTCATTTGCACCATGCGCGGGTGCACCGATTTGCTATCCCCGATTCGGGGGATGGGGTTCTGGTGCGTCTGCTGCACAGAGCATCGAGGTCGTCACGCAGAGTGAAATATGCCAGGGATTGTTGCCCAGGTTCGCCCACGGGGGACAGTCACAGCCATGACCCACGAGGTTCGCCTGCCGTTGATCGTCGTCCAGCAGCACAGTGTGCTCCGGGAGGCACTGTCGCTGCGCTTGGAGGCTGAGAGTGATTTCGACGTCGTCGCCAGCGTTGCCACGGTGACCGACGCCGCAACTGCTCTGGCGGCCCACCCGAGCGCAGTGGTGGTGCTCGACGAACCGAGCTCACCAGAGATGTGCCGCTCGGTCGTCGACGAGCTCCGCTCGATGTCGTCGACGGCCCGGTTGGTGATGCTGGTGAACACCCGGCAGCTCGCCCTCGTCTCGGTGGCTGTCAACGCCGGTGTCGCCGGGGTGCTGTGCAGCGATACGCCGACGGCCTCGCTCGCCCACTCGCTGCGCACCGTGTCGAGCGGTGCGAGCGTGCTCGACGGCCAGACCCTCAGCATGCTCGCTGCATCGTGGCGCGACCTCGACGATCCGGCGCTGTCGATGCGCGAGCTCGAGGTGCTCTCGCTGCTTGCCTGCGGCTCGAGCAATGCCGAGATCGCCAGCCAGCTGTACGTCTCGACCGAGACGATCAAGACCCATGTGGCTCACCTGCTGCGCAAGCTGCAGGTGCCGAACCGCGCTCAGGCCGTGAAGAAGGCCGAGCGCATGGGGCTCATCCCCGCCTGAACGACCTCAGCGCTGGGCGGCGTTGGCCGACCGGTAGCTCCGGTACACCGACAGCAGCGCCTCGCGCTGCTCGTTCGTCAGGTTCGGATCATTCCTGATCGCTGTCTCGGTGTCGGGTAGACGAGCCGTGCTCTCCGCCGGCGCCGTGCCCGCGTCGTCGAGCAGTCCTGCACGCTCGAGCAGCTCCTCGGCCGAGATGCCCAGCGCCCGCGCGATCGACCGGACCACGCGCACCGACGGCTCGTGGAGGCCACGCTCGATCTGGCTGAGGTACGGGTTCGACACACTCGCCAACGCCGAGAGTTGGCGCAGGCTGAGCTGCGCCAACTCTCGTTGGTGGCGGATGACGGAGCCGATGCCTCGGCCGTGGTCGCCGCTCATGACAGGTGGCTGCCGATCGTGATCAGGCGGCCGGCACGAGCGTCTTGACCACGCGCTCGGCGAAGTCGGCCTGACGCTTGGCGAGCTTCACGGCGAACTCGACGTTGGTGCGCACTGCCTTGCCGAGGTCGGCGGTGAACGGCAGGTCGATCCGACTGCGCAGCGAAGAAGTGCGGCTCATCGCCCCTTCGAGCGCCTTGAGTGCCTCGCGCTCGGCCCGGTCGACCCGCTCGAGCACCACGGTGCGGCGATGGGTCGGATCGATGCGGTCGTTCACCTGCGCCATGACCTGCTTGGCGGCCGACACGACGTGCTGTTGGGCGGTGGTGAGCTGCGCCGGGACGCTGAGCTCGGGCAGCTCGAGCTTCGGGAGCTGCACCTTGGGGGCGTGCACGTTGGGGAGCTTGACCTTGGGGGCCTGCACCTTCGGGAGCTTGACCTCGGGGAGCTTGACCTCGGGGAGCTTGACCTTGGGGATCTCGAGCTTGGGGACCTGGACCTTCGGCAGACGGCGTGCCGCGCGAGCGGCCGGAGCCGCTGCCTGCTGGGGTGCAGCAGCCGGAGCCGTCTTCTTCGCCGGAGCGGCCTTCTTCGCCGGAGCGGTCTTCTTCGCGGCAGGGGCCTTCCTGGCCGGTGCCGCCTTCGTGCTCGTCGCGGCCTTCGCCGCGGAGGGCCGGGTGGTGCGGGAGGGGGTGGTGTTCGTAGCCATGCTTGAAGAATACACCGAGTGCTAGGTTTATCAAGCAGCTGTCCGTGTGGTGTCGGTCACCCCGGCCGGACCCGGCTGGCAGACTGGGTCCATGTCCACCACCCCCGTGCGGTACGGCGTGATCGGCACCGGGATGATGGGCGGCGAGCACCTGCTCGACCTCGCCCACATCGCCGACGCAGCCGTCGTCGCCATCTCCGATCCCGTCGACAGCTCGCTCGAATGGGGTGCAGCGTGTGCCGGCCGGCCGGTGGCCACCTACCGCGACCACCGCGAACTGCTGCGCCGCGACGATCTCGACGCCGTCGTGATCGCCTCGCCCAACCACACCCACGTCGACGTCCTGGCCGATGTGCTTGCCACCGATCTCGCCGTGATGGTCGAAAAGCCGCTGTGCACCACCGTCGCCGACTGCCTGCGGGTTCGCGACTGGGCGCGGGCGCGCACCGCGCCCACCTGGGTCGGCCTCGAGTACCGCTACATCCCCGTGGTGAGCACGCTGCTCGATCAGCTGGCGACCGGGGTGTGTGGCACCACTCGCATGGTGGCGATCCGCGAGCACCGCTTCCCGTTCCTCGTGAAGGTGGGCAACTGGAACCGCTTCTCGCGCAACACCGGCGGCACCCTGGTCGAGAAGTGCTGCCACTTCTTCGACCTCATGCGCCTGGTCGCCGGCGCCGATCCGGTGCGGGTGATGGCCAGTGGCGGCCAGGACGTCAACCATCTCGACGAGGTCTACGACGGTGAGGTGCCCGACATCGTCGACAACGCCTTCGTGATCGTCGACTTCGCCAACGGTGTGCGCGGCGCCCTCGACCTGTCGATGTTCGCCGAGGGTGGTCGGTTCGAGCAGGAGCTCACCGTGGTCGGCGACCGCGCCAAGCTCGAGGCCACCTTCCCGGGCGACCGGGTGCACATCGGCCCGCGCGACGGCTCGGGTGTGCGTGAGGTGCCCGCTCCGATCCCGGCCGACGTGCCGTACCCCGAGTTCCACGGTGGCTCGTCGTACATCGAGCACCTGCGCTTCATCGACTGCATCCGGCGTGGAGCCGCTCCGGAGGTGACCGTCGACGATGGGCTGTGGTCGGTGGTGATGGGCGCCGCGGCGCACCGCTCGATCGACGAGCGACGGATCGTCGACATCGCCGAGTTCGAACTCGGCTGAGACGCGACGGTGGCCGGCCCAGGGGACCGGCCACCCGTCAGAGAGATTCGTCGCTCAGCGACGTTGGTCGGTCAGAGGCCGGACTTCTCGAGGATGTGCACGCCACACGCCGAACCGAGGCCGATGACGTGGGCCAGGCCCACCTTCGCACCCTCGATCTGGCGGTCGCCCGCCTCGCCGCGGAGGTGGTGGCAGACCTCCCAGATGTTGGCGATGCCGGTGGCCGAGATGGGGTGGCCCTTGCTCTGCAGGCCGCCGCTCACGTTCACCGGGGTGCTGCCATCGCGCCACGGAGCACCCGACTCGAAGAACTCGACGGCGCCGCCCTCCGGGCAGAGCATCAGGTTGTCGTAGTGCACCAGCTCGGCCGTCGCGAAGCAGTCGTGCAGCTCGACCAGGTCGAGGTCCGCGGGTGCCACACCGGCCATCTCGTAGGCCTTCATGGCGGCATTGCGCGTGAGGGTGTTGACGTTGGGGAGGATCTGGCAGGCCTCCTCGTAGGGGTCGGTGGTGAGCACCGAGGCCGACACCTTGACGGCGCGGCGCTGCTGCTCGAGCGACAGCGTGCGCAGCTTGCTCTCGCTCACCACCACCGCCGCAGCGGCGCCATCGCAGTTGGCCGAGCACATCGCCCGGGTGTTGGGGTAGGCGATCATCATGTCGTTCATGATCTCGTCGAGCGTGAACCGCTTCGAGTAGGCCGCCAGCGGGTTGAGCGTGCTGTGGGCGTGGTTCTTCTCGCTGATCTTCGCGAAGGTCTCGAACGACACCTCGCCGTACTTGTGGCCGTACTCCATGCCGACCTGGGCGAACGTGCCGGGCATGGCGTCGGTGCCGATGCGGCCGTCGGTGGGCATCACTGCGCCGTAGCGGCCCGACGGCGACCACACCTTGCCGTCGCTCTTGGCCCGTCCGCCACCACCGAGCAGGCCCGCACCAGCGAGCTTCTCGACGCCGACGGCGAGGCCCATGTCGCACTCGCCGGCCTTCACCGCCATGATCACCGTGCGCAGCGCCGTGGCACCCGTGGCGCAGGCGTTGGCCACGTTGTACACCGGGATGCCGGTCTGGCCGATCTGCTTCTGCAGCTGCTGGCCGAAGCCGGAGCTCGCGTTCATCAGGTTGCCGGCAGCGAGGATGCCCATCTCGCCCATCGACACGCCGGCATCGGCGAGCGCGCCCATGGCGGCCATCGCGCCGAGGTCGACGACGTCTTTGTCGGGGTGCTTGCCGAACTTGGTCATCGTGATCCCGAGGATCCAGACGTTCTCAGCCATGGGGTGCTCCTTGTGGTGGGTGGTGGCGCCTGTGGCGGCGTGGATGTTGGCGTTGATCGTGAAGGGAATCAGGCCGGCTCGAACCCGAAGGCGATCGCCTCGGTGCCGTTGTCGTCGGTGCCCAGCGAGTAGGTGACCAGGCGCACGCGCATGCCGAGCTTGACGTGTGCGGGGTCGGGCTCGGTGTTGATGATGTTGGCGCGCACGCTGGTGCCGCCGCAGTCGATGACGGCGGCGACGAAGGGCACGGGAACGCCGGGTGCGGCGAAGGTGACGATGGTGAACGAGCGCAACTCGCCCTCGGTGCCGACGTCGACCTTGGTGAACTCGGTGCCGAAGCAACCCGCGCATGCGTTGCGACGGTCGAAGTAGCGGGCGCCACACGACGTGCATGCGGTGGCGACGAGGTGCGGGTGGTCGCCGAGGACCAGGTACTCGACGATCGGGACCTGAGCAGGGGCAGCGGTGTCGGTCATGCGCGTGACTGTACCGAGCGGGCTCGTTCGCTCGTGCACCGGAGCGGGGTTGCCGACCACAGCCGTTCGTGGTTGACTTATTGAGATAGATTCTCATTATCAGAACGGATTCGGGAACGTCATGCTCCACCGACACCACCTCCGCCCCGCCCCGGCACGGGCGCCTCGCATCGGCCTGCTGCTCGCAGCAGCCGCCCTCGTCGCATCTGCCTGTGGGAGCAGCGAGCGCGAGACACCCGTGGCCACGGTCGATGGCAAGCCGCTCGTGGTGGTCACCTACTCGATCCTCGGCGACATCGTCACCCAGCTGGTCGGCGATGCCGCGCACGTCGAGGTGATCGTGCCCGACGGTGCCGACCCGCACGACTTCAGCGCCTCGGCGCGCGACATCGAGCGGATGATGACCGCTGCGATCGTGGTGGCCAACGGCCTCGACCTCGAGGAGGGCCTCCACGATGCGCTCGACCAGGTGTCGGACGGCAAGGTTCCGTTGTTCGAGGCCTCCGAGCACGTGACGGTGCGCGATCTCGCCGACGGCGAGGAGGCTCACTCCGACGAGGGCGACGATCACGGCCACGAAGGTGGCGACCCGCACCTGTGGACCTCGGCCGCCACGATGGCCGAGATGGTGCCAGCGCTCACCGACGCGCTCGAGAAGGCGCTGGGCACCGACCTCGCTGCGCAGGAGGCCGCCGTCACTGCCGCGCTCTCCGAGCTCGACGCCGAGGTGCAGACGATCATCGACCGCATCCCGGACGGCGAGTGCAAGCTGGTGACCGGACACGAGTCGCTCGGCTACTTCGCCGACCGCTACGGCTGCGAGCTGATCGGTGCCGTCATCCCCAGCCTGTCGTCGAATGCCGAGGCGTCGGCGAAGGAACTGGTCGAGCTCGAGCAGCTGGCCGCACAATCCGGCGTTCGGGCAGTCTTCACCGAGGCCGGCACGCCAGCCGAGGTTGCCGAGCAGATCGCTGCCACGATCGGGGTCCCGCTCGTCGATCTGCCGTCGCACGACCTGCCCGATTCCGGCGGGTATGCGGCGTTCATGACCGACCTGGCCACCCGCATCGCCGACGCGCTGGCATGACGGGTGCCCGGCGGCGCTCTCGTAGTGTGACGCCGTGACCGGGCCCCTCCTCGATCCGTTCGTCGACAACCCGTTCATGGCCCGCGCCCTCGCCGCGGGAGTCCTTGTCGCCCTCGCCTGCGCTGTGGCGGGCACGTTCGTGGTGCTGCGCGGCCTCGCCTTCGTCGCCGATGCGCTGGCCCACGGCGTGTTGCCCGGCATCGCCATCGCGGTGCTCGTCGGGATCCCGGCCGTCGTCGGCGCAGCAGCGGGGACGGTGGTGATGATGGGTGGCGTATCGGTGATCACCCGCCGGTCGCGGCTGTCGGGCGACACTGCGATCGGCCTGCTCTTCGCCGGAATGCTGGCACTCGGCGTGATGATCACCTCGCGGTCGCGCACGTTCTTCGGCGATCTGACCCGGATCTTCACCGGCGAGATCCTCGGCGTGAGCCCCACCGACCTGCTCTGGCAGCTCATCGCGCTCGCTGCTGTGTGCGCCGTCGCCTGGGTGTGTCGCCGCCCGTTCCTGCTGCTGTCGCTCGATGCCGAGTTGGCGGCCACGTCGGGGTTCGGGGTCCGTCGCTACGAGAACCTGCTCCTGCTCGTCGTCGCCGTGGCGATCCTCAGCTCGTTCCAGGCAGTCGGCACGCTGCTCGTGTTCGGCATGCTGGTCGCGCCCGCCTCGACCGCCGCGCTGATGAGCCGACGAGTCGGCGTGATGATGCTGGTCGCCGCTGCCGTCGGGTCGCTGTCGGTCTACGCGGGGCTGCTGTTGAGCTATCACGCCGACCTCGCCGCCGGCGCCAGCATCGTGGTGGTGAGCGTGGGGGTGTTCCTGGCGACGCTGGCTGTCACCGAGGTGCGGCGTTCGTCGACTGCACGCCACGAGCGCGACGCATTGCCCCCGCACGACCACGACCACGGAGGCGGCCATGGCCACCACCACTGATCGCGCAGCACTCGAGCTCGACACGTTGTGCATCGGCTACGACGGCCACGTCGTGGTCGAGAACATCTCGCTCACCCTGCGGCCCGGCGGGCTGTTGTGCCTGATCGGCACCAATGGCTCGGGCAAGTCGACGCTGCTGAAGACACTCGCCGGTCTGCTCGAGCCGATCGCCGGCTCGGTGCAGGTCCTCGGAGGGGCACCGGGCACGCAGCCGGCGCGCGTCGGGTACCTGTCGCAGCATCCGGCCCGGTCGTTCACCCTGCCGCTGCGGGCGGCCGATGTGGTGGCCATGGGCCGTTTCGCGTCGCTCGGCCTGCTGCGCCGTCAGCATGCCGACGACCGGCGGTGGTGCGCGGAGGCGATCGAACGGATGGGCGTCGGCGAGTTCGCCGACCGCCCGCTGATGGAGCTCTCCGGTGGTCAGCGTCAGCGCGCCCATCTCGGCCAGGCACTCGCCCGCCACGGCGACCTGTTGCTGCTCGACGAGCCGACCGCCGGGCTCGACCCGGCAGGGCGCGAAACCTTCGCTACCGCCATCGCCGCGGAGCGGGCACGGGGGTGTGCGGTGGTGATGAGCACCCACGACATCGACGATGCCGAGACGGCCGACCATGTGCTGCTGCTCGCCGGGCGGATCGTTGCCTCGGGCCCGCCTGCCGAGGTGCTCACCCCGGACAACCTGCGGGCCAGCTTCGGCGGCACCGGCCACCACTGAACCTCCACACCTCGCCGACGGGCGTGGTTGCGGCGACGAGCGGCCCGCAGACTGCGCCGGCCGACCCGCGGTACGGTCGCGTCCGTGATCCGGATGGGGGCCGTCCCGGCGGCCGGGCTGACCGCAACGACAGTGGACGAGC
Source organism: Ilumatobacteraceae bacterium (assembly GCA_040398525.1). GTDB lineage: Bacteria > Actinomycetota > Acidimicrobiia > Acidimicrobiales > Ilumatobacteraceae > VFMC01. The sequence continues at coordinate 22,438 of JBBATY010000019.1, read as the reverse complement.
GGCGACGGCTGATGTCGGCCCTCGCCGATGCAGGTATCGACGGTGTGCTGGCCGCCGATCACGTCTCGTTCCGCACCGGCACCGGAACCGACGCGATCGTGTTGATGGCGGGCTTGTCCGGGCTGCACCCGACGCTCGGGCTGCACATCGGCGTCTATCTGCTGCCGCTGCGCCATCCGGTGACGGTCGCCCGGTCGCTCGCCACCCTGGCCGAGCTCGCCCCGGGTCGGGTCGTGTTCGGTGTGGGCATCGGTGGCGAGGACCGTCACGAGGTCGAGGTGTGCGGTGTCGACCCGCGCACCCGTGGGCGGCGGTGCGACTCGTCGCTCACCGTCGTGCGCGGGCTCCTCGCCGGCGAGGAGGTCACCCACCACGACGAGTTCTTCGACATCGACGCCTGCCGCATCGTCCCGACCCCGTCGCCGGCCATCCCGGTGCTGGTGGGTGGGCGTTCGGACGCTGCCATCCACCGGGCCGGCCGCTTCGGTGACGGATGGCTCGGCACGTGGTGCTCCCCGCGGCGCTTCGCCACGGCGGTCGCGATGTGCGCCGACAGCGCTGCGCAGGCAGGACGGCCCGAGGTGGCCTGGCGGCACAAGCTGCAGGCATGGGTAGGTCTCGCCGACACCCGTGAGGCTGCCCGGACCGCGGTGGCACGCGACATGCAGCGCTTCTACGGCCTGCCGTTCGAGGCGTTCGAGAAGTACACGCCCTATGGCACCGCGGCCGATGTCGCCGCGGCGCTGGCCCCCTTCGTCGATGCCGGCGCGCACGAGCTCGACCTCTGCCTCTGTGGCGACGATGTCGACGCCACCATCGCGATGGCCGGCGAGGTGAAGCGCCTCCTCGCCGCGCACGCCGGCGGGTGAGGCGACGCTGCGAGCGTGCCGAGGCTCGGCCGTCAGGCGACGACGGCGACGCCGCGGGTGAGCGACGTGTAGGTGTACGGGTGCCCCTCGCGCCAGCGGTGCAGCTCGCCCCAGCGGAGCCCGGCCGACTCGACGAGCGACGGGATGTGCCGGGTGAGGTGGCAGCCGCCGGCGAGGGCGTGCTGCACGGGGTCGAGGCGACGCTGCCAGCGCTGCACGTCGGCTGCGTCGTCGAGGCCGTGCTCGAGCACGTGCAGGGTGCCACCGGGGCGCAGCACGCGCCGGATCTCGACCAACGCCTGCTCGACGTGGGGCACGGTGCACAGCGTGAACGTGCTCACCACGCAGTCGACACTCGCTGCGTCGAGGGGCAGGTGCTCACCGTCGAGGCCGATCACCTCGACCGGGAAGCTGGCGCGGGCGATGCGCTCGGCGGCCAGGTCGACGGCACGCCCGGCCGGTTCGACCGCGAGCAGACGTTCGACCTCCGGCGGATAGTGCGCCAGGTTGGTGCCCGAGCCGAAGCCGATCTCGAGCACCGTTCGATGGGTGCCGGCGAGCGTCGCCCGCCGGTGTGGTGCGAAGCCCTTCGAGCCGCAGATCTTGTCGATCACGACGGGGAGCACACGCTCTTCGTAGTGCTGCTTCAGCCCCATCGTCAGCCGCCGAGCAGGCTGGTGTAGGCAACGGCCACCTGTGCTGCGACCGCGGCGTTGTGGCGCACCAGCGCCAGGTTGGCTGCCAGGCTGCGGCCCTCGGTGCGCTCGACCACCTTGGCGAGCAGGAACGGAGTGACGTCCTGGCCGACGATGCCGAACTCGTCGAGCTCGGCGAGCGCTTCGTCGATCACTCGACCGATCTCGTGCGCGGGAATCTCGTCGGCGACCGGGATCGGGTTGGCGATGCTGACCCCGCACGACAGCCCGAGCACGTCCCAGGTGGCGTGCAGGTGGGCGGCGATCGCCGCCGCGCTGTCGAGGCGCCGTGGCGCAGGGAAGCCGGAGTGGCGCGAGTAGAACGACGGGAACTCGTCGCTGTCGTGCACGATCACCGGCACGCCGAGCGTCTCGAGCCGTTCGAGGGTGAGGCCGATGTCGAGGATGCTCTTCACGCCGGCCGACACCACGGCCACCTGGGTGACGGCGAGCTCGGTCAGATCGGCCGAGACGTCCATGCTGGTGGCGGCGCCGCGGTGCACGCCCCCGATGCCCCCGGTGGCGAACACCCGGATGCCGGCCAGCGCAGCGAGGCGCATCGTCGCCGCCACGGTGGTGGCGCCGGTGGCGCCGGTGGCGACGAGCCAGGGCAGATCGCGTGTGGTGGCCTTCACCACGCCGTCGGCCGTGGCCAACTGCTCGAGCTGCGCGTCGTCGAGGCCGATGTGGCAGCGGCCGTCGAGCACGGCGATCGTCGCCGGCACTGCGCCGTGGTCGCGCACGATCCCCTCGACCTCGCGGGCCATCTGCACGTTGGTCGGGTAGGGCATGCCGTGGCTGATGATCGTGCTCTCGAGGGCCACCACGGCACGCCCGGAGCCGATCGCCTCGGCGACCTCGGGAGCCACGACCAGAGTCGGGCTTGCCGTCACGACCGCATCTTCGCAAGCTCCGCGACGATGATGTCGCGCACCCGCTCGCGCAGCTCGGGCACATCTGCCAGCGTGAGGCCCTCGGTGCTGATCGGCTCGAGCACGCGCACTTCGGCATCGCTCACCCCGAGTCGCCAATCGCCCTTCACCAGTGCGGTGTCGGCGCCGTTCACCACCATCGGCAAGATGGGAACCTGGGCCTCGATCGCCAGGCGGAACGCACCGTCTTTGAACGCCTTGACGTGACCGTCCTTGGAGCGCGTGCCCTCGGGGAACACCATCACGCTCACCTTCTTCGACAGCCGGTCGTGCATCGAGGCCATCGCCGCAATGATGCTGTCCTTCTGGCCGCGCACGAGGCGGATGTCGCCCGCCATGCGCATCATCCAGCCGACGCAGGGGATCTTCAGGATGCTCTCCTTCGACAGCCACTTCATCTCCCACGGCAGGTGCGAGATGAGCAGGATGTCGACGAAGCTCTGGTGGTTGGCGACCACCACGTAGGGCCGGCGCGGGTCGGTGATCATCGTGCCCGATGTGCGGAAGGTCCACAGCGGGTTGAGCACCTGGTGCACGACGGTGAGCTTGCGGAACAGGTAGCCGGGGGCGTAGCGGCCCTTGTCGAACGGGTACGTGACCACCAATGTGATGGCGACCAGCGGGGTCCAGATGAGGACCACGATGCCGAGCACCAGCCACGACCAGATCGACAGCACCGTGCGCGCCACGCCGTTGTCGAGCAGTCGATGGCGCCAGGTGCGCGGCTGCTGCCAGGGCTCGGGTGCATCGGGCGCGGTGGCGGGGACTTCATCATCTGACACGTGTCCATCGTGGCATGTGCGGGGCGGCTGCGGCGACGCACCTGGAGGAGGAGTCCGGTGAGCGCCGACGACACGATCGGGGTAGGGTCGCGAGATGGAGCCGTCGATTCCCGTTGCGGCGATGACGCCGGCCGTGCGTGAGCTGTTCGAGGCCGCACTGGCCATCCAACGCCGCGCCTACGCGCCCTACTCGAACTATCAGGTCGGCGCTGCGATCCGTGCGGCGAACGGGGCGATCTACGTGGGCTGCAACGTCGAGAACGCTGCCTATCCGCAGGGGTGTTGCGCCGAGGCGAGCGCCATCAGCGCGATGATCGGAGCCGGTGAGCACCAGATCATCGAAGTGCTCGTGGTGGCCGATGGCGAGCGACTGGCGTCGTGCTGTGGCGGTTGCCGACAGCGCATCCGCGAGTTCGCCGCGCTGGACACGCCGGTGCATACCTGCGGACCCGATGGGATTCGGCTCACGCTGACGCTCGACCAGTTGTTGCCGTACTCGTTCGGCCCGGAGAATCTGGAGGGGTTCTGACATGACCTGGATCGTGTTCATCGGCATGGCGATCGTCGGCCTCCTCGCCGTCGTCTTCCTCGTCCCGCGCGAGCCAGCGGTGCTCCGCAAGGGGTTGATCGCCGGCATCGTCGTCGTGATGGTGCTGGCTACTGTCGGAGCGTCGGTCAAGCCGATCCCTGCCGGCGAAGTCGGTGTCGTCTACCGCTTCGGCGAGATCGTCGGCCAACGCAGCGAGGGCATCGCGCTCATCGCTCCATGGGAACGCGTCGTCAAGGCGAACATCAGGACCCAGCGCGCGACCTTCGGCGATGTCACGGCGGCATCGGCCGAGACCCAGGACGTGTTCCTCAGCATCACCGTCAACTACTCGCTGTCGTCCAACGCCGTGCAACGACTGTTCCGTGAGGTCGGGACCAACTGGTTCGAGGTCCTCATCCCGCCGCGAGTCGCGAACTACTCCAAGTCGGAGACGGCGAAGTACTCGACCGTCGACATCATCCCCAACCGCGAGGTGATCCGTCGGGCGATCCGCGACAAGCTCGCTGCCGATCTCGAGCCGTACTCGGTCACGGTGTCGGACCTGTTGATCGACAACATCGACTTCCAACCCGAGTTCAAGCGGGCGATCGAGGAGAAGCAGGTCGCCACCGAGAACGCCAAGCGCGAAGTCGAACGCGTCGCGTCGGAACGGGCCGTCGCCGACCAGGTCCGTGAGCGGGCCCGCGGTGAGCGCGACGCCGAGATCATCCGCGCCGAAGGCGTCGCCGAGGCCAACGAGTTGATCTCGGCCTCGCTCGACGACGCGGTCCTGCGCTACCTGGCCATCGAGCGCCTGGCCGACAAGATCCAGATCGCGCTCATACCGTCGGGCGAAGGCTTCATCCTCGACCCGTCGTCGCTGCTGCCATCGCTCGGCTCAACGACGACGCCCCCTGTCCCACCGGCCTCGACGACGACCACGACCGTGCCTGCGGACGGCGGCTGACCGCTGCAGCGCGCGTACGCTGGGTCCGTGTCGTCGCTGCGCAACCCATCGCTCACCGCCAAGCTGCAGGGCTTCGGCACCACGATCTTCGCCGAGATGAGCGCGCTCGCGGTGTCGACGGGCAGCGTCAACCTGGGCCAGGGCTTCCCCGACACCGAGGGCCCCCGCGAGGTGCTCGATGCGGCGATCGAGGCCATCAATTCGGGCAACAACCAGTACCCGCCGGGGCCGGGCTTCCCGGTGCTGCGCCAGGCGATCGCCGCGCACCAGCAGCTGTTCTACGGCCTGTCGTACGACCCCGACAGCGAGGTGCTCGTCACCGCTGGCGCCACCGAGGCCCTCGCCGGAGCCCTGCTCGGCATGCTCGACACCGGCGACGAGGTGGTGCTGTTCGAGCCGATGTACGACAGTTACCAGGCGTGCATCGCCCTCGCCGGGGCCGTGGCTCGCCCGGTGACGCTGCGTCCGCCCGGCTATGGCTTCGACCCCGCCGAGCTGCGTGCCGCCATCACACCCAAGACGAAGCTGCTGCTCGTCAACACGCCGCACAACCCCACGGGCAAGGTGCTCGACCGTGCCGAGATGCAGGCCATCGCCGACCTCGCCATCGAGTTCGACCTCACCGTGGTCACCGACGAGGTGTACGAGCACCTGGTGTTCGACGGTGCCGAGCACATCGCCATGGCCACCGTGCCCGGCATGCGCGACCGCACGCTCAGCATCTCGTCCGGCGGCAAGACCTTCAACACCACCGGCTGGAAGATCGGCTGGCTGTGCGGTCCGGCCCACCTGGTCACCGCGGCGCGCACCGCCAAGCAGTTCCTCACCTTCGTGAACGGGGGGCCGTTCCAGTTCGGCATCGCTCGTGGCCTCGGCCTGCCGGTGTCGTTCTTCACCGACCTGGCCGCCGACCTGCAGGCCAAGCGCGACCGGCTGCTGCCCGGCCTCGAGGCCGCCGGGTTCACGGTGTACCCCACCTCGGGCACCTACTTCGTCACCGTCGACATCCGCCCGGTGCGGCCCGACGGCGACGGGATGGCCTTCTGCCGCGAGCTGCCCCACCGATGTGGTGTGGTGGCCATCCCCAACGAGGTGTTCTACGCCAACCGCCACGAGGGCCGACACCTGGTGCGCTTCGCGTTCTGCAAGCGGCCCGAGGTGCTCGACGAGGCCGTGGCTCGCCTGAAGGGGATGGCCGCATGAGCAACGTCACCGACCACGCCGACCGGGTGCGCGTCGCTGCGATCCAGCACGACATCGCCTGGTGCGACCGCGACACGAACTTCGCCCTGCTGGCCCCGATGGTGGCCGGGGCAGCGGCCTCGGGCGCGCAGTTGGTGGTGCTCACCGAGACGTTCTCCACCGGTTTTGCCACCGACCGCGACGACCTCGGCGAGGCGACCGGTGGCCCCTCGTCGCAGTTCCTCGCCGAGCAGGCGCGCCGTCACGGGGTGTGGGTCGGCGGATCGTGCCCGGAGGTGGCGCCCGATGCGCCCGCCGACGACCGGCGCCCCCACAACGTGTTCGTGCTGGCCGGGCCCAACGGCGAGCAGCACCGCTACCGCAAGATCCACCCGTTCAGCTTCGGTGGCGAGGACAAGCACTTCCGCGCCGGCGACAGCTTCACCCAGGTGGAGGTGCTCGGCCTGCGGCTCACCCTGTTCGTCTGCTACGACCTGCGCTTCGCCGACGAGTTCTGGCAGCTCGCGCCCACCACCGACGTGTACCTGGTGCCGGCCAACTGGCCCGAGGCCAGGCGCACCCACTGGATGAGCCTGCTCCAGGCGCGGGCGATCGAGAACCAGGCCTACGTCGTGGGCTGCAACCGGGTGGGCACGGGCGGCTCGCTCGTCTACTCGGGCGACAGCCGCATCGTCGACCCGCTCGGCGAGCTGCTCGCCACGGCGGCGCACACCGAGAGCATCCTGCTCGCCGACGTGTCGCCCACCCACGTGGCGGCGGTGCGCGACCGGTTCCGTTTCCTGCAGGACCGCCGCTGACCGCTCAGCCGAGGGGCAGGGCGAGCAGGCTGACCGTCTTCTTGCCGCCGTCGGTGTCCTGCTGGCCGACCTCGCGGAACCCGACGGAGTGGTGGAAGTTCAGGCTCGCCTCGTTGTAGGGGCGGACGTTCACCTCGCAGGTCAGCAGCGGGAACCGGCCCGTCAGCCGGCCGATGAGCTCGGCGTAGAAGCCGCGACCGATGCCGTACCGGCGGAACGCCGGGTCGACGGCGATGCGATCGAGGTAGACGAAGTCGGTGTACGTGCGGCTGAACCAGCCGTAGTTGAGGCTGCCGTAGTCGGCGCCGGGTGCGAAGACGATGCAGAACCCGGCGAACGCTCCGTCGACCTCGGCCGTGAGCGCCACCTCGGCCATGCCGACGAGGCGCTCGATCTCGGCCCGGTCGAGCTCGTTGAGCTCGGGCACGTTGGCGTTGTTGAGCGCCAGGGCGGCGTCGAGGTCGGCGATGACGGTGTCGCGGATCAGCACGACACGCGACGGTAGCCAGCCGTAGCCTGTCGACATGTTCTGGAACAAGAAGACCCAGATGGTCGACCCTGCCGAGGCGCTGCCCGGTCGTACCGACCAGACCATGCCCGTGCCCGAGCGGCACTACGTGAACGGCGCCCCGCTCGTCGGGCCGTGGCCGGAGGGCTACGAGACCGCGGTGTTCGGCATGGGTTGCTTCTGGGGTGCCGAGCGCAAGTTCTGGCAGACCCCGGGCGTGTACTCGACGGCTGTCGGCTATGCGGGTGGCTACACGCCGAACCCCACCTACGAAGAGACCTGCAGTGCGCTCACCGGCCACACCGAGGTCGTGCTCGTGGTGTTCCACCCGGAGGAGATCAGCTACGACCAGCTGCTGCGCGTGTTCTGGGAGAACCACGACCCCACTCAGGGCATGCGCCAGGGCAACGACATCGGCACGCAGTACCGGTCGGCCGCCTACGCCACGACCGAGGCGCAGCTCGCCGCAGCGCTGGCCAGCAGGGACGTGTTCCAGGAGCGGCTCGCCGCGGCCGGCTACGGCTCGATCACCACCGAGATCGCGATGGCGGGCGACTTCTTCTACGCCGAGCCGTACCACCAGCAGTACCTGGGCAAGAACCCCAACGGCTACTGCGGTATCGGTGGCACGGGCGTGAGCTGCCCGATCGGCATCGCCACCTGACCACCGGGGGCCCTGAGGGCCACGCGAGGCTGCCGCTCGGGGCTCAGCCCCAGCCGTGCTCGCGGATGTCGGCGCCGTCGGCGTCGCGCCCCCGGCCGGACCAGCGCAGCTCGCCCGGTGTGGCACTCAGCCGGGCGATCAGGCCCTGCATGGGGGTGCCGTCGAGCTCGACGATCGCCTGCCGTGCGGCGTAGTGCGGGTCGGCGGCGATGTCGGCCATGTCCATCACCGGCCCCGCCGCAGCCTCGGCGGCGGTGAAGATGCCGATCACCTCGTCGCGCGTGCGTGCCGCGCACCAGGCGCGCATGGAGGCCTCGATCTCGTCGCGGTGCTCCATCCGCCCGGCACCCGTGGCGAACCGCGGGTCGTCGCCCAGGCCGAGCAGCACCATCACGCGGCGGGCCACACTGTCGGCACTGGTCGACACCGCCACCCAGTGGCCGTCACTGCAGCGGTAGGTGCCCCGCGGCACCGAATACGGCAGCCCCGCCCCGAGCCGCGGCTGCTGCTGGCCGGTGAGCGCGAAGAGTGTCACGAGCGGGCCCATCAGGTGGAAGATGCTCTCGAGCAGGCTGACGTCGACCACCTGGCCGACGCCGCTGTGCAGGGCCACCATCGTGGCAAACGCGGCCACCAGGCCGGTGACCTCGTCGGTGAGCGCGATCGGCGGCAGCAGCGGCTGCCCATCGGGCTCACCGCTCAGGGCGCTCAGGCCCGACATCGCCTCGGCGATCGTGGCGAAGCCGGCCCTGCCCGCGTAGGGGCCGTCCTGGCCGAAGCCCGTGACCCGCGTGACCACCAGCCGGGGGTTGCGCGCGTGCAGCTCGTCCGGGCCGAGGCCCCATCGTTCGAGCGTGCCGGGGCGGAAGTTCTCGACGAGCACATCGGCCTCGTCGACGAGGCGCCAGAACACGGCGCGGTCGTCATCGTCTTTCAGGTCGAGCGCGATGGTGCGCTTGTTGCGGTTCGCCAGCTTCCACCACATCCCGGTGCCGTCGCGGGGGTCGCGCCAGGCCAGGTTGCGCAGCGTGTCGCCGCGCTCGGGGTGCTCGACCTTGATGACGTCGGCGCCGAAGTCGGCCAGGTAGCGCGCTGCATTCGGCCCGGCGAGCACGGTGGAGATGTCGATCACCCGCAGCCCCGACAGCGGGGCGCGGCTCGCAGCACCGCGGGCCGACTCCGGGGCGTTGCTCATCGCAGGTCGATCACCAAGCAGCGGTCGGCCAGTGTGCCGAGGGCGTAGCTCTCGTAGTCGACGCCGAAGTCGCTGTAGAGGTGCCGGCACCGCTCGCTCCACGCCAGTGCGGCCGCCGAGCTGATGCGGCGGACCACCTGCATCAGCCCACCCTCGTACACCCGGTACTCGGCCCAGGTGCCCGGGAAGTCCTTCACACAGCCGATCTCGATGGTGGGCACACCGTCGACGATGCGGCGCACGCGGTGGCGGTGGGTGTGGCCGGCGGTGTAGGCCACGATCGAGCGCCGCCGGGCGATGATCGCGGTGAGCGCGTCGCTCGGGTCGGGGTGCAGGCCGAAGTAGTCGTCGCTGCGCCTGCCATCACCCGACGGGGTCCACTGCTGGTGGTGGCCCATCACCACAACCGGACGGTCGGTGCTGGCCGCGTGGGTGTCGAGCCAGTCGAGCTGCTCGGTGCTCAGCCAACCCGTGGTCTTGCCGGGGATCGCCGTGTCCATCAGCGCCACGGACACCCCGGGCAGCTCGATCCACTGGTCGCCCGCGTACTCGGCCTGGCCCTGGTAGCTGTCGTGGTTGCCGCGCACCACGTGCAAGCGGTCGCCGAAGCTGTCGCGATAGCACGCCTCGAACGCCGCCCATTCGTCGGGCCGGCCGTCGACGGACAGGTCGCCCTTCACCATCACCGCGGCCAGGTCGGCCGCCAGCATCTCGGCCACTGCCCCGCGGTTCATCGTCTCGGGGTAGGGGTCCTCATCGGGCCCGACCCGCTGGATCGGGCCCTCGGGGTGGTTGTCGATGCGACCGCACTCGAGCTCGCCGAAGTGGACGTCGTTCACGGTCGCGAAGCGGCACAGCAGTGCCCCGCCCGGGCGTGGCAGGGTGCGCACGCGCACACCGCGCAGCTCGTACTCGTGGTCGGGCTCGAGGCCGTCGAGCTCGTAGACGTCGAGGCCGTCGTGGGCGGTGACGAAGTCGTCGGCAACAGTGGTGATGTCCACGCCGACGACGGTACCGCTACGTCAGTCGGCCTTCACCACCACGCTGCCCACGACCTTGTCGTGCCAGGTCTGGCGCCGGCCGTCCCAGATCGCCCACAGGTAGCCGAGCGCGCAGAACATCTGCGAGATGAGGTTGGCGAACAGCGCCCGCCCGAAGGCCCGCCCGGTGCCGATCGGCAGACCGGAGTTGGCATCGACCAACCGGTTGCCGGTGATCTTCATGCCCGGGGTGGCGCCCTTGCCCAGCCACCGGGCGTAGAGCCAGATGAGGACGACGAACGCGATGAGCAACAGGGCGGCACCACCGAGCACCCATCCGATCCGGATGGTGTCCTCGGTGCAGGTGACGCCCGCTGAGCCCTGCTCGCACTCCTCGATGCCCTTCAGCACCATCAGCACACCGGGCAGCGACAGCGGAAGCGTGATGAGCGACACCAGCAGGTTGTCGATGAGCAAGCCGAGGAAGCGGCTGAGCAGTCCGGCCGGACGTCGTCCGGCGGGCATCGTCGCGGCCATCGTCAGCCTTTCACCACCACGGAGCTGATCACCTTGTCGTGCCAGGTCTGGCGCTGCTTGTCCCACAGGGCCCACAGGTAGCCGAGCCCACAGATCTGACCGGAGATGAACGACGCGAACAGCATGCGCCCGAACGCCCGGCCGGTGCCGACGGGTGTGCCGGTGTTGACGTCGACGAGGCGCAGGTTGAACATCTTCATCGCCGGGGTGGCGCCCTTGCCGAGCCAGCGGGCGAAGAGGTACAGGACCACGACGAAGCCGATGAGCGCTGAGAGAATGCCGACGATCAGCCAACCCGCCTTCAGTTGGTCGCCTTGGCAG
>JBBATY010000019.1:8035-11359 GCA_040398525.1 Ilumatobacteraceae bacterium | reverse complement strand
CGCGAACACTACGTCGTCGTGCGTCGGGGGTGGTTCACCCCCGACCGCTCACGGCGTGCAGGACGGGGTCAGCCGACGACGACCTGGGTGCTGACGATCTTGTCGTGCCAGGTCTGCTTCTTCGGGTCCCAGATCATCCAGAAGAAGCCCAGGTAGCAGAAGAAGCCGGAGATGATCTTGCACAGCTGACGCACGAACACCTGCATCGGGCTGAGCAACGCGCCACTGGTGGCGCTCACCACCTGCACCTTGGCCACCTGCTGGCCCCAGCTGTGACCTGCTGCGACCTTCTTGCAGTAGAGGATGATGAATGCCACCGTGCCGCCGAGGATCAGCAGGCCACCGAGGGCATCGAGCGCACCGCTGTCGGACAGGCCGAGCAGGTAGCCCGGCAGGGTGAACGCCGAGGCGACCAGCGAGTCGATGAGGAAGGCGAGGAAGCGGCTGCCGAACGAGGCGAGTGGGCGCCCACCGGGCCCGATGGAACCGGGAGCACCGCCCGACATGGGCGGCACGGCACCGGGCGGCGGCGACATCGGCGGGGGCGGCGGAGGCGTTGTGCTCATGGACGCGAACACTACGCGTTGCGGGGATGCCCGCGTGACAGATGTCAGCGGAAGGGTCGGTCGCGGCGATGCGGCAGTGGCTTGGCCCACCACCGACCGCTGAACCGCCAGGTCGCGTCGCGGGCGCGCTGCTCGTCGACGGCCACCACCACCGGTCGGGGCCACAGCGCCTCGACCGCGGCGACGATGGCAACGGCCTCGTCGTCGGTGGGTGCCGGCGTGATCTCGGTGCTCACAGCGGGACGTTGCCGTGCTTGCGGCGGGGCAGTTCTTCGCGCTTGGTGCGCAGCATCCGCAACCCGGCCACCACCTTCTGGCGGGTCTCGGCCGGGTCGATGACGTCGTCGACGTAGCCGCGTTCGGCCGCGTTGTAGGGGTTGGCGTACTTCTCGGTGTACTCGGCCACCAGCTCGGCCCGGCGGGCCGCCGGGTCGGCCGCCTGCTGCAGCTCGCGCCGGTAGACGATCTCGACCGCACCCTGGGGGCCCATCACGGCCAGCTCGGCGGTGGGCCACGCGTAGGCCAGGTCGGCGCCGATCGACTTCGAGTTCATCACCACGTACGCACCGCCGTAGGCCTTGCGCGTGATGATCTGGATGCGCGGCACGGTGGCCTCGCAGTAGGCGTAGAGCAGCTTCGCGCCGTGGCGGATGATGCCGCCGTACTCCTGGTCGACACCGGGCAGGAAGCCGGGCACGTCGACGAAGGTGACGAGCGGGATGTTGAACGCGTCGCAGGTGCGCACGAAGCGCGCCGCCTTCTCGCTCGACTCGATGTCGAGCACACCGGCCAGCACCATCGGCTGGTTGCCGACGATGCCCACGGGCTGGCCGTCGATGCGGCTGAAGCCACACACGATGCTCTTGGCCCAGCTCGGGAAGTACTCGAAGAACTCGCCGTCGTCGACCACCGAGGCGATGACCTTCTTCATGTCGTACGGCTGGTTGGGCGAGGCGGGCAGGATCGTGCGCAGGTCCTCGCACAGCCGGTCGGGGTCGTCGCCGGTGTCGAGCGTCGGCGGCTCGTCGAGGTTGTTCGACGGCAGGAAGCCGAGCAGGTAGCGCACGTCGTCGAGGCAGGTCTTCTCGTCGGGCGAGACGAACGTGGCCACACCCGACTTGCTGGCGTGGCTCTTCGCGCCGCCGAGCTCTTCGAGGGTGACGTCTTCGCCGGTGACGGTCTTCACCACGTCGGGACCGGTGATGAACATGTGGCTGGTCTCGTTGACCATGAAGATGAAGTCGGTCATCGCCGGGCTGTAGACGGCGCCGCCGGCGCACGGGCCGAGCACGACGCTGATCTGGGGGATGACCCCGCTCGACAGCACGTTGCGGTGGAAGATGCCGCCATAGCTGGCGAGGCTCACCACACCTTCTTGGATGCGGGCGCCGGCGCCGTCGTTGAGGCCCACCACCGGTGCGCCGACCTTGAGCGCGAGGTCCATCAGCTTGTGGATCTTCTCGGCGAACACCTCGCCGAGGGCGCCGCCGAACACGGTGAAGTCCTGGCTGAACACGAACACCTTGCGACCGTCGACGGTGCCCCACCCGGTGATCACACCGTCGGTGTAGGGCCGCTCCTCGAGGCCGGCGGCGTGAGCGCGGTGACGGGCGAGGAGGTCGAGCTCCTGGAAGCTGCCCGGGTCGAGGAGGTACTCGATGCGCTCGCGGGCGAGCAGCTTGCCCTTCTCGTGCTGGCGCTCGACGGCGCGAGGTGAGCCGGCGTGGTACGCCTGCTCACGGCGCTGGCGCAGGTCGTCGAGCTTGGAGGCCATCACATCCTCGGTCATGGCGGGCAACGCTACCGCGGGTCTCCGGCGCTGGTCCCATCCGTGCCAGGGCCTCTCGCGCTGCTGGCACACTGGTCCGGTGCAGCTCCCGCTCCGTCCGCCGGTCGCCCCGATGCTCGCCAAGTCGGCCGAGCGGATCCCGGTCGCACCTCCCGGTTCGGCCGAGCGCTGGCTCTACGAACCGAAGTGGGACGGGTTCCGTTGCATCGTCTTCCGCGACGGCGACGAGATCGAGCTGACGAGCCGCAACGAACGCCCGTTCACCAGGTACTTCCCCGAGCTGCTGGGCCCGCTCGCCGCCGCGCTGCCCCACCGCTGTGTGGTCGATGGCGAGATCGTCGTGCCCGCCACGAGCGGTCGCGGCCTCGACTTCGATGCGCTGCTGCAGCGCATCCACCCCGCCGCGTCGCGCGTGCAACGACTTGCGGCCGAGACCCCGGCATCGTTCGTCGCCTTCGACCTGCTGGCACTGGGCGACGAGGTCCTGCTCGAACGGCCGCTCGCCGAGCGGAGGGCGCTGCTCGACGAGGTGCTCGCCGGTGCCCGGGCGCCCGTCCATCGCTGCCCGTCGACCACCGACGCCGCGACGGCCGAGCGCTGGTTCGTCGAGTTCGAGGGCGCCGGTCTCGACGGCATCGTCGCCAAGCGGCTCGACGACCCGTACACGCCTGATCAGCGCACGCTGGTGAAGGTGAAGCACCTGCGCACCGCCGAGTGCGTGCTGGCCGGTTACCGGGTGCACAAGGACGGCAAGGGTGTCGGCTCGCTGTTGCTCGGCTTGCACGACGACGCCGGCACGCTGCACCACGTCGGCGTCGCGGCCAACTTCACCGCCCGGCGTCGGGCCGAGCTGCTCGACGAGCTGGCCCCGCTGCGCGACGGTGCGCTCGCGGCGCATCCGTGGCGCGATTGGGCGATGGCCGAGGCGCACGAGTCGGCACGGCTGCCCGGCGCGCAGAGCCGGTGGAG
>JBBATY010000019.1:0-7935 GCA_040398525.1 Ilumatobacteraceae bacterium | reverse complement strand
CTCAGGCGCTCAGCAGGGTGAAGCGCTTCTGGGCGGTCTTCTCGCCGGTCGGGGTGGTGGCGGTGACCGACACGGTCCAGACGCCGGGGACCTCGAGGGGCACCCCTTCGGCCTCGGGCAGCAACACCTGACCCGGGAGGGGAACCTCGGGCGGGATGCTCAGCACCACGGTCGACCCGGCGGAGTCGACGGGCGGGATGAAGGTGACCACCATGTTGGTGATCCCGCTGTCGGGGCTGCTGACGTCGAGCAGCACGGCGTTGCGCCCGACGACCCCGGTGATCGACACCGAGAAGGTGAGGTCGCCGGCGACGACGTCGTCGGTGCTGTAGCCGTACTCGTCGGCCGCGACCTCGCTCGTGAGGTTCGGCGGCGTGAGCGAGACCAGCCACGAGCTGAGCGCCAGGACCACGATCCCACCGATGGCTTCGATCCCGGTCGCTCGGCGCAGCCGTGATGCGAGGTTCTCGCTGAGCGAACGTGCCGAGCCCATCTGCATGTTGACGAACTGCCGTGTCACCAGGCCGACGAACACCATCGCCCCGACGACGATGGCCTTCAGCAGCAAGACCCGACCATGACCGCTGGTGAACAACGCGCCGCGATCGAGCCGGAAGGTCTGCACTGCGCCGGTGAGGACCGTCGCGATGATGGCCGGTGTGGCGATGCGCCCGTAGCCGCGCACGGCGAGGACGAGATCCTCGTCGCCACCTCCGGCGAGCACGACCCGGGTGAGCAGCGCCAGGCCGCCGATCCAGACGGCCATCGCCAGTGCGTGGGCGATCGCCACGGCGATGCCGACCGCGGCGAGGTCGCCGCCGGTGCGGGTGAAGCCGATGGTGGCGACGGCGAGCAGTGGCAGGGCGATGGCCGGCAGCTGGGTGCCCGGGTCGATCGCCCGCTCCGGTCGGAAGGCCACCCAGCCGCACGCAATCGTGAACGCCACCCGGGCGAGTACGGCGAATCCGCTGGCCGAGTCGGTGAGGTCGGTCCAGGTGGTCGGGTTGAGCGACGTGAGGAACGAACTGCCCGTGGTGTCGGCCGTGAGCATGGCTGCCATGAGGAACGAGCTGACGAGTGCGACCACCCAGGTCCAGCGGATGAAGCGCACCGTGAGGACGTATTCGACGCCTTCGGGCCAGGCGAGCACGATCAACACGATCGAACCGAAGAGCACGGCGAGGGCGAGCGAGCTGATCAGGCGCAGCAGGCCGAGCACGCTGCCGCTGCCCTCGTCGGTGCTCGCTGCGCCATCAGTGGGCGGTGCCACGGTGGTGTCGACGACGGGTGTGACCGTGGTGGCCGTCGCCGAGGCGGTGGTGGGCGCGACGACCGTGTCGCCGGACACCGTGAACGACACCGTGACGGTGCCGTTCGGCGATCCGTCGGGAGCGCTCACGGTGACAGCAGCGGTGCACTCGCCTTTGGGCAGTGGGTTCGGGACGGCGACGTTGAGGGTGAAGCCGTCGGGGCCCGCCGACGGCAGACCGACGCTGATCGGCGTTCCGTCACAGGTGACGACGACGCCGTTGGTGCCACCGAGCGGCTCGACGAAGGTGAACTGCAGCGACGTGGGTGACGACGCGAGCGTCTCGCCTTCGGCAGGGCTCGACGACGCCAGGCTGTTCTCGGCCTGGGCGACCGGCACGGCGAACGGGCCCACGAGTGCGGCAACAGCAGCGATGAGCAGCGCCACGAACCAGCGTCGGCGCGCGGCTACGGAAGTGGTCGTGGTGGCCATGGGCTGCGCCAACGCTACCCAACCGTGGAACCTGCACAGGTGTCTGGGTGTACGCAACCGTGCGGCGCGCACGTGCTCGGTAGGCTCGAAGGTGATGGCCACCCAAGCGCTGTACCGCCGCTACCGACCTCGCCGGTTCAGCGAGATGCGCGGCCAGGACCATGTCGTGCGGGCGCTGCGCAACGCCGTGATCAACCACCGCGAGGGTCAGGCCTACCTGTTCTCCGGGCCGCGCGGCACAGGGAAGACCACCTCGGCGCGCATCCTCGCCAAGGTGCTCAACTGCGAACGACCGGTCGAGGGCGAGCCGTGCTGCGAGTGCGATTCGTGCCTGGCGGTCGAGAGGGGCAGCAGCTACGACGTGCACGAGCTCGACGCCGCCAGTAACAACGGCGTCGACGCGATGCGCGACCTCATCGAAAAAGCCTCGCTCGGCACCCCCGGCCGCCACAAGGTGTACATCCTCGACGAGGTCCACATGTTGTCGAAGCAGGCCGAGGCTGCGCTGCTGAAGACGCTCGAGGAGCCGCCGTCCCACGTCGTGTTCGTGCTCGCCACCACCGATCCGCAGAAGGTGAGCGAGACCATCCGCAGCCGCACCCAGCACCTGCGGTTCCACCTGCTCCCGATGGACGAGCTCGAGGCTCACATCCGCTGGGTGGCGTCCGACGCCGGCCTGCAGGTCGGCGAGGCGGCCATCCAGTCGGCGCTGGCCCAGGGCGGGGGCTCGGCTCGCGACACCTTGAGCGCGCTCGAGCTGTTGGCCTCCACCGGCGACGACGAGATCGACTCGGTCGACCTCGGCGAGTTCGTCGAGGCGATGGTCGACCTCGACCCCGGCCGGGCGCTCACGGCCGTGGCCCATGCCGTGCAGCAGGGGCGCGACCCGCGCACGCTCACCGAGGAGATCGTGCGCACCCTGCGCGACTGCTTCTTGTCGCTCATGGCCCCGGAGTTGGTGACCCTGCCCGAGAGCCAGGCGCGCCTGGTGACCGAACGGGCCGCGCGCCTCGGTGCAGCCCGCACCGTGCGAGCGATGGAGCGCCTCGGCGAGATCCTCGTCGAGATGCGCCACGCCCCCGACCCGCGGCTACTGCTCGAGGTGGTGTTGGTGCAGCTCACCCACGAGCCAGCCGCGCCCGACATCAGTTCGATCCTCGACCGCCTCGACCGACTCGAGCGCGGTGCAGGCGACTCCACGGCGGCGACGCCGCGGCCGATCGCACCGTCTCCGAGCCCGGTCGATCCCTCCACCGGCAGGGTGCCGCTCGGCGGGCGGGCGCGGGCAGCGGCGGCACAGACCACTCGACCCGCGCCGGCAACGGCTCCGACCGCAGCTGCTCCGGCCGCGCCCGCTCCGGCTGCACCTGCTGCTCCGGCCCCACCAGCCGCGTCGGCCGGACCTGCACCTGCTCCGGCTGCTGCGGCCGCTGCTCCGGGGCCGCACCCCGCTGCGGTCGTGGCGGCCGACGAGGCCCCGGCGGCCCCGGCAACCCCTGCAACCCCTGTGGCGGCATCGGCAGCGACGGCGGAGCAGGCAGCGACGCGGTGGTCCGGCGAGATCGTGCCGGCCCTCAAGCCGTTGGTGCGAGCCATCTACTCCGTGCCGAAGGTGGCCGGCGTGCGCGACGGCACCCTGCTGATCGCCGCCCCGAACGAGGCTCACCGGGCCAAGTGCGAGCAGCATCGCGCCGATGTCGAGGCCGCCATCGTCGCAGTGCTCGGCGGCAAGGTCGGCGTGCAGTTCGTGGTCGACGCCGCTCACGACGACGCACCAGCTGCAGCGGCTGCAGCGGCCGCAGCAGACGCTGCTGAGCACGAGATCGACCTGCACGACCTCGTCGATGCCCCGCCCGACTCGGTGGTGTCGCCGATCGATCGCCTCGCCCAAGCCTTCCCCGGCTCGGAACTGCTCGACGAGCGTCGCTGATGGCCACCTACACCACGCCCGTGCAGGTGCTGATCGACGAGCTCGGCCGCCTTCCCGGCATCGGTCCGAAGTCGGCCCAGCGCATCGCTTTCCATCTGCTCAAGACCTCGGGCGACGAGGTGCATCGCCTGGCGCAGGCGCTGCTCGAGGCCAAGGCCAGGGTGCGCTTCTGCGGGCGCTGCTGGAACATCGCCGACAGCGAGCTGTGCCCGATCTGCGCCGACGAGCGACGCGACCCGACCACCGTGTGCGTGGTGGAGGAGGCCCGCGACATCGTCGCCATCGAGCGCACGGGTGAGTTCCGCGGCCGCTACCACGTGTTGCTCGGGGCGATGAACCCGCTCGAGGGCATCGGGCCCGAGCAGCTGAAGGTGAAAGAGCTCTTCGCACGCATCGAGCCGGAGGGCATCACCGAGGTCATCTTGTGCACCAACCCCAACACCGAGGGCGAGGTGACGGCCATGTACTTGGCGCGGATGCTCACCCCGTTCGGGGTGCGGGTGACCCGCATCGCCAGTGGGCTGCCTGTGGGCGGCGACCTCGAGTACGCCGACGAGCTCACCCTCGGCCGTGCGCTCGAGGGCCGTCGCGACCTGACCGCCTGAACGGCGGCGTCAGTGCCGGCCGAGCACCTGCTCGGCGAGTGCAGCAGCTCGCAGGAACGCGTCGTCGTCGTCGCTGAAGGTGGGGTCGAACGCGGCGCGATCGAGCAGGTCGGCGAGCTCGGTGGCGGCTGTTCCGGGAGGTGCGGCCGCCGCCGTCGCTGCTGGTGCGGTCGGGTGCCCGTCGGACTGTCGTTCGAGCCATTGGCGGGCGAGCGCAGGGTTGGTGCCGTTGGGCGCGAGCCCCTGTGCCGCAGCTTCGGCCAGCCAGCGGTCCTGCAGCACCCCCCAGCGCCCGCGCCGGCGTCGACGCCGAGCAGCGAGCACCCGAGGGATGATCAGCCGGCCCAGGCCGAGCAGCGCCAGGGCGCCGGCGACCGCCCTCGCGACTGCCGCACCGTGCTCCCGCATCGCGTCGGCGGTGGCCCGCCCGATCTCTCCGCCGACCGTCGCCCGCTCGTACTCGCCGGCGAGCGGCACCGCAGCCGTCGGGTCGAACGCCTGCCACCCCGTGGCCGGGAACCACACCTCCACCCAGGCGTGGGCATCGCTGGCCCGCACCTCCCACACGCCGGTGAGCGCATCACGGGTGCCCGAGACGTACCCGGTGGCCACGCGCGTCGGTACGCCGATCGTGCGCAGGAGGATGGCGGTGGCCGACGAGATCTGCTCGCAGAAGCCGAGCTGCGACCCGAACAACAGGTCGTCGACCGCGTCGGCGCCTGGGGCCGGGATCGGTGCGTCGAGGTCGTACTGCACGTTCGCGGCGAGCCAGGTCTCGATCCGTCGGATCGTGTCGTAGGTCGACGGCGAGCCCTCGGCGAGGCTCGCCGCGAGCCGACGCGTCCGATCGGTGGTGCTCGGTGGCACGGTGAGGTGGTCGGCCAGCGGGCCGCTCGGTTCGTCGGGTAGCAGCGCGGCCACGTCGCCCTGGCGACGCAGGGCTTCAGACGTGACATTCGCCCGCTGTGACACGACGGTGTAGACCGAGCCCGCCGTCATCACCGTGTCGGTGCGCAGCGAACCGTCGGCCCGCACGCGCACGGCGGCGTCGATGAGCACGCGCACTGGGCGCGACGCGGCGAACACGACGTTGGGGTGGTCGACGGTGAGGTGGTAGGTCTGCACCAACTCGTCGACCTCCACACCGATCGGTTGCGGCACGTCGCCGAGGGCAGGGCCGAGGCGGACGTCGCGTTCGGTGCGCAGCACGCCGCTGTCGGCCGGATCGGTGTGCCAGACGCGGCCGTCGAAGCGGGTGAAGGTCTGGCCGCGCCAGAAGTCCGGTGCCGGCGCCCGCACACGCATCACGACCTCGTCACCGAGGGTGCCGCGCATCGAGGTGTCCATCGATGCGTCGAACCCCGGGTAGCCACCGACTGCTCCGAGCGCTCGCGTCGGGTCGTCGAGTGGGCCGGCGGTGCTCGTCGATCCGTCCGGACGGGCGAACGATTGGGCCTGCTGCACCAGTCGGACGGTCTCCATGGCTGCCGGCAGCGCAAGGTCGGCCGGACCGTCGGGCACCTCGACGGCGCCGAGGAGGGCGACGGTGGCGGCTGCCGTGAGGCCGGTGGTCGCGGCCACCCCGACCGAGCGGCGCAGCGGGGGCAGGCGACGGGTGCCGCGTGCCGACGGCGTGGGCCTTCCCACCGACGACATGCCCAGTGACCAGACGAGGGCCCATGCGCCGAGCCACCAGACAGCCGCATCATCGACGCGCAGCGCCATCGCCTGGGCGACGACGACGGCGGCCACGGCGAGCGCCACCCGTCCTGCACGTCGGTCGGTGCACTCGAACCCCTGCAGCACGACGAGCACCATGAGCAGCAGCGGAAGGGGACCCTGAATCGCCGAGCGGAGGTCGGCGATGGCGGCGAGCGCTTGGAAGACTGCGGTCAGGCCGACAGCGGCAACGACGAGGGCGATTGCGCGCGTCGCCCAGCGGAGCCACCGTGCCTGTTCGCGGCGTGCCGTGAGCGCGGCGCCGAGCGCACAGCCGCCGATCAGCGCAAGTGACACGCCTGGGGTGAACGCCACGGCGTTCGACAGCATGTGGAGCGCGATCGCCGATGCCAGCGCCACTGCCCAACGTGCCCGTGGTGCGAGCGCGCGGTCGGGTTCGCGCCAGAGGTGCATCGGGCGTTGCAGGAGTGGTGTTCGCCGCTGCGGGAGCTCGGGCCCGAGCTCGCACGTCGCGGCGAGCCGCAGCGCCACCGTGCCGTCGGGCACCGGAACGGCACCACCGCCGGGTGTGGCGAGCCACATCGAGCGGCCGCGGCGTCGGCCGTCGTCGAGCGCCCACCTGATGCACCCCGCCTCGACCTCCGGGTCGGGAGGGCGCCAGTGCGGGACGACCAGGAAGGCCTCGGCGTCGGTGGAGCGATGGTCGACGATGCTCAGCTCGCCCGTGCGGATCGAGGTGGGCCAGTGCACACCTCGGTCGCTGTCGCCCTCACGCCACTGGCGCAGACCGTCGATCTCGCCGCTCGGGTCGCGCCGTGCCGTCGTCGTGGCCGACTCGGCCGACGTGTCGGCTGCGATCGGCTCGACGTGCGCGCCGGGCCCCGCCGGGCGCGGTGCGACGATCACCGGTGGGACCCGCGCATCGATCCGCCGTCGCCACCAGACCAGGCCGGGCCCACCGGCAGCGATGAGGGTCACCGACAGCGAGCTCACCTCACCGCGCCGGGCGAACACGACGACGGTGTCGAGCTCGCCGCGGTCGAGCCATCCGCTGCCGATGGTCTCCGGCTGTTGCGATATGGGGCCCTGCGGTCGGTCGATCCTGACGTGAGCCGTGCGATCGAAGCGCCTGCCGCGGCGATCGACGACCTCGATGCGCAGAGGCGTCGGCTCACCCACCACCGTCTCACCTGGCAGGGTCAGCCGAACGACAGTGGCACCTCGCAACGCCCACCATCCCGTCAGCAGCGAGGGGCCCGACCCGATGAGGGTCGCAGCCAGGAGGACGACCACCGCCACCGAGCCGGTGAGCGCGGCCAGACCGAACACGGCCACCCACGCGAACACCAGGTAGCCGATGCCTGGGGCCAGGCCGTCGGGCCGGCGCCTGCGCGGCGTCAGACCGTCGGCGGTCGAACCTGCGCGAGGCACTGCTCCACCAGAGCTCGTCCAGCCGTGGTCGATCCGTTGCCGTCGATCGGCACCACGCGATGGGCGAGTGCAGCGACGGCCATGGCCTGCACATCGTCGGGCACGACATAGGCCCGACCGCTCATCAGCGCACGCGCCCGGGCCAGCCCGACGAGGGCCAGACCGCCGCGGGTCGATGCGCCGAGCCGGCACTGCGGGTGCGAGCGGGTCGCGTCGAGCAGTGCCACCACGTACCCGGCGACGGCGTCGCTGACCGCCACCGTGGCGACGGCCTCCTGGGTGGCCTCGAGCTCGGACAGGGTGACGACCGGTCGCAGGCCGTCGAGTTGATGGCGGCCGCGTCGACCTGTCAGCACAGCGACTTCGTCGTCGTGCCCGGCCCGTCCCGGGGAGACGACAGCGGCGAACCGGTCTGCTGCACCTTCACCGAGTCGGTAGGTGCCGGCGATGTCGATCGGGTTCTGGGTGGCGACGAGGAAGAACGGGCGGGGCAGGGGATGGCTGGTGCCGTCGACGGTGACCGTCGATTCCTCGGCCACCTCGAGCAG
>JBBATY010000018.1:11756-67358 GCA_040398525.1 Ilumatobacteraceae bacterium | reverse complement strand
CCCCGGGGCAACCCGGGGCCCTCTCGCGTCCACCATGCCCACAACAACACACGGCGCCGACCACAATGGTGGCCATGGGGAGAGGGATCGGCAGAACGGCAGCGCTCGTGTGCGCTCTCGCCCTAGCCGGTTGCGCAGGCTCGCACCCGGAGCCCGATCATCAGGTGCTGGTGTACTCCGAGGGAGACGGCACCGCCACCGTGTCCGTCGGCGTGCCGGGCGACGACGCCGTCGCGATGCAATCGGTGATCGATGGGCTCGCGCTCGGTGCCGTCACCACTCTGGCGCCGAGCGACCCCGAGTTGCGGCTCGAGGGCACCACGGCGGTGTTGAGCGACGTCGACCGGTCGAGCATCGCGGTCTCGATGCCAGATGTACGCGCTGCGCTCGAGGCCGGCGGCATGGCACCTGAGGCCCCGATCTTCGTGTCGGTGTGCACCTCGGCGCGCACCGGCCGGGCATCGGGCACGGAGATCGAGCTCGCCCATCTCGACTCGTGCGCCACCTGGGGGTCGGCTCGAGCCCGCGAGCCCGAGCAGGCACGTGCGGTCATCACCTTCGAGGAACGGGCGTCACCGGCGCGCACCTCGGCGGTCTTCCTGGCGCTGCTGGCCGCCGCCGGGCTCGCCCTAGCAGTGCTGTCCTTCACGGCGCGATCGCCGCGACGTGGTGGCTTCGCCTACGTCGGGACCTGGTTGCTGGTGTTCGTCGCAGCAGGCGTCAGTGCGGTCAGCTGGATGTTCGCCTACCGTCTCGACCGGCCATGGGCCGAAACGGGGCAGGTCTTCGACCGCGAGCTGGCCGGGAGCGCACGGGCGCTCGCACTGACGGCCCTGCTCGCAGGAGTGCTGCTGCCGAGTGCTGTCGCCCTCGCTGGGCGACGGGTCACCCGCCGCCGGTGGCGCGGGTGAGCGTGCCCAGGTAGAGCTCGATCACGTTCGGGTCGGCCAGCAGCTCGCGCCCCGTGCCGGTGTACGCGTTGCGACCCTGGTCGAGCACGTACCCACGATGCACCACCTGCAGGCAGCGGCGCGCGTTCTGTTCGACCATCAAGATGGCCACACCTTCACGGTTGATCGTCCGGCAGCGGATGAACACCTCGTCCTGCAGGGCAGGCGACAGGCCGGCGCTCGGCTCGTCGAGCAGCAGCACCTTCGGGTCCATCATCAGCGCTCGCCCCATGGCCACCATCTGTCGCTCGCCGCCCGACAGGGCACCGGCCCGCTGGGCAGCCCGCTCGGCGAGCCGCGGGAAGAGCGTCGTCACGTACTCGTAGCGCTCCGGGAACTTCTTCGGCGCCAGGTAGCAGCCCATCTCGAGATTTTCACGCACGGTCAGGCTGGGGAACACGTTGCGCGTCTGCGGCACATAGCCGACACCCAGGGCAACGAGCTCGTGCGCCTTGCGACCGGTGATGTCGCGATCGCCGAGCCGCACCCGACCGGAACGAACACTGCACTGCCCCAGGATCGCCTTGAGCAGGGTCGACTTTCCGGCACCGTTCGGGCCGACGATGCCGACGAACTCCCCTGCGTGCACCTGCAGGTTGCAGCCGTTGAGGATGTTCACCTCGGGGACGTAGCCCGCGACGACTTCCTCGGCGTCGAGCACCACCCCATCGGTCTGGCTGGTCGGATCGGCGCTCATGGCTGCTCCTCGAACAGGGACCGGCCTTGGTGCAGGCCGAGGTAGGCGTCGATCACGGCCGTGTTCGCCGCGATGTCGTCGGGTGTGCCCTCGGCGATCACCCGGCCCTCGGCCATGACGATCACCCAGTCGGAGATGTCGTGCACCATGTCCATGTCGTGCTCGACGAACAGCACGGTCATCCCCTCGTCGCGCAGCGCCTTGACGTGCTGGTTGAGGCTCTGCTTGAGCGCCGGGTTCACACCGGCCATCGGCTCGTCGAGCATCACCAGCGTCGGGTTGGTCATCAGTGCCCGGGCCATCTCGAGCAGCTTGCGCTGGCCGCCGGACAGGGCCCCGGCGTACTCGTCGCGCATGTGGTCGAGCTTGAAGCGCCGCAGCAGCTCGTCGGCGCGAGCCTCGACCTCCAGCTCCTGGTTCCGCCAACGGAACGGGAGCAGGCCGTTCCACCACTTCTCGCCGACCTGGTCGGTGGCGCCAAGCTTCATGTTCTCGATGACCGGCAACTTGGTGAGGCTCTTGGTGAGCTGGAACGTGCGCACCATGCCCCGCTTGGCCATCTGGTGGGGCTGCACACCGTCCATCGACGCACCGTTGAAGGTCCACTCCCCTGCGTTGGGCGTGTCGAACCCGGTCATCAGGTTGAAGAACGTGGTCTTGCCGGCACCGTTCGGCCCGATCAGCGCCGTGATCGAGCCGCGCTGCACCTCGACCCGCTCGACGTCGACGGCGGTGATGCCACCGAACGTGCGGCGCACGCCGGCTGCGGTCAGGATCGGGTCCGGCTTACGGGCCCCCGGCTCGGGGGCGACCCCGGCCAGCGCCTCGCGCGCCACCCGAGCGGTCTCCGACAGAGGGCGCTCGACGTCGACCTCGACGACCTCAGCCTCGGGAGTGGTCTCAGCGTCCATCGAAGGCCATCTCCTTCCGATTCCCGAACAGGCCCTGCGGCCGGAAGACCATCAGCAGCACCAGCAGCACACCCATCACCATGTAGACGACCGCACCGATGTCGGTCGACTGGATGAGGGTGAAGTCGCCGATCCGCACCGGCTTGTCGATCAGCTCGCGCAGCAGGTTGTCGAGGAAGGAGTAGATCGCCCAGAACAGCATCGGGCCGACGATCGAGCCGGTCACCTTGGCAACGCCACCGAGCACGAGGCCGGTGAGCACGAAGAAGGTGAGGTCGCGACTGAAGTTGTCGGGCTGGACGTTGGCGTTGCCGAGGGCGAGCATCATGCCGGCGAACGAGCCAATGACACCGCCCAAGATGAGCGCCTGCATCTTGTAGCTGAACACGTTCTTGCCCAGGCTGCGCACCGCGTCCTCGTCCTCGCGGATGGCCTTGAGCACACGGCCCCACGGGCTGCGCATCAGCAGCCAGACGATGGTGCCGAAGATGGCGACGAGCGTCCAGCCGACGATCAGGTTCCACAGGTTGCGGCCCGAGAAGGTGAAGATCCAAAAGCCGTACTCGCCCGCCGACTTGAGCCCCAGGTTCTGGCCGACCTTCTGGTAGGCGTCGGCAAAGCCCTTCAAGCCGTCGGTGCCGCCGAAGGTGTCGCGCGCCCACACCGAACGAACCACGAGGCGTACAACCTCGGCCGCAGCAATGGTGACGATGGCCAGGTAGTCGGCGCGCAGACGCAAGGTCGGCAGGCCCATCAGCAGGCCGAGCACCACCGAATAGCCGACACCGATGAGCACGCCCCACCACAGTGAGATGCCGAACACCATGGCGGTCTGGCCGACGCCATAGGCGCCGGCGGCCATGAACGCTGCCTGGCCGAAGTTGAGCAACCCGGCATAGCCGAACTGCACGTTCAGGCCGATTGCAGCGATCGCGTAGTAGCAGGCATTGAAGCCGATGAACTGCAGGATCGTTGCCTCGAGGACGCTACCAATGTCCATCTCGCCCGCCTAACCGACTCGCTGAGATCGTCCGAGGATGCCCTGGGGCCGGACGAGGAGGATGAGGATCAGGATGAGGAGAGCGGGCACGACCTTCAACTCGGTCGGCACACCGAGCAGGGTGGAGGTCTCGACGAGCAACCCGACGACGAACCCGCCGACGAGTGCCCCGTAGGCGCTGCCGAGGCCGCCGAGGGTGATGCCCGCGAACATGAGGAACAGCAACGACGTGCCCATGTCCCAGGCGACCTGCTCGTCGAGGCCGCGGAAGACGCCACCGAGCGCAGCAAGGGCGCCGGCCGTGATCCAGATGATGCGGATGATCTTGGCGCTGTCGATGCCGGTCGACGACGCCAGGTCGGCATTGTCGCTGACGGCCCGGGTTGCCTTGCCCAGGCGGGTGTACTGCAGGGTCAGCGCCACCGCGACCAGCACGACGAGGGCGAGGATGGTGACGATCAGGTCGCGCGGTGTGATGACGATCGGGCCGATCTTCACGCCGACCTGGTTGGTGTAGTTCAGGTAGGGCTTGTCGCGGCCGCCGAAGCGCCACAGGAAGAAGTTCTTCGCCGCGATCGACAGACCGAGGGTGATCACCATCTGCGAGATCAGCCCGACACCGCGCGCACGAAAACGCGAGAAACCAAACCGGTCCGCAGTGAGACCGAGCAGACCACCGGCTGCCACGGCGATCGGCGCAGCGATCACGATGTGCATGCCCCTCGAGTTCAAGAAGTAGGCCACCAGGGCGCCGAAGGTGACCATCTCACCGTGGGCGAAGTTGGTGAGGCCGGTGGTGCCGAAGATGAGCGACAGCCCGACCGAGCACATGGCGATGATCAGGCCGAGGCGCACACCGTCGGCGATGCGCTGCGACACCCGCTCGACACCCGAGGTCTCCTCGCGCTGGCTCTCGCCGATGAAGAAGTTGACGGTCTTGGTGGCGACGGTGAACGAGTCGCCGGTGACCTGCTGCTCGGCCGGCCCGTCGAGCTCGGCGCCCGACGGCAGGGTCGACTCATCGATCCGGATGGTGTAGTCGGCCTTCGCCGGGACAGGGATGACCACTGCACCCTTGGCGTCGGTCACCCCGGTGCCGACCTCGGCGCCAGAGGCGTCGAGCACCGTGACGCTGACGCCAGGCACCGGCTGGTTGTCGGTCTTGCCGGTATCCGTGCGGCGCTGCTCTTTGACCTGCACGCGGATGCCGAACTCGTCGGCCGACGACGTGGCCGACAGGCCGAACAGGCCGAGGGTGACGACCAGCAAGCCGGCCAGCAGCTGCGCGAACCGCCT
This sequence comes from Ilumatobacteraceae bacterium, assembly GCA_040398525.1. Lineage (GTDB taxonomy): Bacteria > Actinomycetota > Acidimicrobiia > Acidimicrobiales > Ilumatobacteraceae > VFMC01. The sequence continues at coordinate 62,504 of JBBATY010000018.1, read as the reverse complement.
GGCTCGTCGCTGCACCGGTCCGGCCGCGTCGGGGTACGCCGACATCGAAATGCTGCCCCCAGCCCGCTCACTCATTGCCGGAGCACTCTAGGTGGCGGCGGGCCGACGCTCAAGCCCGCGTGTCGGGTCCAACCCCTCCGGCTCGCCGGGCTACCTTCGCCACGTGGCCGACGCTCCTCTCGACAGCACCCAGACCGTTCCCCAACCAACCTTGCGCACCGGGCTCGAGCCCGACGGCTGCGAGGTGCTCCTCATCCGCCACGGCCGCTCTGCCGATGTCGTCCCCGGATCGCCCGAGTCGGCCGACCCAGGGCTGCACGAGATCGGCATCACGCAGGCCGCAGCGCTCGACCTCCGTCTGGCAGCGGTGCCGCTCGCTGCGGTGCACAGCTCGCACCTCGCTCGGGCGATCCAGACCGCCGAGCCGCTCGCAGCGAGGCGCGGCCTGGCAGTCGAGACCCACGTCGACCTGGAGGAGATCCGCCTCGGCGACTGGGCCAACGGTGAGTTCCGTCGGCGTGCGGCGGTCGGTGATCCGGAGTGGGTGGCATGGAGCCTCACCCGACGTTGGGACGGAATTCCTGGTGGCGAGGGTGACGACTCCCTCCGGCAGCGGTTCGCCGCAGTCGTCGAGCGACTCTCCATGCGCCATCGCGGCGAGCGGATCGCCGTCGTCGCCCACGGTGGAGCGATCAATGCCTACGTGTCGCACCTGCTCGGGGTACACCGCACCATGTGGTTCCCGGTCGAGAACACGAGCGTCACCCTCGTGCGACTCCACCCGAGCAGCGGGGTCACGGTGGTGACGGTCAACGACTGCCACCACCTCTACGACCCCGTGGTCGGCAGCATCGGGTGAGTACCGTCGCTCGCATGAGCGACACGCGACCAGCCCCAGTCCGAACCCGGGTGAGCGATCTCCTCGGCGTCGACTACCCGATCGTGCAGGCCCCGATGGGGTGGATTGCCCGTTCGCAGCTGGCATCGGCCGTCTGCGACGCCGGAGGCCTCGGGATCATCGAGACCTCGTCGGGCGAGCTCGACAACGTCCGCCGCGAGATCGAGGCGATGCGCGAGCTCACCGATCGACCGTTCGGCGTGAACATCGCCCAGGCGTTCGTCCGCGACCCCCACATCGTCGACTTCGTGGTCGAGCAGGGAGTTCGGTTCGTCACCACCTCGGCCGGGGACCCCACGAAGTACACCGCTCAGCTGAAGGCGGCGGGCCTGACGGTGTTCCACGTCGTGCCGACGCTCGCCGCTGCGCTGAAGGCGGTCGACGCAGGGGTCGACGGGCTTGTGGTGGAGGGCGGCGAGGGTGGCGGCTTCAAGAACCCCCGCGACGTCGCCTCGATGGTGCTGCTCCCCCTGGTGTGCTCGCACGTCGATGTGCCGGTGATCGCCGCTGGTGGGATCACCGACGGCCGTTCGATGGCGGCCGCGTTCGCCCTCGGCGCCGAAGGGGTGCAGATGGGCACCCGCATGGTGAGCGCCGCGGAGTCGCCGGTGCACGCCAATTGGAAGCAGGCGATCGTCGACGCGGCGGAGACCGACACGGTGTTCCTCAACCGCTTCGGCCGTCCCGGCCTGCGCGCCCTGCGCACCGCTCGCACCGAGCGCCTCGAGCGCGACGAGCAGGTGTCGATGGCCGAGTTCGGCACGGCGATGGACCTCTACTTCGGCGGCGACATGGAGGCGTCGATCGCCCTGACGGGCCAGGTCGCGGGCCGCATCGACGGCATCCGACCCGTCCGCGAGATCATCCATTCGACGATCGACGAGTTCCGTTCAGCGATCAGCGACCTCGCTCGCTACGTCTGACCGACGCCGACGGCGTCACCCCGAACGCCACCACCGGTTGCGTTCGCGCGCAGGGTGTTGGATCTTGACCATTCCTTGCACTACAGTCACCTCCGGGTGGAGAGCTCCCCGGCCGTTGGCGTTCCCCGACCCGGCCGGGTCGGTCCGGAGGTCCCCCCATGAACACGCTGCACCTCGACATCATCAAGAAGCTCTTCGCCACGATCGTGGTGATGTTCCTCGTGATCTCGTTCTGGAGCGATCCGTCGGGCAGCGCGCAGAGCTTCGGCGACTTCGTCGGCAGTGTCGGCTCGTTCTTCTCGACCGTGATCGACAAGAGCGCCACGTTCGTCCGCAACCTCGTCAGCTGATCGTCGCTGCGGCGAGCGGCTCGGCGAGCGGCTCCGTCGCCGGCTCGTCGACATCCCACATCACTTCGCGCATCCACACGGTGACCGACCACAGCGCGGTCGCACCGGCGATGTGAACGCCCACCAGCACGGCCGGCACTCCGCTGAAGTACTGCAGGTACCCGATGCCCGCCTGGGTGAGACCGATGCCCAACCAGGCCGTGATCGGTCCGTCGAGCACGGCTCGCTGGGCGGGTGCCCGGCGCAGCCGGAACGCAAGGGCCACCATCGACGCGACGGTCAGCCACACGAGCGCCCCGTGGATCTGGGCGATGGTCGAGATGGCGATGTCGAAGCGCCGAGCCTTCTCGTCACCCGCATGCGGACCAGCGCCGGTGACGACCGTGCCAGCCACGAGGACGGCGATGGTGAGCAACGTCGACACATGGACGTGGCGCCGGAAGCCGAGCTCGACGACCGGGCGGCGAGGGAGGTCGGGCTGGGCCGAGCGGTGGACGAGGACCATCGCGTTGGCGACGAGCACCATCGACAGCAAGAAGTGCCCTTGCACCGACAGCGGGTGCAGGTCGGTGAGCACCGTGATGCCGCCGAGCACGACCTGGGCGATCACACCGACGACGAGACCGATCGACCACCACGTGAGGTCGCGCCGGCGCGGCACCCGGACGAGCGAGCCCAGCACGGCGAGGATCACACCGAGCGCCACCAGTCCCGTGAACAGCCGGTTGATCTGCTCGATGGCGGCGTGCGTGGACGAGACGTCGATCAACTGCTCGTTGTTGCAGTTCGGCCAATCCTCGCAACCGAGACCAGACCCGGTGAGCCGCACTGCGGCGCCCGACACCACGATGACGCAGAGCAGGGCCATCGCCACGATGCACACCCGGCGGTACTGCATCGGGGTCAGCTGCCAGCGCCGCTTGGGAGTCGACAGCGACGGATCCATCGCACGCAGCGTAGGTGGCGCTGCTGCCACGGTCCCAGTCATCGTCCGGGTCGTCCAGTGGCTACCGTCACGTCCGTGCTCACCAGCTTCGACGACTTCCCGATCCACCAGTCACCTGCCCCCGTCGCCCACAGCGGCAACGGCGACCTGAACTTCTACGACCGGTACTTCTTCAACGGCTACTCGGCCGACGGGTCGGTCTACTTCGGGTTGGCGATGGGCCTCTACCCCAACCGCCACGTCGCCGACGCCGCGTTCAGCGTCGTGCGCGCCGGGCAGCAGATCTCGGTGTTCACGTCACAGCGGGCACCCGTCGATCGCCGGCAGGCGACATCGCTCGGGCCGATCACCGTCGAGGTGGTCGAGCCACTGGCCACCCACCGCATCACCGTCGATGCGCCCGAGCACGGGTTGCGCGCCGAGCTCCGGTTCGATCGCCGGTCACCCGTCGTCGAGGAGCCGCACTTCTTCCACCGCATCGGCGTGCGCACCTTCTTCGATTACACCCGGCTCACCCAGTTCGGCACCTGGACCGGCTGGATCGAGGTCGACGGTGAGCGCCTCGAGGTCGGCCCAGCCGAGGTGGTGGGGTCGCGCGACCGGTCCTGGGGCCTTCGCCCGATCGGCGAACCGGGGCCGAGCGGCGCCCCGGTGGGCTGGCCACCGCAGTTCTTCTGGCTGTGGGCACCGACCAACTTCCCCAGCCTGTCGACCCACTTCGATGTGAACGAGCACGGCGACGGCCGGCGCTGGCACGAGGTGGGCACCATCTGCCCGGCAGGCGACGCCGAGCCGGAGATGATGCGCACGGTCGACTGGCGCGTCCAGTGGCGGCCGGGTACGCGCTGGGCCGACCGCTTCGAGTACGACCTCGTCGATTGGCAGGGCGGCGTGAACACCGTGACGCTCGAACCGATGTACGAGTTCCAGATGCGCGGCATCGGCTACGGCCACCCGACGCACGGCCACGGCTACTACCAGGGTGAGTCGGTGGTGGCCGGGGAACGGATCACCCTCCCCGTCGACACACCGTGCGCCCGCGAGCACATCCACGTGCAGGCGCTGTGCCGGGCCACGTTCCGAGGCGCCGACGGCCGGGTCGAGCACGGCACCGGCATTCTCGAGCAACTCGCCATCGGCGAGCACCCGAGCGGGCTCACCGGCCTGCTCGACCCCTTCGCCGGCTGACCCGGTCGCTCACCCGGTCAGGTGTGGCGAACCGTCATGCCACCGTCGACGGGCACCACCGCGCCGTTCAGGAAGCTCGCGGCAGGCATGCACATGCTGAGCGTGATGTGCGCCACTTCCTCGGGCAGGCCGTACCGGCGCAGCGGCACACGCCGCTTCGCATACGTCTCCTTGGCCTCGTCCGGGATCGGCGCGGTCATCCCGGTGAGGACCGGCCCCGGACAGATGCAGTTGACGGTCACGCCATGGCGACCGAGCTCGACCGCAAGGCTGCGGGTGAGGCCGGCGACACCCGCCTTGCTGGCCGCGTAGGCCGTCATGCCGGCTGTGGCGACGATCGCTTCCGTGGAGGCGATGTTCACCACCCTGCCGCCGCCCTCGGCTTGTCGCAGGTGCGGCAGGCACAGCCGCACGAGACGCGAGTGCGAGGTGAGGTTCACCGCGAGGGTGCGCGCCCAGTTGTCCTCGTAGCTCTCGTCGTCCTGGAAGGCCGAGTTCGGCAACGAGATGCCGGCGTTGTTGATGAGCACGTCGATGCCGCCCCAGGCCACGACGATCCCACCGACCAGCTTGCGCAGCGCCGCATGGTCGGACACATCGCACCCGTAGCCGACAGCCGCGTCGGGGCCATGGACCTCGGTGATCTCGTCGACGACCGCGAACAGGCGTTCCGGGTCGAGGTCGCACAGTGCCACCCGCGCCCCTTCGTCGGCGAACAGGTGGGCCGTCGCACGACCCATGCCCGACGCCGCGCCAGTGATGAGCACCCGCTTGCCGGCGACGGACCGCGACAGCGACGTGAGCCGGCGGGTCATGCCGCCCTCCAGCGGAACCGGCCCTTGATGCCGTACATCCGGTACACGACTGCCCTCGTGGGCCGCAGCACGACGAACACGTGCGAGTCGGCCTCCGGTCCACCCGGCTCGAACGGCCGTAGGTCGTAGCCCATCCGGTCCCACAGAGCGCGTCGGCCCTCGGTGGTGTCGACGACACGCGCCTCGCCCCAGAGGATGCAGCTGTCCCAGCCGGTCGACTCACTGACGGCATAGTGCACGCACAACTGCGGGTTGACGCGGAGGTTGGCGACCTTGGCCTCGTCGGTGGCCAGGAAGGCTGCGACCTCGTCGTCGACCCAGGCAACGGCCACGGGCGACACGTACGGCGTGCCGCGCCGCGACGCCGTGGCGAGGTACGCGATCGGGCCGTACCGCAGCGAGTCGGCCTTGACCTCGGCGAAGGTGAGCTCGCTCATCCGGCTGTCCACCTGCGGATGCCACCCATGCCGTAGGCGACCATGACCATCGCCCTGGTGGGCCGCACTGCCATGAACGCAGTGCCCGGCGACGCGTCGGGCCCACCGGGGGCGAACGCGTCGAGGTCGTAGTCGAACACGCCGTTCCACAACCGTCGCTTGGTGTCGAGGTCGTCGTGCAGCGATGCGACACCCCACACCTCGAGGCCGTCGCCCTTCTCGGTCACCTGCCAGTGCAGCGCGACGTGGGGGTTGTGGGCGATGTTGCGGGCCTTCACCGAGTCGCTGCCGCACATCAGCCACAGCACGTCGCCGTCCCAGCACGGGTGCACCGGGACGACGTCGGGCTGATGGTCGGCACCCACGGTGGCCAGGTGCGCCCAGGGCGACAGCGCCGTCCCGAACGCCCGGACCTCGTCGAGCGAGATGTCGCCGGGCACGTCGATCAGGCCTCCGGCATCGGGAAGTGGATGCCGGGGATGCCCATCTTCCACTGCTCGAACGTGTTCGGCACGAGACCCTCGTAGGGCGTTCCGGCCTGCGGCTGATCCTTGTTCCACGAGAAGTGGCTCGGCGGGATCTGCCAGGCGCCACGGCTGGCATCGAATCCACCGTCGACCATCAGGTTGTGGCCGGTGACGTAGCTCGAGGCCTGGCTCGCCAGGAACAGCAGCGGGCCGCGCAGGTCCTGCTCGGGGTCGCCGAGGCGCCGCATGGGCGTGCGACTCTCGATCCAGGGGGCCATGCCGAGCATCTCGAACAGCGGGCGAGTCATCTCCGTCACGAAGTAGGCGGGCGAGATCACGTTGACGCGAACGTTGCGGTCGGCCCACTCGACAGCCAGTTGCTTGCTCAACTGCACCACGGCACCCTTGGCCGCGTAGTACCACGGGTTCACGAACTCGCTGCCGCCGCTCGCCAGGATCGAGGCGATGTTGATGATCGAGCCGCTCCCCCGCTTGAGCATGTGCGGGGCAAGCTCGCGAGTGAAGGCCCACACACCGAACAGGTCGACGTCGACGACGCGCCGGAAGGTCTCGTGGTCGCTCCACTCGCTCGGCAGGCCGCGCAGGTCGCTGATGCCTGCGTTGTTGACCAGGATGTCGACGTGCCCGTGCTGGTCGACCGCCTCGGAGACGACTCGCTGCACGTCCTCGACCACGGTGACGTCGCCCGGATGGCAGGTGACCTTGCGCCCGTAGCGCTGCCGCAGCCCGGCAGCGTTCTGCTCGAGCAGCTCGGCGCTGCGTGCCGTGATGGCGAGGTCGGCGCCTGCCTCGACGAGCACGTCGCAGAACGTGAGGCCGAGCCCCATCGAACCACCCGTGACGAGCGCAACTTTCCCCGTGAGATCGAACATCGACAACGTCGACATCTGAGTACCCCCCTCTGCTGGCCCGGTGGCCCCATGCCGACCGGACGATGTGACCATCGACGCTAGACACTGCATTGCACGAGTGCCCCACCGGAGGGCCAGGTGACGGTAGCGTTCGCAGCGGTGAAGAAGCAGACCGTCGAAGAGCGCCGGAACGAGATCCTCGAGGTCACCTGCCAGGTGGTCATCGACCGCGGCTTCGCCGGAACTCGCATCAGCGACGTCGCCAAGCGTCTCGACGTGTCGAGCAGCCTGATCCACTACCACTTCGACTCGAAAGAGCAACTGCTCGCCGAGGCGTTCGCCCACTACGCGCGCAACGACGTTGCCGAGATGGAAGCCGCGATCACCGATGCGCCGAACTCGATTGCCGAGCTCGACCGGGCGATCCAGAGCTACGTGCCGGAGGGCAGCGGCGACGTCGAGTGGATGCTCTGGATCGACGCCTGGGGCGAAGCGCTGCGGAACCCGATGATGAAGCGCATCAGCCAGGAGCTCGACGAGCAGACCGAGGCGCTGCTCGAGCGGGTCCTCGCCAAGGGCGCCGAGTCGGGCGAGTTCGTCTGCCCCTCCCCCAAGGACTCTGCGATGCGGCTGACCGCCCTGGTCGACGGCCTCGCGGTGCAGTTCGCGGCCCACGACGGGATGATGGACCGCGATCAGCTGATCACCCACGTGCGCATCGCTGCGGCCCACGAGGTCGGCCTGACGCTCGCCCACTTCGAGGGCGCCGGCGAGTCGCCGAGCCGCGACCGCACCGGGCCGCCGGCAGCCGCCACCCACACGGCGCTCGAGCAGCTCGTCGCCCGCTACTGCGACGGCGTCATCCGTAACGATGCCGAGACGTGGGCATCGACCTGGACCGACGATGCCACATGGGAGCTCCGCCCGGGGGCCTCGGTCGACGGTCGCGAGGCCATCCTGGCGATGTGGACCAAGGCGATGAAGGGCTTCAGCTGGGTCGTGCAGAGCCCAGGCGCTTGCGTGTTCGAGGTCGATGAGGTGGCGGGCACGGGCTCCGGTCGGGTGACCATCCACGAGCGACTGAAGCCGGCGAAGGGTGACGCTGTCTCCCACATCGCCGTCTACCACGACGAGTACCGACGAGTGGGCGGCGCGTGGCGCTTCGCCTCGCGTCGCCTACAGATGATCGACTGACCCTCGCAGCAAGGGGTTCGGCTCGCTGCCGAGCTCGTCGCTCACCTGGTTGCGGGCGAGGAGGAGCAAGCACTCCCGGACGACGGATGCATCAGGGGCGGACTTCGTAGAAGGCATTCACCGAGTGCTCGACCGGAAGTCGCCGGAAGCGGGTGAAGCCAGCCATCGACGCCATCTCTCGCGCCCGGTTCTCCGACAGACCGAGCGTGCCGAGGCCGGCCCCGTCGGGCTCGCTCAGCGCCGACGACATGCAACTGAGCACGCTGATCCCGTACATCAGCGCGGCCATCGGGTTCTTCTTCGCGTTCTGCTCGAAGGTGTCGAGCGCCTTGATGTCGACCAGCAGCCAGGTGCCGTCCGGCTTCAGCGACGCGCGGATGGCGTTCATCATCTCCTGCGGATGCGTCATGTCGTGGATGCAGTCGAAGGTCGTCACGAAGTCGAGCGAGGCGTTGCTGGGCAAGCCCTGGTCGCGAGGGTCGTGGAACACTGCATTGGTGAGCCCGGACTCGTCGAGCCGCTGCGCAGCGCGGCCGAGCGCGTAGTGGCTGATGTCGTACCCGGTGAAGCGACTCGCGGGGAACTCGCGAGCCATCAGGAGCACCGCGCCGCCAGCGCCACAGCCGACGTCGGCGACATCGGCCCCAGCGTGGAGCCGATCGACGACACCGTCGAGCGCGGGCAGCACGACCGGGACCAAGAAGGCCCGGTTCCAGGGCTCGAAGCTGCGCTCGATGCCGACCGCCCCCTGCGGCCCGTGGCTGTCGTAGTCGTGGCCGAGCCCGGTGCGGAAGCTCGTCGGCATCTCCTCGACGGCCCGCATCGTCTGCGGCAGCCGGTGGAACATGCCCATCCCGTACGCCGGATGGTCGGGTGCGGCGAGCACGACTGCGGCCTCGGGGGTCAACGAGAACCGCTCGACACCATCGTCGCCCGTCGTCGCCGTGATCAAGGTGGCGGCCGCCTGGTTGAACGCCCACTCGCGCACCCACCGCTCGGCGAGCTCGCACTGCGCGGCGAGCTCACCCGAGGTGAGCGGCGCAGCTGCGTCGCGCATGGCGGCATACAGCCCGAGTTGGTCGCCGAGGTGGATCATGCCTGCGGTGACGGCGCCCTCGAGCTTGGTGAACAGTTGGAACGAGAACAGCTTCAGCTTGTCTGGGTCGATCTCGGTGGAGCTCATGGTTCGACCCTAGAGCACCGCTGCGCAGCGGCCGGACGTCGAGGCGGGTCGGCTCAGAACGTCCGGTCGGTGCGGGCGAGGTACTCGTCGTCGGACAGCGACATCAGGCTGAAGCTGTGCCCGTCGCCGTGCTGGAGGGTCCGGAGGCGGCTCACGGTCGCGTGGCCGATCACGAAACGATCCCACTCCCACGGCGTTGGGTCGAGGCCGAGCAGGGTGCAGATGATCACCGAGTTGGTACCGGCATGGGCCACGAGCGCGATGCGCACCTCGGGGGTCGGGACATGCCAGACCGCGAGGTCGCCGGGAATGCGTGTGATCCCCCGCTCGGCGAGGAACAGCTCGCAGCCGAGGCGGATCCGGTCGACGAAGTCGCGGGGCGGCTCGCCCCCTTCGATGCCTTCCCAGCGCTCGTGCGACACCTTGGCGTTCTGCTGGCGGTACGCCTCGTCGACCTTCTCCTGCGGAGTGCCGTGCCACATCGGGTTGCGGATCTCCTCCAGCCAGGGGTCGACCCGCTCGGGCATTCCCAACAACTCGAGCAGCGGTTCGGCGGTCTGACGGGCACGCACGAGCGGCGAGCACAGCACTTCGTCGAACTTCTCGTCACGCAGGTAGTCGGCCATCGCTGCGGCCTGGTGGTGGCCGCGGTCGGTGAGCGGGGGGTTCCCGATGGCGAAGCCGTCGCGCGACCACTCCGGCTCGCCGTGGCGGATGAGGACGATCTCCATGGCCCTTGCATGGTACGGCACTGCGTACGATTGCGGCGGGGAGGAAGGCGAACGATGGGGCAACTCTCGGAGAACTGGGCGACGCTGTGGGAGTCGCTGGCGGCCGCCCAGCCCGATCACGGGGCAGTGGTCGTGGGCGAACAGGTCATCCGCTGGAGCGCCCTCGACGAACGGGCTGCGCGTCTGGCCACGGCGCTCACCTCCGCGGGCATCGGGCACGACGCCAAGGTGGCGCAACTGCTCTACAACTGCCCGGAGTACCTCGAAGCGGTGTTTGCCGCCTTCAAGGTGCGGGCCACACCGGTGAACGTCAACTACCGCTATCTCGCCGACGAGGTCGCGTACGTGCTCGACAACTCCGACGCCGAGGCCGTTGTCTTCCACGGTTCGCTCGGCGACCGGATCGCCAACGCCCGTGAGCGCCTGCCGCGCCTGAAGCTGTTGCTCCAGGTGGACGACGGCAGCCCGTTGGTCGAGGGCGCCCAGTGGTACCACGAGGCGGTCGCCGCCGCTGCCCCGGCAGCACCTGTGGAGCGCTCCGGCGACGACCTGCTCTTCCTCTACACCGGCGGCACCACCGGGCTGCCCAAGGGCGTGATGTGGCGCCATGCCGACCTGTTCGGCGCGCTCGCCTACACCGGCTACGTCACCGCTGGGCTCGACGTTCCCACCACCCCGGCCGAGGTCGGCGCGGTCGCCGCGTCGCTCAACGCCGCCGGCCGCAGCCCGGTGAACCTCTGCGCCCCGCCGCTGATGCACGGCACGGCGCTGTTCCTCGCCATCCAGGCCTTCGTCATGGGCGGGACGGTGGTGATGCTCGGGGGCCGGCGATTCGACCCCGACGAGCTCTGGCGGCTCGTCGAGCAGCACGCCGTGACCCAGTTGTCGATCGTTGGCGACGCGTTCGCCCGGCCGATGGTGGCCGCGCTCGATACAGCGCTCGCCGCTGGCACGCCGTACCACCTCGACTCCCTGCAGCGTGTCGTCTCGACCGGGGCCACGTTGTCCTCCGAACTGAAGCGCGCCTTCCAGGCCCACGCCCCACAGGTGACGATCATCGACATGATCGGCGCGAGCGAGGGCGGCCCGTTCGCGCTCTCGATGACCATGCCCGGTCAGGCCCCCACCGACACGGCCGTGTTCACCGCCCCGCCGAATGCCGTCGTGATCGACGACACCACCGGCCTGCCGGCCGAGCGCGGCTCGGGGGTGGTCGGCATGCTGGCCGTCAGTGGGCCGATGCCGAGCGGCTACTACGGCGACCCCGAGCGCACCGCCACCACGTTCCGGACGATCGACGGTGTGCGGTACACCGTGCCAGGCGACTACGCCACGATCGACGCCGACGGCACCGTGCACCTGCTCGGCCGCGGTTCGGTGTGCATCAACACCGGAGGTGAGAAGGTCTACCCCGAGGAGGTCGAGGTCGCGGCGCGATCGCATCCCGGGGTGCTCGACTGCGCCGTGGTCGGCATTCCCGACGTGCGGTTCGGCGAAGCGGTCACCCTCGTGGCGGCCCGCCGGGCCGGCGATACCCCGGTCTCCGATGCCGAGCTCGACGCACATCTCCGGAGCCGGGTCGCGCCGTACAAGGTGCCCCGGCGCATCGTCTGGGTCGACATCGTCGAGCGCAGCCCGAGCGGCAAGAGCGACTACCGCTGGGCTCGGCGAACGGCCGAGGCCGCCATCGCGACAGGCTCGTGAGCCAGGAATCGCGGCAGGGCAACGACGCGACCGCCGCGGCGTGGCATCCAGATCCGTCGGGTCGGCACGACTTCCGCTGGTTCAACGGCCGCGAGTGGACCGCCGATGTGGCCGACGACGGTCGACGCGGGTTCGATCCCGACGTCTCACCCGACCCAGCTCCCACCACCGCCCACGGCCGTGCGGCGGCACTCACGTCGATCACCCTGGCGGTCATCGCGCTGGCGATCAGCTGGATGCCCTTCGTTGTCGTGCTGGGTGTGGCGGCGGCGTTCTCGGCGATCGTGCTGGGCGTCATCGGTATGGCGCGGCTCCGGCCCGGTGCCGGCAGTGGCCGATCCCTCGCCATCGCCGGCATCGCCTGCGGTGTGGCCGCACTCGGTCTGTCCGGGATCGGTGTCTCATCGAGCCGCAGCCTGCTCGACGACTTCCGCAGCGCCCGCGACCCGGGCGCTCACGATGTGCAGGTGGTGAGCTGTGTCATCGACGCCGAGGGCAGAGCCGTCGCCATCGGTGAGATCAGCAACCGCGACGCGCGGCCGCGCACCTACGTGGTGACGGTGACCTTCGGCGACTCCTCCGGCGAGTTCGCCGACCGATCGGCACGGGTGCCAGTCGTCGACCCAGGGGAATCGGTGCGCTTCGAGGTCACCACCTCGGCCGGAGGCACGTCGAGCGCCGAGCTGGCGTGCCGGATCGATCGGGTGAACAGCCCGAGCATCGTGCTCGGCAGCGGCTGAGCGACCGCCGCCGCGACTCGGCACGCCTCGCCGAGCAGTGCGTATGCTCGCCGTCGGCCGGGTGCATCGACCCGGGCACACCGACAGGGGGCGTTCGATGGATCTGGGTCTCAAGGGCAAGAAGGCGATCGTGACCGGCGGCAAGCGTGGCCTGGGGTTCGCCACGGCATCGCTGCTGGCCGAGGAGGGCTGCGACGTGGCGATCTGCGCGCGTGGCGACGTGAGCGAGGCCGTCGCCGCGCTGGCAGCCACAGGCGTCAAGGCCGTTGGCGCCGCAGTCGACGTCGCCGATGCCGATGCGTACAAGGCCTGGCTCGCCCAGGCGGTCGAACAGCTCGGCGGCCTCGACATCTTCGTCCACAACGTCTCAGCGGCAAGCGGCCGCGGCGAGCAGGCCTGGATCGACAACCTCAACCTCGACGTCCTCGGCCTGGTGCGTGCCCAGGGCGTGATCGTGCCCGCAATGGAAGCGTCCGGCGGTGGCGCCATCGTCTGCCTCAGCTCGATCGCTGCGCAGGAGGAGTTCGCCGGGCCGGGCAGCTTCGGGCCGATGAAGGCCGCGATGACCGCCTACGCCGGCAACCTGTCCCAGGCGCTGGCATCGAAGGGGATCCGCGTCAACGTCGTGTCGCCCGGACCGGTGTTCTTCGAAGGCGGCAACTGGGACACCATCAAGACCCACATGGAGGCGTTCTACGACGCCACGGTGGCGAAGATGCCGATCAAGCGGCTCGGCGACCCGCGCGAGATCGCCAACGCGATCGCCTTCCTCGCCTCGCCGGCGGCGAGCCTCGTCACCGGAGCCAACCTGGTGATCGACGGCGGCTACACCAAGCGGATCAAGTTCTGATCGACCCGGCACGATGACCCGCCGGATCGACGCCCATCTGGTCTGCGGCGGATGGTGGCACGACTTCGACTACGCACGGCTCCAACTGCTGCAGTTGCTCGCCGAGCACCCGAACATCCGTACCACTGTCTCGTCCGACTACGAGGACACCGAGCGCATCGCCCGCTGCGAGCTGCTCATCTCGTACACGTGCAACGTCCGCCCGTCGGAGCAGGCCCAGCAGGCGCTGCGCAGCCGGGTCGAGAGCGGCGGACGCTGGTTCGCGCTCCACGGCACGAACTCCGCGATCGATCCCCCCGAGGCATTGGGCACGGGCTCGTTCACCACTCCGCGGGTGTTCCCGACCTTCGCCGACACCCTGGGCAGCCAGTTCCTGTCGCATCCGCCGATCGCCCCCTATCGGGTGAGCGTCTCCCCAGGCGCCGAGAGCGACCCGCTCGTGGCCGGGATCGAGCCGTTCGACGCCGACGACGAGCTGTACCTGAGCGAGTACCACGGGGCGGTCGAGCCGCTGCTCGAGACCCGCTGGACGGGCGACTCCGGACCCGGCTTCGCCGAGCGCGAGTGGCACTCCGACGAGCCGCGGCTCGTCATGTACCGCCGGCCCCTCGGCGAGGGTGCCGTGCTCTACCTCACCCTCGGGCACTGCAGAGGGCACTGGGACATGATCGCCCCTCCGTTCAACGGCCGGTACTGGCCGGTCATCGAACGCGGCTCGTGGGAGCTCGACGAGTTCCACGAGCTGCTCCGACGCGGGATCGCCTGGGCGATCGAGCCAGCAGGCGAGGCGAGCTGATGCGCGCCGGGCTCGTCACGGGCCAGCGCCGGTTCGAGCTCGTCGAGGTGCCCGAACCTGAGGCGCGGCCCGGCACAGCGGTGGTCCACATCACCCGCTGCGGGATCTGCGGCACCGACCTCCACGGCTTCCTCGGCAGCGACCCGTACACGCCGTCGATCTGCGGGCACGAGTGGGTGGGCACGGTCGCCGAGCTGGGTGCCGGCGTCGATCACCTCACCGAGGGAGACCGCGTCGTCGCCGGCATCGCCCCTGCATGTGGGCGCTGCCCGGAGTGCACGGCGGGCCGCACCGCCTACTGCGTGCAGGCATTCCTGGGGATGATCGGTCGCGATCGCCTCGCGCCGCCCCACGGTGGGTTCGCTCCACGGATCGCCGTCGACGCGGCCCGCTTGGTGCGCGTCGACCTGGCGCTCACCGACGACGAGGCCGCAATCGTCGAGCCCACGACCGTGGCCCTGCACGCCGTGCTGCGCAGCCGCCCCCGGGCGGGCGAGGTCGTTGTGGTGCAGGGATGTGGGCCGATCGGGTTGCTGACCCTGCAGTGCGCCCTCGCCCTCGATGCAGCCGCCGTCATCGCCGTCGAGCCCGACGCGAAGCGCCGCGAGCTCGCCCTGGCACTCGGCGCCGACGAAGCCCTCACCCCTGCTGATGCGGCAGCCAGGTTCGGCCGAGCCGGGGCCGATCTCGTGTTCGAATGCGCTGGCGTGCCCTCGACCGTCCAGCAGGCTGTCGATCTGGTACGCCGTGGCGGTCGTGTCAACCTGGTCGGCCTGGCGAGCGGTACCGCCACCATCGCACCGGGCAGCTGGCTGGTGAAGGAGGTGAGCGTCGTCGCGTCGCTCGGATACCTCCACCACGAGTTCGGCGAGGCGATTGCACTCATCGCCGATGGTTCCGTGCAGGTCGCACCCCTGCACGACCGCACCGTCACGCTGGCCGAGCTTCCCGCGGCAATCGCCGAGCTGGCCGACGACCCGTCGAGCGCCATCAAGGTGCTCGTCGACGTGACCGACCGCACCTGAGCGCCAGGCGGCCGGCTCGGCTCGTCTCAGCTGGTCGTCGCCGTCACCCAGGCCGCGTACATCGCCGCGTAGGCGCCACCGCGTTCGAGCAGCTCGGCGTGGGAGCCGTCCTCGACCAACCTGCCCTGCTCGAGGACCAGCACGCGGTCGGCGCGCGCCGCAGTCGACAGGCGGTGCGCAATCGCAATCGTCGTCCGGCCGGCCGACAACCGGTCGAGCGCTCGCGACATGCGCACCTCTGTGAGTGCGTCGACCGACGAGGTGGCTTCGTCGAGCACCAGCACGTCCGGGTCGACGAGCGCGGCGCGGACGAGGGCCACCAACTGCCGCTCACCCGCCGACAGGTTCGACCCACGCTGGCCGACCTCGGTGTCGAGGCCCTCGGGCAGGCTCTCCAGCCAGTCGCCCAGACCGAGGTCGCGCACTACCGCCTCGACCTGGTCGAGGCTCAGCATCGGCCGGGCGAACACCAGGTTGGCAGCGATCGAACCGTCGAAGAGGAACGGCTCCTGCGGCACCACGACCAACCGGGTGCGCAACTCGTCGTTGGCGACCGAGGTGAGCGGAACACCTCCGAGGCGGACCACGCCGGCCGTCGGGTCGGCCAAGCGGGCCACCAGACGACCTAGCGTCGTCTTGCCGGACCCGGTCTCGCCCACCATCGCAACCTGCTGGCCGGCCGGGATGTGCGCCGTCACGTCGACGAGCACAGGTCCTTCATCGTCGTCGCCACGCGACGGGTAGGCGAAGGTGACGTGCTCGATGTCGATGCCGAGCGAGCCCGTCGGCAGATCGACCGGTCGGCGTGGCTCGGGTGGCCCCGCCGGGATCTCGAGCACACCGAGCACACGGCGCAGGCCGGAGACTGCGGTCTGCGTCTGATCGATGACCTCGGTGAACTGGGCGATCGGCTCGAGGAACCGGTAGGTGAGGAAGACGAAGCCCACCATCGCCCCGACCGTCAGCCCGGAGTCGGGCCCTCTCCACACGCCGACACCGACCACCGCGGCGACCGTGAGCACGCTGAACACCTCACCGGACGGGAACAGGAAGGCGCCGATCGTGCCTGCCCTGATGAACGAGCGCGAACGGCGGCGGCTCGCTCCCTTCGTGGCGTCGGCGTACCGCTGCCCGGCGTCATAGACACGCAGCGTCTCGGCCCCCGCCACGACCTCGCTGATCGAGGTGAGCACCTCGGCGTTGTCCGAACGCGCTCGGTCGTAGGCGCGCACGAGATGGCGTTGCACGCGCTGGAGCACGAGCACGAGCGGCGCCGCGACGACGAACGCCACCAGCGCGAGCACCCAGTCGTAGGCGAGCATCACCGCGGCGACGATCACCATCAGCGTGCTGTCGAGCAGCCACGCCAGCGCACCCCAACTGAAGAACATCGCCAGCGTCTCGACATCGCTCGTCACCCGAGCAACGAGGGCACCTTTGCGCTCCTCGTTGTGGTCGGCGATGCTCAGCCGGTGGATGTGCTCGAACAAGCGCACCCGCAGCCCGTACAGCGCCTCCTCACTGCGATCTCCGAGTCGTTTGACCGCCGTGCGCTGGCAGACGCTGGCGAGCGTCGTGGCAGCCAGCGCCACCATGGCGAGCACCCACACCGTTCCGACGTCGACCCCGCCTACGTCGACCCCTCCGATGTCGACCCCGCCGATGTCGAGGCCCCGGTCGATCGCCTGCTGCACCAAGATCGGCACCGCGACACGTCCGGCCGCACCCACCATGGCGAGCGCCAAGGTGACTCCGAAGCCGCTGCGCAGCACCGGAGCCTCCTGCACCCCGCGTCCGATCGTCTCGACCGCGGTCCAGCGGCTGATCGGCTCTGTCATTGCGCCGACCCCTCACCGTGCTCGACCGGTGCGGCACCGGGGCCGAGCTCTCCGTCCATCGAGGCACGATCGTGCTCGAAGGCCTGCATCAGTTCGCGATACTCGGCATTGTCGACCATCAGCTCGTCGTGGCTGCCATGCGCCACCACCCGTCCGCCGGCCAGATAGAGCACCTCATCGGCCAGCGCGATGGTCGACGGCCTCGAAGCCACGGCGATGACGGTGGTGTCGGACAGGCTCGTGCGCAGGTTGGCAAGCACCTTCGCCTCGGTGCTCGGGTCGAGTGCGGAGGTCGTGTCATCGAGCAGGAGCAAGGTTGGGCGTCGAACGAGCGCCCTCGCCAGAGCGACGCGCTGACGTTGGCCTCCGGACAGGCCGACGCCCCGCTCGCCCACCACCGTGGCGAGTCCGTCGGGCAGGTCGTGCACGAAGTCGGCCTCGGCGAGCGCAAGCGCCCGGGCGATCTCGTCGTCGCCCACGGCCGCGCCGAGCGCCACGTTCTCGCGAATCGACGCCGCCAACAGGAACGGCTCCTGGAACACGACCGCGACCGGGCCGGCCGGCACGCGCACCGTTCCCGAGCGCACGGGGACCAGGCCGGCGACGACGTCGAGCAAGGTGGTCTTGCCCGAACCGGTCGGGCCGACCACGGCCACCGTCGAGCCGGAAGGCACGCTGGCTGTCAGGTCCTCGAGCACCAGTCGCTCCCCGTCGTGGGAAACCCCGACACCGATGAGCTCGACCGGACCGCGCTCGACTCGCACGATCGACGCCGACGGGTCGGCTTCGAGAGGGTCCTCGAGGAGCGCGTGGATGCGGGCCAGACCTGCCTGCGAGTGCGGAACCTCACTGAGGGCGTAGCCGATGATGCGCAAGGGGAACACGAGCAGGGTGAACAGGTAGACGAAGCCCAACAGCTCGCCGACGGTCATCTGGCCGCTGCGGACCCGGTAGGCGCCTGCGACGAGCAGACCAATGTTCACCGCCGCCGGCACGAAATCGAGCAGTGCCTCGAAGGTGCTCCGCAGACGGATCGTCGCCAGACGCTCCTGGCGAAGCCTCGATGCGATCACCGCCAGGCGCTCGGTCTCGCGGCGTTCGGCTCCGAACGCCTTCACGACGTGCACACCGTCGAAGCTCTCGTGCACTGCAGCGCTGAGGTGGCCGATCTCCTCCTGGGCCCGGTGGAAGTAGCGCTCGACTCGACGCTGGTAGACGACGTTGAGCCCGATCAGCACCGGGAAGACGGCGACCGCGGCGATGCCGAGCACCCAGTCGGTGACCACCAACCAGACAGCGGAGATTGCTAGAAGGGCCACCGTGCCGCACGCGTACGGCAATGGTCCGATCACGGCACTGGCTGCCTCGGCGTCGGGACCGGCCCGCGTGATCACATCACCCGTGTTCTGCCGGCGGTGCCAGGTCGCCGGCTGCGCGACCACCCGGTCGACCACCTTGGCGGTGTACCAGTCGGCAACACCCCAGTTCGTCCGGCCCGCCCAAGTGCGGCGGACCACCACGCCCATCGCCCGCACCACGCCAACGATCACGAGCAGTCCGAGTGTGGCGACGACCGTCGACGTATCGACCGATCCCTCCACGAAGCGAGGCTCGATCACCCGGTCGATGACCATCCCGATCACCACCGACGACAGCACCGTGCAGGCGGCGAATACCGTCGCTCCACCGACGGCGATCGCGAACACGCCCTTGTGGTGCCGGAGCAGCTCGCGCAACAGGCGGGCCGCACCGCGCAACTGGCCGACGCGTTGCTGCGCAGGTGGGGAGACGACAGGTGCGGCCACGACGGGCAGTTCTACCAGCTGGGCCGGTGTCACACCGGGGCCGTTTCCTGCACGAACGGGAGCCACACCGGCGCGGCGGGTACCGTGGCACCCATGACTCCTGTCGACCTCGGCCTGTTCGTGCTCCGAGTGGTGTTCGGCCTGTTCTTCGCCTACCACGGCTACAACAAGGTGTTCGGTGGCAACGGCCTGTCGGGCACGGCTGCATGGTTCTCGGGCATCGGCATGAAGTGGCCCGCTGTCCAGGCACGCCTCGCTGCCGCCACCGAGATCGGCGCCGGGCTGCTCCTCGCTGCCGGGTTGCTCACCCCGCTCGCCGCCGCCGGCGTGATCGGCGTGATGATCGTTGCGATCGTCGTCGCCCACTGGAAGGTCGGGTTCTTCGTGTTCTTGCCGGACCAGGGCTGGGAGTACTGCGCGTCGATCGCCGTCGCTGCTTGGGTGATCGCCACCATCGGCCCGGGCTTCTTGTCGCTCGACCACGCGCTCGGCCTCACCGACTTCGCCGACTGGACCGGCGCGATCGTTGCCGCCGTCGTCGGCATCGGAGCGGCGCTGGTCCAGCTCGCCGTCTGCTACCGGCCGGAGCGGTCATGACTGCCACCGCTCCGGCGCCTGCCTCCCCCGACCCCGAGCTCGCCCCGCGGCGCCGATGGTCGCCGCTGAAGCTCATCGTTGTCGCCGTCTGCCTGCTGCTGACCGTGATGTGGGTCTACGCCCTGTTCTTCGCGTCGAAGGATGCCGCGTACCAGGTGAGCGACGCCGAGTGGCGGCGGCAGGCGGCCGAGATCTGTAGCCGCTACGAGCAGCAGCGCCGTCAACTGGCCGATGTCGATGAGGGCTACATCTCGAGCCCGACCCCTGAGCAGATGCTGCAGCGCGCCGACCTCGTCGAGGAGGCGACCGACCTGCTCGCAGCCTCACTCGACGAGGTCCTGGCATTGCCGCTCGAGTCCGCTCGCGACCGGTCACTCGTGGCCGACTACGAGCGCTACTACCGCATCGTGCTCGCCGACCGACAGGTCTACATCGACCGGCTGCGGGCGTTCGACATGCGCCCCTACGGCGAGACCCGGGTCGGCAACGGCCCGGTGTCGAACGTGCTCATCGACTTCGTGACCGTGAACCAGATGAAGGCGTGCGCTCCCCCGAGCGACCTCACCACCGACGCCTGAGCCCCCTCACGGGCGCACCGTCACCCATCCCTCGCCCTCGACGTAGCGCTTGATCACCCGTGCCGGGTTTCCGACCGCGACACTGAAGTCGGGGATGGTTCCGGTCACCACGGAGTTGGCACCGATCGTGACGTGCTTGCCGATCGTCGATCCGGGGAGGATCACCGAACCGTGACCGATCCACGAGCCGTCGCCGATCGACACGGGCCGCTCGGGCATCGTCTGACGCGAGATCGGCACCGACACGTCCTGATAGCCGTGGTTCTGGTCGGTCACGTACACGTGATGGCCTGTCCACACGTCGTTGCCGATCTCGATCGAGAAGTGGCCGACGATGCCGCTGCCCTTGCCGATGAGGCATCGGTCGCCGATCCGCACGACCGGATCGGAGATGCACACCTGACCGGGCATCATGCCCGCCGACAGGGTGATGTTGGGCCCGAGCATCGTTCCCTCGCCGATGTGGATGTAACGCTCGTTGAAGATCGTGTTCGTCGGGAAGCAGATGATGCTGCCAGCACCGAACCGACCGAACCGCCGGCCGGTGCGGCTCTCCGGGCCGATCGCCCCCCAGCGCCCAACGGCCTCCCAACTGCGGCGGATCCATTCCCCGGCGATGTCGTGGCGACGCGTCACGGCAGGCGACGCTACCGCGTGCACCGACGGCAATGCCGCGCTCGACCCACCACGGACGGCCGACTCGCATGCTGACTACGCTGGCCACGTGGGTGAGCGACGCCAACGCACGACGGCTCCGCCCGACCTGACGGGCACGCTCACCGATGTCGACGGCCTGCTGGTGGGCCATGCCACCCGCGTCGGCCGCGGCTGGCGGACCGGCACCACGGTCGTGCTCGCACCAGCCGGCGCCGTCGGAGGTGTCGATGTTCGTGGCGGAGGGCCCGGGACACACGAGACCGATCTGCTCCGACCGGAGAACCTGGTGGAACAGGTCCACGCGGTGTGCCTCACGGGCGGCAGCGCGTTCGGGCTCGCTGCGACCACCGGGGTGATGAGCGAGCTCGAGGCCCGCGGGATCGGCTTCCCCGTCGGGCGGCCCGGGGCAGGCACGGTGGTGCCGATCGTGCCTGCAGCCGTGATCTTCGACCTCGGGCGGGCCGGCGATGCGTCGCGGCGACCGGACGCCGACTTCGGTGCCCGGGCCACGCGCAACGCCCGCCGGCTGCGCGTCGGGACGGGCTCGGGCAGCGTCGGTGCCGGCACCGGAGCGATGGCAGGGGGCCTGCAGGGCGGTGTCGGCCAGGCGAGCGTGCGCCTGAGCAACGGGACGGTCGTTGCGGCGCTCGCCGTGGTGAACTCTCTCGGATCGGTCGTCGATCCGGAGACGGGGTTGCCGTGGGAGCGCCGCGGCACGCGCCTGACCAGGCCTCGGCGGACGGAGCTCGCCGCACTTCGGGCCCACCTCAACGCCGCCCGACCCCCGCTCAACACGGTGATCGGCGTCGTCGCCACCGATGATGCGCTGAGCAAGGCCGAGTGCACGCGCTTCGCCGACGTCGCCCACGACGGCCTGGCCCGCGCCGTGCGACCGGCGCACACCCTGTTCGACGGCGACACGATCTTCGCCCTCTCCACCGGACACAGCCCCAGCGCGCCGGCGACGGGCCGCGAGCGGGCGCTTCAGCTCACGGCACTGTTCGAAGCAGGTGCACAGTGCTTCGCGCTCGCCTGCACTCGAGCACTGCTCGAGGCCCGTTCGGCCCCCGGCGGCCCGCCCGCGTACCGCGACCTGTGCCCATCGGTATTCCCGACGGCGACGTGACCTCCGCGACAACCTTCGCGAACGATTGGGGGAACAATCGCGCGCATCGCTAGGTTTCCCCACGCGTCAGGGCTCGACCCTGGGTCCCAGTCCGGTCGGAGACGACCGGAACCGAGGAGGTCCACTCCATGAACGCCCACCCCTCCGACCCCACCGCTGTGGCCTCGCGCAAGAAGGTCACCGTGCCCGACTTGGCCCGCGCCAAGGCTGCGGGCAGCAAGATCGCAATGATCACGGCGTATGACGCCACCTTCGCCCGACTGGTCGACGAGGCCGGGGTCGACGTGATCCTCGTCGGCGACAGCGTCGGCATGGTGGTGCAGGGAGTCAGCAACACCATCCCTGTCGATCTCGATGAGATGGCCTACCACGTGCGCATCGTCGCCCGGGCCCGCACCAAGGCGCTCATCGTGGGCGACCTGCCCTTCGGGAGCTACCAGGTGAGCCCGGAACAGGGCCTCTCGAGCGCCATCCGCCTCATGAAAGAGGGGGCGGAGTGCATCAAGCTCGAAGGTGGCCTGCCGATGGCCGAGACGATCGAGGCGATCACCCGAGTCGACATCCCGGTGATGGGCCACATCGGCCTGACACCGCAGAGCTACCACCGCATGGGCGGCCACAAAGTGCAGGGGCGCGACAGCGGGTACGAAGCCGGCGGGCGCGAGCGCCTGCTCGAGGACGCACACGCTGTCGAGCAGGCCGGCGCCTGCGCGATCGTGGTGGAGGGTGTCCCTATGGATCTCGCTGCCGAGATCTCGCAGAAGGTGTCGATCCCTACGATCGGCATCGGGGCTGGCCCAGCGTGCGACGGCCAGGTCCTCGTGCTCCACGACGTCCTCGGCCTCTCCGAGCGGACCTTCACCTTCGCCAAGGCGTTCGGCAACCTTCGCCAGCAGGTGATCGACGCCACCTCGGCGTACGTGGGCGATGTGCACACGGGCACCTGGCCCGACGAAGCCCACTCGTTCCGCTGAGCGACCGCACCACCGTGGATGTTCTCACCACGCCCGGCGACATGCACGCCTGGACCGAGCGACGACGCGCTGCGGGGGCTCGGATCGGGTTCGTCCCGACGATGGGCGCACTTCACGAGGGCCATCTCGCGCTGATCACCGAAGCACGCCGGCACGCCGACACGGTCGTCGTCTCGATCTTCGTGAACCCACTGCAGTTCAACGTCCGCGCCGACTTCGAGCGCTACCCGCGCCCGATCGACGACGACCTCACCCAGTGCGAGGCAGCGGGCACCGACGCCGTCTATGCGCCGACTGCCGCAGCCATGTACCCCGACGGCTTCCAGACCCACGTTGAGCCAGGCCCGCTCGCCGACCAACTCGAGGGCGCACATCGCCCGGGGCACTTCCGTGGCGTCACCACGGTGGTGGCGAAGCTCTTCTCGGCAGTCCGGCCGCAGGTCGCAGTGTTCGGGCAGAAAGACGCCCAACAGCTCGCCATCATCGAACGCATGGTGCGCGACCTCGACCTCGGCATCGACATCGTCGCGTTCCCCACGGTTCGCGAGGCCGACGGGTTGGCGATGAGCAGCCGCAACCGCCGCCTCGACCCCGCCGACCGTCGGGCTGCCGGCTGCCTGCACCGAGGCCTCGAGGCGGCGCGACGCCGGGCCGCCGCCGGCAGCGTGGACGTCGCCGAGTTGCTGCGCCTCGCCCGGGAGCCGATCGAGGCCGAACCCCGTGCCCGTCTCGAGTACCTCGAGCTGATCGACCCGCGGACGTTCCTGCCCACCGGAGAGCTCGTCGACGGCGACCCTGCCCTGCTCGTCGTGGCTGCCTGGTTCGGCGACGTGCGACTGATCGACAACCTGCCACTCACATGAGCAGCGTCACCGACATCGCAACGGTGTTGGTGATCATGTGCGACACGATCGTCGGGCCGAGCCTGCGGAACAGGTACGCCGAGGCCCCGAGCACGAGGCCGACGCCGCTCAGGATCATGGCCAGGCCGAGGTTGCCCTGCCCGCGTACGGGGTCGATGTGGGCCACACCGAAGAGCACACCCTGGATGCCGATCGCCGGGACCGCACCCATCCGGCTGAGCAGCCCGCGGAGCATCAGACCCCGGAACACGATCTCCTCCACGAACGGGGCAGCGATCACCGCCGTCACCAAGATGGTGATCACGTACCCCCGGTCGTCGGAGAGGTCGCCGATGCCCTCGGTGTTCCCGGTGAAGGGCACTTCGAACGAGAACACCAGCGCAGCGATGGCCACTTGCACGGCAATGCAGCTGAGCCAGGTGACGGGGCCCCATCCGGCGTCGGAGCGGCGGAAGAACAACCCACTGTCGCTGCGCAGCGACGCACGGCCCCAGCGTCGGCTCGCCCACCACCCGAACGCAAGTGATGGCACGTAGCCGATGCTCGCGGAGATGACGACGTACACCGCGATGGGCCACTCCTGCCCGACCAGGAGGTCGAGCACGACCTTGCTCAGCACGAGCGACGCTGTCAGCACGACCAACGCTCCCACCGCCACGACGAGCGGCAGCGTGGGGAACGGCGGCTTGGGAGGGTTCACCTTTGCAGCCAGATGGGGCGTCCACGCCGACCCGTTCCAGTAGCGCATCCCACCCTCGATCCACGGGTCCGGGTACCAGCCAGCCGGGTGTTGCACGGCCCAGAGCGTAGGGGCCGACCGGGCGGAACCGCCCGCGGTAGCGTCGCGGACGTGGCCGCACCTCCTCCTTCGCTCTGGCACGCGTCCCTCGACGCAGCGCAGTGGGCGCCCCGAGCACCGCTCGGAAGCGACATCGATGTCGATGTGGCGATCGTCGGCGCCGGGTACACCGGGCTGTGGACGGCCTACTACCTCGCCGAACGCGACCCGGGTCTGCGCATTGCAGTCGTCGAGGCATCCACAGTTGGGTACGGAGCAAGCGGCCGCAACGGCGGATGGTGCTCGGCCCTGCTGCCGATGAGCCTCGACACCATGGCAGCAGGGCATGGGCGTGATGCGGCCGTGCGGCTTCAGCGCGAGATGTTCGCAACGGTCGACGAGGTCGGCGCGGTGGCTGCACGCGAGGGCATCGACTGCCACTTCGTGAAGGGCGGCACCCTGGTCCTGGCGCGCAACCCGGCCCATACCGGACGGCTACAGGCCGAGATCGAGCACCTCCGCTCGTACGGGTTCGGCGAAGAGGACGTCGCCTGGCTGCCCGCGACGGAGGCGCGCAGCCGGCTCGCCGCCACCGACGTCGAGGGCGCCCAGTTCACCCCGCACTGCGCATCGATCCACCCTGCGCGACTGGCGCGCGGCCTTGCCGTCGCTGTCGAGCGGCGAGGAGTCGCGATCTACGAGGACACAGCCGTGACCGCGATCGAGCCTGGGCGCCTGCGCACCGAGCGCGGCACGGTGACGGCCGAGGTGGTCGTGCGCTGCACCGAGGCGTTCACCTCGTCGCTCTCGGGTCTCCGACGCGACATCGCACCGGTCTACTCGTTGATGGTGGCGACCGAGCCGCTGCCTGCGTCGTTCTTCGATGCCATCGGGTGGGCTGAACGCTCGACGTTCAGCGATGCACGCCGGATGGTCATCTACGGGCAGCGAACGGCCGATGACCGCATTGCCTTCGGCGGACGCGGTGCGCCCTACCACTTCGGTTCGGCACTGAAGCCGTCGTTCGAGCAGCACCGGCGAGTCCACGACCTGCTCGAGCAGACGCTGCACGAGCTGTTCCCGCCGCTCGGCGATGTGCGGATCACCCACCGTTGGGGCGGCGCCGTCGGTGTGCCACGCGACTGGCAGTGCTCGGTCGGCCTCGATCGCAGCACCGGGATGGCGTGGGCTGGTGGCTACGTCGGCGACGGTGTCGGCACGACCAACCTTGCCGGGCGAACGCTCGCCGATCTGATCACCGACACGACCTCGGAGCTGGTCGACCTCCCGTGGGTGGGGCATCGCTCGAGGCGTTGGGAGCCCGAGCCGCTCCGCTGGATCGGCATCAACTCGATGGTGCGTCTGCCCATCGGTATCGACCGCTACGAGGAGCGCCATCGCCGACCCGAGCGTTGGCGCAGCGCGATCCTCGACCGGATGACCGGCGGGCACTGAGCCTCCCGACGCCGCCGGCCGGGCAGGCCGCACGGCTCACGCAGCGACGGCGGGGAATGTGGCGGGCAGCTCTTCGGCGAACAGCCACTCGTCGAAGAACGGACCGAGCTCCTCGCCGCTCACCTCCTCGGCGAGGCCGATGAAGTCGGCCGTCGTGCGTGCCTCGCCGTTGTTCTCGGCGACCCATCGGCGCAAGAGGGTGAAGAGCTCGTCGTCTCCGATCACGGCGCGCAGGGCGTGGAGCACGACAGCTCCCCCGTCGTAGGAGTTGAACGAGAACAGCTCGCTCGCCTCCGGTGACCCTGTCGGCGAGCCACCCATCACGCCGCGCATCCCGAGCGCGCTCTGCGCCTCGTCGTCGACGGTCGTGTAGCCAGCCTCCTCGAGCCACATCCACTGGGCGTAGGTGGCAAAGCTCTCGTTCAGCCAGATGTCCTGCCACAACGCAGGGCTGACGGCGTTGCCGAACCATTGATGCGCGAGCTCGTGGGCCAGCAACAACTCCTGCAGGTACCCGGGCTCGGACACGAGGAAGTCCTCGCGGCTGAACAGCGAGCGCCCCTGGGTCTCCATCGCCAGACCCCCGAAGCTGTCGGTGATGGCCAGTCCGTACCCCTCGAGCGGGTAGGGCCCGAACCAGCGCTCGAAGAACACCACCTGCTCGTCGACGGTCGCGAGGAAGGGCTGCATCAGCTCGCGGTCGCTGCGCAGCACGGCGTGGAGCAGCGGCAACCCGCCGGGCCCCTCATCAGCCACGAGCTCGTAGGCGCCAGTGAGCAGCAGCACGAGGTAGGTCGACATCGGATCGTCCTGCCGCCAGGTCCATGTGGTCGTCGGCCCGCTCGACACCGACGACACGAGGTTGCCGTTCGCCACGGCGGTGAGGCCTGTGGGCACCGTGATCGAGAAGGTGAACGTCGCCTTGTCGGACGGATGGTCGTTGGCCGGCATCCAGGTCCGCAGACCATCGGGTTCGTTGAGCAAGTACGAGCCCGGATCCGTGTGGTACCACCCGTTCGGGATGCCCGCCGCCGACGACTCGGCGTCGGGGGCGGCCGAATAGGCGACGGTGATGGTCACCGGAGCCGAGGCCTCGAGCGGCTCGACGGGCCGGATCCTCAGCTCGACCGGCTCGACCGAGAAGTCGGCCGGCTCGCCGTCGACTACGACCTCCTCGACATCGAGGCCGACGGCGTCGAGGGTGATCTCGTCGCGATCCTCGAGCGGCATCACGCGGAGCGTGACCTCGCCCGAGATGGTGTCGAGCGCGGGGTCGTACGCGAGCTCGATCTGGTAGTCGACGATGTCGATGCCGGGGTTGCCGAGGTCGGGGAAGAGCTGGTCGCCGATGCCGTCGGAGCCCTCGACCGGGTCGGGGGTGGGCAGCGAGCCGCCCGACTCCGGATCCGTGCCCGGCGGGGGCTCGATGGGGCCGGAGGTCGGCGGCTCTACCGACGGATCGACCGTGGCAGGCACCGTCACTGCATCGGCTCGTTCGACGGTGACCTGGGGATCATTGCTGCAGGCGACGATCACACCGGTCAGCACCACCACCGCCACTGCGCACCGCCGCTGCGCCCGAGCTCTCACGGCTCTGAACGGTAGCCAGCGCGTGCGATGCGCGGCAGTCAGCCCGGCGAGGTCGGGTCAACGATGGAGCTGGTGGTCGGTGACCACCGCCCGCGTGCGCACAGTGAAGACCGAGTCGCCGGACAGCACGCCTCCGCGAGCGAACAGCCGTCCCGACTGCCAGTTCGACAGGCCGAGCTCCGGCTGGCCGAAGGCGAACTGGCCGTCGACCCAACGAGTGAAGCCGTCGCCGACGAACGGTGCGTCGATGGTGTCGTAGAAGCGTTGGCGAAGCGCATCGTCGCCGCCGATCATCGAGGCGACGAACCGAGGGCTCCATCGGTTGAACAGAGCGACTGCGTGATCGACGTCGTCGACGACCGCGATGGTGAGCTCCGGGTCGTGCTCCCACTCCCACTCGATGCCGAGCTCGTCCTCGGTCTGCACCGCAGCACCGGCGACGAGGGCCGACGCGCTCGCCGTGGCGTGCAGCACCGGGCGCGCGCCCCGCGCCGCCGCAGCCTCCTGCGCTGCGGCGACCACGACGGGCACGAGGTCGCTGGCCGCAGCGGCTTCGATGCAGCAGACGTTCAAGGTGTTGCACACCTTGCGATCGAGGGAGTGCCGCACGGCGAGGCTCACCACGGCAGGGTCGGCATTCGCGGCCAGCACCATCCATGCGCCTCCGGTGCCGTGGAGGCTGACGGGCACCCCGTGCTGACGGGCCACGGCGCCGAGCTGGGCGACCGCAGCGCCCGAACCCCTGGCGACTGCCAGCCCGAGACGCTGATCGCTGAAGAGCGCCCAGCCGGCTGCGTGGGCCGCCGAGTCGACGAGCTGCACGGCACCTGCAGGCAGGCCAGCGGCACCGAGCGCCGGGCCGACGGCATGCTCCATGATCGCCCGAGCTGTGCCCAGCGCGTCGCTGCCGATGCGGAACACGGCCGTGTTGCCGGAGCGGAGCACACCAGTCGCATCGGCGAACACGTTCGGACGCCCCTCGAACACGAAACCGACCACGCCGAGGGGCGCGCGTCGGGTCTCGACGGTCCACTGCTCGTGACGATGGACCTCGAGTTGCTCGTCGCGCCGACCGACGATGTGCTGCCAGGTCCGCAGGCCGTCGACCATTCCTGCTCGCATCGACGGCGACAGGACGAGACGGGTGGTCGACCGGCCGCGCTCGAGCGCCGAGGCCACGTCGGCGGCGTTCGCGGCAGCGATCGGTTCGAAGGCGCGATCGTCGGCCAGCAGCGCGGCGAAGCGGGCGAAGAAGTCGCTGATCCGGTCGTCGGGCACCTCGGCGAGCGCCGCGAAGGCTTCGGCAGCGCCAGCGACGGCCCGGGTGGCGACGAGGTGCTGGTCGGCCGGAATGTGCAGGAGGTCGCCGGTCTCGTGCACGACGACGAGCCGATCGCCCGGCCGGAACGCGCTGGCGAGCTGCGCCGGCACCGTGGCAACACGGTCGCCGCCGAACGGGATCTCCTGGCCCTCGACGAGCCTGGTCAGCTGATGGACGGGCACGGCTCCATCGTACGGCCACGAGGTCGGCCCGGCCTGTCTCCGAACCGCGCCCGGAAGTAGCATCGCCCCGTGTCGAGTGACCGCCTCTACTTCCGCCAGCTGCTGTCGGGCCGCGACTTCGCCGTCGGCGACGGCGTCGCCCAGCAAATGGTCAACTTCGTCTATCTGATCGGCGACCGCCAGAGCGGTGAGTGCGTCATCGTCGACCCGGCCTACGCAGTCGACGAACTGCTCGACCTCGTCGAGGCCGACGGGATGCGTTGCACCGGGGTGCTCGCCACCCACTACCACCCCGACCACGTCGGCGGTTCGATGATGGGGTTCACCATCGAGGGCATCGCCCGACTGCTCGAACGCTGCGACTGCCCGATCCACGTGCAACGGGCCGAGGTTCCGTGGGTGACGCGAACGACCGGAGTCGACGCCTCACACCTCGCGCAGCACGACTCGGGTGATGTCGTGCGCGTCGGCGAGATCGACATCACCCTGGTGCACACGCCCGGGCACACACCGGGCAGCCAGTGCTTCCATGTCGACAGCCGTCTCGTGAGCGGCGACACACTCTTCCTCGAGGGGTGCGGCCGCACCGATCTGCCGGGCAGCGACGTCGAAGCGATGTGGTACTCGCTGCAGCGCCTCGCTGCGATGCCCGACGACACGGTGCTGTTCCCGGGGCACCGCTACTCGGTGCCGTCGAGCGCCACGATGGACGCCGTGCGCGAGGCCAACTACGTGTTCAAGCCGACGTCGCTCGAGGCGTGGATGACCTGGTTCGGCCGCTGAGGCCCAGCGCAGTTCAGGCCTCGAGTCCGAGCCGGGCGAGGTGCTCGGTCGGCGCCTCGAGCTCGGCCAGCACCGTGCGCAGCAGATCGGCCATCTCCCGTTCGACGGCCTCACCACAGCGGTTCTCGCGCTCATCGGGGTCGAGGTCGAGGTCGTAGAGGTGGTGCTGGCCACTGTGGCCACGACCCACCCAGAACGGCAGCGCATCGCCAACAGCGAACGGCTGACGAATGACCGGGACAGCACTGCCGGGCATGCGGTCGAGCCAGGCCCGCTCGTCGGGCAACGGCAGCTCGGTGAAGCCGCGGACGTGCGTGGGCATGGTGCTCCAGCGGTTCGAGAACATGCTGAGCGGCCGGTTGTCGCCCATCGGTGCCCGGGCGTACTTGTGGCGACCATCGGTGACCTGCACCCAGTTGCCGAACACGCCACCGACAGCCCACTCGCGCACGGTGGTGACCTCGCCGGTGAGCAGCGGCACGAGCGAGTGCCCATGCGTGCGATGACTGGGTCGGGCACCGAAGACGTCGGCGAGCGTGGCGTGCAGATCGACCGAGGTGGTGAGCGCGTCGCACTCCCCTCCCTCGGGACCACCCGGCCAGTGGATGAGCAGCGGGATGTGCCCGAGGGGCTCGAACTGGGGAACCATCGGCTTGCCCCACAGGTCGACGCGCTCGCCACCCGCACGAGAGCGCTCGTCGCCGAGGTAGTGGCCGTGGTCGGTGCACACCACGACCATCGTGTCGTCCCAACGCCCTGAGCGGTCGAGCTCGTCGAGCACCGAACCGAACCAGTGGTCGATCATCGACAGCTTGGCGCCGTAGTTGGCGCGGATGTGCCGGGCCTCGGCATCGCTGAGGTGGCCGCCAGCCCGACCGCCCACCACGTACGGGGGCCAGATCAGCCGCTCGCCCTGCCAGGGCTCGTCCTCGTAGCGCCCGGTCCAGCGCTCGGGGGTGTCGAACGGCTCGTGCGGGTCGAACTCGTCGACGAACAGCATCCACCGCTGATCGCCGGCTGCCCCTGATGCGGCGCCCAGCCAGTCGGCGGCAGCACGCATCGTGCGCGGACCGGGGAAGTCGTCCTCGGAGCGGAAGTGTGTCCGCGTGGTGTCGTAGGCGCGATCGAACTGCGGCGCCTGATCACCGAGCAACCGTCGGTAGAACCAGTCGCCGCGCGACGCAGGTGGCGTCGGCACCCCGATCCACGAGGGGTCGAGCCAGGTCTTCCACGGGTCGCCCTCGTGGCCGCGGACGTAGTCCCACCCACCGAAGTCGACGTGGTAGTTCTCCCCGCCGGTCTCGAACAGGTGCGGGTGGTCGGTGACGAGCATCGTCGTCACTCCCACGTCGCGGAGGTCGGCGGTGATCGAACGCTCCCACAGCTCGACCGACCCCCAGGGTCGCCAGAGGAAGTCGAGCGCGCCGCAGAGGATGTCGTGGCGTGCTGGCATGCACGGCAGCGAACCCGTGACGTGTCGGGTGAACCGCGTCGCGCGCCGGGCGAAGCGATCGAGGTTCGGCGTGGCGAACTCCGTCGACCCGTAGCTACCCAGATGGTGCCGGTTCAGCGAGTCGAGCAACACGACGATGGCGTTGCGAGGCATCGCGGCAGGGGGCATGCCCCGCAGTCTGTCAGGTCAGCGACGACACGATCGCGCTGCAGGCGGCGAGGACCAGGAGGACGATCACGAGCACCCGGAAGCGCTCGGGCGAGACGTGCCGGCGGAGCGGCAGGCCCAGCAGTTGGCCGGCGAACAGCGCCGGCACGGCCACCAGCGCGGCGAGCAGACCGTCGCGGTCGACCTTCCCCGCAGCGACGAACAAGGTCACCCCGAGCACATTGCTCAGCGCGAACACGGTGTTGATCGTCGCCCGGAAGGCATTGGGGCTGAGCCCGCGAGCCTGCAGCGTGAAGGCAAGGGGCGGGCCGTTCGTCGACAGCGAGGTGTTCAGCACGCCACTCAGGAAGCCCGCCGCATAGTCGATCGATGCCGGCGCTCCGCTGAGGTCGACACGCACCAGCAGCAGGCCCACTGCGACGAGGACCGCGACACCGAGCAGTATTCGCAGGGGCGAGTCATCGACGGTGAGGAACACGAGCAACCCCAAGGGCATCCCGAGGTACGCGCCGACGACGAGCCTGCGGGCGAGCGGGCGCACGGTGTCGCGTCGGAGGTGCCATGCCTGCCACGTGCTGACCCCCGCACCGAGCAGGGTGCTGACGACCACCGCCTCCTTGGTGGGGACGGCGAGCGTCATGAGCGGGACCGACAGCAGGGCGAAGCCGAACCCCGAGAGCACCTGCACCAGAGAGGCGACCCCGACCGCAATTGCGACGACGACGAGTTGCTCGGTCGTCACCCGATGAGCGCATCGACGGCTGCGGCGAACACCTCCGAGTGGCGCTCGACGTCGGCTGCGGTGTGGAACGGCGAGAACAGCGCCATGTTGTGGAACGGCGTCAGCAGCACGCCGCGGTTGAACGCCCACAGGTGCATGAACCGGTCGAGGTCGGCATCGATCCCGTCGTGGGCCTCGGCCCCGTTGCGTGGTGGCGGGCAGAACCAGTACTCGGCACGCGCACCCAACTGCTGGACGTGCCACGGCAGGCCGGCCTGCGTGTAGGCGGCCTTCACCCCCTCGGTCCACGCTGTGGCAAGCGGGATCATGTGGGCGAAGTCGTCGTCACGCAATGCCGACGACAACGTGGCACGCACGGCAGCCAGCGCGAGCGCGTTCCCGGTCAGCGTGCCACCCACACCCGATGTGTCGATCGTGTCCTCCTTCACCGGGCTCGTCAGCGCAGCCGCGACCGCCGCGCTCATCCCGTACGCGGCCACAGGCATGCCCCCACCGATGGTCTTGCCGATCGTCAGGAAGTCCGGCTCGAGACCCCAGGCCGCCGTCGCCCCACCCGGGCCGACACAGATGGTGTGGGTCTCGTCGATGACGAGCAGCGTGCCCGTGTCGCGAGTGAGCCGACGCACACCCTCGAGGTAGCCGGGCTCGGGCAAGACGATGCCGATGTTGGTGAGGGCGGGCTCCATCAACACGCAGGCCACGTCACCCGGCTCGAGCGCCGCGGCAAGACCGTCGAGGTCGTTGAACTGGACCACCTTCGTGGTGAGCGAGGGATGGACCGGCGGACCGAGCGACCCAGGTCGAGCCTCCACCCGGCCGGCGGCGTCGAGGACTGCGAAGGTCTCATCGACGGTGCCGTGGTAGCACCAGTCCATGACGACGATCTTCGGCCGCCCGGTGAGGTGGCGCGCGAAGCGGAGCACGAAGCGGTTGGCGTCTGTGGCGGTCATCGCGAGCTGCCACGACGGCAGGCCGAAGCGCCGGGCGAGCTCGGCGGCCACCCAGGGAGCGTCGTCGTTGGGCAGCATCGTGGTGATCCCTCGCCGCGCTTGGGCCGCGAGCGCGTCGGCGACCTGTGGCAGGGCGTGACCGGCCATCGCTCCGGTGTCGCCGAGGCAGAAGTCGACGTAGGTGTTGCCGTCGACATCGGTGATCGATGCGCCGTGGGCCTCGGCGAAGTACACCGGGAAGGCACCCGGGAGGCGGGTCATCCACGGCATTGGCACGCCACCGAGCAGATGGTCCGACGCCGACCGCACCCGGGCGGCCGACGAGGGATGGAGCTCGACGAAGCGGCGCTGCTCGTCGTCGAGCAAGGTGGCGAGGCGTGCCCGGTCGATCATGCCTCGATGATCGCGCACCCCGTCGGTTGCGGACCGGATCAGCTCACTCAGAACAGTGTCTGCTGCTCGACCGGCTCGAGCTGCAGCGGAGTGGGCAGCGCGAGCAGCTCTGTTCGCAGCTCGCGCACCGCGGCGTGGAAGGCGCGAGCCGACGACGGCGAGTCGAGGTTGTCCGGGGTGTGCACGAAGAACGTCGGCGTGCGCCCCTCCTCGACCCAGTCGGCGACGATCGGCACCCATTCGGCGAGCGCCGCTGCGGTGACATCGGGATCGTCGCTGCCGATGAACCGAACGATCGGCTGATCACCAACCGGATCGGTGAGCGCCGGCACACGTGGCTTCTTGCCCCAGGCCTCCCGACCGGCCTCCGAACGCGGTGGCACCGAGAACAGCGCCCGCGAGTCGAGCAGCACCCGCTCGGCACCGTGCCGGTCGAGCACACGGTCGAGGTCGGAGCGCGCCGGTTCGTCGAAGAAGTCGGGGTGGCGGACCTCGACCGACCAACGCACCCCCTGCGGAGCCCGCGCCAGGACTGCGTCGATGGCAGCGAGGTCGCTCGGGGCGAACGACGCCGGGAGCTGGAACGTGAGACCGCCGATCCGCGGGCCCAGCGGGGCGACCAGCTCGACGAACGAGGCAACCAGACCATCGACGTCGCGAAGACGTCGATCGTGGGTGATGACCCGTGGCAGCTTGAACACGAAACGGAACGTCTCGTCGACCTGGCCCGCCCAACGATCGACGGTCTCTGCCGACGGCAGGGCATAGAACGTGGTGTTGCCCTCGACGGCGTTGACGACGTGGCCGTAGGCCTCGAGCTCGCGCCCCTGCGGGGTCGTCGTCGGGAGGTGCCGACCGACCCAGGGCCGGTGTGCCCACATCGGGCAGCCGACGTACAGGGACGGGGACATGGCCCCCAGGGTACGATGCCGCCCGTGCAGCACCTCAGCGCGAGCCAGACGAGCGTGCCGATCGTCGACCTCGGAGCGGCCGACGCGGCGGCCCGGATCGACGCCGCATGTCGGCGCACCGGCTTCGCCGCCCTCGGCAACCACGGGGTGCCGAGCGAACTGCGCGAGCGTGTCCTCGAGGCTGCACGCGAGCTGTTCGCGCTCCCCGTCGAGGCCAAGCGGCAGATCGCCCTCGCGCTCGGCGGGACGGCGTGGCGCGGATGGTTCCCCCTCGGCGACGAGCTCACGTCGGGTGTGCCCGACCTGAAGGAAGGCTTCTACGTCGGACGCGAACTGCCGCCGAGCCCCCTGCCGCTCCACGGCCCGAACCTATGGCCCACCGAGCACGTGCCCGATCTGGCCCCAGCGGTCACGGCGTGGATGGACGCGATGGAGGCTCTCGGTCAACGGGTGCTCGCCGCAATGGCCGACGGCCTCGGCCTGCCCGCGGACTGGTTCGCTCGTGAGCTCACGGCCGATCCGACGGTGCTGTTCCGGATCTTCCGGTACCCGCCGCATCCCGAAGGTGACGGTGAGCACTGGGGGGTCGGCGAGCACACCGACTACGGGTTGGTCACCCTGCTCGCCCACGACGGCACACCCGGTCTCGAGGTCCGTGGCCCCGACGGCTGGCAGGCGGTCGACCCCGACCCCGAGCTGATCATCTGCAACCTCGGCGACATGCTCGACCGGCTCACGGGCGGGCGTTACCGCAGCACACCCCACCGAGTGCGCAACCACGCCGGCCACGACCGGATCTCGCTGCCGTTCTTCCTCGACCCGTCCTGGAACTCGGTGATCGAGCCCCTGCCACTCGACGACGGCTGGGTGCCACCCGCCGAACGGGTCGCCCGCTGGGACCAGGCCGACCTCACCGAGTTCCACGGTGTGTACGGCGACTGGCTGCTCGCCAAGGTGCGCCGGGTGTTCCCTCAGCTCGCCGACGCCGTGCTCGACTGATCAGCCCCCGAGCGCGAGGTCGTATCGACGGGCGTCGCGGTCGACACCGACCAGCAACCAGCCGTGGCCGAGCCGGCCCGTCAGCTCGGCACGCACGGCGAGGCGGGCGCGCGTCGCCACGTCGTTCGAGGACGCGATGTCGTCGGCGCTCACCGGTGGCACCTCGATCGACAGCGTCGGTGCAGGTCGGTCGACGCCGAGGGTGAGCAGGTCCCACTGCACCGTCACCCGATCACTCGGCAGGTCGCCGTTGATGCCACCGAGGGTGCCGTAGTGGTTCTCGTGGTAGCTGATCCCGGCAGCACCGAGCGCGACGAGGTTGAGGTGGGCATTGGCCAACTGCAGCGGGTCGTAGGTCCAGCGCATCGCCGTGATCCCATGCTCGAGGCACCAGGAGCGCTGACGCTGCTTCAACGCCACACCGAGGCCCTGTCGGCGCCACGCCGTGTCGACCGCCATGTAGTGCGAGTGCAGCACCTCGGGATCACGCGTCGGGAAGCCGAACACCGCGCCGACGATGGCATCACGCTCGAACGCACCGATCGCCATCCCGCCCTCGCTGACGAGGGCGACAAGCATGTTCAACGACACCAGATCGCTCGTCGAGCCCCAGATGCGCCGCTCGAACGGAGGCAGCACCGCCAGGTCGTCGGGCGTCCGCAGGTCGCGGAACTCGATCTCGTCGAGTGGCTCGCTCACCGCCGATGCGTCTCCACGTCGAGGGTG
Organism: Ilumatobacteraceae bacterium; assembly: GCA_040398525.1. Classification (GTDB taxonomy): domain Bacteria; phylum Actinomycetota; class Acidimicrobiia; order Acidimicrobiales; family Ilumatobacteraceae; genus VFMC01. Next base: position 26,496 of record JBBATY010000018.1, on the reverse strand, counting down.
ACCTCGGCGAGGAAGGGCCGGTCCAGGGTGACGCCGATGCCTGCCCCCGCAGGCACCGGCATGATGCCGTCGGTGGTCTCGAGCCGCTGCTCGACGATGTCGCGGGCGTAGGTGCGGCTGGCCGAGGCCGTGTCGCCCGGGTACACGAAGCCGGGCATCGTGGCCAGATGGATGTTGTGTGCCCGGCCGATACCCGTTTCGAGCATGCCGCCGCACCACATCGGCACACCACGATCGGTGCACAGCGAATGGATGCGCCGCACCGCTTCGAGGCCGCCGACACGGCAGACCTTCACGTTCACCACGCTGCAGGCGCCCAGGTCGAGCGCAGCCTTGGTGCGGGCCACCGACGTGAGCGACTCGTCGAGGCACAACCGCGTCTCCATCTGCTGGGCCAGCACAGCATGCTCGGTGAGGTCGTCGTAGTTCAGCGGCTGCTCGATGTAGTGCAGGCCGAACCGGTCGAGGCTGCGCAGCAGGTCGACATCATCGAGCGTGTAGGCCGAGTTGGCATCGACGGTGAGCTCGATGTCGGGGAACCGGTCGCGCACGGCGGTGAGCAACTCGACGTCCCAACCCGGCTCGATCTTCAGCTTGATGCGCTTGTAGCCCTGGGCCACATGGCGTTCCACGCTGTCGAGGGTGCCGGCCAGGCTGTTCATGCCCAAGCTGGCGCCAACGGGGATCTCGGTGCGATCGCCACCCAACACCTCGCGCAGCGGCAGGCCCTGCTGGCGCGCCCAGCAGTCCCACACCGCCAGCTCGATGCACGCCTTGGCCATCGGGTTGCCACGAGTGTCGGCCCATGCATCGAGCAGCACCGACGGATGCTCGATGTCGTTGGCCAGCAACCACGGCACCATCCGGCCACGCAGCACCGTGAGCGCACCGTCGATGGTCTCCTCGCGGTACGTCGGCAGCGGGTCCATCGTGCTCTCGCCGTAGCCCTCCACCCCCTCACTGCGCACTGTGACGATGATGGAGGTCTTCGTCTCCTGCGAACCGAACGACGTCTTGAACGGCGAGACGAACGGCAGGTCGATGATTCGAAGTTCGATGGCGTCGATGCGCATGGGGATCACCAGGTGTCGATGTTGGGCCGCTTCTTCGCGGTGCGAGGCGCCGGGGGCGGCGCTGCAGCCAGCAGAGTAGCGATCCATCGCCGGCTGTCGACGGGATCGATGACGTCGTCGATCTCGAAGTGCGACGCCGCGTTCACGGCCTTGCCGTGCTCGTACATCCGGTCGACCATCTGCTGGAAGGTGGCCTCGCGCTCGACAGGGTCGGCGATGGCCTCGAGATCGTGGCGGTAGCCGAGGCGCACGGCCCCCTCCAGGCCCATCCCCCCGAACTCGCCCGTCGGCCAGGCCACACAGGCGAGGGGCGCCTTGGTGCTGCCGCCCATCATCGCCTGTGCACCGAGGCCGTAGCTCTTGCGCAGCACGATGCTCACCATCGGAACGGTGACGTTGGCGCCGACCACGAACAGCCGGGTGCAATGCCGCACCAGTGCGGTGCGCTCGACCTCCGGCCCGACCATCATGCCGGGGGTGTCGACCAGGGTGACGATCGGCAGGTCGAACGCATCGCACAGCTGCATGAACCGCGCCGCTTTGTCGGCGCCGTCGCTGTCGATCGCTCCGGCGAGATGGTGTGGGTTGTTCGCCACCACGCCCACCGGACGTCCCTCGACGCGAGCCAGCGCCGTGAGCATGCCGAGCCCGAAGTCGCGTCGCAGCTCGAGCACCGAGCCCGTGTCGAACATCGTCTCGAGCACCTCGCGCACGTCGTAGCTGCGCTTGCGATCGGCCGGGATGACCTGGCGCAGCAGACGTTGATCGGGCGCCGACCACTCGGCGATCGGGCCCTGGAAGTAGCTCAGGTACTGCTTGGCGACCCGCACCGCCTCGGCCTCGTCGGCGACGACGATGTCGACGACGCCGTTCGCGCGCTGCACCTCGATCGGGCCGATCTCCGTCGGCGCGAACACACCGAGCCCTCCCCCTTCGATCATCGCCGGGCCGCCCATCCCGATGTTCGAGTCCTCCGTGGCGATCACGACGTCGCAGCATCCGAGGATCGCCGCGTTGCCGGCGAAGCAGTACCCGGCGTTGACCCCCACCAGCGGGACGAGCCCGCTCAGCTCGGCGAAGTAGAGGAAGGCCAAGCAGTCGAGTCCGCTGACGCCGGACTGGTCGGTGTCGCCGGGCCGGCCGCCACCGCCCTCGGTGAAGAACACGACCGGCAGGCGAAGCTGCTCGGCCACCTCGAACAGTCGGTCCTTCTTGCGGTGGTTCTGTGTGCCCTGGGTGCCGGCCAACACCGTGTAGTCGTACGACATCGCCACCACGCTCGACGCCCGCCCGGGGAGGAGCTCGGCGTTCACCGTCCCGATGCCCCCGATCATCCCGTCGGCCGGGGTCCGCTCGATCAGCTCGGCGACCGGCCGCCGACGGCGCTGCGCGGCGATGACGACCGGTCCGTACTCGACGAAGCTGCCCGGATCGACAAGATCGGCCACGTTCTCGCGCGCGGTCCGACGCCCGAGCGAGCGCCGCCGGGCGACTGCGTCGGGTCGCGCTGCGTCGGTGCCGACACGATGCCGCTCGAAGGTCTCGGCCAGGTCGGCGCGGACGTGGTCGAGGTCGACGGCCACCGAATCCTGCACGGCAGCCACCATGTCGACCTGACCGGGCTGCACCCTGACGACCACCTCGCCCTGAGCGACCGTCTGCCCGACCGCAACCAGGACCTCCTCGACGACGCCGCTGTCGACCGCCTCGATTGCATGGTGCATCTTCATCGACTCGATGAGCATCACCTGCTGGCCGACGACGACTGCCTGTCCCACGGCAACGTCGACAGTGACGATCGTTCCCTGCATCGGGGCCACCACATGTGCGCTCGACATGGCACCGAACCTTAGTGGGCCGACCAGTCGGGTACCGTGCCGCTGTGGCCGAGGCAGTCGAGCTCGAGATCGCCGGACGGTCGGTGAGGGTGTCGAGCCCGGACAAGGTCTTCTTCCCGGCAATCGGAGCGAGCAAGCTCGACCTCGTCACCTACTACCTCGCGATGGAGCAGGCGGTGATGCGGGTGATGCGCGACCGACCCGTGATGCTCCAGCGATTCCCGGACGGCGTCGAGGGCAACTCGTTCTTCCAGAAGCGGATCCCCGCCGGCGCGCCGGAGTGGCTCACCACCGCCGAGGTGAGAACTCCGAACGGCACGCCCTCGAATGCGCTCGTCATCGCCGACCTCGCCCATCTCGTCTGGGCGGTCAACCTCGGGTGCATCGGCTTCCACTCGTGGCCGGTGCGGGTGAGCGACCCCGAACACTGCGACGAGCTGCGCATCGACCTCGATCCAGGGCCAGGCACGACCTTGGAGATGGCGAAGGAGGCTGCCTCCGAGACACAGCAGCTGCTCGAGGGCCTCGGCCTGCGCCCCTACCTGAAGACCAGCGGTGGTCGTGGCCTACACATCTACGTGCGGCTCGCACCGCACTGGACGAGCCTGTCGGTGCGGGCAGCGGCGGTGGCCGTGGCGCGCGAGCTCGAACGCCGGCGTCCAGAGTTGGTGACAGCGGCGTGGTGGAAAGAGGAGCGCGGGGCGCGGGTGTTCGTCGACTACAACCAGAACGCGCCCCACAAGACGGTGTTCGCCCCGTGGTCGGTGCGGGCCCGCCCTGGCGCTCAGGTCTCGTGCGCACTGGAGTGGCACGAGCTGGCAACCGTCGACCCCGATGCGTTGACCATCCGCAGTGTGCCCGATCGCGTGCGTGCCCACGGCGACCCGTGGGCTGCGATGGACGACCACCCCTGCTCGCTCGAGCCGCTGCTCGACCTGGCCATGCGCGACCGGGACGCGGGGCTCGCCGACGCGCCGTGGCCGCCCGAGTACCCGAAGATGCCGGGCGAGCCCCCACGTGTCGCCCCGAGCCGGGCCCGGCGGCCTTCTGAGTAGTCTGCCGGCGTGGACCTCCGCCCCCATCCCCGTTCGACCGGGTTCGAGTGGCAACGCGCCGCGACGACGCCGCGGTTGTTGAGCCCGGCGCAGGTCGAGCAGTACCACCGCGACGGCTACGTGCTCGTCGAAGACGTCATCGACGAGGCGACCGTCGACGGGCTGCGTGCGGCGATCGACGAGCACGAGGCAGCGGCCGAGAACTTCCTGCGCCAGCTGCCCGATCAGACGATGTTCATCGCCGTGGCCGACAAGATCACGTTCACCGTCCACCTCGTCACCCGCTGTGAGCCCGCCCGACAGTTCGCCCATCACCCGGCGCTGGTCGACATCTGCCACGACCTCGTCGGCCCGGACGTCCGTCTGTACTGGGACCAGGCGGTCTACAAGAAGCCCGAGCCGCATCGCGAGTTCCCCTGGCACCAGGACAACGGCTACGCGTTCGTCGAACCGCAGCAGTACCTCACCTGCTGGGTGCCGCTCACCGATGCCACGGTCGACAACGGATGCCCCTGGGTGATGCCCGGCCTGCACCTTCAGGGCACGCTCGTCCACGACGCGACCCCCGTCGGCTTCCAGTGCCTGCACGACAGCACCGGAGCCGTCCCCGTCGAGGCACGCGCCGGCAGTGTGGTGGTGTTCTCGTCGCTCACTCCGCACCGCACAGGGCCGAACGTCACCGACGCGACCCGGAAGAGCTACATCGTCCAGTACGCGCCGAGCGGAGCACACGTGGTCGATGTCGACACCGGGCAGCTCACCCCGCAGGACCACCCGGCCAGGCAGTTCGAGGTCCTGTCCGGCGGGCTGCCGACGGCGCCGTAGCCGTCGCCTCCCCGGGTCGGCACACACCATTCTGCGGCACTACGTTCGCGACCATGACCGCGCTCAACCCAGGTGATGCTCGCAGCAGTGGCCCCAGCTACCAGGACCTGGTGGCCCGCGACACCCGCGACGTGCCCGTCGCGCTGCGCTCGACGTCGTACCGCTACGAGGGCTCGGCCGATGTGCCGAAGAGCCGCTACACGTCGGCCGCCTTTGCAGCCCTCGAGCACGAGTATGTGTGGCGCCGGACCTGGCAGATGGCATGCCGCGAAGAGGATCTCCCCAAGCCCGGCAGCCATGTCGTCTACGACGTCGGCGACGAGTCGCTGATCGTGACGCGCGGGTCCGACGGCACCATTCGCGCCTTCCACAACGCCTGCCTGCACCGCGGCACCAAGCTTCGCACCGAGGACGGACGGGTCGGCTCGTTCCGCTGCCCGTTCCACGCCTGGACGTGGGACATCGACGGCAACCTGTCGTACCTGCCCTGCGAGTGGGACTTCCCGCACATCGCCGACGACCCGGCCCGGCGCAACCTCCCCGAGGCGAAGGTGGCCCTGTGGGAGGGGTTCGTGATGGTGAACCTCGATCCCGCTGCCGAACCGTTCGAGACGTACGCACGCGTGCTGGTCGAGCACTTCCCGCAGTTCGACTTCGGTCGGCGCTACAAGGCCTTCCACGCCGTGAAGGAAGTGCCCGCCAACTGGAAGGTGGTGATGGAGGCCTTCGCCGAGGCGTACCACGTCATCGCCACGCACCCCCAGATCTCGGAGTTCGCGGCGGACGCCAACAGCGAGTACTCGATCTGGCCCGAGGCACCGCACGTCACTCGGTTCGTCAATGCCTTCGGGGCGCAGAGCCCGCACCTCAGCGACACCTTGAGCGAGCAGCAGATCGCCAACGCCTACGTCGCGTTCAGCGCCCGATCGGCGTCGGCGACGGCACCGGAGATCCCCGAGGGCGGCTCGGCCCGCACCCTGGTGGCCGATCTGTTCCGGCAACGGATGTCGGGGCTGTACCAGGCCGACCTCACCTCGGCCTCCGACACCGAGATCCTCGACGCGATCCTCTACAACATGTTCCCCGCCTTCGCCCCGTGGGCCGGGGTCGGCCAACCGCTCGTCTACAGATGGCGCCCGGGCCCCACGCCCGACACCTGCTTCATGGACGTCATCCGTCTCGCACCGGTGCCCGACGAGGGCCCTCGCCCGGCGCCGGCGGAGTGCACCGTGCTGACGCTCGAGCAGTCGTGGCACGAGGCGCCGGGCATGGGCGGCCTCGCCGCCGTGTTCGAGCAGGACATGGCCAACCTCCCCAAGGTCCAGGCCGGCCTGAAGAGCAGCGGCAAGTCGACGGTGACGTTCGGCAACTACCAGGAAGCCCGCCTGCGCCTGTTCCACCGCCTCATCGATCGCTACATCGTCGACGGGCTGGCTGCCGATGGGCGCAACCGCGCCGAGGTCGAGCCGTTCCTCGTCGCCGAAGGCTGATCAGGTGTTGAACTCGGCGACGAGCGGGGCGTAGCGGTCGAGCGCGGCCAAGGCCGCGTCGCGGTCGAGCGGCGGTAGTCCCAGGGCCACGAACGCGGCACCGTCGTCGCGCAGTTGAGCGAGGTGCTCGCTCGTCGCCTTCGGACCGAACACCCCGAGCTGCAGGGTCGACGGGTCACGACCCTGGTCCGTGGCGAACTGCTGGAGGCGACGCCATTCGGCAGCGACCGGCCAACGCCCCTCGATGGGCATCCACGCATCGCCGTACTCGCAGATGTGCCGGAAGTGCAGATCGGTCGGTGACGCACCGACGACGATCGGCGGATGTGGGAACTGAACCGGCTTGGGCCACGCCCACGATGCCTCGAAGCGCACGTACTCGCCGTCGAAGCTCGCTTCCTCCTCGGTCCACAACGCCTTGCAGGCCAGGATCTTCTCGCGGACCACCTTGCGCCGCCGAGCGATGTCGACTCCGTGGTGCTCCATCTCCTCGTGGTTCCAGCCATACCCCACACCGAACATCACCCTGCCGTTGGAGAGGTGGTCGAGCGTGGCGACCTCCTTCGCGAGCCACAGCGGGTCGCGCTGGGCCACCAGGGTGATGCCCGTGGCCAGCTTGATCGTCGTGGTGACGGCAGCGCACGCGGCGAGCGCGAGGAACTGGTCGTGGGTCCGCCAGTACTCCTCGGGCAGCGGCGGCGCCCCCTCACGGCCGCCCCAGGGGGTACGCCTCGACACCGGGATGTGCGAGTGCTCGGGGAACCACAGCGACCGGAAGCCACGTGCCTCCGCCTCGCGGGCGAGCTCGACCGGTTGGATCCCACGGTCGGTCGGGAAGATGACGAGTCCGATGTCCACACCGGGACCGTAGCAAGCCGCGGCCCAAGGACCTGACGGGTCGGGGTCCCCCGGGGAAACGGAACTCGCTGCGGGGATGTCGGCTCTGGCATACCAACGGGTGATCGCCCTCCCCCGAAGTCCACCACTGTCAACGCTGCATCAAGGAACTGTCAGTGGGACCGTCTTCGACGTACCTGGTCGCCACGGAGAGTGAGGGTGGGGGTGGACGAGAGCGAATCGACGAACTTCGAGCCCAGGGAGGCACCATCGGATGCACCCGACCTCCCCGAGATCGTCGATGCCCCGGGGAGCCTTCCCGAGCGTCGACCGCTCCGCGAGAACGTGGTGCGCAGCCTGGCCGCGCCCGACCCGCCACCGCGGCCGGTCGTCGTGCGCCGCGCCCCTGCGGCCGACACGAAGAAGTCGTCGGACCTGTCGCGCGAGTCCGTCGTCGCAGTGGCCGTCATCGCAGCGATCATCGGTGGCCTCAGCTTCGTCCAACCCGACCTCATCACCACGCTCACCGGTGGCGACACGGCCGTCGTGCACACCCCTGTCGGCGCACCGGCCACGCCCGCATCACCGATGTCGACAGGTCTGCCCCGACGCGGCCCGAGTCGGGTCGACTGGGGTGACGACTACCACCACATGGTGGTGACCGCCGCCGTTCCCGGCGCCGCCGCGCGCGCCGACATCCCCGAGTCCGCCGCGCAGCCGGAGCGGGTGTCGACCCGACCGGGCTCGACCCGGCTCGAGCGCGCCGACGGAACAATCAGCACTGTCGATGTGCCCGACGAATCGCTCGAGCTCGCGGTCCCGAACAGGGAGGAAGCCGCCGCGTTGCGCGCCCTTGGCGCAGCCAGCGTCACGTCGCCGATCGTCGTCGTCGACACCGATGGCGTGATCGGCGAGCCAATGGCACGCTACATCCAGGTCGATGGCCGACTCGTCGAGCCACCAGCGGCCACGCCGCAGGAGCCGACGACTCCTCCGGTCGCCGAGGTCGCCGAAGCAGATCTGGTGGCGTCACTGCTCGCACTGCCCGATGTGGTCGAGGTCACTCGGCTCGCGCCAGGCCTCTTGGCAGTCGCGTCGACCGAGGAGCTCGACGACCTCGCCACCCAGCCAGGTGTGCTCACCGTCGGCGACGATGTCCTGCTGGGGCTGGCAGCGCTTCCCGGGACGACGAGCCCGAGCGGCCGGACCGCGCCACAACCGACTCCGACCCCCCTGCCCGCAGGCGGGCGCCGTCCGGTCGTGGCGGTGATCGACACCGGCTTCGACGCATCGTCGAGCGAGCTCGCCGGCGCCTGGTGGCGCAACGACGACGAGCAGTGCGACAACGGGCTCGACGACGACGGCAATGGCTACGCCGACGACTGCGACGGGTGGGACTTCGGTGCCGATGATGCCGACCCGGAGCCTGAGCCCGACGACCCGTTCGGCGACCATGGCACCGAGGTCACCTCGATCATCGCCGCAGCCCGGAACGGTTCGGGGGTCGTGGGCGTGGCATCCGGCGCCACGATCATGCCGCTGAAGGTGATGCGCCCCACCGGAGTCATCACCATGTCGTCCGTGGCCGCCGCCGTCGACTACGCGGTCGCCAACGGCGCCGACGTCGTCAACCTGTCGCTCGTCACCCAACCCGGGGTCGGACGAGAGCAGATGCACGTGCTCGAGGCAGCGATCGACCGAGCCGGGGCCGCAGGGGTGGCAATCGTCACCGGTGCCGGGAACGACGGGCGGAACCTGCTGCTGACGCCGGCGTGGCCGGCCTCGCTCGGCGCCGATCGACGCCACGTCCTCACGGTCGGCGCGCTCGATCGCAACGGTGCTCCAGCCTCGTTCTCGAACCAGGGCCGCGCCGTCACCTTTGCTGCCCCGGGCACCGCAGTCCCCATGGCCGGGTGTGCTGCCGGGACGGTCTGGCGCAGCGGCAGCTCATACGCAGCGCCGATCGTCACCGGCCTGTTGGTGTCTGTTCTCGCCGAGCAGGCTCCCGCGGACCTCGACGCGCTGCTGGCAGCCGTCGTCGAGCGAACTGAGCTGATCGACGGCGTCTACGTCGTCTCGTCGAGCCCGGTCGTCGACGCGCCGGCCGCCTCGCCGGGAGCGCAGGCTCCAGCCGATCCGACCTGCAGACCCTCCGGGAGCTGACCGACCGCCTCGGTAGGCTGGTCCGTCGTGAGATCCCCCGAAGTCTTGGCTGAAGCGGCGCGTCGTCGCACGTTCGCCATCATCAGCCATCCCGACGCAGGCAAGACCACCCTCACCGAGAAGTTCCTGCTCAATGCCGGTGCCGTGGTGAGCGCCGGCTCGGTGAAGGCCAAGGCCGGCGGGAAGGCAGCGACGAGCGACTGGATGGAGCTCGAGCAGACCCGCGGGATCTCGATCACGTCTGCGGCCATGCAGTTCACCTACCGCGACCATGTCATCAACCTGCTCGACACACCCGGCCACCGCGACTTCAGCGAAGACACCTACCGCGTCCTCGCAGCCGTCGACGCCGTGGTGATGGTGCTCGACGCTGCCAAGGGCATCGAACCACAGACGCTCAAGCTGTTCGAGGTCTGCCGCTCGCGTCGCCTGCCCGTGCTGACCTTCCTCAACAAACTCGACCGTCCGAGCCGCGACCCGCTCGAGCTGCTCGACGAGATCGAGACCCAGATCGGGCTGCGGCCGACCCCCGTGACCTGGCCCATCGGCGACGGCGACGAGTTCGTGGGCGTGATCGACCGCCGCCGTCAGGTGGTCAGTCGGTTCACCCGCACCGCACGCGGCGCGACCCTCGCTCCTGAAGAGCTCCTCGACTTCGACCAGGCAGCGGCTCTCTCCGGGTCGGCCTGGCGCAAGGCGCTCGACGGCTGCGAGCTGCTCGAGGCCGTCGGAGCGGACTGCGACATCCCGAGCTTCCTCGCCGGATCGTCGACACCTGTCTTCGCCGGCTCGGCACTCACCGACTTCGGCGTCCGCCACCTGCTCGACGCCGTCGTCGAGCTCGTCCCCTCGCCGTCACCGCGCCTCGACATCGACGGCAACGGGCGCCCTCTCGACGAGGGCTGCAGCGCCTTCGTGTTCAAGGTGCAGGCCAACATGGACAAGGCCCACCGCGACCGCCTGGCATTCGCCCGCATCTGCAGTGGCCGGTTCGAGCGAGGCATGACCCTCACCATCGCCCGCACCGGTCGGCCGTTCGCCACCAAGTACGCGTCGACGGTGTTCGGCGCCGAGCGCAGCACCGTCGAGGAGGCCTTCCCGGGCGACGTCGTCGGCCTGGTCAACGCCACCGACCTGCGCATCGGCGACACGCTCCATGAGGGGACGCCGGTCCACTTCCCCGGTCTGCCGTCGTTCGCGCCCGAGTTGTTCACCGGGGCACGCCCGCTCGACACCGGTCGGTCCAAGCAGTTCAAGCGCGGCCTCGAGGTGCTCGAGGAAGAGGGCGTGGTCCAGGTGCTCCGCGACCCCGACCTGGGCGACTCGTCACTCGTGCTCGCCGCCGTCGGCCAACTGCAGTTCGAGGTGTTCGCCCATCGGCTCGCCAGCGAGTTCAACGCGCCGATCGAGCTGACCGGTTCCCCGTACCAGGCAATCCGCGCCACCGACGCCCCCAGCGCGGGGCGGTTGCGCGAGATCGGGGGGATCCGCATCCTCACCCGCGGTAGCGACGGGGCCACCGTGGCCCTGTTCGAGAACAAGTACCGCCTCCAGCGGTTGTTGAGCGACGAGCCGGAACTGACGCTGCTCCCGCTCAACGAGGTCGGCTGACCCTCGCTACGGCGACGGCGGCACAATGGTCGGCACAGGCGGCACCGACCCTGTCGGCGGAGGGCTCGTCACCGGAGGACTCGTCACCGGAGGGCTCGTCACCGGAGGGCTCGTCGGCGGCGCTGCCGTGCTGGGCGCCGCAGTGACCGTCGGCGGAGGGGTGGTCGACACTGGCCGAGTCGTCGTTGGCGATGTCGGAGCCGGCGTCGAGGTGGAGGGCGCTGTCGTGGTCGCCGACGAGGGCTCCGACGTCGCCGGCACCGTGGTGAGCGCCGGCGCAGTCGACGGTGCGATGCTCGAGCCAGGGTCCACACCGTCGACCGGCACCACCGTGTCGACCGGGGCTCGGCCGTCGCGTCCGGAAACGATGAACACCGACACGCCAGCTCCGGCCAATGCTGTGCCGGCGACCACGGCGAGCCAGGGGCTCCGCAACGAGCGGCCTGCGCGAAGACCCATCCCCGGAGAGGGCGGTGTCAGCCCAGTGATGGGCGGAACCGCCGTCGGCGCGTGGTCGGCCAGGTCGCGCAAGCGGTCGCGCAGCAGCTGCTCGAAGTCGGCGCTCGGTTCGGTGGGGTCGTCGCTGCTCATCAGTACCTCCTCACGAGATCACGGCACGGAGCTCGGCCAGGCCTCGGTGGATCAGGGTGCGCACGGTCGCCTCACGGCAGCCGATCAGGTCGGCGATCTCGCGATCGGGGAGGTCGCAGAGGTAGCGCATGACGATGGCCGTCCGTTGCCGCCCACTCAGTGAACGCAGCGCGTCCTGCAGTTCGATGAGTCGACCGTCGAGGAACGGTTCGGGCGCCTCCAGCCGCGGCGCACGGACCACCCGTCGGTGGATCGACCGGCACTGGTTGACCACCGCGACGCGCAGATACGCCACCGGGTTCTCGAGCTCGGCGATGCGCGGGCCCACCCGACAGAAGACGTCCTGCACGACGTCCTCGGCCGCCGCTCCTGAACCCGTCAGCACGTACGCGACGCGCAGCAGCTCTCGATACGCGGCGGTGTAGACAGCCTCGGTACCGGTCCAGGTCGGTTGCGGCGATGGGAGCGCGCCAGCCACTGCAGTGTTCACACCCCTTCACACGCACGAACACCGCGAATTGTTCCGACGAGATCGTGGCCGTCACCCAGGTGGGGCAGTCGGGCGCTCCACGCTGCCATCAGGGCGCCGCGCGAAGCGCTGAGGCTCATCCCCGTGCACGGGATCGTCGTTCGCCCACGGCCAGCCCCCGAAGTGGGTGAGTTGGTAGTCGCGGAAGGCCTGCTCGACGCCCGCGCGATCGTTCATCACGAACGGCCCGTACTGGGCCACCGGCTCGCCGATCGGACGACCCTGCAGGACGAGGCACTCACCACCCGACGGGCTCGACACCCGCACAGGCCCGCTGCAATCGACGACCGCGCCCGTGCCCGACACCAACCGATCGGCGCCGAGGTGCACCTCGCCACCAGAGTGCGAGTAGACCACCCTGACCGTGCCCGACCCCGTCGCTGCGGGCATGTCCCACGCCGCACCCGGCTCGAGGTGCACGTTCCAGACGGCGACATCGCTCTCGGCCCGGCCCGCCCACGACTGCGGTGGCGGCGAGGGCGGTACGGCATCTCCGATCTTCCCTGCGACCACGGTCACCGTGGCGGTCGAGCCATCGACGCCGACCTGTTCGACGGCCGGGACGGAGTCGGCCCAGAGCATCGAGAAGTGCGGCTCGGCGAACTTGTCGACCCGCGGCAGGTTCAGCCAGATCTGGAACAGCTCGACGGTGTTCGGTGTCTCGGTGTCGAGCAAGGGGAACATCTCGGCGTGGACGATCCCCGCGCCGGCAGTGAGCCATTGCACATCGCCGTTGCCGTACCGCGCGGCAGCACCGAGGGAATCGGCATGGTCGACGAACCCTTGCCGGACGAACGTGATGGTCTCGAACCCTCGGTGCGGATGTTGGGGGAAGCCGGGCACCGTGTCGCCGTGGTACATCCGCCACCCGTCGAGCCCGGCGAAGTCCTGGCCGATCTCGCGGCCGACCAACGAAGCCGCTGGCCCGAAACGACCGTTTCCGACCGGGTAGTGGTCGAGGTGATGGACACAGAACAGGAACGGATCGACCGTCGGCCACTGGAATCCGAGCTGGAAGTGCTCGATCACCGGGCTCGACACGAGTGGGTTCGACACGTCCACGCTGTCAGGCTACCGAGCTCACCAGCCCGGTCGGAGGCTGAGCTTCTCGCCGTCGACCGGTACGACGGCATTCCAGCCCAGCTCGGCACCGATCCGCCGTTGGAGCGCGAGCGAGGCAGCCTCCTCGCCGTGCACCACGAACACGCCGGTCGGCTCGCGGGTCGCCGTGCCCAACCAGGCGACGAGCTCGTCGGCGTCGGCGTGGACCGAAAAGCCCGTGAGGTCGCAGACCTCGGCACGCACAGGCACGTACCGGCCATGGATCTTCACCGAGCTGGCCCCTTCGAGCAGTGTCCGACCGCGAGTGCCTGCGGCCTGAAAGCCGACGAGGGCGACGGTGTTGCGCGGATCCGGCAGGAAGCGGGCGAGGTGGTGCACCACTCGCCCACCCGACGCCATGCCAGCACCGGCGATGATCACGCCAGGGCCGCCGCGCCCGGTCACCGCCTTGGAGCCCTCGGCATCGTGGATCTCCTCGAGGGTCGGCAGATCGAACAGGTCGACATCGCCGCGCAGTTCGGGTCGGACATCATCGGCGCCATCGGCGATCGCCGAGCGATAGACGCTGAGCGCTGCGAGCGCCATCGGGCTGTCGACGGCGATCGGCACGTTCGGGAGACGGCCCTCGTCGGCGAGTTGGCGAAGGTGGTAGAGCAGCACCTCGGTGCGGTCGACGGCGAACGCGGGGATGACCACCACACCGCCGCGGTCGACAGTGCGCTCGATGACATCGGCCAGTGCCGCCACTGGGTCGTGGTCGTCGTGGGAACGATCGCCATAGGTCGACTCGACGAGCACCCAGTCGACGTCGCCGATCGCGGCCGGCGGTCGCAGCAGCGGATGGTGGTCGCGTCCGAGATCGCCGCTGAACACCACATCGGCCGACTCGCGAGCCGACCCACGGACCTGCATGCGCACGCTCGCCGACCCGAGGATGTGGCCAGCCACCTCGAAGGTCACGTCGACGCCCGGTGCGACCCGAACCATCTCGCCGAAGCTGGCCGGACGCAACAGGTCGAGCGCCTTCCACGCATCGTCGATGTCGTAGAGCGGCAGCGCCGGGTCGTGCTTGGAGTAGCCCGCCCGATTCGCGTACCGGGCCTCCTCCTCGAGCAGCCGCGCGCTGTCGGGCAGCACGACCGCCATCAACTTGCCGGTGTCGTAGGTGACGTGGACAGGGCCGCGGAATCCGGCGCGGACCAGGCGGGGCAGGTAGCCGCAGTGGTCGAGGTGGGCGTGGGTGATCACCACGGCGTCGATCGACGACGGTTGCACCGGGAAGTCCACCCAGTTCCGGGCGCGTAGCTCGCGCAACCCCTGGAACAGGCCGCAGTCGACGAGCACCCGCGAACCGTCAGCCTCGACCACGAAGCGGCTCCCGGTGACCGTCCGCACCCCACCGAGCGGCCTGAGTGTCGGCCAGCGGTGATCGGCCCCCTCCTGCTCAGCCATCGCGGTCGTCGGCGGCCAGAAGGTCGGCACTGACGGCCAGGGCGACGGCGGTGCCCGCAGCGCGCTCGAGCAACGCCGCCAGATAGTGCCCGGCGAGCACACTCTTCGCCCCGAGCGGCGGATCACCGAGCGATCGGGCGAGCATCGACGGGTCGGTGCTCGGGCGGATCGGCCGCACCTCCGGCAACGGCGGCGGAGGCCGCCACAGGTCGGC
>JBBATY010000018.1:2839-11656 GCA_040398525.1 Ilumatobacteraceae bacterium | reverse complement strand
TCGGGCGGATCGGCCGCACCTCCGGCAACGGCGGCGGAGGCCGCCACAGGTCGGCGCCCTTGGGCTCGACACCCTGTCCGTGCGACGCGCCGCCAGCCGGACGGGAACGCTTCCGGGTGCTCACATCTCCTCCTCGGTCAGCAGTGCGTCCGGCCGGAGGCCGAGCGCGCGGCGGAGCTGTTCAGCGTCGAGATCGGCGAGCGAGCTCGACTTCGGCAGGACCAGGTCGGCGATGTGGCGTTTGCCGGCCACGACCTCCTCGACACGCTCGTCGACCGTGCCCGGGCACACCAGACGGTGTGACACGACGGTGTTCTTCTGTCCGATCCGCCAGGCTCGGTCGCGGGCCTGGTCCTCGACGGCCGGGTTCCACCAGCGGTCGTAGAGCACGACATGGCTCGCTGCCGTGAGGTTCAGCCCGGTGCCACCCGCCTTGAGCGACAGCACCAACGCACCTGCCCCTGGTTGCTGCTGGAAGTCGGCGACGATGCGATCGCGCGTGGTCCGCGGCAAGCTTCCGTCGTAGCACTCGACGCGGGTGCCCGTCCGCTCGGTGAGATAGGCCGAGAGGCGCCGGCCCCACGAGGCGAAGTGCGTGAAGACCAAGATCTTCTCGTTCGCCTCGAACACCGACTCGACGATCTCCTCGAGGCGCGAGAGCTTGCCCGAGCGACCGGCCAGCGGCTGGCCGTCGTCGTGGTAGGCGGCCGGGTGGTTGCAGATCTGCTTCAGGGCGGTGATCGCAGCCAGAATGGCTCCCTGCTTGGGATCGGTGCCGAGCGCAGTGCTGTCGGCGAGCAGCCGGTCGAGCACGGCCTGGTAGAGGCCGATCTGCTCGGGTGTCATCGTGCAGTGGTCGAGCTGGTCGATCTTGTCGGGCAGCTCGCGGGCGACTTCCGGCTCGGTCTTGGTGCGCCGGAAGACCAGCAGCCCGTTGAGGGCCCGCAGCGCAGACTCTCCCTCGCCCGACATCTGCGCCACGAAGCTCGGCCGGCTTCCCACCAGCCCCGGGTTGGTGAAGTCGAGGATCGACCACAGGTCGCCCAGCCCGTTCTCGATCGGTGTGCCCGTGAGCGCGATCCGTGAGCGAGTGGTGAGCCGTCGCAGCTGCTGCGAGGTCTCATTGGCAGGGTTCTTGATCGCCTGGGCCTCGTCGAGCACGACCCGGCTCCACGTCCGTGCGGCGAGCGCGTCGATGTCGCGCACCGCGGTGGCGTAGGTGGTGAGGACCAGATCGGCACGCCGGATCTCGGCGTCGAGCTCGTGGGCCTCGGCACGGGAGGCGCCGTGGTGGATGACGACCCGCAGCCCGGGAGCGAACCGCGCTGCCTCGGCCGCCCAGTTGCCGACGACTGCGGGTGGGGCGATCACGAGCGCCGGGGTCTCCGAACCTGCCGCCGTGCGCGCCAGATGGGCGAGGACGGTCGGGGTCTTGCCGAGGCCCATGTCGAGCGCCAGGCATCCGCCGAGCTCGGCCCGGTCGAGGAAGCCCAGCCAGGACACCGCCTGGGCCTGATAGCTGCGCAGCTCGCCGACGAAGCCTTCGGGGTGGACGATCGGTTCCGTCGAGACGCTCTGGGCCGCACGCAGCAGGTCGGTCGCCCAACCGGTGCCCTGCACGCTGATGCCACCTGTGAGGCCACCGCCTTCGAGGCCGACGCTGTGCCGGAGGATCTCGGCGCCGGAGAGCTGGGTGACCTTCGCCCGCTCGGCGAGCGCCGCCGCAGCCTCCTTCAGGTCGACGGTGTCGAGCTCGATCCACCGGCCGCGCGAACGCACCAGCGGCCGGGCCTCCATCGAGAGCCTGGTGATCTCGGCCGCCGTCAGCTCGACATCGTCGAACAGCACCGACCATCGCACGTTGCTGAGCTGGTTGGCGCCCACCACCGACGGCCCGGTCGGCTCGGTCCAGAGCTTGAGCGACGGCGAGGGCTTGCGGCGCGACAGCGCTGGTACGCGGACCTCGAACCCCGCTGCTTCGAGCTGCGGTCCGATCACCGTCATCAGCTCCCAGGCCTCCGGTTGCGACAGCACCACCCGACCGCGACGCAGCTCGCCGGGCCGCAGCAACGGCGGGTAGGTGCGCTCGAGTCGGGCCAGCTCGTCGGCGAGTGGCTTGGTGTGCCGCGTGTCGCCGAGGGCGACCTCGACCGGCAGCATCCTGCCCTTCGCTCCCGGACCATAGACCGAGAGCAGCCAGGCATCTCCCGAATCGGGAGGGTCGAGCTGGACGAGGAGGTGCGGTCGGTCGGTGGCGGTGACCGTGCGCGTCCACTGGTCGATCCGTCGAGCGATGTCGCCGGTGAGGCCGGGCGGCGCGGCGAAGGCCGTTCCGTCGAGCGAGGCGATCATCGCCTCGGCGAAGTCACCGGGGTTGCTGACATGCGGCGGGGCTGCCGGCATCTCGAGACGGCTTGCCGTATCGCGCACGATGGCGTCGACGACGGCGGTGAGCACCTCGGATGTCACCGTCCGTCCATCAGCTCGGACCAGCGCCTGCACCGGACCGGGCATCGCCGCGGCGAGCTCGCGCATCCGCGCCTCGTCGACGAGTGCCGGAGCCCAGCCGACCCGAGCTCGCGCCGGCTTGCCGTCCCCGGCACGCTCGGCCACCACGGACGGCACGACAGCACCCGCAGCGACGAGACGGACACCTTCGATCGCCACTCTCCCGAGCCAGGCCACGCTCGACCCGACGCCCGCGCGTCCGAGGCCGGTGCCCACGGCCACGAGCCAGCCCAGCGCATCGCGGACCGGGATGCCGAGCGCCTCGGCACGCACCCCCGACGGGAGCACGACCCCGGGATGGATGGCCCAGCCGAGCGACGGGCCACCGATCACCTCGAGGCGGTCGGCAAGCTGGTCGTTCGTCTCCGGGGTGGACTTCGGCCCGGCGGCCCACACCACGACCGATCCGTGCGCCCACGAGGCCTGCAGGCGTACTTCTCCGGCGACCTCGGCGAGCACGTCGGCCGGCACGGAGCCCGCTGGCCGCGAGAGCAGGTCGTGGAGCGTCTCGAGCTCGCGCAGCGTCTCGGTGAAGTCGTGGACGATCTGCTCGCGTTCGGGGCCGGGGTACCGCGACACCGACGCGAGGCCGTCTTCAGTCTCGATGATCAGCCGCTCGAGCACCCGCAGCGCAGCCGGCGCGTCGGACTCGAACACGGCGCGCTGCGCCGTCGAGGCGCGACCCTCGGCAACAGCCCAGGCTGCTCGTTCGAGTTCGATCATGACGTCGGTCATCGTGCTCGGGCGCCCCTTCGCGCCGCGCCGTGAACCCGGGTTCCCGGCCCCGTCCGTATCGTCGTACGGAGACTCGGACGCCATCTCCTGACCGCCGGTGGGCGGGACGACCGTCATGCTAGCGGCCTCTGCTCCCCAGTGGCGATCCCGGGCGGCTCAGCGGTACTCGATCAGGCGCGGCCGCCGTCCCCGGAGCCGATCGATCGTGAAGCCGAGCACACCGAGCGCTCCGGGCACGGCCGCCCACGAGCACGACAGCCCCCACGCGAGGCGGTCGAGCGCGTCGGCAGCCGGGTTGGTGACCGATCGCGCCGCCCGCCATGTCGACACCACCCAGCGAACCCAGAGCGAGAGCAGCGGGAGTCGAGTTCGTGGCCAAGCGACCAGGGCGAGCAGCGGGACGACCAGCCCCCACAGCACCATCCGCACGACCTGGTCGGCGAACAGGCGGTCGGTCCTGCGGTGCAGGTCGGCAACCGCTGCGGCGCCGTACCCGCCACGGCGCGCTCGCTTCCACCACTGGCGGGCGCTCCCCATGTCGATCTCGTGCACGGTCGCCACCATGTCGAGGCGCTCGATCCGCCCCCCGGCCGCCCGCAACCTCGAGCTCAGCTCGGTGTCCTCCCCCGCCACGGCACGGGTGTCGTAGCCCCCCACGCGCTCGAACCACGACCGCCGCAGCAGCACGTCGCCGGCGAAGTCGGAGACCACCCCGGTGGCCCCCATCCTCCACTCCTGCTCGACGGCGCGGTGGAACAGGTTCCGTCGCGGCCGGAGCTCGTGCCGGTATCCGCAGACAGCAGCCAGGTCGGGGGCGATGACCATCCTTGCTATCGCCGCCTGCATCCACCCGGCCGACACTTCGCAGTCGCCGTCGACGAACTGCACCAGGTCGATGTCGGGATGTGCCGCCACGAGGGCACGCGCGCCGACATTGCGAGCCAGCGCCGCCGACAGCTCGTCCTGCGCCCCGAGCTCGACCACCTCCACACCGGCAGCCTGTGCGATCGCCACGCTGTCGTCGGTCGAACGGGAGTCGACGTAGATCGCGGGGCACCGCACACGCTCTACCGACCGGAGGCACGCCCGGAGACGCTTGCCCTCATTGCGCCCGATCACCACGATGCCGCACCGCACGCCGCCGACGTCATCGGGGCCTGACGCCACGGTCATCGTTGCCAGGCCTTGGCCGGCTCGACGATGCCGCGACGCACCAGCTCGGCGGCGCGGTCCTCGGGGGCCCACCCGAGCACCGTCGCAGCCTTTGCACAGTCGAAGCGCGCCGCGAACCCACGGCCGGCCAACTCGCGCCAGCTCGGGAGGGGCACCCGGCCTGGCCCTGGCAGCTTGACCGCCCAGGTAGCGAGCGAGGCGGTGAACCAGCGTGCCGTGGAGCGCGGCACCGACCGGATCGGCTCACCCGTCGCCTCGGACAACGCGGCAACGTAGTCCGCGGCCGTGATGGTCGCGTCGGCACACAGGTTGAACGACTCACCATCGATGTCGTCGACGTCGACCATGGCGACGAGGGCGTCGGCAACGTCCTCGACCAGCACCAGCGGCAGCGGATGAGCGCCCGTGCCCCAGTGGATGCACACATTGGTGTACGGCCAGGCTGCGACGCCCCAGTGGCACGGCTCGCTGTCGACGCCGACGACCACTCCGGGCCGAGCGATGACCAGCGGGAGCCCCGACGACTGGTGGAGGTGCTCGAGGTGCCGCTCGGCAGCGAGCTTCATCCGCGGATAGGGGGCCACACGCACCGTCCCCCGACCTGCCGGCGTGCGCTCGGTGATCACCTCACCCGCTCGCCCGGCGTCGTAGATGGCGATCGTCGATGCGTAGATGTAGCGCCGTACGCCGCGGCTCGCCAACGCATCCGCGAGCCGCTGCGTCGCTGCGAGGTCCGTCTGGGCCAGGGCCTCCCAGGTCGTCCCGCCGCTGAAGGCGAGATCGACGACCGTCGTGTCCGGGTCGATCTGTGCGCTGACGGACGCCGTGTCGGAGACATCTCCCTGCACCACCTCGACCGGCAGTTCCGCGAACAGCTCCGCTGCGGCCTCGGGTCGACGAGCGACAACCCTGACGGACCGAGTGCGAGCGAGGGAGCGCACGACGTGGCGGCCGATGAAGCCGGTCCCGCCGAGCACCACCACCTCCGGCTTCGGCGTGGTCGGCGTGCGAGCCGGCGCCGGACAGGCTCGCTCAAGGCTGGCTGGCGCTCGGCGGTCGATCCCTGCCCGTTCGGCAACGGTGTCGGCGAGCTCGACGACTGCAGTGGCGAAGTCGAGCGACTGCCGACGGTCGACCGCAGCTCGGGTCTGGCGCCGGTGGAACGCGGCCACCGAGGCAGTGATCCCTGCGGCGAAGGGATCACTGCGCGACCCGACACCCGCCTTCGAGGCCACGACATCGACCACACGGCGCGCCGCGTCGCGAGCGAGTGCGCCCGCCTGGCCGAGCGACTGACGGGCGAGCTCGAGGTCGTAGGCCGCCGTCCCTCTCGTCGTGAGCGCAAGCGTCGACCGGTCGAGATCGACGTCGAGTTGACCGAGGGTGCCGCGCACCTGCACTGTCGAGGTGGCGAATGCGTCATCGAACGTCAGTCGCAGTCGTACCCCGACGGCACCCGAGCGGCCCACCACATCCCACGAACGGACGAATCCGACCCCGTTGGGCAGCTGCTGCACGTCGCCGACGACGACTGCCTCGACCTCCATCCCGGGAACGAGGTCGAGCACCTGGGCGAAGGCATGCGGAGCGATCTCGAACAAGACGTTGTCCGCTCGCTGCAGCATCCACACCCGTGTGTCCTCGCTGCGTAACGCAGGCACGGGACGCTGGGTCACGACATCGACCGAGCGAACGAGGCCGATTGCTCCGGCGTCGAGCAGTGCGCGGGCCCGTTGCCAGACGGGCGCGAAGAGCAGGTTGTGGCTCACCCCGACCGCAGCCCCGCCGTCGCGCGCTGCCTCGGCGATATCGGCTGCCGCCTGCGGGGAGTGGGCCAGTGGCTTCTCCACCAGCACGTCGATGCCGTGGCGCACCAAGGTTGCCACCATCGCGTGGTGGGCAGCCGGTGGGGTGAGGACGTGCACCACATCCGGTTCAGCACCCAGCAGGTCGTCGAGGTCGTCCACCACCGTGTCGACGAGGCCCGACCGCTCCGCCCGCCGTGCCGCGTCGCGGTCGAGGTCGAGCCCGATCACCTGGGCACGGGGGCTCACCTGCCGTACCGCTGCTGCGTGGAAGCCCGCGATGTACCCGAGCCCGACCAATCCCACCCGCTCGATCCGCACCGAACGCTCCTCATCCGCATGGCCCCGCACGGAGGCGAACCATGACCTGTCTGTCCGTCGAGCGGCGACCGTACCCACGGCGTCCGCGGCCCCGAGAGGGCCGTTGTTCCGTGAACGCACGACCGGTCGGCAATACTCGGCAGACGTGCGTCTACGGAGGTGTTGAGTGAACAGCAGTCGAGTCGTGATCACCGGATCCGGGCTGGCTGCCCCCACGGACACGATCAGCAACGCCGAGCTCGTCGCGTCGCTGGCGGTCGCCGTCGAACGCTGGAACGACGAGCACGCCGACGCCATCGCCCGAGGTGAGTGCGAGCCACGGCCGCTGCCGGACGAGGAGTTCATCGTCAAGGCCTCCGGCATCCGGTCGCGGCACGTCGTCGAACGCAGCGGGGTGCTCGACCCGGATCGGATGCGACCACATCTGCCCTTGCGCAGCGAGGACGAGTTGGGCATCCAGGCCGAGATGTCGATCCCTCCGATCCTCGAGGCGCTCGCCCAGGCCGGCCGCGAGCCCCACGAGGTCGACGCCATCATCGTCGGCTGTTCGAACCTGCAGCGCGCCTACCCAGCGGTCTCGATCGAGATCCAGCAGGCGATCGGAGCCGGAGGCTGGGCCTACGACATGAACGTCGCCTGCAGCTCGGCGACGTTCGCCATCCAGGCGGGCGTGGATGCCCTGCGCAGTGGCTCGGCGAATTGCGTGGTGGTGGTGAACCCGGAGATCACCTCCGGCCACAACAACTTCGCGATGCGCGACTTCCACTTCATCTTCGGCGATGCCTGCACCGCCGTAGTGCTCGAACGCGCCGACGACGCCGTCGCCCACGAGCGCTGGGAGGTCGTCGGAACCCGTCTGGCGACGAAGTTCTCGAACACGATCCGCAACGACTTCGGCTTCCTCAACCCGAGCGAGGACGGAGTTCGCGATCCGGACGAACTGGTGTTCCGCCAGCGCGGCCAGCAGGTGTTCCGCGAGGTGTGCCCGATGGTGGCCTCGCATATCACCGAGCACCTCGGCTCGCTATCGATTGAGCCGTCCGCTGTACGCCGCTTCTGGCTGCACCAGGCGAACCTGAAGATGAACCAGCTCATCGCGAAGTCGGTGCTCGGCCGGGTGCCCGACGAGGACGAGGCGCCCGTGGTGCTCGACGAGTTCGCCAACACCAGCTCGGCCGGGTCGATCATCGCGTTCCACCTGCACCGCAGCGACCTGCATCCCGGTGACCTCGGGGTGATCTGCTCGTTCGGTGCCGGCTACTCGGTGGGCAGCGTGGTGATCCGCAGCCTTCCCTGCTGACCACTCGATCATTCCTGCCAACCATCCGGTCAGAGGTGGTCGCGATCGCTGGCAGCAGCGCTCCCGACCCGCGATGCTCATGCCGCCAGCCGTTCGCGGGTGGCATCTGGCCGAAGGGATCGGGAGCCCAACGGCCGGACCTGTTCCGGTTCCGCACCGGAATGGACGACAACGAGAGGCCTCCCCCGCAAGGTGGGGGCCTCTCGTCACGTTCGGCCACACTCGTCGTTCAGGGAACCGGCTCGAGCAGGCCCAACTGGATCGCACGGGCCACAGCATCGGTGCGACCGTTGGCCTCGAGCTTGCGGTAGATCGCCATCGTCGCCGCCCGCACGGTCGACACGCTGAACGACATCGTCGATGCGATCTCGCGGTTGGTCCGTCCGGCGGCCAGATAGCGGAGCACCTCACGTTCGCGAGCGCTCAGTGGATCGGCCATCTCGGGCATCGCTTCCGAGCTGGCGACCACATGCCGACGTGGTGAGGCGCTCGCCAGCCGACCGCGCAAGGCAGCAGCGCGACGCAACGACCGCACATCGTTGATGGCATGGGCGCGCTGCTCGCCGAGGTCGACAAGGTGGCGGACCGGAGCTTGGTCGTCCATCACGAGATGCAACTCGGCGAGCCACAGGGCCACCGGACCGTCGCACCACCAGCCATTGGCATCGAGCACGATGCGGTCGACCCAGGGCTCGAGCACCGGCACCAGCTCTGCAGCCAGCTGGTCGAGCTCCGCAGCGGCCACCGCTGCTGCCGCCCGCGAGCACAGCAGGAGGTAGCTGCTCTCCTCGTCGAGCCGACGCAGAGCCAGGCGCACAAAGCGCTCGGCAAGCTCGGTGTTGCCGCACCGGGCGTGGAGGTGCCCCATCAACGCCCGCCCGATCGGGCTGATCATCTCGGCAGCATCGTCGTCGAGCAGGTAGCCCGCCATGTCGCCCGGGTCGTCGCGCACCACTACTTCCTCGGCCGTCAGCA
>JBBATY010000018.1:0-2739 GCA_040398525.1 Ilumatobacteraceae bacterium | reverse complement strand
TAGCCCGCCATGTCGCCCGGGTCGTCGCGCACCACTACTTCCTCGGCCGTCAGCAGCAGGTCGGCGGCGAGCCAACCCGGCGAGGCGATCTGCTGGCCGAGCTCGCGTGCCTGCAGACGGAACCGCCCGGCCGACTCGAGATCGCCGTCGAGCAGTGCCGCACCCGCAGCCATGCAGTAGGCCCGCCACTTCAGCCGGGGGTTGCCGTCGCGCTCGGCCACCCAGCGGGCCACCGACAGCGCCTCGTCGTACAGAGACCGATCGCCGTTCTCGAGCGCGTCGACCGCCAGCCAGACCGCTGACTCCACCTGGTTCGACGGATGCCTGAGCCGCTGGGCGGCATCGAGCGCCTCGGTCGACGCAGCGAGCCGCTGCTCGAGGAACCGCGGCGCACGGTGCGTCGCTCGCCAGGCCAGCAGAGCCAGGCCGCGCACCTCGAGGTCGCACGTCGCCGAGGCGGCAAGCGCCTCGTCGGCCACGCGGTAGGCCACACCCGGGCGGGTCACCCAGGCGAGCTGCTGGTCGAGGTCGCCTGCGGTCACCGGGATGCGCATCTCCGCCAGCGCCCGCGCAGCGGCCACTGCGACCCGCTGACCCTCGGTGCCGGCCAGTTCCTCGGCACGCTGCAGCAAGGCCGTCGCACGGGGGTCGCCCGCATACCAGTCGACGGGCTGGGCGTACTGCACCGCCGCACGCACGACCAGCGCGGGGTCGTCGGCCAATTCGCCGAGCACTGCGGCGCGCGCCAGCAGGTCGCGCGCTTCGCCCACACGGCCGAGCCCGTCAGCTGCGGCAGCGAGGTCGCACAGCCGGCGCCCGTTGGCGCCGTGGTCGCCGGGGCTGCCGAACTCCACCGCCACCGACAGCAGCTCGTAGGCCGATGCGTAGTCGTGCAGCGAGAGGCTCAGCCGACCTCCCCGCTCGGCCATGAAGACCAGCTCGTCGAGCGGGACCAGCGTGCCTGCAGCGCGGGCGTGGTGCAGCGCGGCCACCAGCTGGTCGGGGCCACCGGTCATCAGGTGCCGGGCGACGGCCGCGTGCACCGACGCAACCCGCTCGATCGGCAGATCGGCGACGAGCTCGGCAGCCGTGACCGGGTCGACCGACCCGTCCGACGCGATGATGCCAGCCGTCCGACAGCCTTCGATGGCCCGCTCGGCGACGGCGGCGTGCACCCGGCCGTAGCGGGCGATTCCGCTGACCGTCACGTCCTGAGCCACCAAGCCGACCGCCACCAGCTCGCGCCACAGCGGGTCGATGTCGCCGGGGTGCAGGGAGACGCTCGTTGGCACGGCCCCATTCTGCTGTGTCAGCGGGTGGTCGTGCACATGGCCGCCCGTCGGCATGCCAGCAGTGAGGCGCCTGAAACGGCAACACCCCGGGCGCCGGGCCCGGGGTGCTCGTGGTGTCGAAGGGGGGACTTGAACCCCCACGCCCTTACGGGCACTAGCCCCTCAAGCTAGCGCGTCTGCCTATTTCGCCACTTCGACATGGTCCGGCGCTGACGAGCCGGGAGACAGAGGTTAGCCCCGCGTCAGGCGCGGACCAACAGGAAACCGAGGGCGATCACCGTCATCATCCAGACAAGGGCGAAGACCGTGGTGATCCGGGTGAGGTTGCGCTCGGCAGCCGCCGAGCCCAGTGCTGTCGCCATGCCACCGCCACCGAGCATGTCGCTCAAGCCACCGCCTCGGCCGCTGTGCATGAGCACGCCGGCGACCATCCCGATCAACGAGAGGAGGTTGATGATCAGCACCAGGTACATGATGACGTCGCGCACGAGCAGCGAGTCTAGTGGTGCTGGCGCCGGGAACGGCTCAGGACGCCGAGCTGTTCACGCTGACCAACGTGGTCTGCGGGAAGTGGCAGGCCACGGGATGCCCCTGGCCACGGTCGACCAGCTCGGGCTCCTTCTCGGCGCAGACCGGCTGGGCGATCGGGCAGCGGGTACGGAACCGACAACCGCTCGGCGGGTTGATCGGGCTCGGCACATCGCCCTCGAGCAGGATCCGCTGCCTGCTCCGCTCGCGCACCGGATCGGGCTCGGGGATCGCCGAGAGCAGTGCGTGGGTGTACGGGTGGCCCGGGCGCTCGTAGAGCTCGTCGGCCGGGCCGATCTCCATCAGCTTGCCGAGGTACATCACGGCGACGAGGTCGCTGATGTGGCGCACCACCGAGAGGTCGTGGGCGATGAACAGGTAGCTCAGGCCGAGCTGGGCCTGGAGGTCCTCGAGCAGGTTCACCACGCCGGCCTGGATGCTGACGTCGAGTGCCGACACCGGCTCGTCGAGGACGATGAACGACGGGTTGAGCGCCAGGGCGCGGGCCACGCCGATGCGCTGGCGCTGGCCGCCCGAGAACTCGTGGGGGAAGCGCCGGGCGTGGTCGGGCGACAGCCCGACGAGCTCGAGCAGCTCCCCCACCTTGGCGCGATGGTCGCCAGGGATCTTTTGGATCTCGAACGGCTCGGCGATGGCATCGAGCACGGTGCGGCGCGGGTCGAGCGATGCATACGGGTCCTGGAAGACGATCTGCATCTCGCGACGCAGCCCGCGCAGTTCGTTGGCCGGCATGCCGACGAGCTCACGTCCCTTGAAGCGCACCGAGCCTCCGGTGGGCTCGATGAGGCGCAGCACACATCGACCGACCGTGGTCTTGCCCGACCCGGACTCGCCCACGAGGCCGACGGTCTGGCCGCGCTCGACGCGGAACGACACCCCCGACACGGCTTGCACCGTG
>JBBATY010000017.1:66342-68444 GCA_040398525.1 Ilumatobacteraceae bacterium | reverse complement strand
GCCGTGTAGAGCTCGCCGGTGTCCGGGTTGACGGCCTCGAGCACCTGTGCGTACTCGTTGTAGGTCATCGCCTCGGCAGCGTCGATCTCGCCGGCCAGCAGGCCGTTCATGTCGAAGTTCTGCTGGATGAGGGTGACGTCGGTGGCCGGGTCGAGGCCGTCCTTCGACAGAGCGGCGAAGATCTCGTACTCGTTGCCGAAGCCCCAGTTACCGATCTTCTTGCCCTTGAAGTCCTTGGACGAGGTGATCCCGGCGTCCTTGAAGCTCACCTGCAGGGTGCCGCTGCGCTGGAACACCTGGGCGATGTTCGTCACCTTGGCACCGGCCTCGCGCTCGGCGAGGGCCTTGGGCACCCACGAGATGGCGAAGTCGACCGCGCCGGTCGCCAGCTGCTTCTGCGGGGCGATGTCGACACCGCCTTCGACGATCTCGACGGTGAGGCCGGCATCGGTGTAGAAGCCCTGGTCGACGGCCGCGAAGTAGCCGGCGAACTGGCCCTGGGTGAACCACTGCAGCTGCAGCTTCACCGTGTCTCCGGCCGGCGCGGTGCACTTCGCCACGTCGACGGCCAAGCCGCCACCCGTATCTCCGCCACCGGCTGCGGTGGTCTCGGTGCCGCCACCCGCCGTCGTCTCGGTCGTCTCGTCGTCGCCTCCGCAGGCGGCGAAGAGCAGACCGACGGCACTGGCAACTGCCAGCACCTTCATCGTTCTCGTACGCATGTTCCTCCCCTTGCTGTGTTGTTGGTGCTCACCTGGATCGACGTCGCCGCCGCCACGGAACGGCGACGTACTCCAGGAGACTGGAACCGGCGAAGAACAACAGCCCAACGATCGACCCGCCCACCACGTAGGCGAAACCGAGCGCTTTGTTGGAACCGTTGAGGGTGCCGGAGATCTTGCTGCCGAGGCCATTCTGCGTGCCGCCGAAGTACTCGGACACGAGGGCGATGATGACCGCTACCGGTGCAGCATTGCGAATCGCGGTGAAGAAGAACGGCAGCGTGTTCGGCAACCGTACCTTCAGCAGCGTCTGACGCGGCGACGCCGCGTACGAGCGCATCAGTTCCATCTGCGTCGCATCGTTCTGGCGCAAGCCTTTGGCGACTTGGACGAAGACGATGAAGAAGACGGCCAGGGTGACCATGATGCGCCTGCCGATCTGGCTGTCGAGGGCATACATGTTGTTGAGCACCCCGACGATCACCACTGCCGGAATGGCGGCGATCGTCACTGCGAGCGGATTGATCAGTTCGGCCACCAGGGCGAACCGGTTGGTGAGCACCGCCAGCACGAAGCCGAGGACCGATCCACACACCAGCCCCACCAGTGCGTTGGTGCCGGTCACGACCGATGCGGCGCGCACGAGATCGAAGTCGTCGATGAACGACCGCCAGATCTCGGTCGGTCGGGGAATGATGAAGGGCTTGATGTCGTAGGCCACGACCCACAGTTGCCACAGCGCGAGGAACCCCAGGCCGAAGACCAGGGGCGGCAGCACCGACCCCATCAGCTGGCGCGGGTTGCGCTCGACGGTCACCGGTCCTCGATCCCCCGCGCCGAGTGATCGAGCTCGCCGCCGCGCAGGGCCTCGCGCACCTCGGTGACCCGCTCGAAGAACTCGCTGGCTTCGCGGGTGAGCTCGTCGCGGTCACGCCCGAGGGCCACGTCGACGATCGACGTGATCCGCCCCGGTCGAGGCGACATCACGACCACACGGTCGGCCAGATAGACAGCCTCGGGGATCGAGTGCGTCACGAACACCACGGTGGTGCCGGTGGAACCGCAGATGCGCAGCAGTTCGGCCTGCATGTGCTCGCGGGTCATCTCGTCGAGGGCGCCGAACGGCTCGTCCATCAGCAGCAGCGGCGGATGCGCCGCCAGGGCGCGAGCGATGGCGACGCGCTGCTGCATGCCTCCGGACAACTGCCAGGGCATATGCCGGGCGAAGTCGCCGAGCTTCACCAACTCGAGCATCTCGGCGCTGCGCTCGCGACGACGGGCCTTGTCCCACCCCTTCAGCTCGAGCGGCAGTTCGATGTTGCGCTCGACCGTGCGCCATTCGAACAAGCCGCTCTGCTGGAACGCCATGCCGTAGTCCTG
>JBBATY010000017.1:58673-66242 GCA_040398525.1 Ilumatobacteraceae bacterium | reverse complement strand
CCTGCTCGGTCATGTCGCCTCCTGTGGCCGGTTCCGCATCATCACTCGGTCGATCGCGGCAACGAGCAGTGCCATCAGCAGACCGAGCACCGCGGCGCCGAGCACCGCGGTGTAGAGCTTGGGCGGGTCGCTGGTGGCTTCCTGACCGTACGACAAGATGAGCCGCCCCACCCCGGAGCGCACGCCGAGCGAGATCTCGGCGACCACGACGCCCACGACAGCTGCTGCCCCCGCAAGACGCAACGACGGCGCGATGAACGGCACCGCTGCCGGGAAGCGCAGCTTCCACAGCGTGGTGCGCCACGGCGCGGCGAGGGAGTCCATCAGTTCGAGCGCCGCGGGCGGGGTGGCTTGCAGGCCGCGCAGCGTGCCGAGCGCCACCGGGAAGAACGACAGGAACACTCCGAGGATCACCGCAGCGATCCACGTCTGGCCCGCCAGGTCGCGGCTGGCGAACGCCATCAGCGATGCGATGAGCGGCCCGAGGACGATGATCGGCACGGTCTGGGAGACCACCAGGTAGGGCATGACAGCCCGTTCGGCCCAGCGGAAGCGGGCCATCAGCACGGCGAGACCGATCCCGAGCAGGCTGCCGAGCGTGAACGCCAGCAGCGCGACGCGCAACGAGTACCACGTGGCAGCCATGACCGTCTCGAAGATGGTGCCGTCACGGCCGCGAACCTCGGGCTGCCACAGCCGATCCCACATGTCCCAGATGTGTGGCATCGCCCGGTCGCCGGTGCGCGGCAGCAGGCGCACGCCCAGCACCTTGCCACCCTCCTCCGGTCCGACAGCCTTGTAGGCCTCCCACAGCACCGCCACGAGGACGAACGCGAGTGGGAACATCAGGATGCGTCGAAGGCGCACCTTCGCTGGGGTCACGATTTGGCTTTCACGTGCTCGGCGACGGCGGGCATCACCTTCTCACCGTAGGCGGCGAGCGTGTGGTCCTTGTCGTCGTGCTGGAGGTAGATCGAGAACTGGTCGACGCCCAGGTCCTTCAACTGACGCATCCGCTCGATGTGCACCTCGGGCGGGCCGATCACGCAGAACCGGTCGACGATCTCGTCGGGCACGAAGGTGGTGTGGCTGTTGCCCGCCTGGCCGTGCTCGTTGTAGTCGTAGCCCTGGCGGCCCTTGATGTAGTCGGTGAGCGCTGCGGGCACCAGCGACGTGTCGCTGCCGTAGCGGGCGACGATGTCGGCCACGTGGTTGCCCACCATGCCGCCGAACCACCGGCACTGCTCGCGGCCGTGGGCCAAACCGGCCTCGGTGCCGTCGGTGACGTATGCCGGTGCTGCCACGCAGATGGTCACATCGTCGGGGTTGCGCCCGGCGGCTGCAGCCGCGTCGCGAACGGCCTTGATGGTCCACTCGGCGATCGACAGATCGGCGAGCTGCAGGATGAACCCGTCGCCCACCTCTCCGGTGAGCGCCAACGCCTTGGGCCCATAGGCAGCCACCCACACCTCGAGCTCGCTCTTGGTGCTCCACGGGAAGCGGATGTCGGAGCCCTTGTACTGAACGCTGCGGCCGTTGGCGAGCTCGCGGATGACATGGATGCTCTCGCGCATCGTGGCCAACGTGACCGGCGCACCGTTGGTGAGCCGCACCGCCGAGTCGCCACGGCCCATCCCGCACACGGTTCGGTTGCCGAACATCTCGTTCAGCGTGGCGTACACGCTGGCGGTGACGGTCCAGTCGCGGGTGGCCGGGTTGGTCACCATCGGACCGACGATCACATTGCGGGTCTCGGCCAGGATCTGGCTGTAGATGACGTACGGCTCCTGCCACAGGATGTGGCTGTCGAAGGTCCACACGTAGGTGAACCCGTACGTCTCGGCCCGCTTGGCCAGGTCGACCACGCGAGCCGACGGCGGCGTTGTCTGCAGAACGACTCCGAAGTCCATCGGGTTCAGCGGTTCTGCGGGAAGCCGAGGTCGACGGTGGAGGTGCGCGGATCGGGCCAGCGCGAGGTGACCACCTTGGAGCGGGTGTAGAAGTTCACACCCTCGGGGCCGTACATGTGCTGGTCGCCGAACAGGCTGGCCTTCCAGCCGCCGAAGCTGTAGTAGCTGACCGGCACCGGGATGGGCACGTTGATGCCCACCATGCCCACCTGCACGTCGAACTCGAACTGACGGGCCACACCACCGTCGCGGGTGAAGATGGCCGTGCCGTTGCCGAACTGGTTGGCGTTGATCAGCTCGAGGCCCTCTTCGTAGCCCGACACACGGGTGACACCGAGCACCGGCCCGAAGATCTCGTCGTCGTAGCAGCGCATGCCCGGCGTGACGTTGTCGATCAGGCTCGGCTTCAAGAAGAAGCCGGCCTCGGGGGCGCCATCGCGACCGTCGACCACCACGGTGGCACCTTCCTCGGCCGCGCCGCCGACGTACCCGGCCACCTTGTCGCGGTGCTCGCGGGTGATCAGCGGGCCCATCTCGTTACCGGCCTCGCTGGCAGGGCCGACCTTGATGTCGGGGATGCGGGCCTGGATGCGCTCGATCAATGCGTCGGCCACCGTGTCGACCGCCAGCACGACGCTGATGGCCATGCACCGCTCGCCGGCCGAGCCGTAGGCGGCGCTGACGGCGGCGTCGGCGGCCATGTCGAGGTCGGCGTCGGGCAGCACCAGCATGTGGTTCTTCGCGCCGCCCAGGGCCTGCACCCGCTTGCCGTTCTTGGTGCCCGTCTCGTAGATGTACTTGGCGATCGGGGTGGAGCCGACGAAGCTGATCGCGGCGATGTCGGGGTGCACCAGCAGACGGTCGACGGCTTCCTTGTCGCCGTTCACGACGTTGAAACAGCCGTCGGGCAGGCCGGCCTGCTTCAGCAGTTCGGCCAGGAACATGCTGGCCGACGGATCCTTCTCGCTGGGCTTCAGCACGAACGTGTTGCCGCACGCAAGTGCGTTGGCGAACATCCACATCGGCACCATGGCCGGGAAGTTGAACGGGGTGATGCCGGCCACCACACCGAGCGGCTGCTTGATCGAGTACACGTTCACGCCAGTGGAGGCCTGCTCGCTGTAGCCACCCTTCAGCAGGTTGGGGATGCCGCACGCGAACTCGACGTTCTCGAGGCCGCGGGCCACCTCACCGAGTGCGTCGGACAGCACCTTGCCGTGCTCGGCCGACAGCAACGAGGCGATCTCCTTGCGGTTGGCCGAGATCAGCTCGCGCATGTTGAACATCACTTCGGCGCGACGCGACAGGTTGGTGGCCCGCCACGCCGGGAAGGCCGCCTTTGCGACGGCGATGGCGTGGTCGACCTCGGCCACCGAGGCGAAGTCGACCGCGGCGCTCTGCTCGCCGGTGGCCGGGTTGTACACGGTGCCCGATCGACCCGATGCTCCTTCGAGCACCTTGCCGTCGACCCAGTGCGAGATCCGGTTCATGTGTGGTTCCTCTTCATTCGTCGCCGGACAGGGGTGGCCCGGCAGGGGGGATCAGACGAGATACTGCGACAGGCCGCGCTTGATGTACTGCCCGTGGCCGGTGCGCCCGTGGTAGGCGTCGTCGGCGATGACGACCATGCCGCGCGAGAGCACGGTGTCGACCTTGCCGTCGATCACCCAGCCCTCCCACGCAGAGTGGTCCATGTTCATGTGGTGCTTGTCGTTGATGCCGATCTTGGTCTTCTGGTTCGGATCCCACACCACGACGTCGGCGTCGGCGCCGGGGGCGATGACACCCTTCTTCGGGTACATGCCGAACATGCGCGCCGGGGTGGTGCAGCAGGTCTCGACCCACCGCTCGAGGCTCAGCTCGCCGGCGACGACACCCTGATAGATCAGCTCCATACGGTGCTCGACACCACCGATGCCGTTGGGGATCGCCGCGAAGTTGCCGAGGCCGAGCTCCTTCTGGTCCTTGAAGCAGAACGGGCAGTGGTCGGTGCTCACCACGGCGAGCTCGTTCATGCGCAGGCCCTTCCACAGGTCGGCCTGGTGGCCGTGGCCCATGATGCCGATGTAGTCGGGGTCGTTCGTCTTCGAGCGCACGGGGGTCGAGCACACCCACTTGGCGCCTTCGAAGCCGGGCTGGCCGAGGGTCTCTTCGAGGGTGAGCCACAGGTACTGCGGGCAGGTCTCGGCGAAGACGTTGCGCCCGTCGTGGCGCGCTGCGGCCACCTCGTTGAGCGCATCGCCGGCGCTCATGTGCACGATGTAGAGCGGCACGTTGCCGGCCACGTGGCTGAGCACGATCGCCCGATGCGTGGCCTCGGCCTCGAGCGGCGACGGCCGGGTGTAGCTGTGGTACTTGGGGTCGGTCTCGCCGCGGGCGAGGGCCTGCTGCACCAGCACATCGATCGCGATGCCGTTCTCGGCGTGCATCATGATGACCGCGCCGCAGTCGGCCGCGGTCTGCATGGCCCGCAGGATCTGGCCGTCGTCGCTGTAGAACACACCCGGGTAGGCCATGAACAGCTTGAAGCTGCTGATGCCCTCGTGCTCGGTGAGGTACTTCATCGCCTTCAGCGACTGGTCGTCGACACCGCCGATGATCTGGTGGAAGGCGTAGTCGACCGCGCAGTTGCCTTCGGCCTTGCGGTGCCACTCGGCGAGGCCGTCGAAGACGTTCTCGCCGTAGCGCTGCACGGCCATGTCGACGATCGTGGTGACACCACCCCACGCCGCCGCGATGGTGCCGGTCTCGAACGTGTCGCTCGCGAACGTGCCGCCGAAGGGCAGCTCCATGTGGGTGTGCACGTCGACCCCACCGGGGATGACGTACTTGCCCGCGGCATCGATGACGCGGTCCATCCCCTCGTCGGTGAAGAACCCGGGTGTGCCGAGGGCCGAGATCGTCTCACCCTCGATGAGCACGTCCTGGGCCACCACCCCGCTGCTCGAGATGACCTTGCCGTTCTTGATCAGGATCTTTGCCATGGAACCCTCCCCTGGAGTTGCACGTATAGACGGGCGTGACGAGTGACGTCAGTCTTCGACGATCTCACCGTAGGCGTCCGGACGCCGGTCGCGGTAGAACGCCCAGCGATCGCGGATCATGCGCATCTTGTCCATGTCGAGGTCGCGCACGATGAGCTCGGACTGGTACGGGTCGCCCACGTCGCCGACGAACTTGCCCTCCGGGTCGACGAAGTAGCTCTGCCCGTAGAAGTCGTTCTCGCCGAGCGGCTCGATGCCCACCCGGTTGATCGCGCCCACGTAGTAGATGTTGGCGACCGCTGCGGCCGGCTGCTCGAGGCGCCACAGGTACTCGCTGAGGCCGCGGTGGGTGGCCGACGGGTTGAACACGATCTCGGCGCCGTTCAGGCCGAGGATCCGCCAGCCCTCGGGGAAGTGGCGGTCGTAGCAGATGTAGACCCCGACCTTGCCGACTGCGGTCTCGAACACCGGGTACCCGCCCGTGCCGGGACGGAAGTAGAACTTCTCCCAGAACCCCTTCGTCTGCGGG
Organism: Ilumatobacteraceae bacterium; assembly: GCA_040398525.1. Classification (GTDB taxonomy): domain Bacteria; phylum Actinomycetota; class Acidimicrobiia; order Acidimicrobiales; family Ilumatobacteraceae; genus VFMC01. The sequence continues at coordinate 60,819 of JBBATY010000017.1, read as the reverse complement.
ATGTGCTGTTTGCGGTACTTGCCGAGGTAGGTGCCGTCGGCGTCGATCACTGCAGCGGTGTTGTAGTAGAGGCCCGGCTGGACGATCTCGTACATCGGCAGCACCATCACCATGCCCAGTTCCTTGGCGAGCGCCATGAAGCGCTGCGTGGTGGGGCCGTCGGGGATGTACTCGGTGTAGCTGTAGTACTCGGTCTCTTGCACCTGGCAGAAGTAGGGGCCGTAGAACAGCTCCTGGAAGCAGATCACCTGGGCACCTTGGGCTGCGGCGTCGCGGGCGTACTGCTCGTGCTTGTCGAGCATCGCCTCCTTCGAACCGGGCCAGTCGGTCTGTACCAGTGCGGCTCGGACGATGCGGCCAGACGGCGTCGACGTATCGGTCATGAACGGATCGTAATGTGACATCGGGCGGCAGACAATGAAAGTATTGTGCCCGTACAAACTGTCACACGCCGTTCACGGTTCGACCACACCGATCGATCCGACGGCTACCTCTCCGGGCGGACCATGGACCTCGCGACCCAGATCGACGACCGCAGCGCCAAAGGCATCGCCGCCACCATCGGGCGGCTGATCTCGGCCGGGCAGCTCGCACCCGGGTACCGCCTGCCGACGGTGCGCGAGCTGTCGCGAGTGCTGGGCGTGTCGCCCACCACGGTGAGCGAGGCATGGCAGACGCTGGCCAAGGTCGGCGCGATCGATGCCCGTGGCCGCCAGGGCACCTTCGTACGCGAGCCCACCGGGCCGGGCGCGCCCCGGCGCTACCGCCGCATCACCGAAGGGCCGGGCCACTTCGCGCTCGACCTCTCGTCGGGCACCCCGGACCCGGCGCTGCTGCCCGATCTCGGCCCCGTGATGGCCCGGGTCAGCCGCCAGTCACTGACGTCGAGCTACCTCGACCGGCCCGTGCTGCCCGGCCTCGACGAACGGTTGCGCGCCGACTGGCCGTTCGCGCTGGAGGAGCTCACCGTGGTGGACGGCGCGCTCGACGCACTCGACCGCATCGCCCAGGTGACCGTGCGCCTCGGCGACCGTGTGGTGGTCGAGCATCCGTCGTTCCCGCCGCTGCTCGACCTGCTCGAGCAGCTCGGCGCCGAGGTGATCGGGGTCGACCTCGACGACGAGGGGATGGTGGTCGATCAGCTCGGCGCCGCCCTGCAGGCCGACCCGGTGGCGGTGTTCCTGCAACCCCGCGCCCACAACCCGAGTGGTGTGACGATGTCGAAGCGCCGGGCCAAGGCGCTGGCCGGGGTGCTCGCCCACAGCCGCGCGGTGATCGTCGAGGACGACCACTCGGGCGACATCGCCAGCGGGGCGCTGGTGAGCCTCGGGCACTGGCTCGCCGACCGCACCGTGCACATCCGCAGCTTCTCCAAGAGCCACGGCCCCGACTTACGCCTGGCCGCGGTCGGAGGCGCCGGCGACGTGGTGGCAGCCGTCGCCAACCGCCGGCTGCTCGGGCCCGGCTGGAGCAGCCGCATCCTGCAGGCCGTGCTGCTCGAGATGCTCGATCACGCGCCCACACTCGACGCCGTCGCCGCCGCCCGCAACGAGTACGCCCGACGGCGAGCTGCCGTGGCCGACGTGCTCGGCGCCCGAGGAGTGCCCACCACCGGCACCGACGGGATCAACCTCTGGATGGAGGTGAGCGACGAGCGCTCGGCGCTGCTCACCCTGGCGGCCCAGGGCATCGGCGCTGCGCCGGGCGAGCCGTTCCGCGTGCACGACGACCGGCCGCACCTGCGCGTGACGGTCGGCCTGGTGGGCGATGACCACGAGCAGCTCGCCCTGCGCCTCGCCGACGCCGCCGCGCTCACGGTGTCGCCCACCGGCCAACGCTGAGCCGGGCCGCAGCCCGGACGCGACAGCGGGTGCCGTCGATGGTGCGGAATCCACCGACGGCACCCACTGAGGGCCCGTTACCGACCGAGAAGGCCGCGGGCCCGACCCGACGCAGCGGAGCGCCGAGCGTCCTACTTCCAGCAGGGGTAGGGAACTGGGACCGGAACCGTCGTCCGAGTCTTCGGGACGGGGACGCGGATCCACTTCACGCACATCTTCGGGAGCCAGCCCTTCCTCGGCTGCACGACCGGCGGCTTCGGCGGGCTCACCGGAGGCTTCACGACGGGTGGCTGCGGCGTGGTCGG
>JBBATY010000017.1:50857-58573 GCA_040398525.1 Ilumatobacteraceae bacterium | reverse complement strand
GGTTGCCCGTCGGCGGCTGCGGTGACGTCGGCGGGTTGCCCGTCGGCGGCTGCGGTGACGTCGGCGGGTTGCCCGTCGGCGGCTGCGGCGTCGTCGGCGGCTTGGTCGGGCAGGTGCCACCGATCTGGATCACCGTCCCGTCCGGACAGGTGATGGTGATGGGCGGCGGGTTCGAGCCGTCCGGGATCTCGATCGTCGTGCCGCCACCGATGCAGATCTTGGTGCCCGGCTTCGGTTGTGTCCCGGGCGGGCACGGATCGCTGGCGGGCCGGTGTGCGGTCGGGTCGGCTCGGACGAGCGACCCCGCAGCGGCTGCAGGGAGTGCGCCGAGCCCCAAGGAGGTGATCATCACACCGACGATCGCCACCCACCATCTCTTCCTGTCGATACGCATGTCGTGTCTCCTCTTCGTGGATGCCACCCCGTACAGGGCGTCACCCATCTCCACGCACGAAGGGGGCAGAACGTTCCGCGCACATGCGGAAAATGTTGGGCCGAGCAGATGTCCGGCAGCAGCCGGGTCAGATAGGGCTGGGGCGCAGCAGCTCGGGGGCGAGCGGGCACTCGGGCGCCCACTCCCCCGGGCCGGCGTCGACACTCAGGCCGTCGGGGCCGACCAGCGTGCCGAACAGCGCTGCCGGCACGGCCTCGGCGGGAGCCACCCAACCACGAGCGCCCTCGTCGATCCGGCGACGCATCTCGACGAACATCGCGTCGGGCAGCCGCCGGCCGCGGCCGGCGACCAGCCACAGCGGCACCTCGCTGCAGTAGGCCACCGAGGCGACCGAGCGCGAGCCGGTTGCGGCGAGCACCTCGCCGGCCCCGCAGGCGAGGGCTTCGACCAGCACCACGTCGGCTGCCAGCACAGCCGCCGACAGCCCGGCAGACGGCACGACCTCGGCCTCCACGTCGGCGCGGTGCAGTCGCCGCACGAACGACGACCCCTCGTCGTCGGCATCGACGGCCAGCACGCGCACGTCGCCGCGGCGCATGACCGCGTCGCCCACCAGGTCGGGCCAGCCGACCACGCACACCGTGGCCTCGTCGGGCAGCACGTCGTAGAGGTGGTCGGGTGTCGGATCGTGCTCGACCTCGGCGGCAAGGTCGCTCGCCACCCGGAACGGCTCGCCGGCAGCGAGCACCGATGCGCACCACCACCACAGCGCACCCGACGTGGGATGGCGCTCGACGACGCGCCGACAAGTGACCACCAGCCCCGCCGGATCGCCGCGCAAGCCACGCACCGCATCGGCCATCTCGCGCACCAGCAACCGCTGGTCGGCGCCCGATGCGCGGGCGATGTAGCGCAGGCGCTCCATGGGGTGCATCGGCTGGAACCTACCTGGGAGTCGTCGACAGCGCACCTCGGAGCCCGCTGTGCTTGGGGTCGACACCGGCCGGGTCGCTAACCTTGCATGCCGTGGCCACCAACCCCTCGCCAGACACCGTGCTCACCTCGCTCGACGGCGACTCGCGCCCGATCGAGGAGTGGCTCACCACCTTCCACTACGCCTGTGTGGTGCTCGACCCGTACACCAACGAGAGCGCATGGATCCTGAAGACGGCGTCGCGCATCCTGGCCGCGTTCTCGGGCTCCGACGCCCGCACCACCTTCGTGCTCACCTGCTCGCGTGACGAGGCTCGCAACTTCCTCGGGCCGCTCACCGAAGAGTTCATGGTGCTCGTCGACCCCGACCGGGTGTTCGTGAAGCAGCTCGGGCTGAAGGAGCTGCCGGCGTTCGTGTTCCTGCGCACCGACGGCACGGTGCCGGCGGCCGCCGAGGGCTGGAACGCGCTCGAGTGGCGCGCCGTCGCCGACGAGATCGCCACCACCTGCGCCTGGAAGCGGCCGAACATGCCGGTCGCCGGCGACCCGAGCCCGTTCCACGGCACCCCCGCCCTGGCGAGCTGACCGCGCCGGCCCCCGATGCCGGTCCCCGCATCCGTCGCCGACCTGCCCGTGGTGGGTGTGCTCGCCGAGCTCGGCGACGCCCTGGCGCGCACTCGCACCGCGGTGCTCGTCGCGCCACCGGGTGCCGGCAAGACCACCGTGGTGCCGCTGTGGCTGCTCGACCAGCCGTGGCTGGCCGGCGGGCGCATCGTGGTGCTCGAACCGAGACGGCTCGCGACCCGAGCCGCGGCGCGGCGGATGGCAGCCCTGCTCGGCGACGAGGTGGGTGGCATCGTCGGCTACCAGACCCGTGACGAGCGGCGCATCGGCCCGACCACGCGCATCGAGGTGGTGACCGAAGGGGTGCTCACCCGTCGTCTGCAGCACGACCCCGAGCTGCCCGGTGTGGCGGTGGTGATCTTCGACGAGGTGCACGAGCGCAACCTGCCCACCGACCTCGGCCTGGCCCTCGCCCTCGACGCCCGCACCCATCTGCGCCCCGATCTCGCCGTGGTGGCGATGTCGGCCACGCCCGACACGGCACGCCTCGCAGCGCTGCTGGGCACCGGGCCGGACGGAACCGGGGTGGCCCCCGTCGTGGCGAGCGCGGGTCGCCAGTTCCCCGTCGACATCCGCTCGTTGCCACCCGCCAAGGGCGCCCGCCTCGACCAGTCCGTGGCCGATGCCGTGCTGGTCGCGCTGCGCGACGAGCCCGGCGCCGTGCTCGTGTTCCTGCCCGGCATCGGCGAGATCCGTCGTGTGGAGCGGCTGCTCGCCGACCGCGTGCCGGCAGACGTCGACATCCACCCACTCGCCGGGGCCCTCACCCTCGCCGACCAGGACCGAGCGCTCGCCCCGTCACCGCCCGGCCGCCGCCGGGTGGTGCTCAGCACCGACATCGCCGAATCGTCGCTCACCGTCGACGGTGTGCGCGTGGTGGTCGACGCCGGCCAGGCCCGCGTGCCGCGCTTCGACCCACGGACCGGCATGACCCGGCTCACCACGGTCGCCACCAGCAGGGCCTCGGCCGATCAGCGCGCCGGTCGAGCGGGCCGCACCGAGCCGGGTGTCTGCTACCGCCTGTGGAGCAAGCTCGAGCAGTCGACCCGCCTGGCCCACCTGCCGGCCGAGATCACCCAGGTCGACCTCGCCGGCCTGGTGCTCGAACTCGCAGCCTGGAGCACGCCGATCGACGACCTCGCCTTCCTCGACCGCCCACCGACGAAGGCCCTGCAGACCGCGCGCCAGTTGCTTGTCGACCTCGGTGCGCTCGACGGCAACGGACGGCCCACCGACACCGGTCGGGCGATGCTCGCCCTGCCGGTGCACCCGCGCCTGGCGCGCATGGTGGTCGACGCTGCGCCCGACGACCAGCCACTGGCCTGTGTGCTCGCCGCGCTGGTCGACGAGCGCGATGTGCTGCGTGGTCGAGCCGACGAGCTGCCCGCCGACGTAGGGCTGCGCGTGCGGCTCGTGGCTCGCGAGCTCACCGACGACCGAGCCGACCGTCGGGCGCTCGACCAGGTCCGCGAGCGGGCCCACGACATCGCCCGGCGCGCCCGGGTGGCGTTCGACCTCGACCGGATCGACGCCGCCCGTTCCGGTGCGGTGCTCGCCCGTGCGTTCCCCGACCGGGTGGCCGTGCGGCGCAGCCAGCGCGGCCAGTTCCAGCTGCGCACCGGTGGCGGGGCGTGGGTGGCCAAGGACGACCCACTGGCCGGTGAGCCGTTCGTGGTCGCCGCCGACCTCGACGGCAACCGCACCAGCGCACGGGTCCGTCTGGCCGCCGGCCTCGACGCGGCCGAGCTCGAGCACGCCCTGGCCGCGCAGGTCGAACGGCGTCGCACGCTGCTGTGGGACAAGCAGCGCAACGACCTCGTCGAACGTCTCGAGACCAGGCTCGGCAACATGGTGCTCGCCGACACGGTGCGCACCCCCGAGCCCGGCGCGCCGACGGCCGACGCCCTGGTCGAGCGGGTGCGCGCGACACGCCTGGGCGTGCTCGACCTGGGGTCGGGGGCCAACCTGCGCGCCCGCATCGCGCTGCTGCGCGCGACGTTCCCCGACGATGCCTGGCCCGACTGGAGCGACGCCTCGCTGCTCGCCGCACTCGACGACTGGCTGACGCCCTACCTGCAGCACGCCACCAGCCGGGCCGACCTCGACCAGCTCGACCTGGGGATGCTGCTGGTGAACCAGCTCTCGTGGGACCAGCAGACCGCCCTGGCCGAGCTGACCCCGGCGCTGCTCGACACCCCGGCCGGGCGGACGGCGCCGATCGACTACACGCGCGACCACCCGACCGTGTCGGTGCGGGTGCAGGACCTGTTCGGGACCCGCACCCACCCGACGGTCATCGGTGGCCGGGTGCCGCTCACCCTCGAGCTGCTGTCGCCGGCCGACCGACCGATCCAGGTCACCGCCGACCTGCCGTCGTTCTGGGCCGGGTCGTGGGCCGAGGTGCGCAAGGAGATGGCCGGGCGCTACCCGAAGCACCAGTGGCCCGTCGACCCTGCAGCGGCACCGCCGAAACGGCTGAAGGACCGCTAGGTACCTGCGCAGGCACGGCCGTAGTGTGAGGTCATGAGCTCGTCCCCTCTCGGTTTCGACTTCACCGAACTCCTCCCCCTCGGCCCGGACACCACGCCGTATCGGTTGCTCACCAGCGACCATGTGCGCACGGTCGACACCCCGCTCGGCACGTTCCTGCACGTCGAGCCGGAGGCGCTCACCCTGATCACCGAGCACGCGATGCGCGACATCGCCCACCTGCTGCGGCCCGGCCACCTGCAGCAGCTGCGCAACATCCTCGACGACCCCGAGGCCAGCGACAACGACCGGTTCGTCGCGATGGACCTGCTGCAGAACGCGAACATCGCGGCGGGTGGCGTGCTGCCGATGTGCCAGGACACCGGCACCGCCATCGTCAAGGCCAAGAAGGGCCAGATGGTGTTCACCGGGGGCGGCGACGAGGAGGCCATCGCTCGCGGTGTGTTCAACACCTACCTCACGTCGAACCTGCGCTACAGCCAGCTCGCGCCGCTGACGATGTACGACGAGAAGAACACCGGCAACAACCTGCCCGCCGAGATCAAGATCGCCGCAGTCGACGGCGAGGCCTACAAGTTCCTGTTCATGGCCAAAGGTGGCGGCAGCGCGAACAAGAGCTACCTGTTCCAGGAGACCAAGGCGCTGCTCAACGAGCGAGCGCTGCTGCCCTGGCTGTTCGAGAAGATGAAGACCCTCGGCACCGCCGCGTGCCCGCCGTACCACCTCGCCGTGGTCATCGGCGGCACATCGGCCGAGCACGCGGTCGAGACCGCCAAGCTGGCCAGCACCCGCTATCTCGACAGCCTGCCGACGGCAGGCAGCGCCGCCGGCCACGGCTTCCGCGACATCGAGCTCGAGGCCAAGGTGCTCACCCTCGCCCAACAGACCGGCATCGGCGCGCAGTTCGGTGGCAAGTACTTCTGCCACGACGTGCGCGTCATCCGCCTGCCGCGCCACGGGGCGAGCTGCCCGGTGGCGATGGCCGTCAGCTGCTCGGCCGACCGCCAGGCACTGGGCAAGATCACCCGCGACGGCATCTTCCTCGAGCAGCTCGAACAGGACCCGGCGCGCTTCCTGCCCGAGGTCACCGACGAGCACCTCGGCGAGAGCACCCCGGTCGTGCAGATCGACCTCACCCGCCCGATGAGCGAGATCCGCGAGACGCTCAGCACCTACCCGGTGAAGACCCGCGTGATGCTGACCGGTCCGATGGTGGTGGCCCGCGACATCGCCCACGCCAAGATCAAGGAGCGCCTCGACGCCGGCCTGGGCCTGCCGCAGTACCTGAAGGACTACTGCGTCTACTACGCCGGGCCGGCCAAGACCCCCGAAGGCATGGCGAGCGGCTCGTTCGGGCCCACCACGGCCGGGCGGATGGACAGCTACGTCGCCGAGTTCCAGGCGGCCGGCGGCAGCTTCGTGATGCTGGCCAAGGGCAACCGCTCGCGGCAGGTCACCGATGCGTGCAAGACCTACGGCGGGTTCTACCTCGGCTCGATCGGCGGCCCGGCGGCGCGCCTCGCGCAGGACTGCATCACCAAGGTCGAGGTGCTCGAGTACCCCGAGCTCGGCATGGAGGCCGTCTGGAAGATCGAGGTCGAGAACTTCCCGGCGTTCATCGTGGTCGACGACAAGGGCAACGACTTCTTCGACCTGGTGAACAAGCCCTACGGCGGCACACCGGTCAGCCTCGGCTGACCGGCCTCGGTCCGGGCCGGCTCAACCCAGCTCGGTGGCCAGTTCGCCGAGACGCGACTCGCCTTCGACCGTCTGGCCCCCACGATCGAGGAAGGCCTGCAGGGCGTGGCGGGTCGCGCTGGGGGCAAGCGTCTGGTTGAAGGCGTAGGCCTCGGCCAGCAGGTCGGGCACCACCTCTTTCTCGGCGCGCAGCACACTGGCCTTGGCCGCCACCACCGCATGTGGCGGGAAACCGGCGATGCGTCGCGCCAGACGCTGGGCGAAGGGCCGCACCTCGTCGGGTGGCAGCGCCCGGTTCACCCATCCCCAGCGCTCGGCGGTCTCGGCGTCGATGTCGTCGCAGCCGAGGATCACCTCGAGCGCACGCGAGCGGCCGACGAGGCGTGGCAGCCGGGCCGTGCCGCTGCCACCCGGCAGGATGCCGAGCGCCACTTCGGGCTGGTTGAACACCGCGCGCCCGATCGCGGCGAAGCGCATGTCGCAGCTGAGCGCCAACTCGCTGCCACCACCACCCACCCGGCCCTCGATCACGGCGATGGTCGCCTTCGGCATCGTGCGGAACGCCTCGCACATCGAGTGGAAGTCGTTCAGCTCGGTGGGCATGGCCATCCCGGTGGGGATGTGCACGATGAGCGACACGTCGAAGTGGGCGATGAAGAAGTCCGGGTTGGCCGACTGCAGCACCACCACCCGCACCTCGTCGTCGGCAGCGAGCTCGCCGGCCAGTCGAACCATGTCCGGGTAGAGGGCGCCGTCGAACAGGTTGATCGGCCCGTTGTCGATGGTGACCGTGGCCACCCCGTTGTCGAGCGCCACCGAGACGGCGCGGTATCCCTCGTAGCTCATGGCGTCACAGTACGACGCCCGGGCGACCCAGCGGGTCAGACGAGGTCGCGCAGCACGGCGCGGGTGCGCGCCGCTTCGTCGGGGTTGCCCGGGAACACGGCGGCGTTGAGATCGGTCACACCGATCGAGCCGACCTCGCGCAGCTGGTCGGCGACCTCGGCCTCGGTGCCGACGATGGCCAGGTCGGCGGGGCCGCCGACGCCTTCTTTCTCCATCATCGCCTTGTAGCTCGGCAGGGTGTTGTAGACGGCGAAGACCTGCGAGGCACGCACCCGGGCGGCGTCGACGTCGTCGGTGACGCACACCGGCACGCCGGCCACGACGCGTGGCTCGGGCCGGCCCGCGTCGGCCGCGGCCTGGCGCAGCGTGGGGATGGTGTGGTCGGCCAGCGTGCGCGGGCCGGTGCACCAGGTGGAGGTGCCGTCGGCCAGGGTGCCGGTGACACGCAGCATCTGCGTGCCGAGCGCAGCGACGAGCACCGACGGGCGCGAGCCGCCGTTGACGTTGACGGCGCCCTGCACACGGAACTCCTCGCCCTGGAAGCCCACCGGCTTGCCCTCGAGCAGCGGCATCATCACCGACAGGTACTCGCGCAGATGGCGCACCGGCTTGTCGAACGACATCCCCCACATCATCTCGACCACGATCTGGTGCGACAGGCCGATGCCCAACGCCAGCCGGCCGGGCTGGCCGTTGCGGGCCGTCGCCGCCTGCACGGTGAGTGCCTGCTG
>JBBATY010000017.1:0-50757 GCA_040398525.1 Ilumatobacteraceae bacterium | reverse complement strand
TGTCACACCCCTCGTGCACACTGGCGAGAGCGGTGCTGACTTCCCCCGGCGCCACTCGTATCGGGTCGTTGCGACCCCTCGAGCACACGAACACGACCACCGCGCCGAAGGCCACGCCCCGGTGCGGAAGGGGGGAACGCATGTCCACGGTCAGGTCCACGGTCAGGTCCACGGCCATGTCCACGGCCATCGACACCGATGTCCATGCCCATGCCCATGCCCATGGCGGTCCCGATGCCAGCGCCGATCAGGTGCTGATCGATCTGGCCCGCCACCACGAACTGCTCCGACGGCGGGCCGAGGGGCTGTTGCTCCAGTCGCTCATCCAGATCGACCGCGGCGGCCTCTATCGCGACAACGGCTATACCGATGTCGCCGCATGGGGTCGTGGCGAACTGCGGTGGGAGCCCGGCGAGGCACGGGCCCGCCGCGGCCTCACCAAGCTCGCACAGCGGGTTCCCGAACTCGTCGATCGGCTGCTCACCGGCCGACTGGGCGTCGCGCAGGCCCATCTGCTCGGCCGACTGTTCAGCGCACCGCGGGTCGGGCGACACGTCCCCGACTACATCGACTCGTTCCTGCACTACGCGACCGAGATGTCGTACCACCACTTCGAGCACTACTGCCGGTCGTGGCGGCTGCTGATGGACCAAGACGGCACGCTGCCCAACCCCGCCGGACGACATGCATCGTTGGTGTTCACCGACACCGAGTACCGCCTCACCATCGTCGGGCCCGCCATCCACGGGGCTGCCTGGCAGGCCGAGCTCCAACGCCTCGAGCGCATCGAGTTCGAACACGACTGGCAGGCGGCGAAGCAGCAGTTCGGCGAGGCCGTGTGCCACGACCTGCTCGCCCGCACCACTGCCCAGCGCCGCTACGACGCCCTGCAACGACTCGTCTCCGGCAACTCGTCGACCAGCGCGGCCGGCAACCCATCAGGCGGGGTGTCGACCGTGGTGAACATCGTCGCCGACCTGCCCACCTGGCTCCACCAGCTCGACCGCATCAGCGGCATCCCGGGTGTGGCGCCGCAGCTCGATCCGTTCGGCCCCACACGCGGACGATCGCACACCGTCGACGGCACCCAGGTGCATCCACGCGATGTCGTGCTGGCCAGCCTCACCAACCACGTGCGCTGCATCGTCACCGATGGCGCCGGCCGAGCCGTGGCCATGACCTCGAAGCAACGCCTGTTCACCGGTCCCCTGGCAGACGCCCTGTTGCTCACGTCCACCACGTGCACCCACCCTGGCTGCCTTGCGCCCGCCAGCACGTCGCAACGCGACCACCTCGTCCCCCACAGCCAGGGCGGCCCCACCTCGGCCACCAACGGTGGGCCGGCCTGCGACCACCACAACCCTTGGCGCTACGACGCAGGTGCCCGAACCTTCCTCCGCGACGACGGCATCTGGATCACCGAGCACGCCGACGGTACCCGCATCGCGCCGCCCGATTGAACACTCGGTCTCAGTGACCGGCTGAGCAGCGGAGCCCATCCGCGCCCTGGCCCCGACGCGCCTGCACGCAGCGGTCAGGCCAGGTCGACCAGCTCGAGCCAGCTGGCGTTGAAGTAGTCGAGCTCGCCGTCGGGCAGCAGCAGCACCTTGGTGGGGCTCAGCTGCTCGACGAACTCGGTGTCGTGGCTGACGACGATGATGCTGCCCTTCCAGGCGCTGAGTGCATCGGCAACGGCCTGCCGACTGGGCGGGTCGAGGTTGTTGGTGGGCTCGTCGAGCAGCAGCAGGTTGTTGCGACCCACCATCAGCATCGCCAGGGCCAGCTTGGTCTTCTCGCCACCCGACAGCGTGCCGCTCTCCTGGTTCACCTTCTCGCCCGACAGGCCCACCATGCCCAACATGCCGCGCAACTGGGTCTCGGTGAGCAGCACCCCCGGTGGCACGGCGCTGCGCATGTTGGTGAGCAGGCTCTCGTGGCGGGCCAGATTGTCGTGCTCCTGGGCGTAGTAGCCGACATGCACGTCGTGGCCGAACCGGATGTGGCCGAGGTTGGCCTGGGTCTCGCCGGCCAGGATGCGCAGCAAGCTGGTCTTGCCGGCGCCGTTCAGGCCGAGCACGAGCAGACGCTCGCCACGCCCGAGGTCGAACGAGACATCCTCGAACACCGGTGGCCCGCCATAGGCCTTCGACAGACCGGTGGCCTCGATGACCGTGACACCGCACGACGGCGGGTCGGGGAAGCGCACCTTCAGCGTGCGCTCGGCGTTGGGTGCATGCACCCGCTCGGCCTCGAGCCGGGCGATCTGCTTCTCCTTGCTGTGCGCCATGGCCGCCTTCGTGGCCTTCGCGCCGAACCGATCGACCACGTTCTGGAGGCGGGCAATCTCCTTGCCCTGCAGGGCCGCCTTGCGAGCCATGCGCTCCTCGTCGAGCGCCCGGGCCGTGCGGTACTGGCTGTAGGTGCCCTTGTACTCGACCACGTGCCCGGTGGCGTCCTCGACGGGCCGGTCGAGGTGCAGCACCCGGGTGATGGCCTCGTCGAGCAGTTCGAGGTCGTGGCTGATCACCAGCAGCGCGCCGCGGTAGTTGCGCAGGAAGCCGAGCAACCACTCCTTGGCATCGACGTCGAGGTGGTTGGTGGGCTCGTCGAGCAACAGCACATCGCTGCCGGCGAACAAGATCCGCGACAACTCGACACGACGGCGCTCGCCACCCGACAGCACGTCGATGGGCAGGTCGAGCCGGTCGGCGCGCAGGCCGAGGCCGTGGGCGATGGACCGCGCCTCGCTGTCGGCCGCATAGCCACCGGAGGTGGCGAACTCGTCCTGGGCGCGGCTGTAGCGGGCGACGTTGCGGTCGCTCGCGTCCTCCTCCATGGCGATGCGCAGCTTCTCGATGCGCACCAGGGCGTCGTCGATCCCGCGGCCCGACAGGATGTGGGTGATGGCGCTGCGACCCTCGGTGCCCTCGATGCGGGGGTCCTGCGGCAGGTATCCGAACCCGCCCTTGCGCACCACGCTGCCGTGTGCGGGCTCGGTCTCGCCGCCGAGCACCTTGAAGAAGCTGGTCTTGCCGGCCCCGTTGCGCCCGACGAGGCCGACCTTGTCGCGGGGCATGATCGTGAACGAGGCGCGATCGACCACATGGCGGCCGCCCACCTCCACCGACACCTCGCGCACCTGCAACATGCCATGCAGCGTGGCGGCGGATCGGCCCCACCACAACCGCCCGACGGTTCTCGCGCCGGATTGCCTCGGTAGGCTCGCCAGACGTGGAGGCGATCCGCCCCGACGGCCAGCCCGGTCGAACCCTGCCCGCCAGCGGGTGGATGCGCGCCGGGGTCGTGGCCTGCGGCTGTGCCCTGGCCGCTGCTGCGGTGCATGTCGCCGTGAACGACCCGAGCGCCGAGGGGGCCCGGTTCCTGCCGTGCGCGTTCCACCGCACGACCGGCCTGTGGTGCCCGGGATGCGGGCTCACCCGCGGCGCACACGCCCTGTTCAGAGGCGATGTCCCGGCAGCGCTCAGCTACAACCTGTTCACCCCGCTGGCCCTGGTGGGCATCGTGCTCGCGTGGGGCGTGTGGGCGTTGCGCTCGTTCGGTCGCGAGGTGCGCAGCCCGGTCGACCGGATGCCCGACTCGTGGGCGCGGGCGCTGCTCGTCGCGGTGGTCGTCTACGGCGTGCTGCGCAACATCCCGGTCGCACCGCTCAGCGCGCTGGCTCCCTGACCGTCAGCCGCCGTCAGCCGCCGTCACCCGGGTCGCCGCCGCCACCGCCGCCGCCACCGCCATCACCGCCGCCGCCACCATCACCGCCACCACCACCACCGTCGCCGCCACCGCCACCGTCGCCGCCGCCACCGTCACCGCCACCGCCGTCGGGAGACGTCGTGGTGGTCGTCGAGCCCGGAGTGGTCGTCGTCGTCGACTGCGTCGGCCTGGTGGTCGGCACACTGCTCGGCCCGCCCGACCCGTCGGGCAACGGGACCGGATCTTCGACGAACGTGGGCTCGAGGCACTTCCCGGGCGACGCCGGGGCCTGGCCCAGCTCGGCAGCGATCACCGAGGCCAGCGCCAGACGGCCTTCGTCGGTGAGGTGGATGCCGTCGGCGGTGAGCAGGTCATCGCTGCGCGGCGAGTCGGCCGAGGTGGCCGCTCGCCAATCGACGACACGCACGTTGTCGTAGAGCTCGTCGATCGACTCGATCACCTTGTTGACCTCGCGCATCGCCGGGTCGTATTCCGTCACGTTCACGAGCACCACCGGCACGGCGCCGAAACGGACGACCGAGCGGTTGAGCCGCTTCAGGTAGTCGAGCGCATCGCGGTTGTAGTTCGTGCCGAGGAAGATCAGCCCGGCGTCCCAGCGCCCGGGGCCACTCGGGGCGGTGGTGGGCGGCGATCCGGACGGTGAGGTGATCTCGTCGGTCTCGTCGACCCCGAGCTCGTCGAGCACGGTGCCTGCAAAGTCGATCTGCCGACTCACCTCGGCCTCCACCAGCAGCTGCCAGTCGAGTGGGACCAACGTCTCGCAGAGCTCGTTGTAGTAGCGCTTCGACACCGATGCGAGCAGCGAGTCGCCGATCATCAGCACCCGGTTCCCACCGGCGAGCTCGCCCACCAACAGCTCGCCCACGGGAAGGATGGTCGTGGTGGTGGTCGAGCCGGTCGAGGTCGGGGCGGGCGGACCGGTCGTTCCGGGCTGGGTGACTGGCGGCGGAAGGACGCCCACACCGCCCACCGTCGCCGGCACCGTCGACACGCTCTCGGGCTCGCCACCCGTGACCGAGCACGCGACGACGAGCAGCGCGCACGCAGCGATCAGCAGCTCTCGTCTCGGGCTCATGAGGGGACCATTCGACTCAGTCGGCGCGGCCGACGCAAGTCACGGCCCGCTCGAGGGGCCAGACGTCAGCCGTTGCGCGAGCGGAGCTCGTCGCGGATCTCGGTGAGCAGGTCGACCTGCGACGGGCCGGCCTTGGCCAGGTCGCGGTTGGTCGCCGCCTTGTAGAACTTGATCAGCGCGAACACGGCAGCCGCGGTGAGCACGAAGACCGCGACCTGGTTGATGAACGAGCCGTAGCCGAACGACTTGTAGGCCTTGCCGGCGATGCCGGTGCAGTCCTTCACACCGATCGGGTCACCGTTCTCGTCGAGGATGTCCTTGCAGGGCACCATCAGGCCGATCAGGCCCATCACGATGTCGTTGACGAACGAGTCGACGAGCTGCTTCACCGCGGCGCCCATGATGAAGGCGACGGCGATCGTCATCAGGTCGCCGGTCGTGAGGAAGTCGCGGAACTCCTGGATGATGCTCTTCTTCTCGGCAGCAGGGGCTGGTGCGGTCACGATGTCCTCCGTCGGTGGTTCGACGACCTAGTCAAGCAGACGCTTGCAATGCGGTCGCGCACCTCGGGTCGGTAGCGTCGGTCGCGGATGAGTGATCCCTTCGACCTCGTGGTGGTGGGCCTCGGATCGGCCGGCATCGCTGCGGCCGAGTTCGCTGCCGGGCTCGAGCTGCGCGTCGCCGCCGTCGAGCGGGGCCGACCCGGCGGGCACCGTCTGTGGTCGGGCGACGTCCCGCTCAGCACCCTTGCGGCAACGGCACGCGCAGCGCACACGATGCGCACCGCCGACCGGCTCGGCCTTCCTCGCGCCGACACACCCGTCGATCCGGCCGTCGTGTGGCGGCGGATCCGGGCCGTGCAGGCCGACGTCGCCGCCACCGACGCCTCGCTCGCCCACTGGCGCGAGATCGGGATCGAGGTCGTGCCGGGCTCAGCACAGTGGGCCGGCCCCGGCACCGTCGTGGTCGACGGCCGCGAGCTCGAGGCCAGGTACGTGCTGTGGTGCACGGGCAGCGAGCCGGCGATCCCCGACATCGCCGGTCTGCACGGCACACCGTTCGACACGCTCGACAGCTGGTTCTGCCGCGAGCGGCCCGCAGCGACGACCGTGGTGCTCGGCGGCGGCGCCGAGGCCGTCGCCGTCGCCCAGGCCCTGGTGCGCCTCGGCCTCGGAGCCACGCTGGTGACCGCCGACCCCGCCCTGCTCGCCGGTGAGGAGCCGAGCCTGGCCGCCGCGCTGCACGCCCGCCTGGCTGCCGAGGGTGCCCGCATCCTCACCGGAACAACGGTCGAGCGGATCGATCACGATCCCCACGCGCCCGCGACGCGGCGGGTGCAACTGGTGCTCGGAACCGGCGAGGTGGTCGAGGGCGAAGCCGTGCTCGTCGCCGGTGGCCGCGACCCGTCGACCGACGGCCTGGGGCCCGAGCTCGGCGAACCTGCCCCCGAGGTCGACAGCCGGGGCCGCACCTCGGCTCGCACCACCTACGCCGCCGGGTCGGTGACCGGACGCCACCATCTGGCGCACACCGCCGCCCACGAGGGCGTCCGCGCCGTGCGCGACATGTTCCTGCCGGGCCGCTCGACTGTCGACGGCTTCGCGCCACGCTCGACCTTCACCGACCCCGAACTGGCCGGCGCAGGGCTCACCAGCGCCGAGGCCGAGGCGCTGCACGGCGACGACACCGACGTGTGGACCCTCGACCTCGACCACCTCGATCGGGCACGCGCCGAGGCCGCTGCCGCCGCATCGCTCGTGGTGGTCACGGTGCACGAGCGCATCGTCGGCGCGCATCTGCTGGCCCCGCGTGCCGGCGAGGCGATCCACGAGCTCGCCCTTGCCATCCGCCACGGGATGAAGCTCCACGATGTCGCGGCGCTCACCCACGTGGAGTCGACGATCGCCGCCGGCATCGGCCGTCTGGCGGTCGAGTCCGGCATCGAACGGGTGCAGCGCTACCGGTGGTTGCTGCGCCGTCCGTGACGCCGGCGTCTGGCAACATCGGCACGATGATGCGACGGCCGACGACACCGCGCTCCCGCGGCTGCGCTGCGCTGCTGGTCGCGACCGGCGCCCTCGTGGCCGCGTGCACGGTGAACGCCGCACCCACGCCGACGTCGATGGTGCCGCTCATCGACCCCGCCGACCTGCCGATCACCACGCTCGCACCCACCACCACCGCCCCGTCGATCACCGGGCCGGTCGACCCGCTGCTGGCAGCGCTGCCGGAGGGGCCGTGCGCCTACGCCGACGCACCGGCGGGTGGCGAGATCACCTTCGTCTCCGGCGACCGGCTG
Organism: Ilumatobacteraceae bacterium; assembly: GCA_040398525.1. Lineage (GTDB taxonomy): Bacteria > Actinomycetota > Acidimicrobiia > Acidimicrobiales > Ilumatobacteraceae > VFMC01. The sequence continues at coordinate 43,654 of JBBATY010000017.1, read as the reverse complement.
TACGGCGCCGCCGCCGACGGCTCGCTCACCCGCTGCCTGCTGCAGATCGAGAGCACCCAGCGGGGCATCGTCAAGTGGTCGCCCGTGGCCAACCGGGCCGTGCTCGCGCAGGCCACGGTGTTCGACGTGAACGGCACCCGCCCGAACGGGTTCGACGCGTTCAACATCCGCGTGCAGTGGGAGTACCCCGTGGGCGACTCGCTCATCGCACCCAGCTCGTCGAGCTACTCCCTCGTCCGGCGCAGCGCCACCGAAGCGAACAAGCGCAGCGACCCGACGTTCCTCGGCATCACCGCCTTCGCCGTCTCGCACCCCTCGGGCCAGGCGCTGATCGGCGCCGGGATCACACGCGACCGCGTCGAGGGCGTGTTCGCCGCCGACCTCGACGGCACCGACGTGCGTCCGCTGGCGCTGGCTGCCGACGACCTGACCTTCCTCGACCTGGCAGCCGACCCGACCGGCCGTTCGGTGCTCGTGCTGTCGAGCAGGGGCGACGCCGAGCGCCTGCACCGCATCGACCTCGCCAGCCTGCAGGTCAGCGAGATCGTCTCCCAGCCCACACCGATGCAGCTGCTCACACCCTCGCCGGCGGGTGACGCCGTGGCGTGGCGGGCCGGGCTCTGCAACAGCATGACCGGCACGTGGCTCGGCGGTGGCTCCACCGGCCCAGCCCTGATCGGCCAGGGCACACCGCTGCAGACCCGTTCGGTGGCGCCGGTGGGCTGGCTCGACGCGGGCCGGCTGGTGCTCGCTGCGCGGACCTTCGGGTGCGACGGCCCGGCCGAGGTGTGGGTGTGGAACCTCGCCGAGGGCTCGGCCACCCTGCTCGCTCGCGGCGTCGAGCACCCGGCGGTCCGGGTCGTGCAACCCCAGGGCACGCTGGCACCTGTCGACCCCGCGGTTCAGCCGGGCGTGCTCTGACCCGCCGGCTCGGCGCCCCCGCCAGGCTCGAGGTCGTCGAAGCTGTCGATCCTACGCAGCGACGGAAACAGCGTGCTCCACAACCCGACCACCACCAGGGTGGCGACGCCGCCGCCCACCACGGTGGCGGGTGTGCCGACGGCCTGGGCCACCAGGCCACTCTCGAACGCCCCGAGCTCGTTCGACGCGCCGATGAAGACGTTCTCGACCGCCAGCACCCGACCGCGCTTCTCGTCGGGCGTGACGAGTGGGACCAGCGAGCTGCGGATGAACACGCTCACCATGTCGGCCGCGTGCAGCACCAGGAGCGCGAAGAAGGCGACGGTGAAGCTGTGGGTCAGGCCCAGCACGATCGTCGAGGCGCCGAACACAGCAACCGCAATGAACAGCGAGCGCCCGACGTGGCGGGTGATGGGCCGCGCCGCGAGCAACAGCGCCATCGCTCCGGCCCCGATGCCCTGCGCGGCACGCAACCAGCCGTAGGCGACCTGGCCGACGCCGAGCTGCTCCTCGGCGATCACCGGGAGCAGGGCCACAGCACCTCCGAACAGCACGGCGAAGAGGTCGAGCGACACCGCCGCCAGCAGCACCGGTGTGCGGCGGATGAAGCGCAGGCCCTCGACCGCCGATCGCAGGCTCGGCCGCTCATCGGGATCGGGCGGTGCGGGCTGGCGCAGGAAGCGCAGACCGAACAGGCCGATCCAGCCGACGAAGAGCAGCAGCGACGACCCGGCGTACGCGACCCACGGGTCGATGGCGAGCAGGAACCCGGACAGCGCCGGGCCGATGATGATCGCGCCGGTCCAGGTGGCGTTGCTGAGCGCGATCGTGCGTGGCAGTCCGCCCTCGGGCGCCACCATCGGCGGGATGGCGCGCATCGCCGGCGCCTGGAACGCACGGGAGATGCCGTACCAGAACGCAATCAGGAACAGCGGCCCGGTCGAGGTCGGTTCGGTGAGGGCGTAGGCCATCAGTGCGAGCGACCCGAGCAACTCACCGCTGGTGGCGATGATCGCCACGATGCGTCGGTCGAACCGGTCGGCCACGCTGCCCGTGACGAGCACCAGCAGCACTGCGGGCACGAACTCGGCCAGACCGATGAAGCCGATGTCGGCTTCGCGGCCGCTGATGTCGAACACCTGCCAGAACAGCGTCGCGATCTGCAGCGACACGCCGCAGTACAGCGTGAACGTGCAGACGAGGTAGCGGCGCACCGGGGCGAACTGCAGGAACTCGCGCAGGGTCGACGGCGGTGCGGCAGGGGTGGCGGGCTCGGTCACGACGGATCGGCACGCTACCCCCTGCGTGGTACAACGGCCCCATGACTTCACTCGCCGACGACACCCGCTGGCTCGACGCCACCGACCAGGCCGCGCTGGTCGCATCGGGACAGGTCACGCCGACCGAGCTGGTCGAGGCCGCGATCGAGCGCATCGAGCGGATCGACCCGGCACTCAACGCGGTGGTGATCCGCTGGTTCGACCACGCCCGCGAGCTGGCCGGCGGCGAGCTGCCCGACGGGCCGTTCCGCGGGGTGCCGTTCCTGCTGAAGGACCTGTGGGCCGCGTTCGCCGGCCAACCACTGAGCAACGGCAACAAGGCGCTGCGCGCGGCGATGCCCGTCTCGCCGGCCGACACCACCCTGGTCGGCCGCTTCCGTGCCGCCGGGCTGGTGATCGCCGGACGCACCAACAGCCCCGAGTTCGGGGCCCTGCCCACCACCGAGCCCGAGGCCTGGGGGCCCACCCGCAACCCCTGGAACACCGCCCACACCCCCGGCGGCTCGAGCGGCGGCGCGGCTGCCGCAGTCGCGGCCGGCATGGTGCCGTTCGCCCATGCGAGCGACGGTGGGGGCTCGATCCGCATCCCGGCCTCCTGCTGCGGCCTGGTGGGCCTGAAGACCTCGCAGGGCCGCATCTCGATGGGGCCACTGCGCGACGAGAGCAACCTCGGCGTCGAGTTCTGCGTCAGCCGCAGCGTGCGCGACTCCGCCAGGCTGCTCGACGCGGTCCACGGGCCCGGCGTGGGCGACACGGTCATCGCCCCTGCACCGACTCGGCCCTACCTCGACGAGGTGGGCGCCGACCCCGGTTCGTTGCGCATCGGCATGCTCGACCACCACCCCTTCGGCCACGCCGTGCACGACGACTGCGCCGCTGCAGTGCGCGACGTCGCCTCGCTGCTCGAGTCGCTCGGCCACCGGGTGGAGGCCGACTACCCGTCGGCGATGGCCAACCCCGAGTTCTCCAGCCGCTTCGGTGCGCTGTGGAGCACGAACATGGGTGTGGGCATCGAGCGTGTCGCCGAGCAGCTGGGCCGCGAGATCACCGTCGACGATGTCGAGCTCCACGACTGGGCGCAGGCCGAGTTCGCCAAGCACTTCAGCGCCGTCGACTACGCGAAGGCGATGGCGGCGAACGTCGCGTTCCGTCGGGCGATCCAGCAGTGGTGGGCCGGCGAACAGGGCAAGGGCGCCTTCGACCTGTTGCTCACACCGACGTTGGCCGAACCGCCCGTCACGCTCGGCCAGTTCGCCAACGACCCCGATCGACCGATGGCTCCCCTCGTGCGCGCCGGCCAGCTCGTCGCCTTCACCCCGCAGTTCAACTCGAGCGGCCAACCGGCGATCAACCTGCCGCTGGTGTGGAACGCGGCCGGGCTGCCGGTGGGCGTGCAACTGGTCGCCGCCTACGGCCGCGAGGACCTGCTCATCCGCGTGGCGTCGCAGCTCGAGCAGGCCCGCCCCTGGTCCGGCCGCAGGCCGGCCATCTGACCCGTCCGGCCGCAGGCCGAACCGCTCCCCTTCGCGTCAGCGCGCCGTCCAGCCGCCGTCGACGATCAGGCTCTGGCCGGTCATGAAGGTGCTGGCCCGCGAGGCGAGCAGCAGCAACGCGCCGTCGAGCTCGTGGGCCTCGCCCATGCGCGGGATCGGCGACATCGTGCGGATGAACTGCTGGCTGCCCTCGTCGGTGTCCATGCCGGCGGTCATCTCCGACGGGAACCAGCCGGGGCACAGCGAGTTGACCCGCACCCCCTTGCGCGCCCACTGCAGGGCGAGCTCGCGAGTGAGGTTCACCACTGCGCCCTTCGACGCGCAGTAGTGCGCCTGCTTCACCGGGGTCGAGCCGACGTGGCCGAGCATCGACGCGACGTTGACGATGCTGCCGCCACCGTTGGCGATCATCGACGGTGAGCACAGCTTGGCCAGGTGCCAGATGGCTGTGACGTTCACTTCCATCACCTGCCGGAACCAGTCGAGGCTCTCCTCCTCGACCGACACCTTGTGGCCGATGCCGGCGTTGTTCACCAGCACGTCGATGCGGCCGAAGCGCTCGAGCGTCGCCGCGGCCACCCGCTCGCGGTCGTCGGCCTCGGCCAGATCGGCAGCGACGGCGAACGACCCGGGCAGCTCGTCGACCAGCGCCGCCAGGCGGTCGGCGCGACGAGCCACCACCACGACAGTGGCCCCGGCGGCGTGCAGCACGCGGGCGAAGCGGTCGCCGAGGCCCGCCGAGGCGCCCGTGACGATGGCGACCGAACCGTCGAGTCGGAACAGCGAGAGGGGGTCGAGGCCGGACTGCGCGCCCGGTGCGGAGGTGGCGTCCATGAGAACCGACACTATCCACAGGCCCACGAGCAGGTGACAGTTCGATGACTTCCATGCCATCTTCGAGACAACGCCAAATCGTGCGGCACGATCGGGGACATGGACCCCCACGACGACCACCTCCTCGACGGCAGCGAGGCAGCTCACCCCGTCGACTGGCGGGCAACGGTCCGCCTCGGCCTCGTCGCCAGCGGCTTGGCGGGGTTCACCGCTGCAGCACTCCACGGCGTGGTGTCCGACGGTTCGATCATTGCCTGGGTGGTCGTGGCCTCGAGCGTCGCCAGCTGGTTGCAGCTCCATCGCCACGCTGCACCCGTCCTGTCGCACTGACCGTGTGCAACGATGCGTCACGTGAGTGACGCATCGACCTCCACCTCCGACGCCATGCGGTCGCCGCTCGTGGTACTCGTCCACGGCGCATGGCACGGCGCCTGGTGCTGGGCGGCGCTGCAGGCCGAGCTCGACCGCAGGGCCATTCCCTCGCTGGCCGTCGACCTGCCCGGCCACGGCGCGTCGACCCTTCCCCTGGGCGACCTCTACGGCGATGCGCAGCACGTGGTCGACGTGGTGGCGGTGCAGTCCAGGCCAGTGGTCCTGGTGGGCCACAGCTACGGCGGGGCGGTCATCACCGAGGCCGCGGCACGCATCGCTGCGGCCGGCACCGGGCCGGTGCAGCACCTCGTCTACCTGTGCGCATTCGCGCTCGACGACGGCGAGAGCATCGGCGCGCTGCTTGCATCGTTGCCGCGTGTGGCGGTCGAGCTGAACGCGGCGATGCGCCCCGGCGAGCCGGGCACCAGCGTGCTCGACCCCGAGTCGGCGATCCCCGCCCTCTACAACGCCTGCCCGCCCGAGGTGGCTCGAGCCGCTGCCGCACGCCTGTCGCCCCAGCCGAGCGCCACCTTCGGCCAACCGGTGGCTGGCAGCCCTCGCGACACGGTGGCGTCGACCTACGTCGTGTGCGCCGACGACCGCTCGATCGCCCCCGAGCACCAGCAGGCGATGGCTGCCCGCTGCGGCGCGGTCGTCACGCTGCCCACCGACCACTCCCCGTTCGTGTCGATGGTGCCCGAGACTGCCGACATCATCGCCACTGCGCTCGGACATGAGTGAGGGAGCAGCGATGAAGGTCCGCATCGGCTACGGGTTCGGTGTCCGCACACGGCTGAACGACGACGGGTTCACCACGGTGGTCGACGCGCTCGAGCGGTTGCGCTTCGACAGCCTGTGGCTGAGCGAGCGGATCGGCGGCGAGGCGCCGGACCCGCTGGTGGCGATGGCCTTCGCCGCCGGGCGCACCACCCGGTTGAAGTTCGGGATGAGCGTCATGGTGCTGCCCGGCCGTAACCCGGTGGTGCTGGCCAAGGAGCTGGCCACGCTCGATCGGCTCTCGAACGGCCGTCTCCTCCCGGCGTTCGGCCTGGGTGTGGCCGACCCGCACGAGCAACAGGCCTTCGGTGTCGAGCGCACCGAGCGCGCCGCGCTGTTCGACGAGAGCCTGGCCGTGCTGCGCGCCTGCTGGAGCGGCGAGCCCGTCACCCACCACGGCGCCCGCTTCCACTACGACGACCTGCGTGTGCTGCCCACGCCCCGCCAGGCGCACATCGACGTGTGGCTCGGCGGCATCGCCCCGAGCGAGCTACGCCGCGTCGGCCGACTGGCCGACGGCTGGCTGCCGAGCTTCGTCACCCCCGACGACGCGGCACGCGGCCGCGAACTGATCGAGGCCACCCTCGCCGAGCACGGCAGGTCGATCGACGACGACCACTACGGCGTGCTGGTGCCCTACGCCACCGGCCCGGTGCCCGATGCGTTGCTCGCCGGCCTGGCCAAGCGGCGCCCGGATCTCGACGACCCGTCGGTGCTCGTTCCCCGAGGCTGGGACCAGCTGCTCGCGATGATCGACCAGTTCGTGGCGGTGGGCACCACCAAGTTCGTGATCCTGCCGATCGTCGAACCCGGCTCGCCCGACGAGTGGGTGGCCCATCTCGAAGAGGCCGCGCCGATCGTGCTCGCCCGCCAGACCTGAGTCCAGGCCGGTCGACCGCTGTCGGCCCGTGGGGGTCAGTCGTGGGGCTCGGCCGAGACGGCACCGGTGGCGGATGTGACCAGCGGGAGGGCCAACGCTGATGTGAGGACGCCCCCGATGACGATCAACCACCAGATGTGGTCGAACGCGGTCAGTGCCGCCGGGATGCTGGCGGCAGCGCTGAGGAAGGCGACGGTGAGCGCGACGCCGAAGGTGCCGCCGAACTGACGGCCGGCCTGGAGCGCGGCGCCTCCCACTCCACGCCGGTTGAGCGGAAGTGCCTGGGCAACGACGCTCGACAGTTGGGGGAACACGAACCCCACGCCGACGCCGCTGAGCAGCATCGAGGGGAGGTAGTCGCGGAGGTAGTCGGACTCGGCCCCGAGCATGAGGAGCCGGTAGGCACCGCTGCCGGCGTAGAGCACGCCCCCGAGGAGCAGGATCGGGCGCTGACCGATCCTGCCGGCGAGCGACCCGACGCGCGGCGAGACGAGCCCGACGACGATCGGCCCGGGAGCCACCCCGAAACCGGCTTCGAGGATCGACCAACCCCAGACCTGGGTGAGGAACAGGATCGAGCCGAAGAAGAGCGCCGAGAATGCGGTGCCGAACACGAGCATCGCGAGGTTGGCCCACCGGAAGTTCCTGATCCGGAACAACTCCAGGTCGAGCACCGGCGCTGCAGTTCGGCGTTGGTGGACGATGAAGCCAGCGACAGCAAGGCCCCCGGCGACGAACAGACCGAACGTGCGCACCGAGAGCCAACCGACCGCCTCCGCGCCGACCATGGCGTACGAGACGAGCCCAGCGGCTGCGGCGACGAGGACCACGCCGAGCAGCGCGGGGACGCGGGTGTCGGGATCGGACGACTCGTGCAGGTGCGAGCGTCCGGCCACAACGGTGTAGACGCCGATGGGCAGGTTGATGAAGAACGCCCACCGCCAGCCGAGGGTCTCGACGATCGCCGCACCGAGCGTCGGCCCGAGCGCGCCGGCCACCGCGCCGGCAGCGCCCCAGATGGCCACTGCTCGTGGTAGTTGGTCGTGGCTGAACGCCTGCAGAACCAAGGCCAACGACGCGGGGATCAGCGCGGCCGCACCCGCGGCCTGGAGCATGCGGAAGGCAATGAGCACTTCTGCAGTCGGCGCCAGCCCGCAGGCCATCGACGCACTGGTGAACAGCGCCGACCCGGCCAGGAACACGCGGCGGTGGCCGACGCGATCGGCGATCTTGCCGGCCGGGATGAGCAGCGCGGCAAACACGATCGTGTAGGCGTTGAGCACCCACGACAGCTCGGCCGCGCCGGTGTCGGCGAAGGTGGCGGCGATGTCGGGGAAGGCGACGAAGAGGATCGTCGTGTCGAGGAACGTGGCGAGCGTCGCCAACGAGGCGATGACCAGCGTGCGCTTGGAGTCGGCGAGCACGGCGTCAGTCCTGTGCCGCGAGGCGTGTCCGGATCGATTCGACGACCGGCGTGCCGTCAGCCGTGGTGACCAGGCCGTGCTCGACGGCCGGACCGGGACTCAGTTGCGTCATGCAACCCATGCTGGCAGGGTGGAGTTCGGTGATGCAACTCACCTACGATGCGGCCATGCGGAAGGCGTCGTTCGCCGACATGAACTGCTCCATCGCCCAGTCGCTCGAGATCGTCGGCGAGTGGTGGACCCTGCTCATCTTGCGCGACAGCTTTCTGGGCATCCGCCGCTTCGACGAGTTCGTCGAACGCCTCGGGATCTCGCGCAACGTCCTCGCCACCCGTCTCGACACCCTTGTCGAGGCAGGCATCCTCGAACGACGCCCCTACGACGAGGCCGGACGCCGGTACGACTACCTCCTCACCGACAAGGGCCGGGCGCTGTGGCCGGTGATGACCGCGCTCCGCCAGTGGGGTGACGAATGGATCCTCGGCGAGGGCAACGAACCACTGCTCCTCGAACACCGCGGCCACGGCCACCTCACCACTGCGCACATGACGTGCAGCGTCTGCGGCGAGCAACTCGACGCGCGCTCCGTACGGGCCGTCCCCGGCCCCAGTTACGGCGACGCCACCGTGATCCCGCCGACCGGGGCACGTGGGGCCAGTCCGGTCCGCGCCTACGACGCAGCGGCGGCAAGCAATGCGGCCAGCTCGTCGAGCAGGTCGCCGGGGTCGAGGCCCAAGCCCTCGCCATAGAGCTTCACCTTCGGCTCGGTGCCGCTCGGGCGCACCTGCAGGCGCACCTCTGGCCCGCACTGCAGGCGCAGCAGGCCGGCTTCGTCGAACCACTCGACGTCGGTGACGGCCCGGCCGCCGACCGACGACGGCGGTGCGCCACGCAGCGCAGCGACGACGGCCTTGCCGGCTGAGGGGTCGAGGCGAACGGAGCGCTCGCGGGTGACGTGGCGGCCGTAGGTCTGCTCGATCGCGGCGAGGCGGTCGAGCACGGTGAGCCCCTCGTGGTCGGCGAGCGCAGCCACCTCGGCCAGCAGCACGGCTGCGGTGATCCCGTCCTTGTCGAGCGGGCGGGCGCACACCAGGTAGCCGAGGGCCTGCTCGTAGCCGAACACGAAGCGCAGCTCCGGATGGGCGAGCACGGTGTGGCCGATCCACTTGAAGCCGGTGAAGGTCTCGGCATGGTGCACGCCGTGGCGGGCGGCCATCCGGCCGAGCAGCGACGACGACACGAGCGTGGTCACCACCAGGCGGTCATCACCGGTGGTGTGGCGCAACACGTGGTCGGCGAGCAGCCAGCCGATCTCGTCGCCGCTGAGCGCCCGCCACGACCCGTCGGGCAGGGCCACCGCGGCGCCGAGACGGTCGGCGTCGGGGTCGTTGGCGATGGCCAACGTGGCGCCGGTGCGCCGAGCCAACTCGACGACCCGGTCCATAGCGCCGGGCTCCTCCGGGTTGGGGAACGCCACCGTCGGGAAGCTGCCGTCGGGCTGGTCCTGTTCGGCCACCACCGCGGGGGCCGCCAACCCGGCGCGGCTGAACGCCTCGACCAGCACGGCCCCGCCCACACCGTGCAAGGCGGTGTAGGCCACGGGGCGCCCGACGAGGTCGGGCCGGAAGCGCACCGCAGGCACTGCGTCGAGATAGGCGGCAAGGGCTGCACCGTCGAGCACCTCGATGAGCGGGTGATCGGGCCCGGCAAGCTCGACCGTGCACGGGTCGACGGCATCGATGCAGGCTGCGATCTGCGCATCGGCGGGCGGCACGATCTGCGAACCGGTGTCGAGGTAGACCTTGTAGCCGTTGTCGGCCGGCGGGTTGTGGCTGGCGGTCACCATCACCCCGGCAGCCGCGCCGAGCCCGGTGATGTTCCAGGCGAGCACCGGCGTGGGCACCGGCGCCGGGAACAGCACGGCCCGCACACCACGGGCGGCGCACACCCGCGCCGTGTCGAGCGCGAACAGGTCGCTCTTGCGGCGGGCGTCGTAGCCGATCAGCACGCCCCGCTCAGCGGCACGTGCGTCGGTGGCCAACAGGTGGTCGACCAGGCCTGCGGCGGCCTGGCGCACGACGAGACGGTTCATCCGCTGCGGCCCGGCGCCGATCGCGCCACGCAGGCCGGCGGTGCCGAACTGCAGGCGGCCGGTGAAGCGTTCGGCGAGCACATCGTCGGGCCCGGCGAGCAGGTCGACCAGCTCGGCGCGTAGGTCGTCGTCGGGCTCGGCCGCCAGCCACCGCTCGGCGGTCGGCCGCACGGAGGCTGCCGTCATGGCAGCAGGGTCCTCAGTTCGACCAATGGCCGCGGCCCGACGTGCGAGATCACCTCGGCGGCGGCGATGGCGCCGAGGTGGGCGCACTCCGACAGGCTCCGCTCGCGGGTGTAGCCGTAGAGGAAGCCGGCGGCGAACAGGTCGCCGGCGCCCGTGGTGTCGAGCACCCGGTCGACATCGACAGCGGGCTCGGCGAGCACACCGTCGGGGGTGACGACCAGGCAGCCGTCAGCGCCCACCGTGATGACCGCCAGCGCACAGTCGCGCTGCACCTCGCGGATGGCCCGGTCGAGCGAGTCGACCTCGTAGAGCGACACCAGCTCGGCCTGGTTGCCGAACAGGATGTCGACCTCGTCGGTGACCAGCCCGCGGAAGTCGTCGCGGTGGCGGTCGACGCAGAACGAGTCGCTGAGCGTGAGGCTCACTTGGCGGCCGTGGGCGTGAGCCACCTGGGCGGCGTGGCGGAACGCGTCCTTGGCCGCGGGCCGGTCGTAGAGGTAGCCCTCCATGTAGAGCACGGCGCCGGCCGCGACCGTGGCGGTGTCGATGTCGTCGGGCTCGAGCAACGACGACACACCGAGGTAGGTGTTCATCGTCCGCTCGGCATCCGGGGTGACGACGATGATGCAGCGCCCCGTCGGGGTCTCGCCGTCGGGCCGGCCCGCACGGAACCGCACGCCGACCGCTCGCAGGTCGTGGCCGAACACCTCGCCGAGATCGTCGTGGCTGACCTTGCCGATGTAGGCCGACCGACCACCGAAGCTGGCCACGCCGACCACCGTGTTGGCAGCCGAGCCGCCGCTCATCTGGATGGCGCTGCCGAGCGCCCGATAGAGCTCGAGTGCCCGATCGGTGTCGACCAGGGTCATCGAGCCCTTCACCAGCTCGTGGTGCGACAAGAACCAGTCGTCGGCGTGCGAGATGACGTCGACGAGCGCGTTGCCGATGCCGACCACGTCGTACTGCAGTTGGACCTCTGGCACGTCCAGTGACGCTATCCGGTCGCCGGTGGCGTCCGCCTGCTCACCGGTGCACCCGCTCGAACGTCCTGCGCAGGCGCGACGTCAGTAGCCTCGGCACGGTGAGCGACGACCCGTACCGACTGCCACGTTCCGTCCTGCCCACCCGCTACGACCTGGTGCTCGAGCCGGACCTCGGCGCAGCACGGTTCAGCGGGCGGGTGACGGTCACGCTCGACGTCGTCGAGGCCGTCGAGCGGCTCGTCCTCAACGCCGACGAGCTCGAGATCGACGAGGTCACGGTGAACGGGGCGGCCGCGACCCATCGCCTCGACGCCGCCACCGAGCGGCTGGTCGTCGACGCGGCGCTCGGTGCCGGCCCGGCGACGATGACCATCGCCTTCACGGGCACGCTCAACGACAAGCTGCGCGGCTGGTACCGCAGCACGTTCCGCGGCGCCGACGGCACCGAGCACGTGATCGCCACCAGCCAGATGCAGGCCACCGACTGCCGCCGGGCGTTCCCGTGCTGGGACGAGCCGGACTTCAAGGCGGTGTTCGCCGTCACCCTGGTGGTCGAGCCGCACCTGCTCGCCGTGTCGAACGGGGCCGAGGTCGGCCGCACGCCGCGAGCCGACGGGCGCCACGAGGTGCGCTTCAGCGAGACGATGCCGATGAGCACCTACCTGGTCGCCTTCGTCGTCGGCCCGCTCGCCACCACCGAGGCCGAGCCGGTCGCGCTGCTGGGCAGCGACGACCAGACGGTGCCGTTGCGCATCGTGCATGTGCCCGGCAAGGAGCACCTCACCGCGTTCGGCATCGACGTCGCCCGATTCGCGATCGACTGGTACCAGCGCTACTACGGCCTGCCCTACCCCACCGACACCTGCGACATGATCGCCCTGCCGGACTTCGCTGCCGGCGCGATGGAGAACCTCGGCTGCATCACCTATCGCGAGAACCTGTTGCTCGCCGACCCGGCGGTGAGCACCCAGAGCGAGTTGCAGAACATCGCCGACGTGATCACCCACGAGCTGGCGCACATGTGGTTCGGCGACCTGGTGACCATGCGCTGGTGGAACGGGATCTGGCTGAACGAGGCCTTCGCCACGTTCATGGAAGTGGCCTGCTGCGACGCCTACCGACCCGACTGGCAGCGCTGGACGTCGTTCGGGCTCGAGCGCAGCCTGGCCTTCGAGGTCGACTCGCTGGCCTCCACTCGCTCGGTCGAGTACCCGGTCGAGGCACCGACCGACGCCGACGGCATGTTCGACGTGCTCACCTACCAGAAGGGCGGCGCGCTGCTGCGCATGCTCGAGCAGTACCTCGGCGAGGAGGGCTTCCGGGCCGGGGTGAACCGCTACCTGCGCACCCACGCCTACGGCAACACCGAGACCGGCGACCTGTGGGACGCGATCGAGGCGATGAACCCGGACACCCCGGTGCGCCGCCTGATGGACAGCTGGATCTGGCAACCCGGCTACCCGCTGGTGACCGCCCGCCTCGACGGGGCCGACCTGGTGCTCGCCCAGCAGCGCTTCGCCTTCGGCGACACCGACGACCCGAGCCTGTGGGTGGTGCCGCTGCACCTGCGCAACGGTGACGACGAGCGCAAGGTGCTGCTCGACGGTGCCGAACTGCGCGTGCCGCTCGCCCATCCCGACGCAGCGGTGGTGGTGAACGCCGGTGGCCACGGGTTCGTGCGCGTCGGCTACGACGCTGCGCTGCGCAACCGGCTCGACGCGGCCACGCTGCCGACGCTCAGCACCATCGAGCGCTACAACCTCGTCGACGACGCCTGGAACGAGGTGGTGGCCGGACGCCTCGGGGCGGCCGAGCTGCTCGACTTCCTCGACGCCTTCGCCGACGACCGCGACCTTGCCGTGTGGCAGGCCATGGCGGCTGCGCTGCGCGGGGTGGGCCGCCTCGTCGACGGCGACGCCCATGCGGCCTTCCGCCGTCGGGTGCACGCGCTCGCCGCACCGGCACTGGCCGACCTCGGTTGGGTGGCTGCTGCCGACGACACCGACCTCACCCACAAGCTGCGTGGCGTGCTCGTGTCGCTGGTGGCGGTGCTGGGCGACGACCACGACGCTCAGTCGCGGTGCCGGGCGATCCTCGCCGAGCCGAGCGTCAGCCACCCCGAGCTCGTCGCCGCGGCCACCAACGTGGTCGCCGCCACCGGCGATGCCGACGACTTCGAGCGGCTGCTCGACGGGTTCCGCACCGGCGCCACGCCACAGGAGCAGCTGCGCTGCCTCTACGCCCTCGGCGAACTGCCCGACGAGGCGCTGGTGCTGCGCGCCTGCGAGCTGGCCCTCAGCGACGAGGTGCGCACGATGAACGCACCGTTCCTGCTGCAGCGCTGCATCGCCAACCGTCACCACGGTGCCGCGGCGTGGGCGTTCGTGCGCCGCGCCTGGCCCACCATCGTCGAGCGCATGCCCGCCAACCTGGTGGTGCGTGTCGCCGACCCGGCCAAGCTGCTGAACACGCCCGAGGTGGTGGCCGACGTGCAGAGCTTCTTCGCCGAGCACCCGATCCCGCAGTCGGCCAAGACCCTCGACCAGGTGCTCGAGCGCCAGCGCGTCAACGCTGCACTGCGCGCCCGCGACGAGGGTCCGCTGAGCGCCGCGCTCGACGGCTGAGCCGCAGTAGCGGTCGTCGGGCCGGCGGTTACCTCGCCAGCTCGGCTCAGCTCATCAGCTCGACGTCGAGGTCGCCTGCAGCGTGGCGGGCACGCAGCACCTTCTTGTCGAACTTGCCCACGCTGGTCTTCGGCACCTCGGTGATGAAGCTCCACCGCTCGGGCAACCAGAACTTGGCGGTGCGCTCGCTCAACCAGTCGCGCAGCTCGACTGCCGTGGCTTCGGCGCCCGGCTTCAGCACCACACAGGCCATCGGCCGCTCGTCCCAACGCGGGTCGGGCACGCCGATCACGGCGGCCTCGAGCACGGCGGGGTGGCCCATGATCGTGTTCTCGAGGTCGACCGAGCTCACCCATTCGCCGCCGCTCTTGATGACGTCCTTGGCGCGGTCGCTGATCATCACGTAGCCGTTGGGCAGCACCGAGGCGACGTCACCGGTGCGCAGCCATCCGTCGTGGAACTTCTCCGGGTCGTCGACGTTGTAGTAGCTGCCGGTGATCCACGAGCCGCGCACCTCGATCTCGCCGAGCGACTCGCCGTCCCACGGCACCACAGCGCCGCTGTCGTCGGTGATCCGCAGCTCGACGCCGGGGATCACGCGGCCGGTCTTCACCCGCCAGTCGGTCTCGCTGAGGTCGCCCATCTCCTTCGGCGGATGGCCGATGGCGCACACCGGGCTGGTCTCGGTCATCCCCCAGCCCTGCACCAGCGGCACACCGAAGGTGTCGCGGTAGCCGTCGATCAGGCCGCGCGGCACCGCCGACCCACCGCACATCACCAGCCGCAGCGACGACATGTCGGTGTCCGGAGCATTGTTGAGCAGGTCGTTGAGCACCGTGGGCACCGCACCCGTGAGGGTGGGTCGGGTGTCGGCGATCACCCGCGACAGCGGCGCCGCCTGCAGGTACTGCTGGGGGAACACCAGGTCGGCGCCGATCATCCAGGCCGCGTACGGCGTGCCCCACGCGTTGGCGTGGAACATCGGCACGATCACCAGCATCCGGTCGGTCTCGGCGAGGGCGATGTTGGCGGTCGAGGTGACCGCGAACGAGTGCATGTACGTGCTGCGGTGGCTGTACATCACACCCTTGGGGTTGCCCGTGGTGCCGCTCGTGTAGCACATCGCCATGCCCTGGCTCTCGTGCAGCTCGGGGTACTCGAAGCCCGGCGCAGCGGCCTCGATCAGCTCGTCGTAGTCGAGCAGGCCGTCGCCGAGGCCGGCGGTGTCGCCCGTGCCCTTGACGATGATGTGCTCGACGGTGGTGAGCTGGTCGCGCACCCGCGCCAGCAGCGGCGCGATGGACGCGTCGACGATGATCACCTTGTCCTCGGCGTGGTTGATCACGTAGGCGAGCTGCTCGGGGAACAGGCGGATGTTGAGGGTGTGCAGCACGGCGCCCATGCACGGGATGGCCAGGTACGCCTCGAGGTGGGTCTGGTTGTTCCACAGGAACGTGCCCACACGGTCGCCCTGACCCACGCCCAGCGAGGTGAGCACGGCAGCGAGGCGATCGGCCCGGTCGGCGACCTGGGCGAAGGTCGACTCCACATAGCCATCGCCGGTGAAGGTGATCACCTTGCTGTTGGCGTGCACCTGCCTGCCGTAGGCAAGAATCGGGCCGAGCGTGAGCTGGTAGTCGTCCTGCATCGTGCTGTGCAGCATGAGTGCCCCCTGATGGTTCGTGCGTGGCGGTGCCGCGCTGGTCAGAGAATAGGCCGCGATGCCCGACGGCCTACGCTCGACGGTCGTGCCGCAGCTGCCCGACGACGTGACCACCGACCTGGCCCGACTGGTGGAGGCCTACGCGGCCGAGCACCACTGCCCGAGCATCACCTGGGGCGTGGTCGACGCCGACGGCCTCGCCGCCTGGGGCAGCACGGGGACCCTCGAGGTCGGCGCGGCCCGACCGGCCACCGAGCACTCGGTCTACCGCATCGCCTCGATGACCAAGAGCTTCAGCTGTGCAGCCGTGCTCACACTGCGCGACGCCGGCGTGCTGTCGCTCGCCGACCGCATCGCCGACCTGGCCCCCGAGCTGGCCGGCGTGCGCGGCCCGACCCGCGATGCGGCCCCGATCACCGTCGGCGACCTGATGTCGATGGCCTCGGGTCTGCCCACCGACGACCCGTGGGCCGACCGCCACCTCGACATCACCGACGACGAGCTCGATGCCGTCGTGCAGGGCGGGCTGCAGTTCGCGCACAGCCCGGGCACGGCCTACGTCTACTCGAACCTCGGCTTCGGCCTGCTCGGCCGCGTGGTGCGGCGCGTCACGGGCCAGACGATCCAGCAGGTCGTCAGCGAGCGCCTGCTCGGCCCGCTCGGCCTCGACCGCACCACCTGGGTGCAGCCCCACCACGACGACTGGGCCCGGCCGCACCGCGTGGTCGATGGTCGCATCGAGCCCGAGGGCACGCCGCTGCAGGGTGACGGTGGCATCGCACCGATGGGCGGGCTGTGGACCACGGTGGCCGACCTCGCCACCTGGGCCCGTTTCCTCGACGACGCCTTCCCGCCCCGCGACGACGCCGACGACGATCCCCTGCGTCGCTCGTCGCGCCGCGAGATGCAACGCATGCACACCTTCGACGGCACCCGCACTCTGGCCGGCGAGCAGCTGATCATGGGCTACGGCTACGGCCTGCGCGTGGGCACCAGCCCGACGATGGGACGGCTGGTCACCCACGCGGGCGGCCTGCCGGGCTTCGGCTCGAACATGCGCTGGTTGCAGGGCCGCCGGCTCGGGGCGATCGCGGTGAGCAACCGCACCTACGCACCGATGAGCGAGCTGACGATGCGCATGCTGCAGCAGCTCTGGCGCGCCGGGCTCGGCACGCGGCCCGCACCCACGGTGTCGGCCGAGCTCGACGAGGCCGTGCGTCGGCTCGTCGAGCTGCTCGCCGACTGGGACGACGCCACGGCCGACGAGCTGTTCGCCGACAACGTCGCGCCCGACGACGCCTGTGCCCGCCGGGCCGCGGCCGCAGGCCAGCTGCTCGAGGCCTGCGGCGGGGCCTTCGTCGTGGAAGGCATCGACCCGATCGACGCAGCCACGGGCGTCGCCCGCCTCCGGCACCCGAGTGGCTCACCGGTACGGCTGCGTGTCGAGTTGGCCCCACTCGTGCCGATCCGGGTGCAGCACTACCACCCCGAGCTGCCGGTGGCAGGGACGGACGGCGGCGCAACCCAGTAGTTCGGCACCTGCACGACGCACCCGGCAGCGGGCACCGTCGAGCGATGAACCGCTGCGCCCGCCCGCGCCCACTTGCCGCAGGCCTCGCGGCAGCGCTCCTCGTCGTCGCCGCAGGCTGCAACGACGACTCGAGCTCGACCACCGACGCTGCACCCACCACAGCGTCGTCCACGTCGGGGCCGTCCGCACCCGCGGACGGCGACGAGCCGATCACCATCACGGTGTCGGCCACCGGCCATGCCCACGGCCAACCCGACTCGCTCACGATGATGATCGGCGCCGAGATCATCTCGCCGAGCATCTCCGAGGCGCTGTCGACGCTGTCGAGCAAGCTGACCGCGCTGCTCGGGTTCCTTGCCGACTCCGGCATCCCGGGCGAGGACATCCAGACCGCCTGGTTGAGCACCTACCCGATCTACGACGGCAGCATCAACGGCTCGCCGCGCATCTCCGGCTACCAGGCGAGCGTGTCGCTGAACGTGCAGGTGAGCGACCTCGACACGGCGGGGACGCTCATCGACGGCGCGACGTTCGTCCTGGGAGACGCGCTGCGCCTGCAGGGCCTGTCGTGGACCATCGCCGACAGCGATCCGCTCCTCGCCACGGCTCGGGCCGATGGTGTGGAGCGGGCACGTCGTCAGGCCGAGCAGATCGCCGAGGCTGCCGGGCTCGAGCTCGGCGAGCTGCGGTCGATCTCCGCGAACATCGATGGGTCGATGCTGCCGTACGCAACCGCCGGCGGCGGCGACGCCGAGGGGATCCCGCTCAGCCCCGGCAACCAGCTGGTGACGGTCACCATCCGGGCCGAGTACACGGCCACTCCCGGCTGAGCAGCTGCGCTGGGTCTTTGGTCCCGGGCCGGTGGGACCTGCGCCCCTGCCCCGCGCAGACGGTCGTCGGTACGTTCGTCGTGTGCTCAGTTCGCCTGTTTCCCCGTCCCGTCGGGCCCGTCTCGTACTCGCCGGCCTCGCCGCCGTGTCGCTGACGGTCGCCGCCTGCGCCGACGACCTGTCCGACGCGCCGCCCACCACCACGGTCCCTCCGGTCACCCAGGCCCCCACCACCACCGAAGTGGTGCTCGAGCCGCTGGTGGTCGACATCGTGGCCACCGCGCTGAAGACCGGTCTGCACAGT
The DNA here is from genome assembly GCA_040398525.1 of Ilumatobacteraceae bacterium. GTDB lineage: Bacteria > Actinomycetota > Acidimicrobiia > Acidimicrobiales > Ilumatobacteraceae > VFMC01. The sequence goes on along the minus strand of JBBATY010000017.1, from coordinate 25,460 downwards.
CAGCTCGCCGGCATGGTGGTCGACGCCGGGCTGGTCGACACCTTGCGCAGCCCCGGGCCGTTCACGGTGTTCGCCCCCACCGACGACGCCTTCGACAAGATCCCCGTCGACGCCCTCCACGACGTGCAGGACGACCCCGACCTGCTGGCCACCGTGCTCACCTACCACGTGGTGCCCGGCGCCCTGAAGGTGGCCGACCTGCAGCCCGGCACGCTCACCACGGTGGCGGGCATCGACCTCGAGATCACCAGGGAGGGCGACCAGGTCCTGGTCAACGGCTTCCCGATCGCTGTCGCCGACGTCGAGGCGACCAACGGCATCGTGCACGTGATGGGTGACGTGCTGCTGCCCCCGTCCTGACCCGGCCCCCACCCCCCAAATAGCCCCCATGCCATCAGGCAGCCGACGGTAATGTCGGCTGCCTGATGCGCGTCGGGGCCCCGTTCACCTTTCACGATGTCGTCGCTGCGGCACAGCGGATCCGTGGCGAGGTGGCTCTCACCCCGACCGCGGTGTCGCACACCCTGTCGGCCATCACCGGCGCCGAGGTGGTGATCAAGTTCGAGAACCTCCAGTACACCGGAGCGTTCAAAGAGCGCGGCGCGTTGAACCGCCTGCTCACCCTGTCGGCCGACGAACGCGGTCGCGGCGTGGTGGCGATGTCGGCAGGCAACCACGCCCAGGGGCTGGCCTACCACGCCGCCCGGCTCGGCATCGCTGCCACCCTGGTGATGCCCGAGGGCACCCCGCTGGTGAAGATCGGCCGCACCCGCGCGCACGCCGCCGAGGTGGTGGTGCACGGCGCCACCCTGGTCGAGGCTCACGAGCACGCCCGCGGTCTGGCCGCCGAGCACGACCTGGTGTTCGTCCCTCCCTACGACTGCCCCGTGGTGATGGCCGGCCAGGGCACGGCCGTGCTCGAACTGCTCGACGCCGACCCGCACCTCGACGCGATCGTCGTGCCGGTCGGTGGCGGCGGGCTGCTGGCCGGCTCGATCGTCGCGGCCGCCGGCGCCGCACCCCACGTCGAGGTGGTGGGCGTGCAGGTGTCGTCGTATGCCGCCGTGGCCGCTGCCCTCGGCACTGCGCCGGCCGAGATGTCCGGAGGCGACACGATCGCCGAAGGCATCGCCGTCGCCCGGCCCAGCCCGACCGCGGTGCGGATCGCCCGCCAGCACGACACCGAGATCGTCGTCGTCGACGACGATCGTGTCGAGGAGGCGATCGCCCTGCTGCTCGAGATCGAGAAGGTGGTGGCCGAAGGGGCCGGCGCCGCGCCGCTGGCTGCGCTGCTGGCCCACCCGCAGCGCTTCCACGGCCGACGCGTGGGGTTGATCCTGTCGGGCGGCAACATCGACCTGCGCGTGCTCGCCTCGGCGATGCTGCGCTCGCTGGTGCGCAGCGGTCGGCTCACCACCCTGTCAGTGAGCCTGCCCGACCGGCCCGGCGCGCTGCATGCGCTCACCGGGGTGCTCGCTGCGCAGGGGGCGAACATCGTCGAGCTCTCGCACGACCGGATGGGCCCTGCCACCCGGCTGCGCTCGGCCACGGTCGATGTGCAGGTCGAGACCGCCGACCGGGCCCACAGCGACCAGGTGGTGGCTGCGCTCACCGCCGCAGGGTTCGCCGTCACCCGCCTCGACTGAGCACGGCCAGCTGCCGGGCGATGCGCTGCACGCTCACCGAGCCCTTCACGCCGAGCGTCTGGGCGAACTCGGCGACGCGCAGCTCCTCGAGCTGCCAACCGAGCTCGACCACCTCGGCGGGCACCGGCCCGGTGCGATAGCGGCCGAGCAGCTCGCGGTACTGCGCCTCGAGCGCGCCGACGGTGCGCATCCGCTGCAGGTCCTTCTGCGGCGCGTCGGCCAGCTTGTCGAGGCGTCGTTCGATGCCGCGCACGTAGCGCACCACCTCGGGCAGGCGACGCACACCGGCGGTGACGACCAGGCGGCGCTGCACCAGGCGGTGCAGGTGGTGGCGGGCGTCGTCGACGCTGGCCGCAAGGGCCGGGGCGCCGAGCCGGTCGAGCCGGCGCTCGACGTCGGCCGCGGCGACGAGCACGTCGGCAGCGGCGCGCACGGCGGCGACCGCGGTCGACCCGGCCGCGGCCCGCACCGCGGCCTGCAACCCGGCGAAACCGGCTGCGTCCCACGGCAGGCCGCGCCCGGCGTCGAGCTCGGCCGCGATCACCTCGTCCACCGCCGCCACGATGCTGTCGTCGACCAGCTCGTCGAGCTCGACACGCGCGCTGCGGGCCACCGACAGGCGCTGTTCGGTCGACAGTGCCGCCACCACCTGCTTGCGGGCGACAGGCCCACCGAGCAGCAGCAGCCGGCGCACACCGGCGCGCATCACCCGCTGCTGCACGTCCGGCCCGGTGAACACCCGCAGCGACACACTGTCGCCGTCGTCGAGCAACGCCGGATAGCCCACCACGGTGTGGCCGTTGCGTTCGGCGCGCACCACCTGCGGCACCGCACCCACGTCCCATGCGGTGATGCCGGTGCGCTCGGTCAGCGGCACCGCTGCCGCGATCGCCGCCCGCAGACGAGGCGCGAGCTCGCGCTGGAGCGCAACGAGGTCCTTGCCACGCGCCACGCAACGACCCTGGTCGTCGTCGACCGCGAAGGTCATCCGCAGGTGCTCGGGCACCCGCGCCCCGTCGAACAGCGACGGGGCCACGCGCTCGCCGAGCCGTTCGGTGAGCGCCCGCGCCAGTGCGGCCACCAGCGTGCCGTGGTCGGGGTCGAGCCGGCCGCACACGGCGCGCACCGTCTCGGCTGCGGGCACCATCAGCCGACGGAGCTCGACCGGCAGGGTGCGGCACAGCGAGCCCACCAGCTCTTCGCGCAGGCCGGGCACGTTCCAGTCGAAGCCCTCGGGGCCCACCCGGTTGAGCACGGTGAGCGGCACGTGCACCGTGGCGCCGTCGTCGGAGGCGCCCGGCTCGTAGCGGTAGGTGAGGCCCAGGTCGATGCCGTCGTAGTGCCAGGTGTCGGGGAACTCCTCGGTGACCTCGTCGCCGGCAGCGTCGCCGAGCAGGTCGGCGGCCGTGACGCGCATCAGCTCGGGCTGGGTGCCACGTGTGCTGTTCCACCAGCGCTCGAAGTGCCGACCGGACACGACGTCGGCTCCCACCCGGCGGTCGTAGAAGGTGAACAGCGCCTCGTCGTCGACGAGGTCGAAGCGGCGCACCCGGTCGCCCACCGAGCGCAGCTCGTCGAGCACGGCGCGGTTCTCGGCGACGAGCGTGAGATGCGTCTCCCAGTCGCCCTCGACCAGGGCGTGGCGGATGAACAGCTCGCGGGCCAGCTCGGGGTCGAGGCGGTCGAGGCCGATCGTGCGGCCGCTCACCACCGGCAGGCCGTAGAGGGTGGCCCGCTCGATGACCGTGGCCCGGCCGTTGCGCGCCTCCCACACCGGGTCTTCGTAGGTGTAGCGCACGAGCGCGCCGCCGAGGCGTTCGGCCCATTCGGGCTGGATGGCGGCCACGCTGCGCGCCCACAGGCGGTTGGTCTCGACCAGTTCGGCGGCCATCACCCAGCGGGGCGGCTTCGCGGCGAGCGCCGAGCCGGCACCGATCGAGAAGCGCGACCCGCGGGCGCCGCGGAAGTCGCGCGTGGTGCCGTCGCGCATGCCGAGGTGCGACAGCAGCCCGGCGAGCAAGGCCTGGTGCACCTTGTCGGGGTGGGCACCGTGGGCGCCGCCGCGGATGCCCAGCTCGCCGGCCACCTGGCGCACCTGGCTGAACAGGTCCTGCCATTCGCGCACGCGCAGGTAGTTCAGGTGCTCGGCCCGGCACAGCCGGCGGAACTGGTTCGACGAGAGCCGCTGCTGCTCGCTGCGCAGGTGCTCCCACAGCTTCACCCAGGCCAGGAAGTCGCTGCCGGGCACGTGGAAGCGGCGGTGCATCTCGTCGGCGGCCTGGCGGGCCTCGGCCGGCCGCTCGCGTGGGTCCTGGATCGACAGGGCCGTGGCGATGACGAGCACGTCGTGCACACAGCCGAGGCGGTCGGCCTCGAGCACCATCCGCCCGAGCCGCGGGTCGATGGGCAGCCGGGCCAGCCGCTTGCCCACCGAGGTGAGCCGGCGGCGAGCATCGATCGGGCCGTCGGTGGGCTGCAGCGCGCCGAGCTCGTCGAGCAGCGCGTAGCCGTCGCGCACGGCGCGCCGGTCGGGCGGCTCGACGAACGGGAACGCCCCCACGTCGCCCAGACCGAGCGCAGTCATCTGCAGGATCACCGAGGCGAGGTTGGTACGCAGGATCTCCGGCTCGGTGAACGCGGGCCGCTCGGCGAAGTCGTCTTCGTCGAACAGTCGGATGCAGATGCCCGGCGCCACGCGGCCGCAGCGGCCCGCACGCTGGTTCGACGACGCCTGCGAGATCGGTTCGATCGGCAGGCGCTGCACCTTCAGGCGGTGGCTGTAGCGCGAGATGCGCGCCACACCGGTGTCGATCACGTAGCGCACCCCGGGGACGGTGAGCGAGGTCTCGGCGACGTTGGTGCTCAGCACCACCCGGCGGCCGGTGTGCGGTTGGAAGATGCGGTGCTGCTCGGCCGAGCTGAGCCGGGCGTAGAGGGGCAGCACTTCGGTGTGGCGCAGGTCGGCGCGGCGCAAGGCGTCCGCCGCGTCGTGGATCTCGCGCTCGCCCGAGAGGAACACGAGGATGTCGCCGGGGCCTTCGGCCGACAGCTCGTCGACCGCGTCGCAGATGCCCTGCACCTGGTCGGTCTCGGTGTCGAGCGGGCGGTAGCGCAGCTCCACCGGGTAGCCGCGGCCACTCACCTCGACCACGGGTGCGCCGTCGAAGTGCGCGCTGAACCGCTCGGTGTCGATGGTGGCCGAGGTGACGATCACCTTCAGGTCCGGACGCTTCGGCAGCAACTGCTTCAGGTAGCCGAGCAGGAAGTCGACGTTCAGGCTGCGTTCGTGGGCCTCGTCGATGATGATCGTGTCGTAGCGGCGCAGCATCCGGTCGCGCTGGACCTCGGCCAGCAGGATGCCGTCGGTCATCACCTTCACGAGCGTGTGGGGCCCGACCTTGTCGGTGAAGCGCACCGTGTAGCCGACGTGCTCGCCGATGGTGGTGCCGAGCTCGTCGGCGACCCGCTCGGCGATGGTGCGCGCCGCCACGCGCCTGGGCTGGGTGTGGCCGATCAGGCCGTGCACGCCGCGCCCCAGCTCGAGGCACAGCTTGGGCAGCTGGGTGCTCTTGCCCGAGCCGGTCTCGCCGGCCACCACCACCACCTGGTGGTCGCGGATGGTGGCGAGCAACTCGTCGCGCAGGGTGGCGATGGGCAGCGACTCGGGTGTGGCGAACGCCTCGCGTGCGCGCATCGACTCGGCCGCCGCGGCACGGCGGGCGGCCGGGGTGTCCGGGTCGGTCGCCGGGTCGGCGACCGCCGGGGCGACGGGCGGGGCGGGGTCGCTCATGGGCGGCGACCAGTCTGCCGTCGCCCGCGGATCCTCCGCACACGGGATCGGGCCCATTCGGGCCGGGGCGTCAGGCCAACAGCTCGACGTCGTCGGGGTTCGGCTGGCGGGTGCGCTGCCAGTACTCGAGCAGGGTGAACGGCCAGTTCTGCGCCACCCGGCCCTTGGCGTTCTTGTACCAGCTGTTCACCGGGCTCCAGCCCCAGGCCATCCGCCGGTTCTCGGCGTCGACGGCTTCGTTGAACGCGTCGTGCACGTCGGCGCGCACCTCCACGGCCCGGGCGCCGCGCTCGAGCATCAGCCGCAGCAGGCCGAGGATGTAGCGCACCCCGCACTCGCTGAAGTAGATGATGCTGCCGTTGATGACGATGTTGGTGTTCGGGCCGTAGAGCAGGAACAGGTTGGGGAAGCCGGGCACGGCCACACCGAGGTATGCGCGGGCGTCGCCGTCCCACTGCTGGTGCAGGTCGCGGCCGTCGCGGCCGGTCACGCGCATCGGCGTGAGGAAGTTCGACGCCTGGTAGCCCGTGCCGTAGATGATCACGTCGGCGTCGTGGTGGGTGCCGTCGGCCATCGTGATGCCGGCGGCGTCGATGTGGCCGATCGGGTCGGTGACCAGCTCGACGTTGGGACGCTTCAGTGTGCGCGCCCAGATGCCGTTGTCGCGCACGGCGCGCTTCGCGCCCGGCGGGTAGTTCGGCACCACCTTCGTCAGCAGGTCCGGACGGTCGCCGAACTGCTCCTGGTAGTACATCAGCAGCACCTGCTTGCCCATCTCGCTGAGCTCGCTCACCGACGATCCGTCGCCCTGCCAGTTCGGGTCGACGCGCACACCTTCGAGCGCACCGTCGCCCATCCGCCAGAAGATCGCGAAGCGGGTGAGCTCGCTGTAGGTGGGCACGTGGCGGTACAGCCACTGCAGGCCGCTGGCCACCCGCTCGTGGTAGTCCGGGCTGGGCGCGATCCACGGTGGGGTGCGCTGGAGCACGGTGACATGGTCGGCGGCGGCGGCCACCTCGGGGATGAACTGCAGCGCCGAGGCACCGGTGCCGATGACGACCACCCGCTTGCCGGTGAGGTCGAGGTCGTGGCGCCATTCGGCGGAGTGGAAGTACTCCCCCTGGAAGTCGGTGATGCCGTCGATCGACGGCCACAGCGGCCGGTTCAGCTGCCCGACGGCGCTGATCACGGCGTTGGCGCGCAGCTCGTGACGGGTGCCGTCGGTGTCGTGGTAGGCGACGGTCCACAGGCGCTCGGTGTCGTCCCACACGGCGGAGTCGACGGTGCAGCCACTGCGCACGTGTGGCGTGACCCCGAAGTGCTCGGCGCACTCGCGGAAGTACTGCTCGAGCACCGGCTGGGGCGAGTAGTGGAAGGGCCAGTCGTGACGCTGGGCGAAGCTGTAGCTGTAGTTGTGGTTCGGGTTGTCGACGCGGCAACCGGGGTAGGCGGCCTCGTGCCAGGTGCCGCCGACCGAGGGGTTCTTGTCGAGGATGGTGTAGGCGATACCGGCCTGCTGCAGGCGGTGCGCGGCGAGGATGCCCGACATGCCGCTGCCGATGATGGCCACCGACACGTCGACGCCGGGGGCGACCTCGGCCAGGGCCCACCCCGGCGCGCGGCGGTCCTCGCCGCGATAGGCGAGCTCCTCCTCGAGCAGCGGCAGGTAGGCGGCCATGCCCTCGGTGAGGCCGACGGTGTACTCGAGGATCTGCTGCAGGTCGGTGTCGCTCGGCGCCGAGGCCGGCACACACCCGGCGTCGCGGTAGCGGCACAGCACCTCGAGGGCCAGGTCGCGGATGGCGGCCTGCTGGTCGTCGGTCAGGCCGCCCTGGGGCATGCCGATCATCAGCGGGTCGATGCGCAGCTCGGGCCGCAGCAGGGCCAGGTCGCCGGTGAGGTACGCGAGCGCCGGCAGCAACGGGGGCAGCACGGCATCGGCGAGCGCAGCACGGATCTCGTCGTCGCTCGCGGTGATCGGCTCGACGCCGCGCACGAACGGGCTCGGCGACTCCGACACGGTGATCGTCATGGTCGACTCCTCAGGTGGTGACGGATCGGATGGCCGCCGCTCGGGAGGTGGGCGGCCGGACAGCGGCAGCTGTCCTTCACGTCCCACCGTAGGCACGCACGGCCCGCCGTCGCGAGCCGAAACTTCTGTCTGTTACTGTGCCAGAAGTGATCACTCATCCCCTGAAGCTGGGCGGCGCCTACGGCTCGCCGTATTCGGTGAAGGTGCGCGCCGTGCTGCGCTACCGGCGCATCCCGTTCACCTGGGTGCTGCGCGACTCGGCGCTCGACGACCTGCCACCGGTGCCCGTGCGGCTGATCCCGGTGATCGCCTTCCCCGACGCCGACGGCGCCTACACCGAGGCGATGATCGACTCGAGCCCGCTCATCGACCGGCTCGAGACGATGGCGACGGCCCGCAGCCTCACCCCCACCGACCCGGTCGTGGCGTTCCTCGACCGGCTCGTCGAGGACTACGCCGACGAGTGGCTCACCAAGGCGATGTTCCACTACCGCTGGTACTACCAGGAGGCCATCGACAAGGCCCGGCGCCTGCTGCCCCTCGACCACGACCTCCAGCAGCCGGACTGGCGCTGGGAGCGAGCACAGACGTTCATCGCCGACCGCCAGATCGGCCGGCGCGCGCTGGTGGGCTGCACCGACGAGAACCGCCCGGTGGTCGAGGCGTCGTACGAGCGCCTGCTCGACCTGCTCGACGCGATCTGGCACGTGCAGCCGTTCGTGTTCGGCCAGCGCCCGGGGCGCGCCGACATGGGCCTGTACGGCCAGTTGCGCCAACTGGTGCAGTGGGATCCGGTGTCGGCGCGGATCGCCGTCGAGCGTTCGGCGCGCACGGTGAACTGGGTCGACCGGGTCGACGATCTGTCGGGTCTGCCCGTCGACGACGAGCAGGTCGGTTGGTGCGGCCGCGACGACCTGCCCGAGGCCACCACCGCGCTGTTCGCCGAGATGGGCCGCACCTACGTGCCGTTCATGCTGGCCAACGCCGCGGCGATCGACCGTGGCGACGACACCGTCGAGGTCGAGATCGACGGCCACCCCTACCGGCAGGGCACGTTCACCTACCAGCACAAGTGCCTCGGCTGGCTGCGCGACCACTACGCCGCGCTTGCACCGGTCGATCGGGCCGACGTCGACCGGTTGCTCGCCGGGTCAGGGTGCGAGAGGCTCTTCGGATGAGCACCGCACCTGCTGCGCCGACCACGGTCGAGTTCCACCTCGACATCATGTGCCCCTACGCCTACCAGACGTCGCTGTGGCTGCGCGACGTGCGCGACCAGCTGGGCCTCACCGTGAACTGGCGGTTCTTCAGTCTCGAAGAGGTCAACCGGGTGGAGGGCAAGAAGCACCCGTGGGAGCGCGAGTGGTCGTACGGCTGGAGCATGATGCGCGTCGGCGCGCTGCTGCGGCGCACCGACATGGCCCTGCTCGACGCGTGGTACGCGCGGGCCGGCCGGGCACTGCACGTCGACGGCCACAAGCCGCACGAACCGGCCGTCGCCCGCCACCTGCTGGGCGAACTGGGCCTCGACCCGGCACTGGTCGATCAGGCGATCGCCGACCCGACCACGCACGACGAGGTGCGCGCCGAGCACGACAAGGTGATCGCGGCCGGCGGCTACGGCGTGCCGACACTGTTCTTCCCCTCCGCCGACGGTGGCGACGAGCAGTGCCTGTTCGGCCCCGTGCTCATCGACCCACCCACGGGCGACGCCGCCGTTCGACTGTGGCACGCCGTCACCGCCTGGCTCGAGTTCCCCCACCTGTTCGAGCTGCAACGCCCCAAGAATCGCGCCCACCAGCAGGCGATCGTCGCCACGATGCGCCCCTATCTGGAAGCGCGCGACTGGGTGAGCATCAACCGCGGCGAGGTGATCGGCTTCGGCGCCGCCGACCCCAAGCAGCAGCCCTCGTCGGACTCGTCGACGTCCTGATCATCCACATCCTGATCATCCACATCCTGAGGAGCCACATCCATGAGCACGCCTTCGTCGCCCGTCCCCTACGGCACACCCAACTTCGAGTGGTTCGCCGGCCTGCGCGACCGCACCGACGACGGGCGGGTGATGATGGTCAACCTGATGCGCTACCACGAGCGGGCGCAGTACGCCGACGGCAGCGACGGCGGGGCCAGCGGCAAGGAGGCCGACGACCGCTACGCGCCCACCGATGTGCTCGCCGACATCGGCGCCCGGGTGATGCTGCACGGCGACGTGCTCGACCAGCCGCACGGCAGCCCCACCTGGGACCGCATCGGCATCGTCGACTACCCGTCGCGGTGGGAGTTCCTGAAGATGCAGAAGCGTCCGGACTTCAGCGCCAAGCACGAGCACAAGGCCGCCGGCATGAAGGAGACCATCGTGATGGCCTGCGTGCCGCGGCCCGCTACTGACGCTGCGGGCGAGGGTCGGCCGGCGCGCCTGCTGCTGCAGGTGCTGCGCCGTGCCGAGGGTGTCGGGCCCGATGCCGTGCCCGTGGCCGGCCTGCCGCTGCTCAGCCACATGGACGTCGAGGCCACCGTGCTCGGCGACGGCCGGGCCTGGGACGAGGTGCGCATCTATGCCGCCGAGGGCGATGCGGATCCGGCACTGCTCGACGTGCCGGCCGGCGCCGCCGAAGCGTTCGTGCTGGTGATGCACGGCGACATCAACCGCTTCCGCTGACGCGGAGGCGACCGTCGAATGCTCCACGGTACGTTGGGCCTCGACGACGGGACGCTCAGCATCCCGGCTGCTGCACTCGACTCCTTCCACACTCAGGGGGCATAGCGCCGACCTACCGATCGGGCGCGTCGAAGTCAACGGCGACGGCGACGTGTGAGGAGCCGTGATAGTCGGGTGGTGATGGCCTCGAGGGGCGGGGGGGTCGAGGCGATCCAGCTGACGAGGTCGTAGACGTCGTCGTTGGAGATCTTGGACGCGTTGAACCCATTGAGTTCGAGGAACACCGCTGTGGCGAGCCAGCCGAGGCGCTTGTTGCCGTCGACGAGGGCGTGGTTGTTGACGATCGATTGCAGCAGTGCTGCGGCCTTCGTGGTCACGTCCGGGTATGCGTCGTGGCCGAATGCGGTTGCCTGAGGTCTGGCTGCGGCTGACCCGAGGAGGCCGACGTCGCGGATAGGTGGCGGATCGCCGAGCAGCGCGCTGGCGAGGTCGATCAGGTCGTCGAGGTCGAGGTACTCGATCGGGTCGTTCATTCGCCGAGACGGCGCAGTGCATCGGCGTGGCGGTCCATCACGAGCGCGGCTGCCGAGGAGACACGATCGCGATGCTGGCCGCGTGCGACGAACTCGCGCACGGCTCGCCGGGCCGCTTCCTGCATCGAGATGCCTTCTGCCTCAGCGCGCTCGCGCAGTGCGTCTTGTTCGCTGTCCGTCAGTCGAAGGGTCATGGCCATTGGCGTATGGTATCAATTCGATACCGCCCAGAGCTGCCGCTCTGAGTGGTCCAGCCCGAGCTGCAGCCGCCCAGTCGACCCGATCGAACCTGTTGACATTCAGATGAATGTGCTGCTCAGGATCCGCTGTCACTGCTGGGCGGGAGATCTCCGGCGTCGGCCCGGTCCCGGAGCCGACCAGTGGCCAGCTTGTTCGTGCGCAGATCGTCCACCGAGATGAACGGAACCGACAACCCTCCCACGTCGATCATGACTCGATGCTCGTACGCCTCGTCGAAACGCAGGCCCGTGGCGAAGGTCAGGATGTCGATCCGCTGTGGCTCGCGGCCGAGTTGCACCACCACGTCAGATTCCTCGAAGTCGGCAGCGCTGAGCCCCAGGCCCCCGAAGCCGAACTCCGCCAGTGCTGTCACGATGCGCCCCGTGTTCGACGGATCGGTCCACACCCAGACGTCCAGGTCCTTCGTGTAGCGAGGATGCCCGTGAGCTGCGAGGGCGTACCCGCCGACGATCAGGAAGCGGACATCATGACCGACGAACGATCGCAAGAACTCTTGGAAGTCGGGGTTCAGTTCCATCGGACCACCCGTGATGTTCGCGTCGGAGTTGCTCGACCGCGTCGATGCGCTCAGCGGCCGGCCGCGTCACCCAGTACCGCCACGGTTCGTCGGGGTCATCGAGTCGCCGCTTCGTGACGACCCGCTCGATCGACGTCATGGCTCAATGCTACCGACGATGCACATCGCGAGCCCCGTACGCCTCCGAGACCTATTGCCCTTCGGCGCCGAGGCATCTGGCGCGTACGGCCGCGTGTACGCCGCAGGGCCGACCGCCACTCCCACCGGTCACAGCGCCCGCGGTAGCGTCGCGACCATGAGCGTCTCGACGAGCACCTTCCATCCCGAGCGGGTCGTGGCCGACCTGCGCGAACTGGCCGACCGCACCGGTGGCCCGGAGGGCAGCCGACGCCTGGCCTGGACCCCCGAGTGGCTCGAGGCCCGGGCGCTGCTGCGCGAGCACCTCGCCACGCTGCCGGTCGAGGTCGACACCGACGAGGCGGGCAACCTGTGGGCAGTGCTGCGGGGCGAGCGGCCCGACATGCTGGTGGTCGGGTCGCACCTGGACAGCGTGCCCAAGGGCGGGTGGCTCGATGGTGCGCTCGGCGTGATGGCCGGCCTCGAACTGTTGCGGGCGCTCGCCGCCGAGGGCACCCCGCCGGTGAGTGTGGCCCTGGTCGACTGGGCCGACGAGGAGGGTGCCCGGTTCAGCCGCAGCCTGTTCGGTTCGGCCGCCAGTGTCGGCACGCTCGACATCGAGGTGCTCCGCGGTCTTGCCGACAAGGAGGGCAACCGGCTGCCGGAGGTGCTCGCTGCGCACGGCGTCGACATCGATCGCCTCGACGGTGCCCGCACCCGCATGGCCGACGTGAAGGCCTACGTCGAGGTGCACATCGAGCAGGGCCCGGTGCTCGAGTCGATGGGGCTGGGCATCTGCACGGTCACCGGCACCAAGGGCATCGAACGTGAACGGCTGGTGTTCCGCGGCCAGGCCGCGCATGCCGGCACGATGCCGATGGAGATGCGCCGCGACAGCTTCCGTGCCGCGTCACGGTTCGCGCTGGCGATCGCCGAGATCGGTGAGCGCCACGGCGGCGTGACCACGGTGGGCCACGCCCAGTGCTGGCCGGGGGTGGTGACGGCGGTGGCCGGCGAGACCCGCATCACGATGGACATGCGCCACATCGACGCCGACGCGCTCGCGGCGATGTTCCGCGAGGCCCACGAAGCCGCTGCCGCGGCAGCCGAGGCCGAGGGCTGCACGATCGAGTGGGAGCACATCTTCCGCATCCCACCGATGCCGTTCCATCCGCTGCTGCTCGACGCTGCCCGCGCCGCGGTGCGCGAGGTGGAGGGTCACGACGTCGAACTGCCGAGCGGTGCGCTGCACGACGCGAGCGAAATGGCCCGCGAGGTGCCCACGGTGATGATCTTCTCGAGCTCGACCAACGGCCTCAGCCACACCAAGGAAGAGGACACCCCGGTCGAGCACCTGCACATGGCCGCAGACGCCTTCGACCGCACCTGCCGCCAGGCGATCACACTGATCGCCAGCGGCTCCCTCTGACCCCTCGAACGAGTGCGGTGACACCCCGGCGATGGGCCGCTGCCTCCTCCACCACGTGATGGGACTCGCCCCGCAACAACACCGCACCAGCTCGGCACGCTCATCAGATGTCAGACCTGGCCTGTGACCGTCTTCCACGTCGGCCAGGTCCATCCAGCGACGCAGACAGGACTCCGAGATCCCGAGATCCCTCGCGATCTCAGCGATCGGCTTCGCCCTCGCTCGAGCGAGATCGACAGCACGTTGACGGAACTCTGGCAGATGCGCCTCAGGAGGAGCGTCCACTCCGCGGGGCGCTGCCGCCTCAGGCATCGGGACTCCTTCCGAGACGAGCACCAGCCCGCCTCGAAATCGGTGTCCGTCACCCGGGGTCAACTCCATCTCGGCACCGGGTGTCGACATGTCGTGTGCGGTCTGTGGGAGTCGACGCCGTCCGCCTACTCTGCGATAGCCGCCGTGATCGTGACTGACGGATCTACTTGTTGGCAGTGGGTGTTGTCCTTGTCCGATAGAAATAGAGGCGCGGAAGTGAACATGCAAGCAAGAAAGCTGTGCCTCATCACTCCTCTCGTCATCAGCTTCTCAACCCTCGCTGGTTGTGGGGTGCCCACCGTGGAGGAGGGCAGCTCGGGGCCCACCCGTCGGACGACGGCGATTGAGATGGGGCCGACGGGTACCGCAGGGGGTCGAGCAACAGGGTCCCCAAGTGCTGTGACCGTCGACATCCCGAGCCGTGCATCATCCGACGACTGGAGAGGACCGCTGGAGCGCTTCCTGGGCGTTCCGCACGACGTTGGCGATGCCGTGCGTCTCGCGCACGAGATGACAGAGGTGGCGATCGCCGAGTGCATGGCGCGGCATGGGTATTCCCACGTTCCGGTTCCCTTTGGCGCTGAACGTGATCCGAATGAGACGTTCTGGAGGGGGCTGACTGCAGCGGCATTCGCTCGGTATGCGTCGACGCGTTGGACGGAGCTCGAGAGTGACGGTTCCGACGCAAGCTGCGAGACCGAGGGGACGCGCCGTGTCTATGTGTTGAACACGATGGCGGCTGCCTACGCGCCGTACGAGGCGCGGTTCGCCAGCGATCCGAGGGTGGTCGAGGCTCGTCGGCGTGTGACGGAGTGTGTGACGAGGCGCTCCGCTACTGGGGAGCCCTTCGAACGCAACGAGATCATCTCATGCCAGCACGACACGGGCTGGGCGATGGTGGCCATCGAGGTCACGGAAGAGGTCCAGCGAAAGTTCGTCACCGACTACGCAGCCGAGCTCCTTGCGTTCATCGAGAACATGCCGAAGGTACGTTCGTGACGACTGGCCGGCTGCGCAACCGATGGTGCACGCGCGGTGCTCGCACAGCATCCCTCGTCGGTGCCGTGATGCTCGCGTCCGCGCTCCCGGCGAGTGCGGCATTGTCGGGGCCGAGTTGCATGCCTCTGAACCAGGAATGGGGCTTCATGTACCGAAACCTCGTCTATCTCCCGCAGATCAGCTACGACTGCTCCGTGGGTGGTCAACAAGGAAACTTCGGCGGCGCGTACTCGAACGCCCTGTTCGAGTCGGCAGGGTTGAATTCGTCCATTCCTTGCAACTCCGTGTCATCGCGAGCGACTTACGGGTGCGCACCTGGCCCGCTCTGTAATGCCGTCCGATCGTTCGAGACGGTTGTTGGAGAATGGTCTTCGAGTACGGGTCCCTCTGGATCTGGTCTCTTCGCTGGGACGTACTGGGCAACCAGGGCCTTTGTCTACGACGAATCCCACAGCGTCTACGTGGAGGGGTTTAACTGCTGAAGTCGAGCACTTCAACCGTCAACCGCGCTCGACCCCCCACGTGGCTTGTCGCCCGCCAGCGTGATGGGACCACGGGTGCGCCAGTGTGATGGGACCGGGTCCGGGTTGTCAGCGTCGGCTTGGGGATGATGGTGCGGGGTGGTCGGTGGTGTCAATGCCGGGTCGTTGGCGGCGGCGGTAGGACTCGCCGTCGATGACGAGTTCGTGGGCGTTGGAGTGGAGTCGGTCGATGGCTGATTGGGCGAGGAGCGGGTCGGCCATCTGGGCGAGCATCTCACCGGAGTCACGGTTGGAGGTGAGGATCGTCGATGCGCGGCGGTGGCGTTCGACGATGATCTCGTAGACCTCGGCGGTGTCGATCTGATCCATCGCTCGGAGGGCGAAGTCATCGATGATGAGCACGTCGACGCGCAGCAGCTTGCGGACCTCGGCGTCGTGGCTGTTGTCCAACCGGGTGGCCTTCAGCCGCTTGAGGAGGGTGTCGGCGCGTTCGAAGTGGACACTGCGTCCGCGTCTGACGGCGATGTGTCCGAGAGCGGTCGCGAGGAACGTCTTGCCGACACCGACAGGGCCGAGGATGACGACGTCGTTGGGCGCGTCGACGAAGCGCAGTGAGCAGAGCTCGTTCCAGATCGTGCGGTCGTAGGTGATCTTCGCGGTGTCATCCCAACGCTCGAGCAGCATGTCCGAGTCGAGCCCGGCGGTGCGGGCGCGCAGGATGGCGGATTGGGTGTCGCGGCGGGTGACCTCGTCAGCGAGGAGCAGCTCGAGGAACTCGTGATGGGTGAGCTTCTGCTGGTGCGCGAGCGTCAACCGCTCGGGGAGCGTGTCGAGGCAACGACCGAGCTTCACCCGGCGCAACAACGCCTTCAGCTCGGCGGTGACGATCAGCTGCGGGCTCATGCTGTTCTCCGAGCCTTCGCCGTCTCGGTGGTGAACTCGCCCGGGTCACGAGCGAACCGTGTCGTCGCCGGCGGAGCCGGCGGCGCTTCGGGTTCGGTGGTCTCGGTGGCTCGTTCGAGCATCCGGCCGATCAACGCCACGTTGATCGCTTCGGCGTCGAGCGCTCGTTTGCAGGCGGCGTCGACCTTGTCCGGCCCCCACTTCTTGACGAGCCCCAGCAGCGCGTAGACCTGGCGCATCTTGGTCCACGGCAACGGGGTGTCGAGCACCGCCGCCGCGTAGGCGCCGATCGCTTCACCGTGACCGGCGGCGAGGCGCTGGAGGTGGGCGATGTCACGCAACGCGTAGGTGGTTTGCTCCGAGGGCAGATCGGCCGGATCGGTCGAGCGATGCCCAGGCCGCTGGCGGGGGTGGACCTTGATCAGCTGACCCCGGTGGAACACCCGCACGAGGTTGCGGTCGGCGCGGACCTGCACGTTCTTGCCGAGCAGGTTCCCCGGGATCGAATACAGGGCTTTGGCGATCTCGACGTGATGATCGCGGTGCACCCGGCACGTCGCGTAGATCGGCACGTCGTAGTGCTCGCCAGGTGCCGGCAACAGCAGCGCCTGTTCTTCGAGGCGGAAGTGCTCGAGCGGCCGGCACTGGGTCGTGCCATGGACTCGCATCCCTGCGCGACCGGCGCACCACGCCTCCACCTTGGTCTGGGCGTCGTTCAGATCGCGGAACGTCTCACCGGCCCAGAACGACGACCGCACGAACTGCACCATCCGTTCCACGCGTGGCTTGTCCGTCGGGGTGCGAACACGTGCCGGGTCGATCACGAACCCGCGTGTCTGCGCGTACTCGACGAACGCCTCGTTCAACCGCGGCTCGATCCCGTCGGCCTTCGTCACCACCGGGGTGAGGTTGTCGGGGATCAACACCTTGAACACGCCGCCGAAGAACCGCCACGCCGCCTCACATCCGGCGATCACCGTGTCGGTCGTCTGCGTGAACGACAACCACACGAACATGTGCCGGGAGAACACCGCGGTGAAGATCAACGCGTGACACACCCGCCGCCGACCCGTGTCGGGGTCGTCGAGCAGACCGAGACGGGCGAAGTCGATCTGCAACTCGTGACCCGGTTCGCCGTCCGCGATCCGCACCGTCGAGCCTTGCCCCCGCCGGGGACCGAACTCGGCGGCGACGAACCGCTGAACCGTCCGCTCCGGCACCACGATCCCGTCCCGGGCCAACAGCTCGCAGATCTTCACGCCGGCAACCCCGGCGGTCACCCAACCCTCCACGGTGTCACGACGCTCGGCGAGCGACGCCCAGGCGTGGCCGTGACCGTTCGTGCGGTGCGGCCGGACGATCTCCACCACCCTGCCCAACACTTCGTCGGTGAGCTGTTCCACGCCGCCATCGGCGGTGATGCCGACCTCGATCGCCGCCTCGACATAGCGGCGCACCGTCTTGCGATCCACCCGGGACAATCGGGTGACCGCCCTCAGCCCCTCACCTCCCAGCCACAGACGCAGCACTTCTCGAACCTCGAACATCGGAACCTCCCGGAATGCCATCGCCGCCTCTCGAGCTGTCAGCAGGAACGGCGATGCTCACCCGCGACAGCACCGAACTGACGGACCCCGGGGTGGTCCCATCACTGGCGGACAGGTGGTCCCATCACACTGGCGGAACACACCTCAAAGTGGTCCCATGCCACTGGCGGGCGACAGGCGGGATGAAGGCCAACGACGCGAAACGGCTGAAGGAACTCGAGGCGGAGAACGCCCGGTTGAAGAAGCTCCTCGCTGAGGCCGAGCTCGACAAGTCGATGCTCAAGGAGTTGGCGAAGGGAAACTTCTGACTGTGAGTCTGTAGGTGCAGCCATCGCGTGCGTGGTGTGCTGTGGTCGATGACTCGGTGCGTGACCCAAATTCTGACTGACCGTCGTGTCTTGTTGGGGACTTGTCCGCATCGGGTTGTCGGCCCCGGCCCTGGTCGGAGTGACTGGCCTGATCAGGAGCTTGACCGCCAGCTGAACCCTGGCGTGTCCCATCACAGTCCTGCCGATCTCCGTCCCGGACCGGAACCTCACGTTCCACGTTCAAAGGAGAAACGCAGTGCCCATGCTGGCAGAACTCGTCGATCACGTCATCGGCGTCGACACGCACAAACACACCAACACCGCAGCGATCGTCTCAGCAGCGACAGCGGCCGTGATCGAGACCACCACAGCCGGAACTGACCCCGACGGCTACCAGCACCTGCTGAGTCTGGCTGAACGCAGCGGTGGACTCCGCGCCTGGGCGATCGAAGGCGCCAACGGATACGGCGCCGGCCTCACCCGCTTCCTTGTCGAGCGCGGCGAGTTGGTGATCGAACTCGACCGGCCACAACGCGCCAAGCGTCGCCATGGGGCTAAGTCCGACCCGATCGACGCTGTCCGAGCCGCACGCGAAGCGCTGAGTCGTGAGCACCTCAGCGAGCCTCGTGCTGAAGGCGAACGAGCAGCACTGTCGGTGCGGCTCGCCGCCCGTCGCCTCGCTGTCGATTCCGGCACTGATGCGCAGCGCCAGATCCACGGCCTTGTCGTCGCAGCGCCCGAACGTCTGCGCGAGAAGCTGCGGAACAAGACCACGTCGGAGATGCTCCAGATCTGTGCCCGGCTGCGAGTTGATCCTCGCTGGGACATCACCACACGCGAGACCGCCCAGGTATTGCGCTGCCTTGCCCGCCGGGCAGCGAACCTCGCCACTGAAGCGCGTGAGCACGAAAGGGCCATCGTTGAGATCATCCGCTCGTGGCGGCCGGACATCTTGACCAACTGCGGTGTCGGCCCGATCGTTGCAGCGACGGTGCTCTGCGCCTGGTCGCATCCCGGGCGCGTTCGCAGCGACGCTGCATTCGCGATGATTGCCGGCACCGCCCCGATCCCTGCATCGTCAGGGATGACCGTCCGCCACCGGCTGAACCGATCCGGCGATCGCCGCCTCAACCAGGCCATCCACACTGTGGTGGTCACCCGGATGCGCGTCGACCCGGAAACCAAGATCTACGTCGAGCGGCGCCGCGCCGAAGGAAAGACCGACCGCGAGATCAAACGATGTCTCAAGCGCTACGTCACTCGCCAGCTCTTTCGGCAACTCGAGAGCTTCACCACTTGACAGGACATAGGAGCGTCCCCGAACCGCAAGCGCAACGCAGTCGGCGTGCTGCGCGAACGGTTCGGGGTGTCCGAACGCCGAGCCTGCAACGTCGTCGGGATCCATCGCTCGACGCAGCGTCTCGCCCCGCCGCCGGTCCCCGACGAGGAGGCCGAGCCGCGTGCGTTCCTCCGCGATTTCGCGAAGCGTCGCCCGCGTTGGGGATGGCGACGCGCCGCCAAGGAAGCCCGCCGTCAGGGCCGGCAGGTGAACGACAAACGGATCCGGCGGCTGTGGCGTGATGAGGGCCTGCGCGTCCCGCAGAAGAAACGCAAGAAGCGTCTCACCGGCATCGGAACCCATGTCGGGGCAATGTGCCCGATCCGCCCCAACGCCCTGTGGGCGCTCGATTTCCAGTTCGACACCCTCGCCTCCGGGCGCACGATCAAGATGCTCAACATCATCGACGAGTTCACCCGCGAAGCCCTGGCGATCGAGGTCGATCACTCCATCGACGCCGACCACGTCGTCGAAATCCTCGACCGCCTGAAACTCGACCGCGGTGGGCCGCCCGCCTTCTTGAGGATGGACAACGGGCCCGAGCTCGTCGCGCACGCGCTCGCGGACTGGTGCCGGTTCAACGACACCGCGAGCGTGTTCATCGATCCCGGCTCACCATGGCAGAACGCATGGATCGAGTCGTTCAACGGCCGCCTCCGTGACGAGCTGCTCAACCTGTGGCAGTTCGACAGCCTTCGCGAGGCCCGCGTGATCATCGAGGACTGGCGCATCGACTACAACTGGCAGCGGCCCCACACCGCCCACGGCGACCTCACCCCAGCCGAGTTCGCCGCCACGCGGACCACCAACCCACCCCAAGCCGCATAGCCCCTGGACCACTCATCGGGTCCCTCTCACCAGAACACTTCGAGCTGAGCGGCAGCGTCCCATCCATCGGGCGGCCGGCGGGATGCCGAGAACCACTGGCATCCGTCGCTCACCCAAGAATCTCGGAGCGCCCGGTGTGTCGCAGCTCGTCGCGCTGCGCTACCGCCTGCGGCGTCGTCGAATCCGAAGTGAGTTCCGCACGATGGGCAGATCTCATCAGAAGGCGAGTCGTCGTACCACGGCGGCTCATCCAACTGGTCGTACCCGCACACAGGGCAAAGAAAGGTCTCGCAGTCGCTCATCCCGGTTGCGCGTTCCAGTAGTCGAGATTCGTCGGGTACCCGTGTTTGGCCGGATCGGGTATGTAGAACGTGCGCGTCGTCCCCGTCGGGTTGTAGGCGCCGAACGCCTCGGTCGCCGGGTCGTAGACGCGGATGACGCCAGTCTTCGGGTCGATCTTCGTCAGAGTTCCTGGCTGTTGGAGAAACTCGAAGGCTTGCCGTGCGTAGTCATCCGCGGAGGTCGCTCCGAAGTCGGCGCCGTGCCGGGCGAAGTGGTCGTCGAGGGTGTTGAGATTGCCCCACGAGTCCTTCGTACCGAACCGAAGGACGTCATTTGCCGTGTTTGTGGCAACAACAGAGCGAGAAGAGGTCGTAGATGGTCCCGGGTCATAGATCGGTAACGACACAGACTCGTCTCGGACGCCGTTGAGCAGGGCCGAGGCCGTCTCCGCGGCAGCAGACGTTCGATCGTCAACGCTCGCAACGGTCGATACGTCGTAGGCATGGGCGACCTGAGCTACGCCGGTCGTAGTCGGGAGTGCGAGGAGCCTTGCCGGGTCGGCCACGAGTTCAATGTCGTCGTACCCGAATGCGGCCGGGGCCGACGCGAAGGACGGTCCGCTTGACCAGACGACAATCCCGACCAGGACTACGAGGACAGTGAGGGCGCGACGCGTCATCCCAGCACGTACTCCCTCAACCCCGCCAGTAAGCGGGCCCAGTCCTCGGAGGCCCGGTAGTCGTCTTCTAGGGCGATCCGAACGGCCTCGCCAGCACCGACGGCATAAACCTGGCTGGCGATGTCTGGATGAAGCAGGTACTCGAAGTCGAATGACCCTTCGAAGCCGAACCAAGCGATGTCCGCACCTCGCGACAAGGCGGAGACGAGGCAATCGCTGATGAGCGTTTCCAGGTCGGGGGGAAAGTCCGTCCAGACCAAGTCGTACTCGTATAGATGCCGGCCTCGGAGAATGCCGGCGTCGTCGTCAAGCTTGTACGACCTGACCTGAGTGGGTGCGCGGCCGCTGCTGAGATCGAGCGGCGGAATAGCCGACTGAGGAGTCGCGACGAACATCGACAGGGTCACGTCGGTTCCCGACCAAGCCAGCGCCGCTCGGAGTCGTTGCATCACAGGCCCCACTGAGCGACCTGGCTGGCATCTGGGACGACAGCCGAGATGACACGCCCTTGATATGGGCCTTCCGTGGCCACGAACACGACGACTTGACGTCCGCCCGCTTGGCCAGCGAACGCTCTCGTAGCGGTATCGCCCAGCCGCCAGTTGAACGTCGCCGATGGATTTGTGAGGATCGGAGAGGTCAAGTCCTGGAAGGTGCTTGCCCGGGACGCGAGGCTTCCCGAGTTAGGAATGAGCCCCTCATCGATGAGGTGGCGCATCGCGTGACCGCCGCCCGATCGCATGCCCTGGTATGCGCTGCCGACCGCATCATCGGTGAACCCGATTGCCGTGTTTGTGGCAACAATGACGGCAGGCGGGGTCGTAGACGTGCCCTTGGGCTGGACGGAGGGCAAGGTAGACCGCTCCCTCGCGCACGTCAGCTGCGCCGGGCCAGCCAAGGCGCTCGCGAATACGTGAGCGTGAACGCGCGCAATGGATGGCGCGTCGTAGGTGAAGGACGCTGCGCCGACGCTCGTCGTACCGGTGATCGCGCTCGCAGCCAGAGCTGCCAGCGCAATAACGAGGAGCCGCAGCAACGTGCGCATCGCGCCTACTCGTAGACCGTCGCCGCAAGGAAGATCGAAGCCACAAGTGACCAGCTGGGCACCTCGGGCACGGGCTCGCCTCGGTTCATGAAGAACCCTTCGAGGTCGGCGGTCCAGCCGGCCGCGGCACCGATGTAGCGGGAGGTGGACGGGTTCTCCAGATCGATGCCGCCCGCGTCGATGCGCCGAGCAAGGTCGCTCAAGAAATTGCTCAGTTCTTCCCGGCTGCTAACGGTTGATGGGTCTAGCGGGGCCATGAGCCGCCACCTCCTCGAATCGTGATGGATGTGCCGCCATTCGTCGTAGTGACCTTCCAGGCCTGCGCCGCGATCTCCTCCGCTGTAGCCAGCCTGTAGGGGACGTCGACACCTGCCTGTTGAAAGGCAACGAGGCGCCGGTTGTCGAGGGTCATCCACTGACCATCGCTCTCGAAGATCCGGATCTGCGGCACATCTCCCGGCGCTATTGAGCCGTTGCGCAGCCCCACAGCCAAGTCGTCAATCGAGCCGCCAGCCGAGAAGTTCGGACTGACCGAGTTCTGAGAGAACCGAACAGACGACGGGCTGATGAATCCCTCGTCGGCCAAACCTGCCGTGTTTGTGGCAACACACACAACGGAAGTCGTCACAGATATGCCGTGCGCCTGACGCGGACACGAGGCAGAACCCTCCCGCGAGCCGCTGGCCTGCGCCCGATTGGCCTCGACGGCTCCCAACCCATGAACGTCGACGCGCGCGATCGTCCGGACGTCGTAGGTGTGGATGACCGCTCCGGCGGTCGTCGTACCCACACCGACGGCTTTGACCTGTTGAACGCCAACGCGCTCGATGCCCGACGTGTCGTAGGTGTGGGCGCCTGCGTGAACGACCTGTGTCGAGGCGAACAACGTGATCCAGAGCACTGCGAGAATTGCGAGTAGACGACGCACTACTCGTCCTCAGCGTGCTTTCCGCCATCCACTGCAAGGTACCGAAGGCGGCCTTCGCTGTAGTAGCGGACCTTGACGTCCTCAAGGGCGGAGCCGATCGCGTCGGCCAGGTTTAGACCTTCATCGTCGAGAACGTCGATCAGCGCCGACGCCGGTGCAGACATCCGGTCGGCAGGGTCGAGAGGGATGATCGCTCGATAGCGATCGTTCCAATCACGAAGCCGAGCACCGAGCTCCCACGACAAGCCGATTTCCTCCGGGACAACCGTGCCGATGTAGTCATCGCGAAGGGGGGATTGGGTGTAGTCGGCAACAACCGTTAGGTACCGCATCAGCCGCCCACGAACGTTCGGTGGAAGATCGTCTGGGTGGTCGGGTTGACAGCGATCTCGAAGAACCCATCTTTGCCGTTGATCGAGCCCGGCACCCGGTACAACAGGGAGCCATCGGCTTGTGTGACCGGTGCGGATCTCAGAATCACGTCGTCGTACGAGTAGGGGAAGTTGTGACCGACAGGATCCTGAAGGCCACGCTCGCGAAGTCGTGGGTGATAGCTGTAGCTGTGCGTGAAGGCGTCATCACCGGCGGCTACGACATCATCACCGATTCGAGTTGCCGTGTTTGTGGCAATGAACGAGCGAAAGGGGGTCGTAGCCGTGCCATGAACCTCCGTGGAAGGTGAGGCAGATCGCTCACACGAGCCGCTGAGCAGGGCTGTCGGAAGCCCGCCGGCGTTGATCTCACGGATGTCGACGCGCGCGACGAAGGCGACGTCGTAGGTTAAGGTCGCTGCGCCGACGCTCGTCGTACCGGTGATCGCGCCTGCAATCAGAGTTGTCAGCGCAACGACGAAGACCCGCAAGAACGTGCGCATCGCACCTACTCGTAGACCGTCGCCGCAAGAAAGATCGAAGCCACCAGTGACCAACTGGGCACCTCAGGCACCGGCTCGCCTCGGTTCACGAAGAACCCCTCGAGGTCGGCAGTCCAGCCCGCTGCGGCGTCGACGTAGCGGGAGGTGGACGGGTTCTCCAGGTCGATGCCGCCCGCGTCGATGCGCCGAGCAAGCTCGCTCAGGAAGTCGCTCAGTTCCTCCCGGTTGGAAACAGTGGATGGATCTAGCGGGGCCATGAGCCGCCACCTCCTCGGATCGTGATGGATGTGCCGCCATTCGTCGTAGTGACCTTCCAAGCCTGCGCTGCGATCTCCTCCGCAGTGGCCAGTCGGTAGGGGACGTCGACACCTGCCTGTTGGAAGGCGACGAGGCGTCGGTTGTCGAGGGTCATCCACTGACCATTGCTCTCGAAGATTCGGATCTGCGGCACATCTGCCGGCGATACCGATCCGTTGCGGAGGCCCGCAGCCAGGTCGTCAATCGAGCCACCGGCCGAGAAGTTCGGACTCACCGAGTTCTGCGAGAACCGAATAGACGATGGGTTGATGAATCCCTCGTCGGCCAGGCTTGCCGCTTCTGTGGCAACGAACGAGCCGGAGGAGGTCGTAGAGATGCCACTGCCCTCGCCGAAACACGACGCAGAACCCTCCCACAGGTCGCCGAGCACGGCCGGGGCGAGGTCGACAGTGCCGACCGCTCGAACGCAGACGCGCGCGATGACCAACGCGTCGTACACGTGGATCCGGCCCGTGTCGGCCGTTGCAGGAGCAGTGAGAAGCGAACCGGCGGCTGGCGTGATCGAGCCATCGACAGGACCACTGGCAGCCGCAGCCGGGGCCTGCGCGGCCAACCCGAAGACGAAGAAGCCAGCCACGAGCGCGGCGATCGCTACCACGTAGCGGGCTCTGGCTAGGAGCAGTCGGTCCATCGCACGCTCCACGCGGCGTCCTCGAAGTACAGCTCCACGTCGACTACCGACTCGACCCAGGCGTCGTAGACCTCGGGCGAGCGCAATGCGTCGGCGTAGGTGACGATGAGGTAGCCGCCGGTGTTCTCGGCATCGTCGACGATTTCGACGTACCTGCCGGCTTCGGTGCCAGTCAGGATCTCGCCCAGGACGCCGACTCGGATGTCGTTCATCGGCGTCATCCGGCGATCGGGATGTGGTTGTTGACAACCGGGACTTTGGGGCCAGGCGCGATCGTCTCAAGGTGCACGTGTGGGACACCCGGCGAGTGGGCACCCGTGATGGAACCGTTGTCGATCCGGAACTGACGTGTCCCGTCGGCACTCCGGAAAACGCCGCTGCCTGGCTTTCCGATCTCCGTGTACCCCGAACCGACCCAGCGCTCGCCTGCCGTCAGCGCCTCATCAGCTGTCAGCGTGTAGCGGCTCGTCAAGTTCCGAGCGCCGGACTGCGTCTCGGCAATGACATCGTCGACTATGGACGTCGATCGAACTGTGTTTGTGGCTTTGTTGATGTCGTGTGCGGTGTCGGCGGCGTCGCTGAGTCGGTCGGTGGTCTTGGTGAGGGTGGTGGAGAGCTTGCCGACCTTGAGTATCTTGCCGTAGGGAATGATGCCTGCGATCTCGATGACGCAGCTCCAGCTGAAGCCTCGGCAGGCGTCGGGATCGAAGAACAGGTCTGTCAGGGTGCTGATCGGGCGAAGCCCTGACATCTGCTTGCACCGCCCTTGGCTGTCGGTGCCGATGTGGCATCCGCTTCCGATCACTCCGGGGGTGCGAGCGCGACCGTGGAGGTCGTCCCACAGGTTCTTCTTCGCGTTGTAGACCCGGTCTTTGACCGCATGGCTGCCGCAGCCCTGCACGCCGCCGCCCTCGCACAGCCACTCCCCACCCGGTAGTGCCATCAGCCCGGTGGGGTCGGAGAGGGTGGTGGGGTTGCCGGAGGCGTAGAGGTAGGGC
>JBBATY010000016.1:34090-69372 GCA_040398525.1 Ilumatobacteraceae bacterium | reverse complement strand
GAATGGCAGATCGTCTCGGGAGGCAATGCTTGGATCTCGTGACTGTTCGAGGTCCTACCTTGGCCGGTCCCATCAAGTAGCGACGAACTGCCGCTCGGCGCTACCCGGTCAACCGATTTGAGGAGTGCATAACGACGGCTGCCAAGCGGTCGTCGGCGCTGTCTGACGCGTGACAGAGGTGCCGCTAGGTGACGCGACAGATCTGCCCGGTCGCTGATTGGTGCGCTCGAGATCGGGGCTACGGGAGACATCCAAGGCACCCGTGTCGGCAACAAGCGATCTCGGTGTGAGAGGCCGTACACCACCTCGGCGGAATCGTCCTCCGCGTCAGGATCTCGGCAATTCTTCGAACACCCCACTTGACAGAGTGTCCGGAGCAATCGGACTGCACCTCCGAACCGGGTGAGTCGGTCCGGCCCCCCGGAGCCGGACCGGGAGCTCAGCCGCAGCAGTGGTCGACGTCAGACGATCTCGTGACCCGAATCGAGCAACCGGGCGGCCAGGTGGGCGATGTGGGCCGGGCCCACCTCGCAGCAGCCCCCCACGATCGTCGCCCCCATCTCGACCCACGCCAGTGCGACATCGCCGTACTTCTCGGGCGTCAGGTCATGGCGGCGGGTCAGGTCCTTGACCGTCGGCGCGTCCTTCAGGAAGCCGTCGCTGATGTGCGTGAACCCGTTGGCGTAGGCGCCGAACGGCAGACCCAACCCGCGAAGCTCGCCCAGCGCCGCCGCCATCGCCTCGGGAACCGAGCAATTGGCCAGCACCGCCGCCACGGGGTACCGAGCCACGACCCCGGCCAGATCAGCGACAGGCTCGCCGGACCGCAACCGTGTTCCGTCCTGGTCGTCGACCGACACCGACAACCAGACCGGCCTGCCCGACACCTGCGCACCCGACACCGCAGCCTCGGCCATCGCCAGCGACGACATCGTCTCGCACAAGATCAGGTCGACATGCGGCCCCAGGATCCGCGCCACCTCCTCGTACTTCGGCGCGGCGATCTCCACCGGTTCGGCCAGATCGGGTCGATAGCTCGCCTTCAGCGGCCCGATCGAACCTGCGATCCGCGCCACGCGCGTACCCCGCGCCTCATGCGCTTCGACCAACGCCCGCAAGTGGAGCGCTTCGAACAGATGGTCCAGATCGAATCGAACCAGCCGGTCATGGTGGCCGGCATACGTGTTGGTCGTGGCCACGGTGGCGCCTGCGGCGAAGTAGTCCTCGTGGATTGCCCGCACCATCCCGGGATGGTCGATCATCACCCGTGTTGCCCAGAGCGACGTCGGCTCGTCGCCCGAGCGCGCCACGAGCTCCTGGCCCATTCCTCCGTCCAGAAGCGTGATCTGTGCCATGTCGTCTCCCTACGCGCGCAGCTGTGGCGCAAGCTACGAAGCCGAGGCCTCGCCCATTCGGAATGGTGATTCCAGCGACCGTAGCGAGCGAGCGCCGATGAGGCGACACGCGCGGCCGGACCCCCGACATACCTGCAGCTCACGACGTCGGTCGACCAGCTCGTCCCAGCAGCTCAGCCTGGTCGGGCCTCACGGGCATCGGTCGCATCGCGCTCAGCCCTCCTTCGCCTCGACGGTTTGGAGTCGATGCGATCGCGAACCTCATCGGTCATCGGTCCCGTCAGGTCAGTCTGAACCGGCCGGTACGGTCGTGGCATGAAACGTCTGGGACTTCTCGGTGGGATGTCATGGGAATCGTCGATCGAGTATGAGCGCATCATCAATCAACTGGTGCGTGAACGCGTGGGAGGTGTCGCCTCCGCCGATCTGCTCATCCGGTCGTTCAACTTCGCCGACATCGAGGCGTTGCAAGAAGCGGGCCGCTGGGACGAGGCCGGGCGACTCCTCGCAGCGGCCGCGGCGAACATGGCCGATGGCGGTGCGGACGCCATCGTCATCTGCACCAACACCATGCACCGGCTCGCGGACGCTGTTCAGGCAGCTGTCGACATACCCGTCCTCCACATCGCAGACGCCACCGCAGCTGCGGTCCAGCTGGCGGGCATCGAGGTCGTCGCCTTGCTCGGCACCCGCTACACGATGGAGGAGGACTTCTACGTCAGACGGCTTGGCGACCGACACGGCCTGACGGTGCTTGTACCCGACGAACCCGACCGCACCATCGTCCACGATGTCATCTACCAAGAACTGGTCCGCGGGGTGGTCAACGAACGGTCCAAGGCCAACTACCTCGACATCATCGACAGGCTCGTCGCTCGAGGGGCACAGGGGATCATTTCCGGGTGCACCGAGATCGAGCTCCTGATCGACCAGAGCGACATGCAGGTGCCGCTCTTCCCTACCGCCTATCTGCACGCTGTGGCGGCGGTCGACTTTGCCCTACGCGCAGGCGACCGGCAGCACGAATGATTCAGCCGCCGTAGCGGGTGAGGAACGCCTCCACCGGCGCCTTGATCGCAGGATTCGCCGTGGTGACATTCTGGGACGAGACGATCGCGAACCAGATCGCACTGACGACCGCAGACGACGTGAGTACCTGGAGCCACTTGAGCCCTCGGCTCGGCCCTGAGGGGTAGAGCCCGATCACCAACAGGGCGGCAAGCGTCACGATCAGGAGCGACACCATCACCACGCCCGAGACCACCGGCCACGACGTCGACCGCCGGTCTGAACGGGCGCGCTGGAACTCGTCCACCAGCGCGAACATCCGACCGACGTCCTGATCGCTGATGAGCTCCGATACCTCGATGGCGACGACGGCACTCCGGACGTCATTCGCAGCCTCGTCCGCGGACAACGCTGCTGAGCCCGTCTCCGATTCCCCGGACGGCGGTCGGGTGCCCGCACGCGAACCCGGAGCGAGCTCCGTGGCCTGCACCCGCTCGACGTAGGTCACGATCGCGCCGAGCGCGTCGTCCAACACGGGATCCGACTCGTATTCGGTAATCAACCCCGCGAGGGCTGACAGCGAGTTCAACTCCTCCTTCAGCGTCGAGGCGGCCGCGCCGGCCCCCTGCCACGCGGTGACGTTCGCGAACGAGCCGAGAAAGATGAATGCCGCGCCGACAAATCGGGCTGCTGTCGTCATCACGTTGTCGTTTGCGCGCTCGTCGGTCGCGCCGACCCACGACCGCAACGCCAATGGCACCGTGACGCCCAAGACGGGCACGACCACGACGAGAACACGCCATCCAACCGGTGCCTCGAGCAACCACTGGTACATGCGCGGCAACACTACCGACGGTTCGCAGCGTCTGCCGTTGGCTCTACTGCACGTTCTCCGCGCAAACTCACACGTGGTCGTAGCCTTCCACCTCGGATCCGCCGAGCTACAGGAGCAGTTGATGAAAGTTGGATACGTGGTGCTGTACGTGAACGACCCGGCGGCATGCCTGCGGTTCTGGACCGAGCAGGTCGGCATGGTCGAAAAGGGCCGCGCCCAGGCGGGGGACGTCTCCATCGTGAAGGTGGGCTTCGCGGATCAGGAGTTCGCCTTCGAGCTGGTTCCGCTCGCACTGATGGAGGACAACCCCGACGGGCTCGATCTGGCGACACCCTCGATCGCCTTCCAGGTCGACGACCTCGATGCCGCCCGCGCCGAGCTCGTGGCGAAGGGTGTGCAGCCGACCGAGGTGGGCGAGCACTCCGGCATGTCAACGTTTGCATTCGCCGACAACGAGGATCGCTGGTTCGCGGTGATCCGGGGCTGACGGTCGGCGGCCACGGGTTCGCACGACAGTCCTGGGTTGCTCGGGCTCGGGGTCGAGCTCGCTTCCAAGGCCCCCCGAGCCGGGGATCCACGCACTCAGGTGAACGGCGGTCAGTGGCAGTGGCCCCCGCTGTTCTGGCCGACGATGCGGTCCTGTGGCGGCACGTCCAGCGCCGGGTTCCGGTCGAAGAAGGACACCGGCTTGAGGTGGAAGCCGGTGTGCTCCACCGGCATGATCGGGAAGTCCTCCGGCCGCCCGATGTGGGTCGTGCCGACGGTGACCCACAGCACGACGTCGGTGTCGACGAGTGGACGGTCGGCGGCCAGGTACTCGGGCAGGCCGGCGCCTCCTGGGTGCTGGTTCGGGTAGAAGCCGGCGGCGCGGGTCTCTGCGTCGTCGTAGGCACTGACCCACAGATGCTCGGTGGCGAACGCGGCCCGCTTCGCCGCGCTGGATTGGGGATGTGCCAACAACAACGGCGATGCACCGGGCACGATCTTGTAGCCAGCCGCCTGACCGAGCGTGTTGCGGGACGCCTCGTTGGTGACCAGCCAGGTGCGACCCGCAAGCGCGTCCGACCGGCGTCGACCCTCGGCCTCACGGGCGACCAGCGAGTGCACCGCTCGGAACGCCACACCGTGCTGGTTGTCAGGGCCCAACGGGTCGACGACGACGTCGACCTCGCTGACCCGGTTCGCCTGTCCGTCGATGTCGAGGTCGAGCCGGAAGCTGAAGAAGTGCTGATGGTTCGGCGCCGTGTGGTGCGGGCTGATCACCACCTCGTGGGGTGATGGAGCCTGGCCTTCGGCGATGGCCGACATCAACAGAATGCCGGTCAGCTTCACCTCGATCTCGATGGATCCGTCTTGGTAGAGGTACCAGAAGTAGCCGTAGTCGTAGTTGCCGAGCGTCGCCCAGAAGCTGATCGCGAGCCGTCGGTTGCGGCGGCTGTGCGTGGCACCCATCGTGCGGTCGTGGTGCCGCCACAGTGCGTTGACATCCTCCTCGTGGATGCAGACCGTGTTGGGGACATCGGCAACCGTGCCGTCGGGCAGCGCGAGTGGCGTCGACAGGTAGGCGATCTCGCCCAGACAGTCGCACCCGAGGACGAGGCTGTTGGCGGTGCACCCCATGCCCACCTCGCCCTCGTCGAACACGCTACGCCAGTAGTGGTGGCCCTGCGGGTCGCCGTAGGGCACCGCCATCTCGGCCATGGCCCCGCGGTACATCACCGACCGACCGTCGTAGGTCAACTGGTGCAGCACCAGCCCCTCGATCGGGTGCAACGACAGACGGACCCGCCATTTCTGCCACGCCAGCTCGGTGCCGTCCAAGGTGAACGACGCGCCGTCCGGTTGCGTGAT
Source organism: Ilumatobacteraceae bacterium (assembly GCA_040398525.1). Lineage (GTDB taxonomy): Bacteria > Actinomycetota > Acidimicrobiia > Acidimicrobiales > Ilumatobacteraceae > VFMC01. Next base: position 64,323 of record JBBATY010000016.1, on the reverse strand, counting down.
GTGCAACGGCGTGATGTCGCCGCGCAGCTCCACTCCGGCCGCCTGCAGGGCCTCGGGATCGAAACGCCCGTCGTGGCTGGGGATGGGCGTGTCGGACCTCTCGTCGATCAGTTCGAAGACCTCGTTGGTGTCGCGATCCGACACGGCCACCAACCCCTGGATGGGCCGGGCCCACGGCTGATCTGCCGGATGCTCCTGCAGGTAGAAGACACACCGGTTCAGCCGCCGACCGGTGGCGTCGTACGGGCGATCGAAGTGCCCAGCCGGCCACGCCTCGACGAAGACGGTCGACAGGTCGGTGACACCCCGGCGGGCGAGCGCCGCTGCGACCAGGGGCTCGTTGACCACCTCCTGCGCGATGGCGACCTCGGTGGACACCAGCGGTGCGTGCAGGCCAGGCCGGGCCTCACAGGTCAGCACTGTGGGTGCATCACCAGCCACCGCGACAGTGACCTCATGGGTCATCCCGGTCGCCTGGTCGACGACGACCACCAGCGCGGCGCGCTGCGGCAACGGTCCATCGCCCGCCTGCCACGCCAGCACCTGCGCCTTCGGCGGTTCCGCCAGGCACGCGTACACGATCGCAGGCCGCTCGCCGCAGCATCCCGACGACAGCACTGCGGCGCAGGCGGCAGCCATCTCGTCCTGGCTGAGCGGTTCGAGCGGATGCGGGACGCTCGCGGCATCGCCCATCGCTGAAGGTGAGTTCATTGCTCGTCGCCTTTCTGGGGCGTCCTTCATCCGGACGGTGCCACCAGTTCGATCGCCATTCTGCACTCCGTCTGCACCCAGTCCGCTACAGCGATCGGGGCCTTCGACTCCCCCTCCCGCGCAGCGCCGCGGGCCGTCGGCGCCGACGCCGGCATCGTGAACTAGGTGAACAGGCTCACGCCCCCGGGGCCGACGAGAAGCCCCACGACGATCAGGACGACGCCCCACAGGAGTTCCTTGCGCACGATGGCAACGATCCCCGAGACCACCAGGATCACCGCAACAATCCACAGTACGAACGCCATCTGACCTCACCTCTCCCTCTCTGCCGAGCGACCCTCACCAAAGGAAGGCGGCCCGTCACGTCGTGGCGAGCACCTCGGCTGCCAGCATCGATCCGACCGTGGCGAGCGGCACGAGGAGAAGGTCCCGCCGCGACCGGTCGAATCGCTAGCACTTCATCGATAGGCCGTGCAGGCGGCCCGACGGCTACGGCTACCGGTGGTGGCTGATCTCCGGCGGGTTCGGCCAGTACAGCGCGATCGGCGTCTACAACCAGTGGGTGTTCGTGTCGCTGCGCGACCGGGTGACCATCGTGAAGCTCTCGGCCACGCGCACCTATGGCACGACGATGGGTGAGGAGACCAACTACTCGGGCACCCACGAGGCCTTCCTGAAGGCCGTCGCCGCACACGCCAGCGCCGTGTCGGGCTGACGGGCAACGACACCGACACCGGGACCGGGACCGGGACCGGGACCGATCAGAGCTCGACCGAGCCCGTCACACAGGTCACCACGTCGCCACCCACCCAGACGGCGCCCGTTGCATCGCTGGTGATGCGCACCCGTCCGGCACGCCCGATGGCGGTGCCCTGCGACACGGTGTAGGGCGCAGTGGCCCGGCCCGTGGCGATCAGCCACTGCGCCAGCGATGCGTTCAGACTGCCCGTCACCGGGTCCTCGACCGTGATGCCGGCCTCGGAGTAGAACGCGCGTGTCTCGTAGGCGAACGGGGAACCGGGTGGGTACATCCCGGCCACACCGATGCTGAGCCGCATCGGGCCGGGTCGCAACGCCAGCACCGCATCGGCCGAGCGCAACAACACGCCGAGCCAACCCGGCCCGTTGTCGGCCCAGGCGGCGTCGACCACCTCGTCACGCCCGATCCCGAGGCAGGCAGCGGCCTCGGCGACCGTCGCCTCGTCGACCGACCCACCACGCAACAACGGAGGCGCCTCGAACGCGAGGCCCGACCCGTCGCGGCGGACCGCGACGAGCCCCACCCCGCACTGTTGCACCACCACCCCCTCCTGGCGTGGCGCACCACCGTGGGCGAGCCAGGCGTACGCCGAGCCCAGCGTCGGATGCCCGGCGAACGGCAGCTCGGCGGCCGGCGTGAAGATGCGCACCCGGTAGTCCGCAGCCGGGTCGGTGGGCGGCTGCAGGAACGTCGTCTCCGACAGGTTCGTCCAGTTGGCGAAGCGCTGCATCTCGGCGCTGTCGAGACCGTCGCCGTCGACCACCACCGCGAGGGCGTTGCCGAGGTACGGCCGATCGGTGAACACGTCGAGCTGAACGAAACGGCGCCGCACGGCGGTCAGTCTGGCAGGCCGCGGCGCGACGCCCCGTCAGGGTCGGGCCTCGAGGATCGCCACACCGTCGACGACGGTTCGCCGCGCGTAGTGCTGTCGCACGAGCTCGTCGACCCTGCCGGACGGATCGCACGACTCAGGGGTCTGGAACACCGCCAGGAACCGGGGACGTCCAGCGTCGTCGAGCATCGCCGCCAGCAGATCGCCAGCACCCGGGATCTGACGGACGCCGTCCCACCACAGGTAGGGGTAGGGCGGATCGATGTCGCCGTTGCCGTAGACGGCAGCGCTCACACACATCACGTACAGCTCGTCACCCGGCTGCGCCTCGTCGGTGAACCACTGCGCCACCTGCTCGCTCTGCACCAGCCGGACATCGTCGTGCAACCTCGGGCCGATCTCATCCCGCGGCAGCGACATCGCATCGATGGCCAACACGACAGGCCCGACCAGCACCGCCCCCACCAGCACGACGCGGCCGAGTTGCGTCCGGACAGCCCCGATGGTGGCACCCGCCGCAGTGGCCGCCGGGATGGCAAGGATCGTCCAGTAGTGCCGGAAGAACTGCCCGCCGAGCACGAAGGCGACCAGGGCGATCGCACCCCAGGCTGCCAGCACGGCCGTCGCCCGGCGCGATGCCGATGACGCAGCAAGGCCACACACCAGACCGACCACCACCACGGCGGCCAGCACGATCGATGCAGGACGGACCACCTCCCAGACGACACCGATCCGGTCGAAGTGGGCATCGACGAGCGCCGACCGCTGGCTCAGCCGGTAGCCGGCCACGGCGTACCACCACCGCTGCCAGCCGGTGAGCGCTCCGTGCACAGCGCAGAGGCCGATCGGGATCGCTGCACCCATCGCCAGGAGCCCACCCGCGCGCACGCGCTGGCGGAGGGTCGTGCCCGCGAGCCCCACCAGCACGACCGCGACGAACGCGGCGCCCAGCGCGTCGAACGCGCTCTGCTTCACGGTGAGCGCCGCGCCGCCCGCTACCCCGGCGGCGAGCAGCCAGCGGCTGCGCCCGATGTGCCGGTGGCACGCCTCCAGGCACAGTGCCAATGACGCTGCGCCGAGCGACGCGCTCAGCAGTTCGGCGTTGGCTGTGTGCCCCTCGATGTGGGGCAGGCTGGCGACGACCGCCACCACCAGTCCGGTCACGAGACGGGCGCGCTCACCCACCAACCGGGCAGCGATGTGCCCACATGCGAGCGCGGCCACGATGCAGGCCACCAGCCCGGCCAGGCGCACCCCGACGGGTGTGCCGATGCCGACCGCATGGAGCGAGCGGTAGAGCAACAGGAGCCCCTGCGGCCGGTCGACCCACACGTCGTCGTACAGGTGACTCCCTCGTCCCCAGGCCCTCGCCACCGCGAGGTACCCGCCTTCGTCGACGGTCAGCGGGGCGGTCAGGAATCGGGCACGCAGCAGCGTCGCAGCCACGACCGGCACGGCGAACGCCATGGCCGGTAGCCGCAATCGGGCCGCCGGTGCGCCCGGCACAGCCGAGGCGACCGGGGCGACCGATGGGACCTGCGCAACCGACGACACCCGAGCAAGCGACACCCATCACGGTACGAATGGCTCCCCCCATCGGACCTGTGCCGGAGGTCCCAATGCTGTTGGGACTTCCGGACAGCGTCGGCGGGCCGGAGGTCAGAGGCCGGTGATGAACGTGACGAGGCTGAGCACGAACAGCAGGGCAGCTGGCGCCGTGTTCGCCACGGTGTCGCGCACGCGCAGATGCAGCACGGTGGCGATGAGGAAGTAGAGGCTCAGGCAGAGCGCCGCGTACGAGCCCAGCGCGTCGAGCCAGATGCCGATCAGCAACCCCAGGGCGCCGGCGACCTTGACCACGCCGAGCGCCGGGATGATGCGGGTCGGCATCCGCAGCCGCTCCATGGTCTCGACGATCTGAGGGAGGACCTTGAAATCAGCCGCTGCGGTGGCCAGACAGGCCAACGCGACGACCACGGCGAGGATGGTGGAGAGGGTCTGCACGCCAGCACTGTAGGCCCGCTGTGCGGACCCACCGCGGACGTTGCGAGCCCGATCACTCGCTGGGTCGGCACTCCAGCAGCGCGCCGACCGTGGCCTCGGCGAGCGCCAATGGCCCCGGCAGTCCAGGGGCGCGATGGGTGAGAGACAGCGCAAAGGCGACTCCCAGATCGGGGACATAGCCCGTCTCGAGCCCCCAGAATCCGCCGTGGGCCCACACCCGCACATCACCGACGGATCGCGAGAACAGGCCGAGGCCTACCAGGTCGCCGCCGGGAAAGGATGCCCCGTCAGGGCCGACGGTAGGTGCTGGATCGGCGAGATGGGTGGCGATCGAACCGTGCACCCCGGAGAACCAGTCCACCCACCACTGGGCAAGGTCGGCCAGGGTGGACACCAGTCCCCCACCACCGAAGAGATCGAATGACGGGTTCCATGCGTACGTGTCGTTACCTGCGAACCACTGGTGTGCGCGCGGGAAGCCCTCGGGCGCAGCCTCGAACACCTCCCAGTGGAGCGACGGCATGGTCGTTGCGTCGAGGCCCGCCCGGGCGCGTACTGCTGCGGCCAGCGACTGGTCGGTGAGGTGCTCGATCATCTGGCCCAACAGCACGTAGCCCGAGTCGCTGTACGACATCGCAGAGCCAGGGGCGAACAGCGCCGGCTTCCCGACGGCGATGGCGAGCTGCTGCAGTGGCGTCCAACCGGCAGCGACCGACACGTTGAACTCGGGGAACGTCGAGTGGTCGACGAGCCCGCTGCGGTGCTGCAACAGCTGGCGCACCGTCACCGTTCGGCCGTGCTCGTAGCGAGCGAACAACTCGGCCACCGCCGGGGCGACGAAGTCGATGACGGGCGCATCGAACACGACGGCACCCTCTGCGACGAGCGACACCACCGTTGCCGCCACGAACGGCTTCGTGCACGACGCGATGCGGTAGGTGTGCAGTGCGGTGAGTGGCTCGCTCGTGGCCGGGTCGGCGAGGCCCCGCACCACATCGGCACGCTGCCCATCGGGCCCGAGCAGGGCCACTGCCGCCGAAGGCGTCGACGGATGTTCGGCGAGCAGCCCCTCGACGACAAGCGCGAGACGTTCGGCCACCAGGGCCAGATTGGTGGAAATCACGACGCGATTCAACCAGGCCCGAACCGGCATCTGCTGAACGCGTTGACAACGCACCGTGGAATGAATGCACATTCATTCCACATGCCGAAAGCATCCGCCATCCTCGACTCGGCACTCGACCTGTTCGAGTCGCGCGGGTTCGGCGCAACGCCCGTACCGCTCCTGGCCGAGCAGGCCAGCGTGGCCACGGGCACCCTCTACCGCTACTTCCCCGGCAAGCAGGGCGTGGTGAACGCGAGGTACCGCCGCTGGAAGGTGGCGATGAGCACCGCTCTGCTCGACGGCCTCGAGCGCGACGCTCCCCCGGCCGAGGTGTTCGAAGACATCTGGCGGCGCCTGTGCCGGTTCGTGATCGACCACCAGGCCGGCTTCGCCTTCCTCGAAAACCACCACCATCAGCCCTACCTCGACGACGAGAGCCGACAGGTGGCGCTCGACCTCGACACCACCATGTGGGCGCTGGTCGCCGACTGGCAGCGCGCAGGCGCGGTGCGCGCGGGCGACCCGGCGCTGCTGGTCGCCCAGGTGTACGGCGGACTGGTCGGGGTGGTGCGCAGCATGCGCGAACGACACATGCCTCTCCACGACGACCTCGCCGACCAGACACTCGAGGGCGCGTGGAACCTGCTCGCCGACACCAGGAGGACGCCATGACCGATTCATCAACCGGCGACACGACTGACAACACGACCGACACCGTCCTCGGCTGGCAGCCACGCGGGTTGGAGGAGATGGTGGTGTCGATGGCCGACTCGATGATCGAGCACGGCATCGTCAAAGCCCGCACGTGACACGTCGTTGGCTCGAGGATGCGCTGAACGGGAACCGCGGGCGTCGCCTGCTCACTCGTCGCCTGCTCACTCGTCGAACGTGAGCTCCAGACCGTCGAGGTCGCCGGCAGCTCGCCAGTCATCGAGCAGTTGGTTGAAGGCGTTGATGCCACGCGGGTATGCGCCGAGGAAGGCGTTGCCGCCGGTCGACCGACCCTCGTTGTTGTAGTAGCCGGGCGTGCACGACTTGAGGAACCCGCCACCACCGTCGCCGCCGGTGCTGGGCGGTGTGAGCTGCGCCGCCCACGCGTCCTGTCCGGCCTCGGTCGGCTCGACCGTTCGGGCCCCACGAGCTGTCGACTCGGCGACGATGTAGGCGATGTGGCGGGCCTGGTCGTCGAACATCGACGTCATGTTGACGCTGAACGCGTTCTGCGAGATGCCGATCGAGAACAGGTTCGGGAAGCCGCGGGTGGCGAAGCCGTGCAGGGTCTTCAGCCCCCGACTGCGGTGCTCGTCGTAGTGCACGCCGTCGCGCCCGATCACGTCGACACCGGTGCGGCGACGCAGGTCGGGCGAGGTCTCGAAGCCCGAGGCGTAGACGATCAGGTCGACCTCGTGCTCGCGGCCGTTGGCCACCACCCCACGCTCGGTGATCCGCTCGACACCCTGGCTCTCGCTCACATCGACCAGCGTGACGTTCGGACGGTTGAAGCACTCGAGGTACTCGTCGTTGAACGTCGGCCGCTTGCACATCACCCGGTAGTACGGCTTCAGCAGCTCGGCCGTCGTCGGGTCGGCCACCGTGGCATCGACACGGCCGCGGATCTCCTCCATCTTCTGGAAGTCGGTCAGCTCGACGATCCGGTCGCGTTCCTCGCGGGTGCGCGGCCGGTGCTCGCCCTTCGGCGAGGAGATGGATCGGAAGATGTCGGTCCAGCCGTCGTCGACCAGGTCGACCTCGACGGGCCTGCCCATCGAGATGGCGTTGAAGTTCTCGCGCCGCTCGCGCTGCCAGCCCGGCTCGAGCGAGGCCCACCACTCCGGGTCGGTGGGCGTGTTGCGCCGCCAGTCGACCGACGACGGTGTGCGCTGGAAGACGTACACGTGCGCCGCATCCCTGGCCAGGCGGGGCACGCACTGGATCGCCGAGGCGCCGGTGCCGATGACCGCCACCTTCTTGTCGGCCAGACCGGTCATGCCGCCGGTCGTGTCGCCGCCGGTGTAGGCGTAGTCCCAGCGGGCGGTGTGGAACGAGTGGCCGGCGAAGGTCTCGAGGCCGGGGATGCCCGGCAACTTGGGCCGCGACATCGGCCCGAGGGCCGACACGACGAACCGTGCCCGCACGTCGTCGCCACGATCGGTGCGCAGATGCCACCGCGCCAACGAGTCGTCCCACTCCATCGAGGTGACGCGCGTCGAGAAGTGCGTCCGCTCGTACAGCCCGTAGTGCCGACCGATGCGCTGGGAGTGCTCGAAGATCTCGTCGGCGTAGGCGTACTTCTCCCTCGGCATGTAGCCGAGCTCCTCGAGCAGCGGGAGGTAGCAGTAGGCGTCGGTGTCGCACTGCGCGCCCGGGTAGCGGTTCCAGTACCAGGTGCCCCCGAAGTCGGCGCCGGCTTCGACGATGCGGAAGGTGGTCACACCTCGTTCGGCCAGCCGCGCCGCGGCCAGCAGGCCGCTGAACCCGCCCCCCACGATCGCCACCTCGACGTCCTCGTCGACAGGGGCGCGCCGGTCGCCGGACTGGGCGAGCGGATCGACCTCGACGAACCGGGCGAGCTCGTCACGCGCCTCGCGGTACTGGTCGATGCCGTCGGACCGCAGCCGCTTGTCGCGCTCGCGCCGGTAGCGCTCGCGCAGCGCGTCGGGGTCGAAGTCGAATCCGCCGCTCGAACCGTGCTGCGCGTTGGTCATGCCTCGGAATCGTACGAGTGACGACCCGGCAAGCGCCCATCGGCAGCAGCCGTGAGCTGCGCCATGTGCGAGGCGAGGTGCCGGCCGAAATAGGCGGCCTGGGTGTGCACCGTGACCACGCCCCACTCCGGGTGCGAGCCCGCTCGGTTCCATGCGTGATCGGGAAGTGCTCGCAGTTGGGCAACGCGTTCCACGCGCATCGCCGCCACCTGCGCAGCGAGCTCCGACGCGGGCAGATCGGTGCTCGTGGAACCCTCGTCCGACGCAGGGGTCTCCGCCCACACGGCGCGCGAAGCGAGGTTCGGTTCCTCCTCGTCGAGCAGTCGGCCGATCCGCTCGGCGAACAGGCCCTCGGCGAACGACAGGTGCTCGAGGACCTGGCGGGCCGACCACTCGCCCGGGGCGGGCGGTGCGGCCAGCGCCTCGTCGCTCCGGCCGGCCACTGCCGCACGCACCTGCTCGCCACCGGCTTCGAGACCCGCCAGCAGGTCGTCGCGCGACACGGGCTCGAGGTACCAGATCGGATACATCTCGCGATACGTCAACGGTGGCGCGGCGCACACGGGGCAGGCTCTCGTCGGCTCGTCGCCCAGGAAGACCTGCCCGCACGCCCGGCACACCCTGGTGCGCGGCGCGTCGCCGAGCGGGATCGTGCGCCCGGCGCGCACGTGGCCGGCAATGCCAGGTAGCAGCGCCGCCACATCGGCCGGAAGGTCGTCACCCAACGCAACGAGCAGGTCGTCGAGCGCGCCGGCGACACGCTCGCTGCCCGACGGGGCGAGCTCGGCGGCATGGCGGATCAACTCGCTCTCCATCACCGCTCGCAGCAACTTGGCACCGTTGTAGGCACCCTCACGCTCGAGCCCCTGCGCCGCAACGGCCAGCCGACCGATGCGCTCCAGGCGATCACCCATCGCTGCGCTCCTGCTCGATCTTCTGACGGAGGCGCTCCATCGTCATCTCCTCCACCGGCTCCACCTCGTAGTCGTCGGCCGATGTGGCCGTGTCGGGTAGCGGCAGGTAGTACGAATTGCCCTTCGACGCCCAGTCACCCACCATCTGGAAGAACGCCGGCCCGGCCGGGTCGATCCCGCGGATCGGCATCGACCCGCGACGGATGGTGAAGTCGTTCGGCGCCAACTCGCCGGCACGGACGAACCACCGTTCGGCAGCCTCGGCGCGGCCCTGCTGGCTCAGCCACCAGGCAACGGCGAACGCTGCACGGGCCTGCTGGTGGGTGTCGTCGGCCACCTTGGTGTCGGCCGCCACGTCACCCGGGTAGGCCGGCGCCTCGCCGCGCACCCAGGCCCGCAGCGCGCTGAGCGGCTTGCGGTTGTGGAAGCGGGTGATGCTCGCCATCTCGTTCGACACGTAGTGCACGTCCTGCGGGCGGACGATGCGGCCCTCTTCATCGATCCACACCACGGTCGGCACGTTCACCATGTTGTAGAGGTCGGCCACCCGGTGCTCGGTGTCGACCAGGCTCGGATGCGTGGCGCCTGCGGCGTCGACGTAGGGACGCGGGTCGTCGAGCGACCGGTCGATCGCCACGGTCAACACCACCAGGCCGAGGGGGGCGAGCTCTTCGTGCAGTGCCTGCCACACGGGCAGGTCGTAGCGGCAGCCTCACCAACTGGCGTAGGCGTAGAGCACCACCTTCTTGCCGCGGAAGTCGCTCAGCCGGTGCAGCACGCCGTGCACATCGGGCAGCTCGAAGTCGGGTGCCATGCCCGAGCGCAAGGCCGCAGCACGCTCGGCGGCCGGGGCAGCGAACGCCGCCACCCGCTCGACAGGGTCGATCGCCAACGGGCGGCCCACGAGCCGGGCGAGCAGGGCCGCCTCCAGGCCACCGACCGGAGTGTCGGCGGGCACGGGCACGCACACCTCGTCGCGGCACAGGCCCTCGGGCTTGCGGTCCCATCCGAGCAGTGCGGGGTCGAGCACGAGCGTGTCGCCATCGTCGGTCGAGGCGATGGTGTGCACCTGCTGCTCGTCGATCACGGTCCAGGTCGTCATGGCCGCACCATACCCCTCACGCGACCGGCCGAAAGCTGATGCGCAGCTCCTTCAGCGCTCGTAGGAAGTAGTTCGGCGCAACGGTGAGCTCGGTGTCGGGCAGGAACCACATCTCGTCGATGCGCTCGACGATCGCGGCGAAGCCGGCGTGCAGCTCGCGGCGAGCGAGCGGCGCACCGAGGCAGTGATGCGTGCCGAACCCGAACCCGAGGTGCTTGCGGCTGTCGGTGCGCTCGAGGTCGAAGCGGGCCGGCTGATCGATCACCCGCTCGTCGCGGTTCGCGGCCGAGTAGCCGACCAGCACCAGCGAGCCCGCCGGGATGGTGACACCGTGCAGTTCGACGTCGACGGCGGCGGTGCGCATCAGCCGCTGCACGGGCGCCTCGAGCCGCACCGACTCCTCCACCATGACGGGCAGGAAGCGCTCCGGGTCGTGCTTCAACCGGTCCCACTGGTCGGGGTGTTCGATCAGCAGGCGCACACCGCCCGACAGCGCGTTCGTCGTGGTCTCGGAACCACCGACGAAGGTGTCGGCCATCATCTCGGCGTGCAACTCCTCGTCGGTGAGGCAGCGACCCCACTCGGGGATCGGGGTGTTCACCAGGTCCGACAGCACCGTGTCGTTGGGCTCGCGGCGCAGCCGTTCGAAGATCGGCTGGAAGTAGTGCTGGGCCTCGATCTCCATCTCGGTCGACCACAGCGCCTGCTCGGGCGTCTGCATCAGGCCGAGGCGCTGCACCCAGGCATCGGTCCAGGCCTTGATGCGCCAGATGTCGTCGAGGTCGGCGCCCATCTGCAGGCCGATCACCACCAGCGGCAACGGCACGGCGAACTGGTGCACGATGTCGCAGGTGCCGTCGTCGATGAAGTCGTCGATCAGGTCGTGGGCGAGCCGGGCGATGGCCGGTGCCAGCTCGGCGACGCGCTTGGGACGGAAGGCATGGTCGAACAGCGCCCGCATCTGTCGGTGCTCGGGGTCGTCGCGCCCACCGAGGGTGCGGCCCGGAACCCAACCCTTGGTCTCGTAGAGGGCGCGCATGTCGGAACGGATCGACCGGCCGCGTCCGCTGACGAAGCGCTCGGTGTCGACGAGTACCGCCCGCACGTCCTCGTGGCGGGTGACGACGTAGCCGCGCAGACGCGGGTCGAACCACACCGGGGCCTCGTCGCGCAGCGTGCGCAGCGCGTGGTAGGGGCAGTCGTTGATCGCCGGGTCGAAGAAGTCGACGTCGTCGAGCGGCATCGGCGCGTCGCGGCCGTCGTCGACCGTGTCGGCGGGTTCGGTGGCGTGCGACATGCGGGCCCCTCGCGGTCGTCGGCGTCGTGCTCGTCGAGACGCTACCCAGCGCTCCGGCCGCGTGCCGCAGGGAGCGACCGACTGCCGACATAGCGGGTCGGGCACCGCCAAGGGCCGAACTATGCTCCGCACCCACGGAGGTGATGTCGATGGCACTCCCTGCGCTCGACCACGGCCCGACCGACGTCGCGCTGCTCGACGACACGATCCCTGCCAACCTGGCGCGCACCGTCGCCGTCCACGGCACCCGCGAAGCACTGGTGTCGCGGCACCAGGGCATCCGCTGGACCTATGCCGAGTTCGCCGACCGGGTGCATCGGCTCGCCAGTGGGCTGCTCGGAGCCGGGCTGCGCACCGGCGACCGGCTGGGCATCTGGTCGCCGAACTATGCGGAGTGGACCCTCGTCCAGTACGCCACCGCCGAGATCGGCGTGATCCTGGTGAACATCAACCCTGCCTACCGCACCCACGAGTTGGCCTACGTGCTCGAGCAGTCGGGCTGCCGATGGGTGGTGGCCGCTCCGTCGTACAAGACGTCGGACTACGTGACGATGGTGGCAGCGGTGCGCGACGAGTGCGCTGGGCTCGAGCGCGCCGTCTTCTTCTGGACCCCCGAGTGGGACGCGCTCGTCGCCGGCGACCCCGCCGTCGACGACGCTGCGCTGACCGCCGTGCGCACCTCACTGCATCCGGACCAGCCGATCAACATCCAGTACACGTCGGGCACGACCGGCTTCCCGAAGGGCGCCACCCTCAGCCATCGCAACATCTTGAACAACGGCTACTTCACCACCGAGTTGCAGCACATCACCCACGAGGACCGACTGTGCATCCCGGTGCCCTTCTACCACTGCTTCGGCATGGTGATGGGCAACCTCGGCTGCACCAGCCACGGGGCGACGATGGTCATCCCTGCCGATGCCTTCGACGCCACCGCTGTGCTCGAGACCGTGCAGGCCGAGCGGTGCACCGCCCTCTACGGCGTGCCCACGATGTTCATCGCCGAGCTCGCCCACCCGGAGTTCGAGTCGTACGACCTGTCGTCGCTGCGCACCGGGGTGATGGCCGGCTCGCCGTGCCCGGTCGAGGTGATGAAGCAGTGCGTCGAGCGCATGAACATGCGCGACGTCACCATCTGCTACGGCATGACCGAGACCTCGCCGGTGTCGACCCAGACGCTCCCCGACGACTCGCTCCACCACCGCACCGCCACCGTCGGGCGCGCCCATCCGCATGTCGAGATCCGCGTCGCCGACCCCACCACCGGCGCCACGCTCGAACGGGGGCAGCCCGGCGAGTTCTGCACCCGTGGCTACTCGGTGATGCAGGGCTACTGGAACGACCCGGCGAAGACGGGCGAGGCGATCGACTCGGATGGCTGGATGCACACCGGCGACCTGGCGGTGATGGCCGACGACGGCTACTGCAACATCGTCGGCCGCATCAAGGACATGGTCATCCGCGGTGGCGAGAACATCTACCCGCGCGAGATCGAGGAGTTCTTGTTCACCCACCCCGATGTCGAGGACGTGCAGGTGATCGGGGTGCCCGATGTGAAGTACGGCGAGGAGCTGATGGCCTGGGTGAAGCTACGACCCGGTGCCACCGTCTCCGCCGACGACGTGCGCGACTTCTGCCGCGGCAGGATCGCCCATTACAAGGTGCCGCGCTACGTGAAGCTGGTGGACGGCTTCCCGATGACCGTCACCGGCAAGGTGCGCAAGGTCGAGATGCGCGAAGCCTCGGTGGCCGAGCTCGGTCTCGACGCCGCAGCTCGCACCCAGACGGCCTGAGCCGCCCTCACCCGGCTCAGCCCCGCCGGGGCGGTACCGTGCCGGCCATGAGCGAACCGGTCCGTCATGTCTCCCCCGGCTACCAGCAGCAGCTCGACCAGGGCTACGCCTTCGGCAGCGTGCTCACCTTCGGCCAGCGCCCGCTGCTCACCGAGCCCGCGCAGCTCGACGACTGGCAGCCCGACGTCGCCGTGATCGGCGCTCCGTTCGACCTCGGCACCACCAACCGCCCGGGGGCACGCTTCGGCCCGCGTGCGCTGCGCTCGAGCGCCTACCAGTCGGGCACCTACCACCTCGGCCTCGGCCTCGAGATGTACGACTGGGTCGAGGTCGTCGACTACGGCGACGCGCACTGCCCGAACGGTCTGGTCGACGAGGGCCTGGCCAACATCAGAGCGCGCGTCCACGAGGTGGCCAGCCGGCACATCGTCCCGTTCGTGATGGGCGGCGACCACAGCATCACCTGGCCCGCAGCCACTGCGGTTGCCGACGTGTACGGGTACGGCAACGTCGGCATGGTCCACTTCGACGCCCACGCCGACACCGCCGACACGTGCGACGGCAACCTCGCCAGCCACGGCACCCCGATGCGGCGGCTGATCGAGTCCGGCGCGGTGCCTGGCCGCAACTTCATCCAGATCGGCCTGCGTAGCTACTGGCCGCCCGAGGACGTGTGGGACTGGATGGCCGAGCAGGGCATGCGCTGGCACCTGATGGACGAGATCTGGGAGCGCGGCTTCCCGGCCGTGATGGCCGATGCCGTGGCCGAGGCGCTCGACGGCCCGGAGCACCTCTACATCTCGATCGACATCGACTCACTCGACCCGGCCTACGCCCCGGCCACCGGCACGCCCGAGCCGGGCGGCATCGTCGCCGCCGACCTGATGCGGATGGTGCGCACCCTCGCCTACGAGCATCACGTGGTGGGCATGGACGTGGTCGAGGTGGCGCCCCCCTACGACCACGCCGACGTCACCGTGAACGTGGCCCATCGCCTGTTCACCGAGTGCCTGGCGGGCATGGCAGCGAAACGGCGCGACGCAGCCGGGCAGCCGAAGGGCCGCCCGGCGCGCTGAGCAGGTTGGTCCGCGACGTCAGTCGGCGACGGAGAGGATGCGCACGGGCAACTCGCGCGGGCCGCGGATCTGGCCGACGCTCCAGCGGGTGTCGCCGGCGAGCTCGAAGCGGGTGAACCGCCGGACGAACTCCTCGACGGCCACCCGCAGCTCGAGGCGGGCGAGGTTCGAGCCGACGCAGCGGTGGATGCCCAGGCCGAACGCCGCATGGCGGTTCTCCTGCCGGTCGACCACGAAGGTGTCCGGGTCCTCGAACTTGAGCGGGTCGCGGTTCGCGGCCGGGAACGGCAGCAGCACCCAGTCGTCCTTGGCCATCGGGCAGCCGTGGAAGTCGACGTCCTTGGCCACCAGGCGAGCCATGGTGACCGGCGCATAGGCCCGCAGGAACTCCTCGATGGCGAACTGCATCACCTCGGGCTCGTCGAGCAGGCGCTGGTGGTCGTCGGGGTGCTGGGCGAGGTGCCACAGCGAAGCGCCGATCGCCGACCAGGTGGTGTCGATGCCGGCGATGAGCAGCAGGATGATCATCCCGCCGACGATCTCGTCGCTGACCGGCTGGCCGTCGAGCTCGATGCCCATCAGGTAGCTGGTGAGGTCGTCGCGCGGGTTCTCGCGATGGTCCTCGATTTGCTCGGTGATGTAGATGCTGAGGTCCTCGAGGCCCTCGCGAGTGCCCGGCTCCTCGGCGATGCGCTCGAGGGTGTCGTGCACGAACTTGCGGAACAGGTCCTCGTCCTTCTCCGGGAAGCCGAGCATCCGGCCGATCACGTTCACCGGGATGTGCTGGGCGTACTGCAGGGCCGCGTCGACGACCGTCTCACCGGGCGTGATCTCACCCATCCGGTCGAGCAGGTCGTTGCACAGGCGGCGCACCTCGGGCTCCCACGGCTCGATCTGCTTGGGCGCGAACGCGGGAAGCAGCAGACGGCGGGCCACGGCGTGGAACGGCGGGTCGCTGGTGATCGGCGGCGCACCGCCGATGGGCGCCGGCAGGGCCAGCTCGCCCGGACGTCCGACCGACACGACCACCGAACGGCTGGTGAAGTGCTCGGTGTCGTACGCCACCTCGTGCACGGTGTCGTGGGTGAGGGGCACCCACATCCCGCCGTAGCGCTCGGAATGGGCGACCGGGCAGCCACCTTCGCGCAACTCCTTCCACACCTCGGGTGCGTTCGGGTTGTAGGTCGGGTCGGCATGGTCGAAGTCGGTGGCGAAGCTCGACACGGGGCCGTAGTCGTCGGGGTTGTACGGCTTGCGCTGCCAGACATGGGTGCCCTCGGGCGAGGTGCCGATGATCGGCGGCTCGTAGGCGGGCCGGGGGCGTGCGGGGGTGTCGGTCACGTCAGTCCTCCACGATCTTGATCGCGAACTCGGGGCAGTTGGCGGCGGCCAGCCGGGCCTTGGCCTGCAAGTCGGCGGGCACGTCGCCGTCGACCAGGAGCAGTGCCTGGCCGTACTCGTCGACATCGAACAACTCGGGAGCCAGGGCATAGCACCGGTTGTGGCCCTGACACTTCT
The DNA here is from genome assembly GCA_040398525.1 of Ilumatobacteraceae bacterium. Taxonomy (GTDB): domain Bacteria; phylum Actinomycetota; class Acidimicrobiia; order Acidimicrobiales; family Ilumatobacteraceae; genus VFMC01. The sequence continues at coordinate 48,506 of JBBATY010000016.1, read as the reverse complement.
CTGCGTCGAGATGAATGCGCATCAGAGGAATGTACCCCCGCACGAAGCCGCCCCCACTGCCCGAAGGGCCGAAGCCTTCAGCACTTCGCCCGTGGCCGACGGCCACCCAGGCCCGTTTGCGCGGCAACGGCACGCACCAGGGCGCGCCGGTCGGCGATCGGGCCGATCTTCGGCTCGAGGGGGCCGTCGATCAGCAGCGTCGCCAGGCCGTGGGCCAGCGCCCACATGGCAGTGGCGCGGACACGGATCTCGTCGACCGATGCCTCCTCGCCGAGCAGATCGTGCACGTGGTCGACCAGCACGTCGAACGACTCGTCGGCGACCCGCTGCACCTCGGGGGCCTCGGCCAGGCAGTTGAGGTCGGAGCGGAACATCACCCGGAAGTAGCCGCGGTGGGCCAGCGCGAAGTCGACGTACGCCTCGAGCAAGGCCACCGTCGGATCGCTGTCGGACTGCGCCTCGGCGGCACGGAGGGCCTGCGTGAACAGACCGAACCCCTCGGCTGCGATCGCCCGGAAGATGCCGCTGCGATCGGTGAAGTGGTGGTAGGGGGCCTGGTGGCTCACGCCCGCAGCGGCGGCGACCTGGCGGAACGACAGGCTGTCGGGACCGTGCGCGGCGATGTGGTCGACAGCAGCTCGCAACACCGTCTCGCGCAGGGTGGACGTGGACACGTCGGCAGGCTACGGATCGACTCTTGACGTTGTCAAGGCAGCGGAGTAGACAGTGTCACATGAGCGCCACCATCGATTCCCTGGGCCACAACGTCTACCTCACCGGGAACTATGCGCCCGTCACCGAGGAGGTGACCGCCACCGACCTGCAGGTCATCGGCGAGCTGCCTCGCGAGCTGAACGGTCGCTACCTGCGCAACGGACCGAACCCGATCTCCGACATCGACCCGGCCACCCACCACTGGTTCATGGGCGACGGCATGGTGCACGGCATCCGCCTGCGCGAGGGCCGCGCCGAGTGGTACCGCAACCGCTACGTCGGCTCCACCCACGTCAGTGAAGCTCGGGGCCTGCCCGACATCGCCGGGCCGAACTGGAATGCGTCCCCCCTCGGCCCGAACACCAACGTCGGCGGATTCGCCGGCACCACCTGGGCGATGGTCGAGGCGGGCACGTGCCCGGTCGAGCTCACCTACGAGCTCGAGACCGTCGGCCACAACGACTTCTTCGGCACGCTGCCGGGGGCGTTCACCGCCCACCCCAAGGTCGACCCCACCACCGGCGAGATGCACGCCGTCGTCTACGCGTGGGCACAGTGGTTCGACCACGTCCAGTACGTGCGCGTCGGTGCCGACGGCCGCGTGAACCGCACGGTCGACATCCCCCTGCCGGGCATGTCGATGGTGCACGACATGTCGCTGACCGATCGCTATGTCGTCGTCTACGACCAGCCGGTGCTGGTCGACCTCGACCTCGCCTTCGCCGGACGCTTCCCCTTCCGCTGGAACGACGACTACGGCAACCGCATCGGGTTGTTGCCGCGCAACGGCGACGCAAGCGACATCGTCTGGATCGACGTGCCGATGGGCTACGTGTTCCACCCGCTCAACGCCTACGACACCGCCGACGGCAAGGTGGTGCTCGACGTGTGCTTCTACGACCGGATGATGCACCACGATCTCCTCGGACCGTTCGGCGACTCGCTCCCCCGCCTCGTGCGCTGGGAGGCCGACCCGGTCACGCGCACCGTGAACGTCACCACCATCGACGACCGCGCCAACGAGTTCCCTCGCCACCGCGGCTCGCTCACCGGCAAGCCGTACCGCTACGGCTACTGCGCGCAGGTCGACCCGCTCACCATGTGGTGGCCCACCGTCAAGCACGACCTCGTCACCGGCACCCGCAGCATGTTCGACCACGGCCCGGGCCGCGCCGCCGGCGAGCCGGTGTTCGTCGGACGCCAGGGCGGCACCGCCGAGGACGACGGCTGGCTGGTCACCTTCGTCCACGACGGCACGAACGACAGCGCCGAGTTCGTGGTCATCGATGCGCAGGACTTCGACCGCGGCTACGTGGCGCGCGTGAAGCTCCCCCAGCGGGTCCCCTTCGGCTTCCACGGCAACTGGGTGCGCGACCCGGCCTGATCGTCCGGGCACCTACGCTGCGAGCGTGAGGCGGGCAGCGGTTCTGGTGGTCGTCGGCGTGATCGCCGCTGCGCTCGGGCTCGTGGCCCCTGGCGCCACCGGCACCGCCCACGCGTGCTCGTGCGCGCAGCTCGAGCTCGATGATGCTCTCGCCATGTCGGATGCAGCCTTCGTCGGGACACTCGTCGAGGTCCGCCGACCGGAGGTGATGCTCTCGTCGATGGACGAGTCGCGGTTCGTCTTCGAGGTCGAGACCGTCTACAAGGGCGAGGTCCGCGAGCGCCAGTCGATCGTCACCGCCAGCGATGGTGCCTCGTGCGGCCTCGAGCTGGCCGCGGGCACCCGGGCGATCGTGTTCGGGACGATCGACGTGTACGGCATCACACCCGATGCAGGCGAGTACGGGGCCAACCTGTGCAACGGCACTGCTGCCTTCGCCGGCGTCCCGGCATCGTTCGGCACAGGGACCGCCCCCCTGCCCGGCTCGTCGACCATCGGAGCCGACGACGGATGGGCGTCGAGGCTGGTCCGCGGCGTGTGGTACGTCGCCGTGGTGGCGCTCGGCGTTGGGCTCGCCGTCGTGATCGCCCGACGCGTGCGACGCTCGCGCTCGGCGCCGCCCGCGGCCTGACCACCGCCCGGGCGCGTCGTCAGACGGCGCACTCCGACTCGCCGGTCGCGGCCACGAACGGGCTGATCTCGTCGAAGTCGACGTAGTACGTCGGATCGGCGTCCGGTGTCGGCACCTCGTCGAGGTCGCGCAGGCCGTCGGCGACGGCTGACGGCCCGCCAACTCGGTCGAGCCAGCCCGCGAAGGCCTCCCCCGCCGAACGCTCCTCGGCGAACCGCCGGACCACCCGAGCCGTGGCCTCGGGCGCGTTCTTCGCCGGGAGGCGCAGAGCCTTGCGCCCGAAGTGGATCTGTTCCTCGCCCACGTACCCCCCGAGCAGCATCTGGTAGCCCGGGATCGATGCTCCGTGGGCCCGACGCTCGGCGCCGAAGAAGCCGATGTCGGACGCATGGTGCTGGCCGCAGCTGTTCGTGCAGCCGGAGATGTTGATGCGCACGCCGCCGACCTCGGCCAGGCCCTCCTCCTCGAGGCGCTCGCCGATGGCCTTGGCCAGCCCGCGTGACTGAGTGACTGCGATGTTGCAGGTGTCGGCACCGGGGCAGGCCACCACGTCGCGGGCGAGCTCGGCACCCGGACGGGCCATCCCGATGGCGTCGAGGCGGTCGTACAGGGTGCGCAGCTGCTCGTTGCGCAGGCCGCGGAACACCACGTTCTGGCGGTTCGACAGACGCACATCGGCACCCAGCTCGCGTTGGATGGCAGCCAGCGCGACGAACTGATCGGCGGTGATGTCGCCGAGCGCGGCGTAGGCCACCGCCGACACCGAGCCGTTGGCGGCACCGCGCACGACGCTCGCCGCCTCCCACCGGGTGTAGGGGTCCGACGTGCGCAGGGTGACGAACACGCCCTGGCCCACAGCGGTGACCTCGCCGGCATCGCTGCGACCGGCCGGTGCATCGCCCGCGGCCACCACCTCCGGCGGAATGCCACCGGGCCAGCTCGACGACGCCGGCAGTGTGCGGCGGATCTTCAGCACCCGACGGCGAACCTCATCGATGCCGAGCTGGTCGACCACCCACTTCAGCCGGGCACGCAGCTTGTTGTCGCGGTTGCCGGTCTGGTCGAACACCCGCAGCACCGCCTCGACGGTGGGCAGCAGGTCCTCGCGCGTCGTGAACTCCTCGAGGGCGAGCGCCGGGTGCGGGGTGGCGCCGAGGCCGCCAGCGATGTACACACGGAAGCCCTGTTCGACGGTGCCGTCGTCGCGGGTGCGGTCGACGGCCACCACACCGACGTCGTTGAACATCGCCTGGCCGCAGTCGGTCGAGCAGCCCGAGAAGTTGACCTTGAACTTGCGCGGCAGGCGCTGGCCGAGCGGGTTGCGCACGAAGTGGCGGTAGACGGCTTCGGCCCACGGCGTGACGTCGAGCCGCTCGTACGGGCAGGCACCGGCCAGGTGGCAGGCCATCACGTTGCGGACCGTGTCGCCGCACGCCTCGCGCGAGGTGAGGCCCACCGCAGCGAGCTGGCGCAGCAGCGCCGGGATGCGGCGCAGCTCGACGAAGTGGAACTGGATGTTCTGTCGGGTGGTGATGTGGCCCCAGCCCCGCGAGAACTCGGTGGCCATCGAGCCCATCAGCTCGAGCTGCTCCGGTGTGATGGTGCCGGCCGGCAGCTTGATGCGCACCATCTGGTTGGTGCCGCCCTGGCGCTGGCCGTAGATGCCGTTGTTCAGGCGCATCACGCGGAACACGTCCTCTTCGATCTCGCCGGCCAGGTACTGCTCGATGGCCGCTTCGAAGCGGACGATGTCGCGCTCCTGCTCGGAGGCGAGGTCGCGGCTGACGGCGACGGACGGGATGCTGCTCATGCGAGGTCCTCGGAGATCGGAGTGGGGGTCGGGTTCGGGGTGGGGACATTCATCGGCCCGGCTCCTCGCCGAGCTCGCGGAGGGCGTCGTGGAGCGCGCCGCGCAGGCGGCGGGCGTGGTCGGCATCGAGATGGGCCACCAGGCCGGTGCCCGGCGCGCCGAGCGGTTCGACGGTGAGCACGACGCGGCAGGTGGCATCGTCGTAGTCGTCGCAGATGGCGACCGCCCACGACACCGGGGTGACGTCGTCGTCGTCCGACAGGTCCGCCAGCAGCACCTGGGCATCATCGATCGAGCGACGCATCAGGCCGCTCCGCTCACGTGCAGGCCGGCGGCACGGTGGTGCGGCACGTCGACGAAGCCGAAGGCCGCCACGGCACCGATCACGATGGTGCTCGGCGACTCGATCGGCGCCTCGCCCAGGTCGCCCAGCCTGGTGCGCACGGTGCTCTGCTCGCTGGTGGTGCCCCAGCGCACGGCGGCGACCGGAGTGTCGGCGGTGAGGCCGCCGGCCATCAGCCGGGCAGCGATCACCCCGCGCTCGGCCACGCCCATCAGCACCACGATCGTCCCGCCGACCTTGGCGAGCGCCTCCCACTCCACGCCCGACGACCCGCCGCGTTCGCGGTGGCCGGTCACGACGGTGAATGCGGCCGACACGTTGCGGTGCGTCACCGGGATGCCTGCGGCGGCCGGCGCGGCGATCGCCGACGTGACCCCGGGAACGACCTCGAACGGCACCCCGGCAGCAGCCAGTGCATCGGCCTCTTCCCCACCACGGCCGAACACGAACGGGTCGCCGCCCTTCAGGCGAACGACTTCGAGGCCCTGGCTGCCGAGGTGCACCAGCAGGGCGTTGATGATCTCCTGCGGGGTCGGGCGTCCGGGCTGCTTGCCGACATCGATCAACTCGGCGTCGGGCCGGACCAGGGCGCGGATCTCGGCCGAGGCCAGCCGGTCGTGCACCACCACGTCGGCCGTGGCCAGCAGGCGCGCTGCGCGCACGGTGAGCAGGTCCGGGTCGCCCGGGCCGGCGCCGACGAGGTGCACGGTCACGACGCCACCCCTGTCGCGGTGCGGTCGAGCGCGAACCCGCCGTGCCGGGCGACCACCTCGTCGATGATCGGCTGCCAGTCGATGTCCTCGGTGCTGCAGCCCTCGCGATGGATGCGGGCCCGCTCCATCGACAGCTCGGCGGCGATCTCGGCGAACTCGGGCCCGACGGCGTCCTCGAGGCGACGGCGCAGCCACGACGACAGCGCCGGGCTGGCACCTCCGGTCGACACCGTCACCATCACCGGCCCACGCCGCAGCACGGCCGGCAGCGTGAACGAGCAGCGATCAGGGTCGTCGGCCGAGTTCACCCAGATGCCGAGCTCGTCGGCCTCGTCGTAGATCTGCTGATCGACCACGTGATCGCCCGTGGCGGTGATGACCAGGCGGTAGCCGGCGACATCGCCTGGCTCGTAGCGTCGCGGCACGATCTCGACCGGCAGCACGTCGAGGTCGTCGACGTGCCATGGCGCGATCACGGTGATGCGCGCCCCGGTGACGAGCAGCTGCTGCACCTTGCGGAACGCGATGCGGCCACCGCCCACCACCAACACGGGCCGGCCCATCAGGTTCAGGTTGATCGGGAACTGCACAGGTGCTCCTCGTGTCCTCGTCACCGCACCGCGACCAGCGGGTCGGTGACCACTCGGCTCGGCACACCGCTCGGCCCGAACGGCACATCGCCGCGCAGGGTGATGCGCCGCATGCGCCGTTCGGCCGAGCCGTAGTCGTCGATGGCGTAATGAGCCGTGGCCCGGTTGTCCCACATCACCACGTCGCCCGCCCGCCACCGATGGCGCAGCGTTGTCTCCGGCTGGGCGATGTGCTCGTACAGCATCCGCAACAGGTGCTCGCTCTCGATGCGCGAGCAGCCGACGAGGTGGCTGGTGAAGCCCGGGTTGACGAACAGCGCCCGCCGAGCCGTCGTGGGATGGACCCGCACCACAGGGTGCACCACCGGCGGCACACGCGTCGCGTCCTCGTAGAGCTTCCACGCGTCGTCGCGGCCGAGGGCCGTGTCGAACGGCTCGCCCCAGTACGCCAGTGGGCTGATGCGGTGCACGGCCTCGAGCCGGTCGACCAGGTCGCGGATCGGCGCCGCCAGCCGCTCGTAGGCGCCGGCCAGGTCGGCCCACATCGTGTCGCCTCCGGTCACCGGCGTGACGTCGTTGACCAGCACCGACGCGGCCGGCGGGGCGACGACGAAGGTGACGTCGGTGTGCCAACGGGCGTTCTTGCCCCCGGCGGCGCCATCGAGCTCGAGGATCTCGGGGTGGTCCGGATGGCCGGGCACCACCGGATGGGCCGGGGTCGGCTCACCGAGCGCGCGGGCGAGCTCGACCTGCGCGGCGTGGCTCAGGAACTGCTCGCGCCACACCACGACACGGTGCTGCTCGAGCAGGCCGGTCACCCAGGCCGGGTCGAGGTCGTCGGCCAGGCGCCCACCGGTGAGCTCGATGCCGAACGACGGGGTGATCGGCGTCGCCGACCATCCGTCGCGCAGGTCGCGGGCACTGTCGGCAGGATGGTGCAGCATGGTCAGCGGCCTCGTCGGGGAGAACAGAGAGGAACGGTGGGAACGACGTCAGGGCGTCGGCACATCCGACTCGGAGGCTCTGTCTAGCAAAGTCGACTAATTGAATCAACTTTGTTCGAGAATCGGCCCGTTCGGTCGACAGGTCGGCTCTGGCGGGCCGCGTCGGCCACTGCAAAGCTGAGGCGATGAGCGATCCCACCTCCCGCGCCCAGGCCACCGAGCTGTCGCAACCATCCGATGCACCCATCCCCGTCGGCCTCGACGCATCCGTGCTGCAGGTGATGGCCACGATGCGGGCCATGCGCCGACTGTCGGCCGATCCCGTGCCTCGCGAGGTCGTCGAGCGGGTGGTCCGCGCCGCCACCTGGGCGCCGAGCGGCTCCGACGGGCAGCACTACGCGTTCGTCGCCGTGTCGGACCGTCGGGTGATGGCCGAGCTCGCCGAGCTGTGGCGCGAGGTCGTCGATACCTACATGACCCTCGCCGGCACCCTCGTGCCCGGAATGGACGACGACCGCCACGCGCGCATGGCCGACGCCGTGCGCTACCAGGCCGAGCACTTCCACGAGACACCGGTGCTCGTGGCGGCCTGCTACCAGCGCACGTCACCGGGAGTGTCGAGCCTTCGCGACATCAAGAAGGGATCGGCCGTCGCCAAGCGCCTCGGGGCGAAGCGGCTGGCGCAGCTGGCAGCCGGCGCCAGGGCCGCAGGAGGGATGGCCGAGGCGTCGAGCATCTACCCGGCCGTGCAGAACCTGCTGCTCGCCGCGCGCGCCGAGGGCCTCGGCGCCACCCTGACCGTGTGGCACCTGTTCCGCGAGTCGGCCTTCCGGTCGGTGCTGGGCGTGCCGAAGGACTACGGCATCTACGCCCTCGTGCCGATGGGTTACCCGCTCGGCAAATTCGGCCCGGTGCGGCGCCGCCCGGTCGGCGATGTGCTCCACTGGGATCGCTGGTAGCGACCCTGCGGCGCGGCGACCCGGCTCAGCGCAGCTGGTAGCGGATCGGCAGGCGCTTCACACCGCTCACGAACGCCGACCGCGACAACGCCGGCTCGCCGGCCAGCTCGATGCTCGCCAGCCGCGGCAGCAGCTTGCCGAACAGGGCCTTCAGCTCCATCCTGGCGAGCATCGCCCCCAGGCAGTAGTGGATGCCGAAGCCGAAGGCGAGGTGCTTGTTCGGGGTACGGGCGACATCGAACCGGAACGGGTCGACGAACACATCCTCGTCGCGGTTGGCCGACCAGTACGACAGCAGCACGTCCTGGCCCTCGCGGATGACGGTGTCGCGCAGCTCGTAGTCACGCGTGGCCGTGCGCATGAAGTGCTTCACCGGCGAGGTCCAGCGGATCATCTCGTCGACGGCGGTGGTGAGCAACCCGGGGTCGGCCTGCAGGCGCGCCAGCTCGTCGGGGTGCTCGAGCAGCGCCTTCAGCCCGCCCGCCATGGCGTTCGACGTGGTGTCGTGGCCGGCCGTCGCCGTGATGATGTAGTAGCCGATCGTCTCCATGTAGCCCATCGGCTCGCCGTTGATGCTGGCATTGGCGATCACCGAGGCCAGGTCGCCCGTCGGATGGGCACGGCGCTCGGAGGTGACCCCGTCGAAGTACTGCACGAAGTCCATCACCGTGGCCATGATCCCGGCCATGGCGTCCTCGTCGCGCTGGAAGTCCGAGTCCTCCGGGCCGAACAGCTCCTGGGTGAGCCGGAGCATCCGCCCGTAGTCGTCCTCGGGCAGGCCCAAGATGGCGAGGATGACGTGCAGCGGGTACTGCATCGAGATGTCAGCAGCGAAGTCGCACTCGCCCCCGAGCTCGACCATCCGCTCCAGCGAGCGCTCGGCGAGCGCGTCGAGGCGGGCCTCGAGCTTGGCGAGGTTCTTCGGCAGGAACCAGTCGGCGGTGACGAGCCGGTGCAGGCGGTGCTCCGGGTCGTCCATCTGCACCAGCGACTTCACCAGGTGCCCGTTCTCCTTGCGGCGGGCGTCACCTTCTTTGTTGCCGAGGATGCACCGTGGCTCGTTCAGGAAGGCATCGGGGTGCAGCTCGATCTCGAGCACGTCGGCGTGTTTGGTGATCGCCCAGAACGGGTTCGCCCGAGCGTCGTCGACCCAGTGGATCGGGTCGTGCCGACGCAGCAGCGCAGCTGCCGTGTGCCAGCCGGCCTCGTCGGTGTAGGCCGACGAGTCGACGAACACCCTCCCCGCGTCGGCCAGCGCATCGTCGTTCACCGTTTCCATGGGGCACCTCCCGCACTGCCGGTCAGATGGGCTCGGACCGCTGCGCGGACAGTACGCCGTCAGGCACCTGGCGCTGCAGGGTCCTTGGTCACTGCTGTGCTCAGCGGCCCTTCCACTCCGGGGCACGCTTCTGGGCGAAGGCGATCGCACCCTCGCGGGCGTCCTCGCTGGCGAACACCGGGCCGGTCACCTCGCCGACGCGCCTGGCCGTATCCGGGCCGACCTCCTCGCGCATCAGCAACTTGGTGGCCTGCACGGCGAGCGGCCCGTTCGCGTTGATCAACGCCGCCAGCCCGAGGGCGGTCTCGAGCACCTGGTCGGCGGGCACCACGCGGTTGATCAGGCCGAGCTCGAGCGCACGTGCCGCGGGGATCGGCTCGCCGGTGAGGCCCATCTCGAGCGCCACCTGCAGCGGGATGCGCGTGGGCAGGCGGGTGCCGCCGCCGGCGGCCACGAGGCCACGCTTCACCTCGGGGATGCCGAAGCGGGCGTGCTCGGCGGCCACGACGAGGTCGGCGCCCATCATCACCTCGAAGCCGCCGGCCAGTGCAGCGCCGTTCACCGCCGCGATGAGCGGCTTGGGGAACTCGCGCAGCGCCGCGAAGGCACGCCCGACCGGGGCGATGTCCTCGCCCGAGGCGAATGCCTTCAGGTCCATGCCTGCGCAGAAGATCTTCTCCCCCGCCCCGGTGACGATCACCGAGCGGATCTCGGGGTTGCTCGTCGCCTCGTCGAGTGCGTCGCAGAGGGCCTGACCCAGCACGCCATTGAGCGCATTGCCAGCCTCGGGGCGGTTCAGGGTGATGATCAGTGCACCGTCGCGGTGCTCGGTCAGAACGCTCATGGTTCGCTCCTGGTCGTGGGCCGCGGGGGCGGCGCAGGTACGTCGATACTCTGCCACTTCGACCACCCGGACTACCGTGCCGGACGAGATGGAGACCGAGTCGACCGGCGCCGAGGCGCACCTCGCCCAGTACAACATCACCCGGCTTCGCCACCCGATCGGCCATCCGGAGACCGCGAGCTTCGAGGCGTTGATCGACGAGACCAACGCTCGTGCCGAGGCCAGCCCGGGCTTCGTGTGGCGCCACGGGATCGACTCGCGCGACACCGAGGTGACGGCCTACGACGATCCGCTGGTGCTCGTGAACGCGTCGGTCTGGGAATCGCCGGGCCAGCTGCGCGACTTCGCCTTCCGCGGCTTCCACCGCGACGTCTACCGCCGGCGCCAGGAGTGGATCGTCGACTCGGCCGCCACGATGTGGTGGGCGCCGAAGGGCAGCGTGCCGTCCCTCGACGAGTGTCGCGCCCGGCTCGCCTTCCACCACCGCCACGGCTCGACGCCGTACGCGTTCGGTATGGGCGAGCGCCTTGCCCAGCTCGTGCTCCGACCTCATCGGCCCGACGACCCGGTCGTCGTCGAGCTGTTCGCTCGGCTCGACGCCGAGCTCGTCGCCGCTGCCCCACCCGACGCAACCAACTTCCTCGAGATCGGCGAGCACCACCCTGACCCGGACGACGGCATGTTGCTGATCGCCTGGCTCGACGGCATCGCCCGCGGCTGCGGGGCGTGGCGACGTATCGACGATGCGTGCGGCCGACCTGCGACGGGCGAGCTGAAGCGGATGTGGGTCGACCCCGCCGCACGCGGTGCTCGACTCGGCGCCGCCCTGCTCGACGCGCTCGAGACCGCAGCCGTGGCCCAGGGCATCACCGAGCTGCGCCTCGAGACCGGCCGCTACCTCGAGGGCGCGATGCGACTCTACGAGGCGGCCGGGTTCACCGAGTGCGCGCCCTGGGGCGACTACGTGGGTGCCGACCACTCGTACACGATGAGCAAGGCGCTCGACCTGTCGGCGAGGCGACAGTGGCCGCCGCAGCCGTGAGGCGACACCTGCAGTGCCCTAACCTCGACCGCACATGAAGTACGCATCGATCAGCGACCGGCTCGACGGCCTGGGTGCCAGCAAGTGGGCCGTGCACTTCGCGGGCAGGCGCCGGGTGCAGGCCGGCGACGACGTCATCCTCCTCTCCATCGGCGAGCCCGACCTGGCTCCGCCCCCGGCGGTGGTCGAACAGGCAGTCACCTCGCTTCGGTCGGGCCGGACCCGCTACACGTCGGGCCGCGGCGAGAACGCCGCCCTCGACGCAGTCGCCGGGCACCTGAGCCGCCGCTCGGGACTCGAGGTGACTCGCGACCAGGTCGCCTGCACGTCGGGCACCCAGCACGCCCTCTACGCCGCGATGACGACCCTGGCCCAGGCCGGCGACGAGGTGCTCGTCCCCGATCCGCATTACGCCACCTACCAGGCGGTGGTCGCCGCCGCGGGCGCCCAGTTCGTGCCGGTCCCCACCCGCCCCGAGGACGGGTTCCACCTCGACCCCGACGCGTTGGCGGCGGCGATCACGCCGCGCTCGCGCGTGCTGCTGCTCAACACGCCCGGCAACCCGACCGGCGCCGTGCTGTCGGCCGCCGAGATTGCGGCGATCGGCGCTGTATGCGCCGAGCACGACCTGTGGATCGTGTGCGACGAGGTGTACGCAGCGCTGGCGTTCGATCGGCCTTTCGCCTCACCGTTCGACCAGGCGGATCTGCGCGACCGATCCGTGTCGGTGGCCTCGATCTCGAAGTCGCACGCCCTGCCGGGCTTCCGCTCGGGGTGGGCAGCCGGGCCCGAGGAGTTCATCCGTCGCTTCACCCTGGTCGCAGAGACGATGCTGTTCGGCATCCAACCCTTCCTGTGCGACGCGCTCGTCGTCGCACTCGAGCAGCACCACCCCGAAGTCGATCTGCTGCGGCAGACCTTCCGCGAGCGCGCCGAGGTGATGGTGGCCGCGTTCGAGGGGTCCGATGCCGTCAACGTGCGGATGCCCGAAGGCGGCATGTTCGTGATGGCCGACATCCGCGCCACCGGCCTGAGTGGTGAACAGTTCGCCTGGCGGCTGCTCGACGAGCACGACGTGGTCGTGATGCCAGGCGAGAGCTTCGGCGCAGGTGGTGCCGGTCACGTCCGCCTGGCGCTCACCGTCGAGGGCGACGTGATGGCCGAGGCCTGCGGGCGGATCCGGCGACTCGCCGAGCAACTCGCTGGCTGAACCGGTGGGGCCGGCAGCCCTTGGTCGAGCGTGACGAACGAGTAGCCCTCGGCGCGTAGACCATCGATGATCCGACCGAGCGCCAGGCCGTCATGGGAGTGCGAGCCCGCATGCATGAGGATGATCGCTCCGGGCTCAGCCGCACCCAACACCCGCTCGACGATCGCATCGGCGCCCAGGCCGGACCACCCCAACGAATCAACGGTCCACAACACGGTGCTCGAGTACCCGATCGCGCCGACGTCAGCGAGGACACCGGCGTCGACGTCTCCGTAGGGCGGGCGCCAGTAGGGCATCGTCGACCGCCCGATGAGGGCGCTCAGAGCTGCGTCGGCCGCGCACAGATCGGCCTGACGCGCCGACCTCGTCAGCGGCTGCTCCCCTGACGAGCGTCCCGTGAAGGAACGATGGGTATCCGAATGGCTCATCACCAGGTGACCGCGGCGAGCGATGCGCTCGACCACCTCGGGGTACGCCTGTGCGACCGCGCCGGTGATGCCGAACGAGGCCAGCACACCGCGATCGTCCAGGGTGTCGACGATCGTGTCGACGTGTACGGAATCGCGCTCCACGTCAATGGTGAGCGCAACGACCTTCGCTGTGCTCGGCAACCGTGCTGCCAGTGCTGATCGCCCCGGAGACATCGGCACGGTGGCGAGCACCGAGGAGGCCGGCGGGGAGGAGGCCACCACCGTCGTGCCCGGAACGATGGGCGAACCGTGCGCTGTCGGAGTCGGTGCGGCCGTCGAACCACCGCCCGCACGTGGTACATCGCACGCCGTTGCCGACACGGCGGCGGCCACCGACACGGCGAGCCACCGACGGGCGCGGCGCCTGCTCATGCGGTCAGGATGGCCGACCACCGTGGATGCCACTCGGGCCGCCCGACCCGTAGGCAAGCACCGAACGACCCGCCTCGTGGATCGGCCTCACACCGGCAGGCCGTTGGCCACGGTCGTGAAGCTGTAGCCCGCCGCACGCAACCCGTCGATCACCCGTCCGAGCGCGGGTCCGTCCTGGGACTGCGAACCTGCGTGCATCACGATGATCGCACCGGGCTCGGCCTTGTCGAGCACACGATCCACGATCTGATCGGCGGAGAGCCCCTTCCACCCCAACGAGTCGAACGTCCACATCACCGTGTACGCATAGCCGATCGCCCCGACGTCGTCGAGAACGCCGGCGTCGTGGTCGCCGAACGGTGGTCGCCAGTAGGGACGGGTCGTGTGGCCGATCAGCGCAGCAAGGGTGCCGTCGGCCGCGCACAGATCGGCCTGCCGTTCTTCGGTCGACAACAGCACCTGGCTCGACGAGGTCCCGGTGAACGAGCGATGCGTGTCCGAGTGGTTCATCACCACATGTCCCTCGCTCGCCATCTGCTCCACCTGGCGAGGATGCGCGCGGGCGAAGTCGCCCGTGATCCCGAACGACGCCTGGACCCCACGGTCGGCCAGCGTGTCGAGGATCGAGTTGGTGAAGCCGAGGTCGCTTCCCGCGTCGATGGTCAAGGCGATGACCTTGCGATCGGTGGGCAGCCGCCAGGCAACCCTCGAACGAGCCCCGGTCGGCGCCGTCGTCGTCGTCGGAGCCAACGTGGTCGTCGGAGCCAACGTGGTCGGAACCAACGTCGTCGTCGTCGGAGCCAACGTGGTCGGAGCCGTCGTCGTGGTCGGAACCAACGTCGTCGTCGTTGGAGCCAACGTGGTCGGAGCCAACGTGGTCGGAGCCAACGTGGTCGGAGCCGACGTCGTCGTCGGAACCAACGTCGTCGTCGGAACCAACGTGGTCGTCGTCGGAACCAACGTGGCCGTCGTCGGAACCAACGTCGTCGTCGTCGGAGCCAACGTCGTCGTCGGTCGTAGCGTCGTGGACGAAGCCGACGTCGTCGTCAACAGCGTCGTCGTCGTACAGGTGCCGGGCGCCGTGCTCGAAGGCACCTGGGTCGGCTGAGCG
>JBBATY010000016.1:0-33990 GCA_040398525.1 Ilumatobacteraceae bacterium | reverse complement strand
CGTCGTCGTACAGGTGCCGGGCGCCGTGCTCGAAGGCACCTGGGTCGGCTGAGCGCCCGGGCCGCCGCCCCCACACGCAACCAGGACCAGCGCGCTGAACGCCAGGGTCGCCAGGCGGATGCCGTTCACCGCTCCAGCCTGCCGGGCTCGCGTGCCGCCACAGCAGGCCGATCGTCCTGACGTCGCACCACGACGTCCTCGCAGATGCACTGCGCGAGCAACGGGCGATAACCGGTAGGCGATGACCGACTGGTCATGACCGGTCGGTCAAATCTCGGGCATGTCAACCAGTGCGCCGACGCGGGCTGTGCTACGACAGTTCGTCGTCATCCGGAGTGGTCGCTGGGCGTGCCGAGCGGCCGAGGAAATGGAGTGTCATCGATGTTCTGGGCCTTCGTCGCCGCGCTCGCCGCCGTACCTGTCGGCGTCTTCCTCCTCCGCCCGAGAGTGAGCTCGCTGTTCGGTAAGGACTTCCAGGGCATCAAGACCGAGGGCTTCACCGGTCCGATCCTCACCCTCACGGTGTTCATGACCGCCTTCGTGCTGGCCCAGGCCACCCAGACCTACCAGCGCGCCAACCAGTCCGCGTCGAACGAGGCCTCGGCCATCGCCCTGCTGTACGAGAACGCTGGGATGCTGCCCGACGACCGGGGCCAGGCGCTCCAGGCGACGTCGATCTGCTACGCCCGCGCCGTGAAGCACCTCGAGTGGCCGGCGATGGCGGAGTTCGGCTCGTCCGACACCGTCACCTACTGGGCCGAGCAGTTCACCGACGAGATCCCCAAGATCCTCGACGGTCCCGGCGCGATCGTCGGCCAGGTGGTGTCGTTGAGCCGCTCGCAGTCGGAGGCACGCTTGGTCCGCCTCAACGAGGCCTCGCCGAACCTGCCGATCCTCACCATCGTGCTGATGATCGCTGCAGTGATCGGCGCAGTGCTGCTGCTCACCTCGTTCGCCATCCCCGATATGCGGCGAAACGTGCTGCTGGTGCTGGCCACGGCGATGGCCGCACTGCTCGGCGGCACGCTCTATGTGATCGAGACGCTCGAAGAGCCGTTCTCCGGGCTGATCCGCGTGAAACCCGCTGTCATCTCGCGCGTCGCCGACGACATTGAGCTCAATTTCGCGTACAACTATCCCGACGCAACCCTGCCCTGCACTGACGAGGGGCTGCCGGCCGACGCCTGAGTATCGGCAGCCGCGCCGACCGCTGCGGCCCGGTTCAGAGGTAGTGCAGCGCCTGCGCTCGTTCGACCGCTTCGACGCGCGACGTGGCGCGCAGCTTGCGCAGGACGTGCTTCACGTGGGTCTTCACCGTGTTGACCGACAGGTAGAGCTCGCGGGCGATCTCCTGGTTGCTGAGCGATGTGGCCATGTACTGGAGCACGATCAACTCGCGGGCCGACAGCTCCTCGACCCGATACTCCGGCCGGGCCTGGTCGGCAGGTCGGGGCATCGGTCGGGTGGTGAGCAGCCGATCGATCACCGCCGAGCGCGGCCGTGTTCGCGACGCTCGCACGACCGCCTGCAGCACGGCAGTTCCCGCCTCGGCGAGCGGGAGCACTGCGCCGGTCGACTCGGCCAGGTCGAGCAACCGGCCAGCGAGCTCGTCGAGCTCGGGGGCCTCACGCTCGGCTGCCAGCCGCGCGCTGAGCAGCAACGCGTCGAGCTCCTGGCGGGGGGCGCCGGCCGAGTCGCACAGCGAGGCCGCGATCGATGCCGCCACCGACAGCCTCCCGGCGGCGAGGTCGACCCATCCGCGCATCAACTGCCCCAGCCGGCCGGGTTGCATCCCGTCGGCGAGCAGTGAGGCCTTGGTGAGGTCACCGAGCGCCAAGCGCACCGCGATCTCGACCTGGTCGAGGCGGTCGCCGAGCGTCGTTCCGGTTCGAGTCAGACCCACCCGGCTGCGGGCGGCCTCGATCGTCGCCAACGCAGCGTCGAAATGCCCGTCGGCACGGAACAGCCTGGCGCGCACGATCGATGCCAGCGTGAGCGACGGAATGCGCTCGGCACGTCCCGTGCCGAGCGCCTCGTCGACGAACGCTGCTGCCTCGTCGAGATGGCCCTGTTCGAGCAGGGCTGCAGCAAGCACTGCGTACACGGCCGTGCTCGAGCCGTTGCCGACGACATCGAGCTCGTGGGCGGCGGACTCGGCTGCGCGCGCGAGCCGAATCGCCTCGTCGACCCGGCCACGCTCGAAGCACAGAAACGCTCGGGCCCCGACCGCCTCGACCCGATCGAAGACCGGGTCGTTGGTACCTGCCTGCAGCGCGGACAGCACGTCGTCGAAGTCGTCGGCGCGATCGAAGCTCCCCTCCCATGCAGCCGCACGGATGCCCTGCGGAAGGGCCACCTTGGTGAGCGCATCGGGCGCACCCTCCCCGGAACGGACCATTGCGACGACTGCTGCCATCGTTCGCGCTGCTGCGCTGGCGTCGCCGAGCAGCATCAACGTCCCGGTGCGCATGCACAGCAGATGCTGGCGATCCGCCGCAGCGAACTGCTCGGCACCGAGCGAGTCGACGAGGTCGAGCAGCGCGTTCGCGTCGGCCGGGCGGCCGTTCATCAGGAGTGCGAGGGCGTAGCCGACCGCGTCGCCGGGCGCGAACGCCAGCTCGTCGCGCCCCAGGCTCAACTCGATCTCCTCGACGGGAGGCGGTGCACCTGGGGCGAGCAACACCGAGGTCATGTTCCCGCGGATCAGGCGGGCCGCCTGGTCGCGCCGTTCGGCGAACCAGAAGTGACGGACCGCCTCGGTCGCAGCACCCCTGGCCACGAACACCTCGGCCGCTCGGAGATGCTGGGCCCGGAACCGGTCGGGGTCGTGGGCGGCCAGTCGGCTGCGCAGCGTCTCGGCGAACAGGTGGTGGTAGCGATATACCGTGCCGTCCGGGTCGAGCCGGTCGATCAACAGGTTGGCGTCCTCGACCTGCTGAAGCGTCACTGCTTCCGCGGCGCTGCCCGCGGTGAGCGAGCGAACCAGATCGTTGTCGAGCTCGTCGACGACACACGTGTCCTCGAGGAATCGACGCATCGGCTCGCTCTGGCTGGCCAGCACCTCGGCGGCGAGGTAATCGACGAGCAACCGGCCACCCGACAAGACGTCACTGATTCGGCGGGCCGGATCGTCTGCGCCCACCGCCGCCAGCGCCGCCATCTGGACGCCGGCCAGCCAGCCCTCGGTCCGTCGATGAACCGTCCCCACATCGATCGTCAGCGGATCGACGCCCAGCGCCGCGAGCAACTGGGCCGTCTCACCGACATCGAGGCGAAGATGGCCGTCGCGGATCTCGCACACCTCCCGCCGCAGTCGGAGGCGTTGGACGCCGATGCTGGGTTCGGTACGGCTGCCGAGCAGCAAACGGACGTTGTGAAGCCCGCGCTCGAGCAGATGCCGAAGCTGCTCGACCGCATCACCCGCGACGAGGTGGAAGTCGTCGATCACCAGCCGGACACGGCGGTCGAGTGCACCGTCGTCGACCAAGAGGCTCTCGAGCGCATCGGCCGACACGGCCCGGTCGAGCGTCATCGCGTCGGCACTCGCAATGCCGAACTCCGGCACGATGCGCTGCATGGCCGCGATGAACCCGCGCCAGAAGCGGACCGGATCGGTGTCGCCACGGTCGGCCGACAGCCAGGTGACCGCGCCATCGGTGGTTGCATGCCGATACCACTCACCGAGCAACCACGACTTGCCGGACCCCGGCGAGCCGATCACCACCGTGAGCGGCAGATCGTCGGCACCGATCAGGCGCTGCACGAGCGCCGTCCGCTCGACCAAGGTGGCCTGGGGTCGCGCAGGCATGAACTTCGTGTCGGCGAAGACCGCCGGACGGGAGGTGGTCGGGAGCTGACGGCGACCAGAGCTTCCCATGCCACTCATGGTACGGGATCGCACGGAGCCGACCGAGGGCGATCGGCGTGCCATGCGCAACTCTGGATACCGCGACCGGAGGATTACCCCCGACGGGGTGATCCTCCGACTTTCACCCCAGCCCAACCTGGGTCAAACGTCGCGTCACCCGTCGCGCCGCGGCACGTCATCGACAAGGAGCTCTCATGTCCGAGGGAAACAAGCCGAACATCCTGGTCATCTGGGGCGACGACATCGGCGTCTCCAACCTGAGCTGCTACAGCAGCGGCATGATGGGGTACCGCACCCCCAACATCGACCGCATCGCCAATGAGGGTGTTCGGTTCACCGACTACTACGGCGAGCAGAGCTGTACCGCAGGTCGAGCTGCATTCATCTGCGGCCAGAACCCCTACCGAACCGGCCTCACCAAGGTGGGCATGCCCGGCGCGGCGCTCGGGCTCCAGGACTCCGACCCCACCATCGCGACGGCACTCAAGGCCCTCGGCTACACCACGGGACAGTTCGGCAAGAACCACCTCGGCGACCGCGACGCGCACCTGCCGACCAACCACGGCTTCGACGAGTTCTTCGGCAACCTCTACCACCTCAACGCCGAGGAGGAGCCCGAGCACCCGGACTACCCGAGCGAAGCCGAGTTCCCCAACTTCAAGCAGCGCTTCGGTCCGCGCGGGGTGATCCACAGCCACGCCGACGGCCGGATCGAGGACACCGGCCCGCTCACCAAGAAGCGGATGGAGACCATCGACGACGAGGTCGCGGCGCACGCCAAGCGGTTCATCGCCGACGCCGTGTCGAGCGAGACGCCGTTCTTCGCCTGGGTGAACACCACCCACATGCACTTCCGCACCCATGTCAAGCCCGACAGCCGCGGGCAGGCCGGACGCTGGCAGAGCGAGTACCACGACGCGATGATCGACCACGACGCGCTCGTCGGTGAGCTGCTCGCGTTCCTCGACGAGCAGGGGCTCGCCGAGAACACGATCGTCATGTACAGCACCGACAACGGTCCGCACATGAACACCTGGCCCGACGCCGGCATGACACCGTTCCGCAACGAGAAGAACTCGTGCTGGGAAGGCGCCTACCGCGTGCCGGCGATGCTGCGCTGGCCTGGCCGAATTCCGGCGGGCACCGTGCTGAACGGCATCGTCAGCCACAACGACTGGTTCGTCACCTTCCTCGCCGCGGCAGGCAACCCCGACATCGCCGAGCAGCTGAAGGCCGGCACCGAGCTCAACGGCACGCAGTACAAGGTGCACCTCGACGGCCACAACCAGCTCGACTACATCACCGGTGCAGCCGACAGCAGCCCCCGCCAGCACTTCTTCTACGTGTCCGACGACGGCGACCTCACCGCCCTGCGGTACGACAACTGGAAGTTCGTCTTCCTCGAGCAGCGGGCCACCGGGACCCTGCAGGTCTGGATGGAGCCGTACACCGAGCTGCGTGTGCCGAAGATCTTCAACCTGCGCACCGACCCCTACGAGCGAGCCGACCAGACGTCGAACACCTACTTCGACTGGCTGATCGACCGCGCGTGGCTGGTGATCCCGGCGC
Organism: Ilumatobacteraceae bacterium; assembly: GCA_040398525.1. Taxonomy (GTDB): domain Bacteria; phylum Actinomycetota; class Acidimicrobiia; order Acidimicrobiales; family Ilumatobacteraceae; genus VFMC01. The sequence goes on along the minus strand of JBBATY010000016.1, from coordinate 28,553 downwards.
AGGCACTGGTCGCGCAGATGATGCAGTCACTCGTCGAGTTCCCGCCGTCGCAGAAGTCGGCGAGCTTCACCATCGGCCAGTTGATGAAGAAGCTCGAGGCTGGCCTCCCCAGCTGATCGCGCCGATGGAAGCGCTGCGCGGCGAGACGATGGTCGAGATCCCGGCCGGCACATACCTGCTGGGGTCCGACGACCACTACTCGGAAGAGGGGCCGACCCACCGGGTGTCGGTCGACGCGTTCGCGATCGATCGCTCCCCGGCGACCAACGCCGAGTTCGCCGCGTTCGTCGTCGAGACCGGCTACGTCACCGTCGCCGAGCGGCCGCTCGACCCAGCCGACTACCCCGGAGCTCCGGTCGAGAACCTGGTGCCCGGATCCCTGGTGTTCGTCCCGACGCCCGGACCCGTCGACCTGCGCCACCTGTCGCAGTGGTGGGCGTGGACACCGCACGCCTGCTGGCACCGTCCCGAAGGGTCCGGCTCGTCGATCGAGCGTCGCCTCGACCATCCGGTGGTGCACGTCGCCCACGAGGACGCCGTTGCATTCGCAGCCTGGGCGGGCAAGCGCCTTCCCACCGAGGCCGAGTGGGAGGTGGCAGCGCGCGGTGGACTGGTGGGGATGCCGTTCGTCTGGGGCGACCGGCCGGACTCGATGGATCGGCCACTGGCCAACTACTTCCGTGGCGACTTCCCGTGGCGAGCCGAGGCAGGCTCGGGCAGCACCACGCCGGTCGCCACCTACCCGCCGAACGGGTACGGGCTGTACGACATGGCAGGCAACGTGTGGGAGTGGACCGACGACTGGTACTCGCCGCGCCACGCCCACGACGCCGACAAGCCGTGCTGCGTGCCGGCCAACCCGCGCGGCGCCGACATCGATGCCAGCTTCGACCCGGCACAGCCGCAGTTCCGCATCCCCCGCAAGGTCATCAAGGGCGGGTCGTTCCTGTGCGCCGACTCATACTGTCGCAGGTACCGACCGGCTGCCCGCCGGCCGCAGATGGTCGACACCGGCATGAGCCACGTCGGCTTCCGCTGCGTCGTCGGCGATCGGCCGACCGCAGACTGAGCACGCTCAGCCGTCGAAGACCCGTTCCCAGTCGGTGGCGATGCTCGCAACGGTCCAGCCGCTCGAGCGAGCGACGTCGACGATGCGCTCGTCGCTCGCGAAGGTGCCTGCCACGCTCTCGTACGCGAACTCGCGATCGGCGTCATCGTGGTCGACAAGCAGGGCCATCGACGGGCCGGGTGCAGCCTGGGCCCAGTCGAGCATGTCGCGGTCGCCGGCCGAGTTGCCGGCAGCGAACACCGGCCGACGACCGAGGTGCTGCTGGATGCCGAGCACCTTGGCGACACCCTCGTTGGCCTCGCCGTCGAGCCTGGCGGTGCGGACCAACTCGGGCCCGGCAGCACCGGGCCGGTACTCGTAGCCGACGAAACTGCCGACGACGGCCTCGGGCTCGACGCCGTACAACTCGCGGCTGACGGCGCGGACGAACTCGGTGCCACCACCGGACACGATGGCGACGGTGAACCCGTGGGCACGCAGCGCATCGGCCAGGTCGAGCATCGGCCGGTAGACGGCCCGGCCGAACTCGCGACCGAGCGTCGGGTGCGGGGCGTGCTGAAGGAAGTGACGGGAGCGGTCGGCAAAACGCTCGGGTGTCCAGCCCTCGAACAGCTCGAGCAGCGCCATGCCGATCCGCGGCAGGCCGAGCTCGGCCATCGCGGCGTGGTCGCTGCCGAGCAATGCGGCGTACTCGGCGCGCTCGGCCAGGCCGGGCTGCGCCTCGACTGCATCCTGCAACTCATGGACGAAGTAGGCGAGCTGGGGGTACACCGGCTTCTCGCACCACAGGGTCCCGTCGTTGTCGAACACCGCCAGTCGCTGCTCGGGAGCAACCTCGGAGCTCTGGCCCAGGAAGTCGACGATCGCGTCGAGCGTCGGCCCCGGCCGCCACGACGACAACATCTCCGTCACCGGTCTGCTGGAAGCTCCGCTCACGACCGCGATTCTCTCATGCGAACAGGCCGAGACCTGCGCCCAGCATCTTCGCCCCGAGGACGGCGAACAGGACCGTCATGACCGTGCTGTTGTTGGCGACCAGCCACGTCTTCCACCCGGACAGCACCTCGGCCGACCGATCACCGAGGGCCAGATAGACGACCACCGGTGCGATGATCGACGCAGACGCGATGAGCACGAAGATCAGTACGGCGACGATCGCCTGGCCCGTCGACAGACCGGCTCCGGCCATGGTGGCACCACCCGATGCGGCAAGGGGAAGGTTCTTCGGGTTCACCGCGCAGGCGACGAACGCCAGACCACAGACCTTGAGCGGGCCCATCGTGTCGACCGCAGCGAACAGCTTGGGCGTCGGAGGCTCCTCGCCAGCGGCCGGCCGCGAGCGCCACTGACGTGCTGCGAGCACCAGGAAGAGCAGACCGAACAGCAGCTGCCCGATCGCCACCCCGTCGGAGCCCGCACCACCCTGGTCGGCCTCGGCCGCATCGGCCAGGACGTACCCCAGCCCGGTGACGAGCGCCGCACCGAGCATCCAACCGGCCAGGAACAGCGGCCCGTTCACCTTGGCCCGTGACGACACGAGCATCAGGATGACCAGCACCACCGGGATCGGGCTGATGGCGATCCCGAAGGCCTGAGGCAGGGCGTCTCCGAGGGCAGTCCACAGCATGCTCGGAGTGTCGACCGACTCGTCGAGGACCGATTCACCCAGACAGGGTGAATCGATGCCCTGACGATGATGGAAGCCTCCACTTCGTGATAGCCGGAGCGGTTCGCGGGATCAGCGAGGCCATCGGCGAGCTCGGTTCGGCGGGCTCGGTGATGGCCTACCTCGTCGTGATGCTCTGCGTGGCAGCCGAGGCGCTCGTGCCCATCCTGCCCGGTGAGACCGCAGTAGTGACGGCCGCGACCTTCGCCAGCCAGGGCGACCTTGCGATCGGGTGGGTGTTCGTTGCTGCATGGGCGGGGGCGTTCATCGGCGATGTCTTCCTGTACGTGCTCGGACGCAGTGGCAGTGAACGCATCACTCGCTGGGCCGAACGTGCCGTCGGCGCCGAGCGGATGGACAGCGGAAGGTACTTCTTCACCAAGTACGGCCAACCGTTCTTGGTCGTCGGCAGGTTCATCCCCGGGTTGCGGGTGATCAATGCCCTCACTGCTGGCGCGCTCGATCTGCCCGCTCGGCGCTACCTGCCGGCCGAGATCCTCGGCTCCGGACTGTGGGCGCTGTACGCGTCCTGGCTCGGCTACGCGGTCGGTCAGCGGCTCGAAGGCAGCGTGTGGCTCTCGCTGGCCGTCTCCGCCGTGGCCACGATCATCCTCACTGCGGTGGTCGGCGTCTTCTGGAAGCGGGCCGAGGCCCAGCGAGTGGCCGAAGCGGCAGCAGGCATCGAGTCGGTGTAGGCCGGCGGGGCCGAGTGGCAGGATGGGGATCGTGAACGATCGAACGCCCCAGCTCCGACCAGTCGACTGGGTGGTCCGGGCGCGCAACCTGCCCGAGCACGCCCGAAACGCAATCCACACCGACGCGGGTGCACAGGCAGCAGGGTTCCCTCGAGCGTTGGTGGCCGGGGTGACCACCTACGCCTATCTCACCCACCCGATCGTCACCGCGTGGGGGACGGACTGGTTGGAACGCGGTGGCGCCGAGGTGCGCTTCCGGCGAACGGTGTTCGATGGCGACGAGGTGCGCTGTGCTGTCGCAGCCCCTGGTGACGGCGTCGAGGTGCAAGCGATCACTGCCGAGCCCGATCAGCCCCGGGCAACGATGCGAGCCGTGCGATCGGGCGGCGCCGTCCCCCCGCTCCGGAACGGGGAATCGCTCCTCCCGGTCGAGGTCGCGCTCGACGGCGAGTGGGGCACCGACTACGGGTGGCGGGCCGGCGACGACCTCGGCCTGTACCGCGACCTCGGCATCGTGCACCCTGCGGTGTGGCCCGCGCTCGCCAACCAGGTCGTCCACGCCCAGGTCGCCCGCGGCAGCTGGATCCACATCCGCAGCATCGTCCGCCACCACGCCGTCGCAGCTGCCGGGCGCACCGCGCTGGTACAGGCGCGGGTCGTCGAGCGGGTCGTCCGCAGTGGCGAGCGGGCCACGCTCGACGTCCACGTCACGGTCGACGGTGTGGTGGTCGCCTCGCTCGAGCACGAGGCCATCGTCAGCCTCTCCTGAGCGGTCGGGCCATCCGGCTCAGCGGAACTCGAGGCCCTCGAACCTGCCCGACGTGCGCCACTCGTCGATGTACGTGAAGTACGCCACCGGTCCCTCCGGGTAGCCGCTGCCATTCAGCCGCTCCTTGCGACCGACGGGCTGGCCCTCGTTGTTGTAGTAGCCGGGCGTGCAGTCGGGGCTGCCCATGAAGGCCCGCACACTGCCCTCGAGCAGTTGCACCCACTCCTGCTCGGCAGCGTCGGTCACCTCGACCTGCTCGGCACCGACCTCGAGGGCGTGCGACACGACCGCTGCGATCGTGGCCCCCTGCTCGACGTAGTTGTGGGTGACATTGCTGATCAGGTTGGCGCCCTGGTTCGGGGCGACGAGGAAGAGGTTGGGAAAGCCGTGGACGTGGATGCCGTGCTTGGTCCGCATGCCCTCGACCCAGTGGCCGGACAGCGTCTCGCCGTCGCGGCCCGTCGTCTCGAACCCGGCCCGCCGCGTGTAGCTGGTGCCCACCTCGAACCCCGAGGCGAAGACGATGCAGTCGAGCTCGTAGTGCACTCCCCCGACCCACACACCGGTCTCGTCGATCCGCTCGACGCCCTTGCCGTCGGTGTCGACCAGGTGAACGCTCGGTCGGTTGAACGTGTCGAGGTACTCGTCGTGGAAGCAGGGCCGCTTACAGAGCTGGCGATACCAGGCCTTGAGCGCCTCGGCCGTGGCCGGATCGGCGACCACTGCATCGACACGAGCTCGGATCTCCTCCATCTTCTCGTCGTCGCTCTCCTCGTAGGCCTTCAGCATCGCGGCAGGGCCCAGGCCGTTGGCGTCCATCTGGGCGATCATCCGGTCGCGGATCCGCTTGGTGATGTCGGTCCACCCGTCCATGACCAGATCTTCGTCGGCGAAACCACCGGTCTGCAGGGTGACGAAGTTCATCAGCCAGCGCCGCTGCCAGCCGGGCTCGAACGACTCCACCCACTCGCGGTCGATGGGCTGGTTGTTGCGCACATCGATGCTCGACGGAGTGCGTTGGAAGACGAAGAGCTCGTTCGCATCGCGGCCGAGGCGCGGAATGCACTGCACCGCGGTGGCCCCGGTGCCGATGATGCCGACCCGCTTGTCGGCGAGCTCGGTCATCGGCGCCCCCTCGTAGCTACCACCTGTGTAGGCGTAGTCCCAGCGGCTGGTGTGGAAGCAGTGCCCGCCGAAGGACTCGATGCCCGGGATGCCGGGAAGCTTCGGCCGGTGGAGCGGCCCGAGACCCATCGAGACGAACCGGGCGCGGATCCGGTCGCCGCGATCGGTGCTGATGATCCACCGCGAGCTCTCCTCGTCCCAGTCGAGCGAGGTCACGGCGGTCGAGAACAGCGCATTGTCGTACAGCCCGAACGTGGTGGCGATCCGCCGTGCGTGGCCGTAGATCTCGGGGGCGTACACGTACTTCATGGTCGGTACGTGCCCGGTCTCCTCCAGCAATGGCAGGTACACCATCGCCGCCGTGTCGCACATCGCTCCCGGGTAGCGATTCCAGTACCAGGCGCCACCAACGTCGCCGCCACCTTCGATGATGCGCACGTCGGTCACGCCGGCCTCGACCAGGCGGGCGCCCGTCACCAGACCGGCGAACCCACCGCCGATGATCGCGACCGTGACCTCGTCGTGCAGGGGCTCGCGCTCGACACGCTCGACATACGGGTCGTCGAGGAAGTGGGCGAATCGGCCCGTCGGCTCGATGTACTGCGAGTTACCGTCAGGTCGCAGGCGCTTGTCGCGCTCGGCTCGGTACCTGGCCCGCAAGGCCTCGCGATCGATGGTGTCGGTCATCGTCGGCTCCCCTCTCGTCGTCGATTCGACGCCCCGACTCTGCCAGGTCGGACGTGCTCGGGTCCACGTGCCCGAACCGGCCGGACGTCACGTCGTGGCAGGCGGCCGCCCCGAGGTTGCGACGCCACGCCGAGGCGAGGGCTACCGTTGTGCCGATGCACCAAGTGGCCGATCGCGAGCGCACGACGATCCCGACGCTGTCGTTCGCCCGCTGGCGCGGCAGCGCCGACGAGCGCGCCGACTTCGCCGACGAACTCCGCGACGTGTGCCACGGCATCGGCTTCCTGCTCCTCGTCGATCACGGCATCGACCAGGACTTCGTCGACCGCTACTTCGCGGCGCTCGACGCCTTCTTCGCGCTTCCCGAAGAGGTCAAGGCCACGATCGACAAGGCGTCGTCGTGCCACTTCCGGGGCTGGGAGCGCGTCGGCGCCGAGCTCACCGACAACCGTGTCGACTACCGCGAGCAGCTCGATGTCTCGACCGAGCACCCTGCGCGACCGGCCGACGTCGAGCCTGCGTACCTCCGCCTCGACGGGCCCAACCAGTGGCTGCCCGACGACGTCGTCGTCGGGTTCCGCTCGATCGTCGAGGAGTTCTTCACGCGGATGGGAGCCCTCGCCGACGAGCTGATGTCGGCACTCGCCGTCGGGCTCGGACTGCCGGCCGACACCTTCGGCGAGCTCTTCGGCGAGCGCCCGTTGTCGTTCGTCAAGCTGATCAACTACCCCGAGACACCCGCTGGCGAGGCGGGCGTGAACGCGCATCACGACGCCGGCTTCCTGACCCTGCTGTGGCAGCACGGCGTCGGTGGCCTACAGGCACTCGGCCCCGACGGCCACTGGATCGACGTCCCGCCCACACCGGGCACGATCGTGGTCAACCTGGGCGAGAACCTGCAGGCGATGACCGGCAACTACTACGTCGCCACGATGCACCGGGTCATCGCCTCCGAGCCGCGACGGTCGTCGGCCTACTTCCACGGGCCCGACCTGCGCACACGCTTGGCCCCGCTCGAGCTCGCGCCGCGGTTCACCGAGGCCGTCGCCGCCAGCCCACGGCACCGTGAGACCGGCTTCATGGCCCGGCGGGACCAGCTCCTCTCGGGAGAGTCAGGAGTCGTCGGCGACCGCGTCGACGTGTACGGCGAGCAGCTCTGGAACTACTACGTCCGCAGCTATCCCGACCACGTTCGCCGGCACTACCCCGACGCCCTCTGATCCGGGCTCACAAGCACGGGCCCCGACACCCGAGCCCGAGCGCGCTCAGTGGTCCTGTTCGGCGATCTGACGCTTCACGTCGTCCATGTCGAGCTCCTGCACGGCTGTGACGAGCTGTTCGAGCGCGTGAGCCGGAAGCGCTCCAGGCTGGGAGAACACGAGCACACCGTCGCGGAACGCCATCACCGTCGGGATCGAGCGGATCTGCAACGCCGCGGCCAGCTCCTGCTCGGCCTCGGTGTCGACCTTTGCATGGCGGATGCCGGGGTGCTTCTCGGCGGAGGCGTCGAACACCGGGGCGAAGCTGCGGCACGGGCCGCACCACGCAGCCCAGAAGTCGACCAGCGTGATCCCGTCCTGCAAGACGGTGGACTCGAAGGTGTCCATGGTGAGTGAGATGGTGGCCATCGTGACCTGCCTTTCGTGTCGATCTCTCAATCGGTGACCAGCGGGAGGCCCGTGGCCGAGGCTGCCTGCTCGAACGAGCCGAGGTCGATGACGTCGGCGAACCCCCGCTCGGCCATCAGTGCCGCCGCATGTGCCGAGCGCCGACCGCTGCGACAGTAGACGATGTACGAGCCGGCGGGGTCGAGCTCGGTCAGGCCCTGCTCGAACGCTCCTCCCTCGACATCGAGGTTGACGGCGCCCTCGAGATGACCCTGCGAGAACTCCTCAGGGGTGCGCACATCGATCACGATCGTTGCGGCATCCACCGTGACCGGCTGACCAGCTGGGGGCGACACCTCGTGTGCTGCGACCGGCGAAGTCGCGTCGTTGCCGCCACACCCCGCCAAGCCGACTGTGGCGACGAGCGCTGCTGCGGCTGCAATTCCTCGGGCTCCACGCATGTCGAAAGTATACCCCCTGGGGTATCTACTCGGCAACCCCCGACCCCACGACTAGGGTCGCGCCGTGCCGCTGCTCGACGAACTCCGTGCTCGCCTACCCGACGAGCGCATCCAGACCGACACCGACGTGGTCCTCGCCTACTCCCAGGACCGCGCCGTCTTCGAGCGAGCCGGAACGGCCGACATCGTGGTGATGCCCCGCTCGACCGACGAGGTGGTCGCAGCGATGCTCGCAGCCCGCGCCGCAGGCGTCCCGGTGGTCACCCGCGGTGCGGGCTCAGGCCTCACCGGAGGCTCCAACGCTGTCGACGGCTGCCTGATCATCTCGATGCACCGGATGAGCGCGGTGCTGTCGATCGACCCCATCAACCGGATGGCCCGCGTACAACCCGGACTGTTGAACGGTGAGCTGAAGCGCGCCGTGGCCGGGCACGGCCTGTTCTACCCACCCGACCCGGCCTCGTTCGAGATCTCGTCGATCGGCGGCAACGTCGCCACCAACGCCGGCGGCCTGTGCTGTGTCCGCTATGGGGTGACGCGCGACTACGTGATCGGCCTCGAGGTGGTGCTCGCCTCGGGCGAGGTGATCCACACCGGCCGGCACACCCTGAAGCAGACCGCCGGGCTCGATCTCACCGGGTTGTTCGTCGGCTCGGAAGGTGTGCTCGGCATCGTCACCGAGGTGACCGTGCGGCTCATCCCGACGCCTCCCCCGCCGTCGACAGCCATCGCCTACTTCCCCACCCTGCCGGCGGCTGGTGCTGCGATTGTCGAGATCTTCCGCAGCGGCCACGAGCCGACGCTGATGGAGATCATCGATCAGGCGTGCCTCCGCCAGGTCGATGCCGTCTACAACATGGGGCTCGACACCGACGCAGCGTGCCTACTGCTGATGCAGACCGCTGGCGACCGAGCCGACGACGCCATCGCCGACATGGCTGCGACCTGTCTCGACGCCGGGGCGTCGGAGGTTTACCACGTCAGCGATCCGACCGAGGGCGACATGTTCATCGAGGTGCGCCGACGGGTGTGGTCGGCGTGGGAGCGCCTCGGCAAGGCGATGCTGCCCGAGGACGTCGCTGTTCCCCGCGAGCGGTTGCCCGAGCTGCTGGCCGGCATCCTCGCGATCGAGCGTCGCCACGATGTCCGGCTGCCCACGATCGGCCACGCCGGCGACGGCAACATGCATCCCCTGCTGCTGTTCGACGGCAACGACCCCGACGAGGTGGCCCGGGTGCAGCTGGCGTTCGAGGAGATCGTCGACCTGGCCCTCGGCCTCGGGGGCACGCTCGCCGCCGAGCACGGGGTGGGCACCTTGAAGCGACGGTTCCTCGAGCGCGAGCTCGACCCGGTGCAGATGGCCTGGCAGCACCGCCTGAAGCAGACCCTCGATCCCGACGGGCTGCTCAACCCGGGCAAGGCCATCTGAGCCGCGCCCACGCTGGGCCCTGTTCTCCCGATCGATCACCCGAACGGGGTGATCCGCCATCGCGGGTGTCTCGCATACATACAGTTGCTGCCCAGCAGCAGCCACTCGGCTGCGCCATTACCAAGGAGACCACATGCTCGCTGCGACCCCGTTCTGGGACGTGTTCTGGTTCATCGTCATCAGCTTCCTCTTCCTGAGCTACCTCATCCTCTTCTTCCAGGTCGTCGGCGACTTGTTCCGCGACCGCGAGGTCAGCGGACTGATGAAGGTGATCTGGATCGTTGCGCTGATCGTCCTGCCGTTCCTCTCGCTGCTGATCTACCTGCTCACGCGCGGCAAGGGCATGGCCGAGCGCCAGGCCCAGCAGGCCCAGGAGGCCCAGAAGGCGTTCGACGCCTACGTCCGCCAGGCCGCCGGCTCGGGTGGCGCAGCGAGCGAGCTGGCCAACGCCAAGGCGATGCTCGATTCGGGCGCCATCAGCGCGGAGGAGTACGACAAGCTCAAGGCCAAGATCATCGGCTGACCAGCCTTCCCGATCGGAAAACGTAACGAGGGCCGCACCCATCGGGTGCGGCCCTCGTCGCTCATCCAGCCCTCATGCGGAGTCGGGGCCAGGTGGCACTCGGCTCAGGAGCCGAGCACTTTGGCCTTGGCGGCAGCGAACTCCTCATCGGTCAAGATGCCCTGGGCCTTCATGTCGGCGAGCTGCTGGAGCTTGGCCATCGTGTCGTCGGCCGCAGGTGCAGCCGCCGGGGCCGGGGCCGGGGCCGGAGGAGGCGGGGGCGGCGCAGCAGCGGCAGCCTCGGCGGCCATCTCGGCACGCACCTCGGCCTTCATCTGCTCCTGCTGCATCTCAGCAGCCATCTGGGCCTGCTGGGCCTTGCCGGCCTGGCGGCGAGCCACGTTGCCCGACACGGCAGTTGCCGTTCCGGCAACGACCGCAGTCCTGGCCATCGTTCCCATCAGCGAGGGTCCACGTCGTCCGATCATCAGTTGTCCTCCAGTGCTTCGTTGAATGCTTCCATAGCTGCGACCACCGCGTCGCGCGGCACCCGCTCGAACACGAGCAGGTGGCCGTTGGCTCGCCGCATGGCGGTGGCGAACGGAGCCGCCCAGGTGTTCTCCCACACCACCAGCAGTGCTGCCGTGCCAGGCTCGAGGCCTTCGGCCACCTCGACGAGGTCGTCGTCGTTCAGCAGCTCCGCCCGGTCGGTGATCGCGGCGAAGGCGTCGGCCAGTTCGGAGTCGGTCACCTCGAGCACTTCGATGTCGCCCTCGGCCGACTTGGCGGCCCAGGCGAGGTCGAGGATGCGCACCACGCCGCGTTCGGCGAGGTCGAGCACAGCGGCGGCGACCTCCCGGCGGTCGGTGGCTCCCTCGAAGCCGATGATGGCGACGTCCACGGGTCCCATGGTGTCGATGTCGAACATGTCTGCTCCTCAGTCGATGATGGCGACCAACACTGTCGCAAGGGCACCCTGGCGAGGCACCACCCCGCGAGGGTGAACGAGGGGTCGAGGCTCGGCCCGCCGCGGTGCCGGTCAGCCGGTGCTGTCGCCGATCTCGACGGTGAGCAGGTCGCGCCCGACGCTGAGCCGCCCCGAGTAGCCGCCTCGGCGGACATCGGAGGCGAAGCGCTCCTCGTCGTACGGGGTGCTCGGCTGCGGGATGAGGTGGGTGAGGACGAGATGCGGGATCCCGGCGCGCTCGGCCATCGCGCCGAGTTTCACCGTGTCGGCGTGGTAGTCGAAGATCCGCTCCAACACCGTGCCGGCGATCGCCGCTGCCATCGCGTCGGATCTGCAGGCCTCGTGAACGAGGACGTCGGCGCCTGCGCTGAGTCGTTCGACCTCCTGGCATACGCGTGTGTCGCCGGAGATCACCACGGCGCCGTCGGGTGTGTCGACTCGGTACGCCACCGCCTCGGGCACCGGTTCGTGGCGGACCTGCATGGCGGTGACGCGGACGTCTCCGTCGTCGCTCGTCCAGACGACGGTCGGGTCGGCGGGCACTGCAAAGGTGCGCAGATCGACCTGTGGTTCGGGCGCTCCGGTGTGCTCGCGTCGCACATGGATGTCGTCGTCGTAGGGCTCGAGCATCCGTTGAACGAACCGCGCTGCGACCCCTTCGGCAGCCACCACGGTGAGCGGACCCGTGCGATGGAGTTGCTGCATCACCCATCGGGTCAGGGCCACATCGGGCAGACCGGTCAGATGGTCGCTGTGCACATGGGTGACGAACAGTGCTGTGAGTGCATGTGGCGGGACCCCGGCCTCGGCGAGCCGGAGCGTGGTGGCCCTGCCGGCGTCGAACTGGAGCGCCACAGCCCCGCGGCGGACCAACACTCCGGCACCGGCTCGCCCGGGCGCCGAGTGAGGGACGCCTGTCCCTGTCAGGGTGACCGTCGTCGTCATGGTGTCGTCACGTCGACGATCGCCGACCGATCGTCGGGTTGCACGGTGGCCTAGAGGGTCGCGTCGTCGACCCAGCTGCCGTGGAAGCCGAACGGCACGCGCCGCGGCAGGTGCACCGTGGCCACCGGGGCGGCCGCCATGTCGCGGCCGTCGAGGATGACGAGCTCGGAGGTGTCGGTGCTGCGGCGGTAGACCAGACCCATCGCCCAGCCCTCGTCCTCGGCTGCTGCGTCGCTGGCCGGGACGAACACGAACTCACCCGGGTAGGCGTCCGGTCCGAAGTCGTGCACCTCGGTGGTGCCCGCCTCGACGTCGTACTTCAGCAGCACACCGGGCTCGCCGAAGTCGCCGGTCTCGGTGCGCGCTGCAGCCACCCAGCCGTAGCGGTGCCGCAGGCCGACGAGGCGCTCGTCGACACGGGGGAACGCGTGAGCCCGGTCGTCGAGCTGGGTCTCCGTCACGGCGCCCGTCTCGAGGTCGAACGTCCAGCGGTACAGGTAGCACGGCGCGAAGTCGTCCATCGACGTGCGCCACATGTGCGAGTGGCGACCGACGTCGCACACGACCTTCGAGCCGTCGACGTAGGCGTTCAGGGGGTGGAACACGTAGCACGGGTCGACCTCGAACCACTTGGTCTCGCTGTCGCGGCCCATGCGCGGTGTGATGCCGATGCGGGCTCCGTAGTTGTCGTCCCACTTCAGCGGCACACCCGACGCCATGTTGTCGAGGTCGAACACGACCGGCAGGTCCATGAAGATGGCGTGCTCGCGCGTGATCATGAAGTCGTGCATCATCGTGCCCTTCGGCACGCTGATCGGCTCGCTGTGCACCAGCTCACCGGACGCGCTCAGCACGTGGTACGTCAGGTACGGCGGCAGCGGCGAGTAGCCGAAGAAGTGCATCTCACCGGTCTCGGCGCAGATCTTCGGGTGCGCCGTGAACGCAGTGGTGAGCTTCCCGCCGAAGTCGTCGCACCCGAGCGTCTCGAGCTCGGGCGACAACTCATACGGGAAGTGCCCCTCTTCGAGGGCCCAGATCCGGCCGGCGTGGCCGATCACATGGGTGTTCGCCGCACTCGCCGTGGGGTCGAACATCGCCTCGGGGTCGGTGGCCTCGATGCCCTTGGCCAACTTGGTGGTGCGGACGTAGCGGTTGCGGTACCACTCGGCCTTGCCGTCGCGCAGGCGGATGCCGTGCACCATTCCGTCGCCGAAGAACCAGTGGTTCGAGGCGCCCGTCTGGGGGTTCGAGCCGTTGCGCAGGTAGCGGCCGGCCAGTTCGGTGGGGATCGAGCCGGTCACCTGCAAGTCGGTGATCGTCACCTCGTCGAACACCGGGGCGTAGTTGCCCTTCAGGTGGAACGGAAGGTCGGAGGCGGGTGCGTCATCGAGAGCGGTCATGGCTGGTTCCCCATTCATAGCGGTGGTTCGGTCTGGTTGCTGGCTGGCTGCTGGCTGGCTGACTGTTGATCGGTCGGAGACGGTGTGGGTCAGGACTGTTCGGACCACCATGCGGCGATGCGAGGGGCGAACAGACGCGCCGCCCGACGGGTTGCCTCGTCGGCGTCGATTGCGACATCCTGCGCGGCGGTGGGCGGCAGTGGGCTGGCACCGTCGAGCGGGTCGACCCACTCGAGGCGCACGCTTGCGAGGACCTCGCCGAGGGCCGCTGCAGCCTCCTCGTGGTGATCGCTCACCTGGTGGGCCCAGAATGCTGCGGCGTCCGCGAACGACAGCAGCGTGTAGTACGACCCGGCGTCGGCACCGCGCCAGTACTCGTAGCGCACCACCTGTGTCTCGCGGGCGTGAGTGTCGACGTACAGGCTCCTGGCGAGCGCCTCGAAGCGCTGCTCCTCACCCGGTTTGACGGTGATGTGCGCCAGGATGGTCGCCATCGCCACATGGTACTCCCCACCGTCTGCCACGGTGGACCGAACCGGGTGGGGCCAGATGTCCGAAGGCGACTCAGCCGTCGTGGTCGATCCGCGTAGCCATCCACTCCTTGGTGGCCCGCCCCATCTTGGCCCCGTCGTACCCGATGCGCTGGGTGGGCTCGATCTCGAGCACGACCCGGCGCGGTGAGTCGAGGAACTCGACGAATGCGTCGGCCATGGTCCGGTGCTCGCCGTACAACGCATCGGCGAGCTCGCGGTAGAACCACTCGAGGGTTTCCCGATCGTCGTGCACCGTGCAGGTGCCCTTCCAGGTGATCGCCTTGTTGCGCGGCAGGGGCGAGCCCGTCGACGTCACCACGATGCAGACCCGAGGATCGCGACGTACCGCGGCGATTCGCGCCCGTTGGCCCGATGCAGTGAGCCAGAAGCGGCCGTTGCGCCACACGTACGACATGATCACCCCGACCGGCCACCCCTCCTTGTTCGACCAAATGAAGGTGCACTCGTTGTGGGCGAGCAACAACTGCTCCTCGACGTCGGCGTCGAGGCCGTAGACCGTGACGTCTTCGTAGTTCTCCGGATGATCGGTCATCGGGCCCCCCATGCTCGCCGCTCGGGGCGCACGCTAGGCGACCAGCCGCGCCCACTGCAGGGTCGTGATCGCGGCGATGGTCGACTCGGCACCGCAGTTCTCGTTGCGCCCCTCGGGGGTGAGCCCGTCGAACCCGGCGCCACTGCGGACGTCGACCATCACGGTGGCGCTGTCGTTGTGGCCGAGGAACCAGTCCCCGCACCGCACCAGGACGTCGATCCACTGTGGGTCGCGGGTCAGCGTCCACGCTGTCGCGCTCGCGTCGGCGAGGGCAGCCACCTCGATCGGTTGTTGGTCGAAGCCCGGGCGGGGCTCACCTGATCCCCATCCGCCGACAGGTGTCACGCTCAGCCAGCCGCCGGGAGCGGTATCGACGTCGGCGAGCCAGCCGAGCTGGCGAAGACCTTCGTCGACGAAGGTGTCGAGGCGCAACTCCCTGCCCAGGACGAGCAGCATCTCCGGCAGCACGGCATTGGCGTAGGTGAGGCGTGGCTCGGGCCACGGCCAGCCGGAGCTCTCCAGCCCCATCGACCACCCGGTCACGAGCTGGGCCGCATCGGCCAGCAGCATCGCTGCACCCACGTGGCTCGGGTCGGCCGATGCGACGGCACCAGCACCGAGGACAGCGAAGGCGGTCGAGCGGGGCCACGGGCTGCGGAACCGGCATGCCTCGTCGAAGAGCTGGCTGGCCAGACGTCGCTGGCCAGCGTCGGCCAGGCCGACAGACGCCTCGCCGAGCGCCCAGATGGCGCGACCGCTCGCGTCGGCGAGCTGGTCGTCGCCTGCGATGTCGAACGTCTCGCCGTCGAGCCAGCGGCCGCCGAGATGACGTCGATTCGCGAACCGCCCGTCACCCCGGTAGGCGTCGACCAGGAAGCCAAGGTACGCGTGGGCGAGCGAGGTGAGTGTGCGGCTTTCCGGGCCTGCGGTTACGGGCTCTCGTGCCACGGCGAGCAGTGCCCGCGCGACATCGTCGGTGCAGTATCCGCACTCCGGCCGCGGGATCGCCCCCTCGCAGTGCTCGAACACGCCCTTGGCGGTGCTGAGCCGGCAGAGATGGGCGAAATTCGCCCCGGTACGCCACCCGGCTTCCACCGTCGCGCTCACGCCACGAACCCGTTCGGTGGCGCGGCGGCGCGGTGCCCGAGTGCGCCGACGGCACCCGCGACGGCGACCAGCCCCCTGAGTAGGGCCAGGTACCGGCGGGCTACTGCGTCCCACATCATCGGGGCCGACACTCTGGCCGCCTCGTCGGCCATCTGCCGGGCCAGACGGTGGTCGCGCAGCACGCGGCCGACGGCGACCGCTGTCGCCTCCGGATCATCGTGGGGTACGACGATCCCGGCACCCGAGCCGAGTAGCTCGCGGGCGTGGGGGAAGTCTGTGGCCACCACCGGCTTGCGTGAGGCGACCGCCTCGATCAGCACACCCGATGTCACCTGGTCGCGGGACTCATAGGGCAGCAGCACCACGTCGGCGCTGCGGATGAGCACCTTCAACGAGTCGAGGTCGCGGTAGCTGTCATCGAACTCGACCAGGTGGGGAATGCCGTTGTGACGAGCACGAGCGATCAGCGACTGCCGATAGGCCTCCCCGGACGCAGCCCGCACCTTGGGATGGGTCTGGCCCGCGACGACATACCGCGGAGCGGGGATCATCGAGCGCAGCAGCGCCATCGCGTCGATGCCGACCTCGATGCCCTTTCCCGGCCCGAGCAGCCCCCAGGTCAGCACGGTCGGAGCACCACGGCGGACCCGCTCGAGGCCCGACGAGCGGTTTTCGTGGGCCCCGTGGGGAATGAGCACCACACGATCGCGGTCGACGGCGAACCGTTCAAGCAGTCGAGCCCGGGCCGCCTCGGTCATCACCACGACTGCCTCCGAGCGGCGGGCGAGCTCCTCGACGATCGCCTGCTGTCTGTGGTTCGGCGCGTCGAGGACGGTGTGCAGGACCGTCACGACGGGGCGGAGCACACCCGAGAGGATCCGCAGCACCTCGTCGCCGTCGGGCCCACCGAAGATGCCGTACTCGTGCTGGACCACGACGACGTCGAATCCGTTCAGCCAGTCCGAGGCGGCATCGAGCGAGCGGGCGTCACCCCGCTCGACCTGGAACACCACCTCGTCGCGGGCGAGTCGCCGGGAGTCGACCACCTCGACGACCCCGCATCGGCACGGGCCGTCCGGGTCGGTCGATGCCACCCGTCCGAGCGCCTCGCCGAGCGCTGCGGCAAAGGTGGCCAGACCGCACTCGGTGGGCGGGAAGGTCCCGACCATCGCCACGGAGAGGCCCGCTCGGCCGGGTCGGGGCCCGGCGGAGACATCCATCGAAGAGAGCGTCGCTGTCATGCCCCCATCGGAGCAGCACCACCC
Organism: Ilumatobacteraceae bacterium; assembly: GCA_040398525.1. GTDB lineage: Bacteria > Actinomycetota > Acidimicrobiia > Acidimicrobiales > Ilumatobacteraceae > VFMC01. The sequence continues at coordinate 11,773 of JBBATY010000016.1, read as the reverse complement.
CGTCGGCCGACAGGGACCATCAGCCCCGAAGGTCGGTCGAACCGTCGTTGCTGGGATGCATGTAGAGGTAGTTCAAGAGCTCCTCGAGGCTCGCCGTGGCCACTGCGACGCAGCTGTCGGCAGCCCCGTAGTACATCCGGACGGTGTCGCCGTCGTCATCGAGCACCCACCCGCACGGGAACACCACATCGGGTACGTCACCGGCGATCTCGTACGGCGCGCAGGGCCCGAAGACCCATTCGTTGCCGCGGGCGATCAGCCGATCCGGGTGGTCCTTGTCGAGCAGGGCGAGGCCGAGCCGGTAGAGCGATCCCGACACGGTCACGCGCACCCCGTGGTAGAGCACCAGCCAGCCCGCTGGAGTCTCCATCGGGGGCGGGCCGAGGCCGACCTTGTTCGCATCCCACCACCCACCTCGGCGTGCCTCGATGAGCGGTGACGGATCACCCCAGTGGATGAGATCCTCGCTCCACGAGATCCAGATGTGGGCGCCGAGCTCGCGGAAGTTCGGCACGGGTCGGTGCAGCATGGCGAACCGCCCGTTCACCCGTCGCGGGAACAGCGCAGCGTCTTTGTCCTCGGGCACCTGCATCACACCGTGGCGCTCGAAGGTGACGAAATCCGTGGTGCTCGCCCGACACACCACCGGCCCAGCGCTCGAGAAGCCCGTGTAGAGGATCTGGTACCGGTCGTCGATCTTGGTGATCCGCGGGTCTTCGACCCCCCACTGCTCGGCCCACCAGCTCTTGTCGGGGACGAGCGAACGATGTGGCTCGATCACCCACCCCGTGTAGCCGTCGACGCTTCGCGCAACCATGAGTCGCGACAGCCCCGTGCGGTCCTCGACACGGGCGAGCAGGAGCGTCTCACCCTCGAACTCGACCGCCCCGGGATTGAACACCGAGTTCTCCATCTTCGGCAGGTCGAGGCCGCGCAGGATCGGGTTGCCCGGATAGCGCCGGAACAACTCGCGAGGGTCGTGGGGATGTTCCATGTGCCACCGTTCAGTATCGGAAGATCGCTGCGAGTGGACCGGCGGGCAAGCGCTCGGCCGGAACCAGGTGGACCGTGGCGTTCGAGCGCAGCGCATCGCTCACCGCCAGGTTGATCAGGTCGACGGCGCCGTCGCCCGAGGCCTCGAGCCGATCGGTCGTCGACGGCCAGGCAGCCCACCACGGGTCGACCGATCCGACGAGCAGCGCGGCGACCGCACCCTGCGATGCAGCGACGAGGATCTCGACAGGATCTGTCGAGGCGAGACCCGTGCCCAACCGAGCCCCCAGCCGTTCGAGCAGCTCGTCGATGCCGTCCGGCGAAGCGACCGCCTCTGCGACCCGCCTCCGCAGTTGGTCGTCGGGCAGACGGACCGGGCTGCCCACTTCGAGCGCCACGGTCCAGGGGTGACGCGAGAGCGTCCGGTAGCGACTGACGACCGGGCCGGTGCCGGCGACGACCAGAGGGTGGCTGCGGTCGTCGCCGACGTGGTGCAGCACGGCGTGATCGACGAGGTGGAGGAACCGCTCGATCCGCGCCTTCCGGTCCTCCTGCTGAGCGCCGGACCCATGGCTGCGCCTCATCACCGCACCACGACCGCTGAAGCCTTCGGAGTGCGAGCCGGAGTGTCGCTCGGTGCGCTCGAACCACAGCGCCTCGTCGACCGAGCGGGGTAGGTCGGGCACCTGGCACTCGTGGAGGGCCGCGCCACCGATGTGCTCCAACCGCACGTGATCGACGTCGAGCGACAGGACGTGGCCACCGATGCTGCGATCGACACTCGGCAGCAGTTGCGACACCTGGAAGCGATCCGCGACGACGAGCAGCGGTTCGAGTCGGAGGCCGACCGCGACCTCGGTGCTCGAGCCTGGGCCGAGGAAGAAGGCCAGCCCCTCGCCGTGCTCGCAGATCACTCGGCGATCGAGCGCCTCCAACGCCGGGGCCAGGACGCGCTCGGCATCGTTGTGCGGATCGTGGAGCAGGTGCCGGGCCCGGTCGAGGAGCCGGTCGAGGGTGTCGTGCTCGTGGCGGTTGTCGGGGTGGCGACGATCGATCGGCAGGTGGATCGACACCGCCGGCGACTCGGACCGCCTGGCCAACTCCACCAGGCGAGCGAGGGTGATCGTCGGGGGGCTTGGAATCGCGACGACGCTCATGCCGGCACGGTATGGAGCGCTCACCGCGATCCGTCAGCGTCGGCCGTCGTGCGAAGGGGACCGCTCGTCCCGGGCGGCGGTGCCGTTGGCCCCTTGACGCGGTACGGATGTCGGCCGGTTCCGCCGACATCGCGGCGCCCAGTGCTGGAACACTTGCACCGATGCCGATCCACCCCTCCCCTGCCTCTGCGAGCCGAACGATGATCCGTCGGGTCGCCGATCGCCCCGTGGTCGACCACGGCACGATCCCCGGCTACGGGCCGGTGTTCAACGCCGGACTGTTGCACCGCGACGGCCGCTACCACCTGTTCGCACGAGCGATCCGCGATGGCTACAGCCGCAACCATGGCGAGGGCGCGCGCTTCCACGACTACGTCTCCGACATCGTCGTGCTCACCTCCACCGACGGGCGCGAGTACCGGTTCGAGTACGTGCTCGCCACCGCCGACGGGAACGACATCTGGTCGTTCGAGGACCCGCGGGTACAGGTCATCGACGAGGCGGGCCACGAGCACATCGTGATGACCTACACCCGGCTGCCCCACCCCGAGTCGGGCGCGCCGTGGCGAATCGGCGCCCATCGCCTCGAGTACGCCGACGGCCGCTTCCACCTCGACCCATCGACAGGACGTCACCTCGGCCCGGACGCCGTCGCCAACAAGGACGCGGTGATCTTCTCGCTCGCCGACGGGCGGGTGGCCCTCATGCACCGCATCCACCCCAACATGCAAGTAGCGGTGTTCGACTCGCTCGCCGAACTGTGGGACGCAGGCGACGACTACTGGAGCGTCCACCTCGCCGAGCTCGACCGGCACACGATCATCACTCCGGGCCCCGACGGGCTCGGCGTCGGCGCTGGTGCACCACCGATCGCCACGACCGAGGGTCTGCTGCTCTTCTTCCACGAGCGGAACGGCTACGGCGCCTACACGATGAACGTCGCCCTGCTCGACCCGGTCACGGGCGGCGTGCGCGCCATGCTTCCCGACGCGCTCATGGCCCCCGAGCTGCACTGGGAGCGAGAGGGCGATGTCGACAACGTCGTGTTCGTCCAGGGCGCGCATCGGCACGACGACGGCTCGATCTACCTCACCTACGGAGCGGCCGACCGGTGCGTCGGTGCAGCGATCGTCGACGAGGCCGAGCTGCTGGCTGCACTCCTCGCGGTCGGCTGAGCGGTCGGCCGGGCAGCAGACAGCCCGGTCGCTCAGGTCCGCAGCATCCGCCACCCTGCACTCAGCGCGGCGAGCGCCGCCGCTGCAAGCCCAACCGATGCGGGTCCGCGCAGCCCCACCATGGCTGCACCTGCCGCCGCAAGGACGACGCCGATCCACATCGGGCCGGCCCCCGACGGCGGCGGCACGTGCCGACGGTGTCGTTCGAGCATCGCACGGCCGCGGGCGGTGAGCACCACCAGCAGCCCGGTGACGGCGAGGACCGCTGCCCACCAGAGCGGGCGGGTGAGCCACCACCCGACCGTGAGCCGCTCGGGGACCGGCATGCCGACCGCGACGAGCCCGCTGCACAGTGCGAGGGCGGTGAGGTGCCACAGGTACACCGGGACCGACACTGCGGCTGCCCGGTCGACGACCGTGCGCCATCGCGCACCCCACCGGTCGAGCGCCCCGGCCACCATCATCAGCAGCCCGACCTGACCGACCGCGGCCACCGCCGTGAACGACGTCGGCGGCGTGGTGTTCGAGCGATCGCCGGGAACCGCGTCGACGAGCGTCGGCGAGTAACCCGCCCAGCGAACGAGCGCCGCACCGAGCAGGAGAGCCCCACCGGCGAGCGCTGCACCGCGACCCAACTCGAAGCGCCGCACATCGCTCCGCTGGCCGACAGCCTGCCGCCACCACGCCCCGAGCAGCCAGGGCACCGCCCAGGCCGGCAGGAAGCCGACCCAACCCACCAGATCGCTCGCGTCGAACGCGAAGCGGGCCGCATCGGCCAGCGCCAGCAGCGCCACGCAGGCCCCGATGCTCCACACCGGCCGGCGGGCGCATCGCGCCAACCAGCCCCCACCCGCAGCGAAGGGCACATAGGCCGCGAGGAACCAGACCGGCTGGGTGGCGAGGCGGGCGCCGTCGCCCAGCACTCCCCGCTCCCCCTGGAGTGCGAGCTCGACCACGGCGGGCAGGTACCAGAGGCCGACCACCACGGCGGCCAGGCCGACGATCGGGCGTAGCCGTCGGGCCGCAGCCGGCGCCGACGACGTCGCGTTCGCCCACCCCCCCGCTGCGAAGAACAGCGGCATCGGCGAGAGCAGCGTCAGCCATCTCCACCCGGGTTCGAGCTCGAGCAGGTTCACCCCGCGGACCGCCCCGTCAGGCCCCTGGTCGACCACGGCCATCAGCAGGTGCCCGACCACGACGGCCACCAGCGCACCGACCCGCACGACGTCGATCGCCGGACGTCGTTCGAGCGGGATGTCCGACGCGGTCACCTCACCATCGTCGCAGAGCGGGTGCTCACACCTCGACGGACGTCAGATCGTCGCCGAGCACCACGGGGCCGGCGAAGTGCGCCGCCGCCATGGCACGCCACTCGTCCTCCTGGCCGGGCTGGAGCGGCGGCACGTAGTGGGTGAGCACCAACGTGCCGACGCCGGCCCGAGTTGCGGTCTGGGCAGCATCGGCCACCGTCGAGTGGTAGTCGAGGATGTCGAGGAACCGCGGGTTGGGCACCATCCGCACCAGGTCGTCGCGCAGCACCGTCTGCACGTACGCGTCCGCACCAGCACAGAGCTCGTCGAGGGACGCGCACGGAACCCCGTCGCCGCCCAGCACGACAGCACGCCCGTCCGCCTCGACCCGATATGCCACGGTCGGCTCGACGGGCCGATGGTCGGTGGCAGCGACGCGGATGGTCGCGCCAGCGATCTCGAGCACGTCACCGGGCGCCACCTCGGTCACCTCGACCTCGGGACGCCACGTCAGATCGGCATGGTGGTCGAGTCGGTAGCTGATGTCGGGCGCCAGCGCCGCCAGCGTCGCCTCCACCACCTCGGCAGTGCGCGGCGGGCCGAAGATCCGCAACGGCGTCGGCACAGGGCTCATCACCCACCGGGTGGTGATCACATCGTTCAGATCGGTGAGGTGGTCGCTGTGCAGGTGGGTGAGCAGGACCGCGCTGAGCATCGGTGGCACCACCCCGGCACCGACGAGCCGCATCACCACGGCCCGGCCGCAGTCGACGAGCAGGTGTGCCGACGACGTCGACACCAGGGTCGCCGGACCCGCACGACGCGGGTCGGGCAGTGGGCTACCGGTGCCGAGCAGGGTGATCTTCATCGGCCCACCGTAGCATTTGACAGAACTTATGCCACAAGATCCTGTCGGGTCAGGGCATGAACCAACCGTTCACATCGACCACCAGGTGCGTGGCAGCAACCGAGTAGAGGCACACCGTGCCGTCGGCCGACAGTTGCACCACGACCGCATTGGGCACTGTCTGACCGGCCACGAAGTTGAGGTTCGAGGCGAGCGGCCGGGCCCCGTCGCACGGGTAGGCCGTGAGGTACCCGCCCCCTGCCGGTTGCGTCACCGTCACGTTCAGCACCGCCGCCGCCGCATCGGCCGCCACACCACCGCGGCCTGCCACCTGGAGCTCCAACGGCGTGCCCGCCTGCAGCACGCCGATGCCCTCGGCCAGTCGGTCGATGGTGCGGAACTCGGCGTTGCCCGTGCGCGTCTCGAGCAAGCGGGCCGGCACCACCGGCTCGAGGTCCGCCGACGAGGTGAACCAGCCGTTGACATCGACGAGCAAGTGCGTGGCGCGCAGGGTGTAGAGACAGACGGTCCCGGCAGACGAGAGCCGCACGACGACCGCGTTGGGCACCGTGTCGCCAGCGGTGTAGTTGAGGTTGGATGCGGTCGGCCTGGTGGCGTCGCAGGGGTAGACCGTCACGTATCCGCCGCCGGTCGGCTGGGTGGCGGTCACGTTCAGCGCCACCGCCGACGCATCTGCAGCCACACCACCCCGTCCGGCGACCTGCAGGGTGAGGACCTGCCCCGCACCCACCATGCCGCCACCTTGGAACAGACCGTCGATCGTGATGAACGAGGGGTTGCCCGTGCGCGTCTCGAGCAGGCGCGCCGGGGTGACGGGCTCGAACCCCGAGCCACTGCCGAACCACCCGTTCGCATCGACGACGAGGTGGGTCGACGTCGGGGCGTCGAGGCACACCGTCCCGACATCGGAGACTTGGGCGATGACGACGTTCGGCACCGTGTCGCCCGCATCGAAGTTCAGGTTCGACGCCGTGGGCGCCGCGCCACAGGGGTAGACGCTCACGTACCCGGATCCGGTCGGATCGGTAGCCGTGACGTTCAGGGCCACAGCACCGACACCTTGTGCAGGGATGCCGGCGACCGCCGTCACGGGGATCTCGAGGAAGCCGGCGGCCCCGCCGTAGCGGCGTGTCTCGACCACCACGGCTCCGGCGGGCTCGCTGGGACGGGTCTCGACGAGGCGCACGGGCTCGATGGGCACGAAGGCCGGCACCGTCGTCGGCAGCCCGGCGATGGTCTGCACGGCGGCGGCAGCATCGACGATCCCTGCACCGCAGATCCCGGTCGTGCAACTGCTACCGAACGGGAACGGCGTCGCCGTCGACTGCAACACCGCCAGCAGCTGGGCCGGGGTCAGCGACGGATCGATCGACAGCATCAGCGACAGCACGCCCGACACGTGCGGTGTCGCCATGCTCGTGCCCGCCTTGGAGGTGTAGGTGTTCGCGCCAGGTGTGGTGGCACCTGCATTCCCGGTCGACAGGATGGCGCCCGAGCCGTCGCTGTCGCCTCCTGGCGCAGCGATGTCGACCGCGGCGCCGAAGTTGCTGTAGCTGGCCAGGCTGCCCACGCGGTTGGTGGCGCCGACGGTGATGACGTCGTCGCAGTTCGCCGGCCAGACGTTGCTGACGTCGCCGCTCTGGTTGCCCGCCGCTGCGACGACGACCGCACCGGCAGCGGTGACGTCGTCGACGGCCGACTGGAACGTCACCGGGCAGGCCCCCGACCCTCCGAGGCTCAGGTTGAGCACCTTGGCAGGGGCCGTGTTCGCCGGCACACCGGACACCGCCAACCCGGCTGCCCAGCGCAGACCGTCGGCGATGTCGAGCAGGCTCCCGGTGCAGGTGCCGAGGACGCGCACCGGCACGATGCGGGCCGACCAGTCGAGCCCGGCCACGCCCACACCGTTGTCGGAGGCCGCGCCGATCGTGCCCGCGACGTGGAGGCCGTGCCACGAGCTAGGCCCCGTACCGCACCAGTCGCCCGGATCGCTCGGATCGGTGTCGCGCCCGCCGCCGTCGTTCGAGTTCGAGCCGCTGACGAAGTCGTACCCACCGCTGAACCGACCCACCATGTCGGGGTGGGCGAGCGATCCGGTGTCGAGCACAGCGACGTTCGCCGAGGCCGACCCGGTGGTGACATCCCACGCCGCTGCCGCGTTCACCCCGTAGGTGCCGATCTGGGGCTGGCGAAGGCTCCACTGGCCCGACGCGAAGCTCGGGTCGTCCGGCACCAGTTGGGTGCGTGCCCGGACATTCGGTTCGGCGTACACCACGTCCGGATCCCGTTCGATCTCGGCGACGACGTCGACCATCGCATCGGCGCCGATCGGCTCGGAGAGGGTCACGAGGTAGGTGTCGGCCACGCTGGCTGCGGCACGCACACCGACGACCTCGCTGTCGACCGCTGAGGCTGCGTCCTCCACGTCGGCCGACACTGCGGCCCGAGCGACGCCACGCTCGACACGGACGATGATCTCGTCGGTCTCCACCAGGCCGTCCATCGAGAAGAGCGCTACGTCCGCCGGGGCCGAGGGCGGGTGCCCGGTGGGTGATGCAGCACCCACCGGCACGCCCGCGGTCGCCATCGCGGCGAACAGACATGACACGACCGGGAGTCTCATCCAGGAGTGGCGGCTCCTGAACGAGACCCGACCGGCCGAAGTCACGTTCAACACAGTCCGGGCGACGCGACCCCGACGCAAGCGTTTCGCAGCATTTCCCCCGGTGACGTCGATAGAGCGCAACGTCACCGCTGCCGTCTGCATCGCACAAGGGCACAAGTTCCTCGGACTATGGTGCCGATCGGCACCGGGCGAACCGGGGGTTGCAGCCACGGGCCGTACCAACATCCACGAACAGGGAGTCATCATGGATCAAGGAATGCAGCGACGCGTCGTCGCTGAACTCATCGGCACGTTCTGGCTGGTGTTGGGCGGGTGCGGCACGGCCGTGTTCGCCATCATCACCCGCGGCACCGACAATGCAGACGGCTGGAGCAGCGGTGTCGGCCTCACTGGCGTGTCGCTCGCCTTCGGTCTCACCGTCGTCACCGGCGCCTACGCGCTCGGCCACATCTCGGGCGGCCACTTCAACCCGGCCGTCACCCTCGGCCTGGTGGCTGCCAAGCGGTTCAACGCGAAGGACGCCGGCCCGTACATCATCGCCCAGATCGTCGGTGGCATCCTCGCCATCCTCGCCATCTGGGTGATCGTCAGCGGCAACGCCGGCTGGGAGAAGGGTGTGGGCAAGTTGGCCTCGAACGGCTACGGCGACGACCGTGGCCTGTACAGCCTCGGCGCGGTCATCGTGGCCGAGGTGGTGCTGACGTTCATGTTCCTCATCATCATCCTCGGCGCCACCCACAAGAAGGCGGCCGCCGGCTTCGGCGGCCTGGCCATCGGCCTCGCCCTGGTGCTCATCCACCTGATCAGCATCCCGATCAGCAACACCTCGGTGAACCCGGCCCGCTCGATCGCCCCGGCGCTATTCGAGGGCGGCGACGCCCTGTCGCAGCTGTGGGTGTTCATCGTCGCCCCCATCGTGGGCGCCGTGCTCGCCGGCCTGGCCTACAGCTGGCTGGCCCCCGACAAGGACTGACCCCGACACACGGTCACCCGGTCACCGGCCGGGCGGTGGGCTCAGCCAGGCCCACTGCCCGGCCGGTGCCGCGTCCCGGCCCGTCGTGGGCCGTGCCCGGCGCTGCGCGCACCACCCGAGGTGCTACACCTGATGGCATGCGGAGGGCAACGACCGAGACCGACCTCGACCGGCGATGGACCATCGTCGACCATCCGCTCACTCCGCGGCCGCTCCCCCACCAGTGGCTGCGCCACCATTGCCCGTGCGCCACGTGCGTGCACCCGAGTGGCCAACGTCTGCTCGATGCCGCCACCATCGCGCCCGATGTGCACCCGGTCAGCGTCTCGCTCGACGGCGACGAGCTCGAGATCGTGTGGTCGCCCGACCACCACCGCAGCCGATACCACCTCGCCGAGCTCGGTTCACCCCGCGCGCCGACACGCGACGCGCCCGAGCTCTGGGACGCATCGATCACCCCCCGCATGCCGACCGCCGACCACGCTGCGATCTGCAGTCAGCCGCACGTGATGCTCGACTGGCTCGTCGGGGTCGACCGCCTCGGGTTCGGCGTGCTCCGCGGGGTACCGGTCTCCGACGGCGAGGTGGCCCGCGTGGCCGAGCTGTTCGCCCATGTGCGCACCACCAACTATGGCCGCTGGTTCGACGTCCGCGCCGTGGTCGACCCCGCCAACCTCGCCAACTCCTCGCTCGGCCTTCCTGCGCACACCGACAACCCCTACCGCGACCCGGTCCCGACGCTGCAGCTGCTCCACTGCCTCCAGTCGAGCGCCGGCGGTGGCGACAACGTGCTCGTCGACGGCTTCCGGGTCGCGGCCGAGGTGCGCGCCGCTCGACCCGAGGGCTTCGCCCTGTTGGCGAGCCGACCCGTCGACTTCGTCTACGCCGACGACGACGCCGAGCTGCGCGCCTCAGCGCCACTCGTCGAGCTCGACCCGTGGGGCGGGGTGCGCGCCGTGCGCTGCAACAGCCGCTCGATGGCACCGCCCGACATGGCCGCCGACGAGCTGGTCGCCTGGTACGACGCCTTCTCGCTGTGGTGCCGGATGCTCGACGACCCGCAGCTGCAGGTGCGCATCCATCTCGAGCCCGGCGACCTGTTCATCGTCGACAACCGGCGCGTCCTGCACGGCCGCACCGCCTACGACTCCTCCGGGGGCACCCGACACCTGCAGGGCTGCTACGCCGACATCGACGGCCTGCGCAGCTCGATCGCCGTGCTCCGACGCCGACTTCTCCACACTGGGGAGGCCCCACGATGAGCCGCATCGACGCCGAGGCCGTCGCCGAACGGATCGTCTCGCTCTTCCGCGACCGGGGTGACGCGGCGTACCTGGGTGAGCCCGTGTCGCAGACCGAGCACGCGGTGCAGACCGCGGCGGTCGCCGAGTCCCGCGGCGCAGCACCGCCGCTCGTCGTGGCGGCACTGCTCCACGACCTCGGCCATCTCGTCCACGGGATGGCCGACGATGCGGCCGACTTCGGCATCGACACGGTGCACGAGGAGGCCGGGGCCGCCTGGCTGGCACGCTGGTTCCCCCCCGAGGTCACCGAGCCGATCCGCCTGCACGTCGCTGCGAAGCGGTACCTCTGCGCCGTCGACGCCGATTACCTGGGCCAGCTCTCCCCTGCGTCGGTGCACAGCCTGCAGCTCCAAGGAGGTCCGCTGACCCGTCAGGAGGTGGCGGCGTTCGAGGCCGTGCCCCATGCGATGGACGCCGTCGAGCTGCGGCGCTGCGACGACATCGGCAAGTGCCCCGATCTGGTGATCCCACCCATCGAGCACTACGGCCCGCTGTTGGCGGCCTGTGTGCGGACGGACTGACCCGCCCCGGGTCGACGCTCAGCCTGCCGACGAGACGGTGACCTCGTACGACCAGAGCTCGGCCTGGATCGGCATCGGTGCGGCTGCGGGTGCGGGTGCACCCTCTCCGGCAGCGGGTGGGCGGTGCCCGTGGGCGAACGCAGGCGAGGTGCGCCAGGCCTCGAAGGCGGCCTCGTCCCGCCACCGTGTGACCACCAGCCACGTGGTGCGCGAGTCGGTCGGTCGGAGCAACTCGAAGCCTTCGAACCCGTCGTGGCCGTCGACGGCACCGACACGGGCGGCGAACCGCCGGGCCACCTCCTCGCCCATCTCGGCAGGGACGTCGAGCGCGTTGATCTTGATGACGGTCATGGCTCCAGCATGCCAGGGCCTGCGCAACCCGGCACCGCGGCATACTGCGTCGCAGCCATGACGACCGAGATCGAGCGCCGTTTCCTCCCCGACCACCTCCCGAGCACGCTCGACCTGGGCCCGGGCACGAGCATCCGCCAGGGCTACCTGGCCGGTGAGGGGTCGGTGTCGGTGCGGCTGCGGCTCTCCGGCGGGGCCGCCACCCTCACGGTGAAGGCAGGCGCCGGCCTGGTGCGCACCGAGGTCGACGCGCCCCTGCCGGCCGAGGACGCCGAGGCCCTGTGGCCGCACACCGTCGGCCGACGCGTCGACAAGATCCGCCATCGCGTCGCGCTCGGAGGCGACGGCGCGCCCGTCGCCGAGGTCGACTGCTTCCTCGGGGCACTCGCCGGGCTCGTGCTCGTCGAGGTCGAGTTCGACGACGAGCAGGCCGCCGCGGCGTTCCGCCCGCCGTCGTGGTTCGGCCCGGAGATCACTGGACGGCCCGAATGGTCGAACGCCGCCCTGGCCCGCCACGGCCGCCCCTCCTCGCCGTGATCTGACCCTCGTCAGTGG
>JBBATY010000015.1:47668-71044 GCA_040398525.1 Ilumatobacteraceae bacterium | reverse complement strand
CGTGCCGCCACCTTGAAAGGGTGGTGTCCTAGGCCACTAGACGATGGGGGCTAGGGACGACTCCGGTTGAGAGCGTCGAAACCCTAGCACCGAGCCCGGCGTTTCCCACCAGCCTGATCCCAGCAGCCGGTCCACCCCGGTGCCGACTACGGTGCTCGTGGTGCGCCTCAGTGTGGATCCGAGCCTCGACCCGGCCGACTATTCGTTCCGTCACCGGATCCGGGTCCGCTTCGCCGAGACCGACGCGATGGGCATCGTCCACCACAGCAACTACCTGCTCTACCTCGAGGAGACCCGGGTCGAGTACCTGCGCGCCCTCGGCCACCCCTACGACGAGCTGCGCGCCGATGGCGTCGACTACGCGGTGCTCGAGAGCTTCGTGCAGTACCGCCAGCCGCTGCGCTTCGACGACCAGCTCGATGTCCACCTGGTCATGTCCGCTGCTACGCGGGCCACGTTCCAGATGGCCTACCTGCTCACGGTCGGCGGTGAGGTCCGGGCAACGGCGGTGACCGCCCACGGTGCGGTGAGCCCGGCAGGTCGACCCGTTCGCCTGCCCGCGTGGCTCACAGCTCTGCGAGCGCCCTGACCGTCCACTCGAGCAGCCAGCTGAGGAACGCGTACAGGTGGTAGTCGGCGGCCTGCGGGTCGTCGTCGTCGATGTCGTCGGGGTCGTGGTTCTCGTCGACGTCGAGCGCCGCGGCCATCACCAGGCGGACACCGTTCACGGCCTGTACGAGCGCCATCATCTCGGCCTCGCTGAGCGGCGGCGGCTCGGTGAGCGCGGCCTCGACGGTGTCGATGCCCGACAGGCGCGACGCCACGATCTCCTCGCGCATCAGCCGCTGGTACTCCTCGTCGAGCTCGGCGTGCTCGGGCAGGTGGTAGGCGGTCGGGAAGAGCCGCACCAGGAGTGGGTTGTCCGACGAGCCGAGCAGCAGCCCGCGTAGCTCGCGCATCAGCCGTACGACGAGGTCGCGCTCTTCGCGGTCGAGGTTGATGCGGAAGCCGTCGCGATAGCGCTCGACGGGTGGACGGAACTGCCAGCGGGCCATCGGTCGTCCTGCTGCTCAGTCGTCCTGCTGCATGGTGGCCCAGAGGCCGAACTCGTGCAGCCGGAAGACTTCCATCTCGGACTTCTCCCGCGAGCCGCTGCTGACGACCGCCTTGCCGTCGTGGTGCACCTGCAGCATCAACTGCGTCGCCTTCTCGTAGCTGTAGCCGAAGAGCTTCTGCAGCACGTAGGTGACGTAGCTCATCAGGTTCACCGGGTCGTTCCAGACCAACACCACCCACGGACGATCCGTGGAGGAGGTCTCCTCGAGACTCGGTTCGGCCACCCCGAGCGGCATGGACGACATGGGCACCGTCACAGTCTGCCTGGTTGGTCCACCCATCGGCACCCCCATACGATGCACCCGATGTCCGTCGGCGCGCGTCCTCTGGTCCCATCCCGGCTGTCGCCGGGTGGTGTCGTCCACGGATCCGGCCGCAGGCCCACCACCAAACTGGGTGGCTATGTGGCGCTCGCCAAGCTCCGCGTCGTCGAATTGCTGCTCATCACCACCGTTCCGGTGATGGTGCTGGCCGAGCAGGGCTGGCCCTCCACCTGGTTGGTGCTGATGGTGTTGCTCGGCGGCACCTTGGCGGCCGGTGGGGCCAACGCCATCAACATGGTGATCGACCGCGACATCGATGCCCTCATGCCGCGCACCCAGGGCCGGCCGTTGGTGACCGGGCTGATCACACCCCGAGCGGCGATGGTCTACGCGGTCGTGCTCGAGCTGCTGGCCTTCGGGCTGCTCTGGTGGCAGGCCAACCTGCTGTCGGCGGTGCTCACCCTCAGTGCGACGGTGTTCTACGTCGTCGTCTACACGATCTGGCTGAAGCGCACGAGCCGTCAGAACATCGTCATCGGTGGCGCTGCCGGGGCCGTGCCGGTCCTGGTCGGCTGGGCGGCCGTCGAGGGCTCGCTCAGCTGGTCGGCGGTCGTGCTCTTCGTCGTGATGTTCCTGTGGACCCCGCCCCACTTCTGGGCCCTCGCCATCCGCCACGTCGACGAGTACCGGGCTGCAGGCGTGCCGATGCTCCCGGTCGTCGTCCCGCTCGACCAGGCCGTGCGCCAGATGGTGGCCTACACGGTGGCCCTCGTGATCGGCACCTTCGTGCTCATCCCGGTCGCCGACCTCGGCTGGATCTACGGCATCGCCAGCGTGGTGCTCGGCGTCGCCTTCGTCGGGGCGACGGTCGACCTTGGCCGTCGGCCGACGCCGCAGCGGTCGATGCGGGTGTTCGCGTTCAGCATCACGTACGTCACGTTGCTGTTCGCTGCGTTGACGATCGACGTGCTCGTCCGCTTCGGCGTCTGACGACACATCGACTGGATTTCCGACAACGCGGCGCCCTGTGGGTAATGTCGTGGAGACAATCCGTCCTCACTCACCCCAGGCGCGTCCGCGCGCGGCCCGGGACGAATCGAGTTCGCCGCCCATGACCACCATCGATCCCCACCTCGCAGCCGCCGAGTCGGCCACCGGACGCTCTGGCGGTGTGCTCTCGACGGTTGCCGACTGGCTCACGACGAGCGACCACAAGGTCATCGGTCGTCTCTACGTCAGCGCCTCGCTCGTGCTGTTGCTCGGGGTCGGCGTCGTCGCCGGCCTGCTCGGCATCGAGCGCATCGACGGGTCGTCTGACCTGTTCGACCCGGGCGCATTGCCACAGCTGTTCTCGCTCTACCGGGTCGGCCTCACCTTCGGTGTTGTTGCGCCGCTCGGTCTCGGCCTGGCCGTGGCTGTGGTGCCCCTGCAGCTCGGCGCCAAGTCGCTCGCTCTGCCACGTGCTGCCGCAGCGGGCTTCTGGGCCTGGTTGGTCGGCACGGTGCTGGTGATCATCTCGATCGCCGCCAATGGCGGTCCCGGTGGCGGCAGCCCCGAGATGGTCGACCTGTTCCTCGTGGCGCACATCGTCCTCGTGCTCGGCCTGGCCACCACGGCCGGTGCGGTGGCCACGTCGATCTTCACGACCCGGGCGCCTGGCATGAACATGCGCCGGGTGCCGCTGTTCTCGTGGAGTGCACTCATCGGCTCGCTCGGGATGGTGCTGGTGCTGCCGGTGCTGCTCGGCACGCTGGTGCTGCTCGCCCTCGACCACAACTACGCCCGCAGCACCTTCGGCGGCAACTACGGCATCCTCGACTGGGTGGGCTTCGCCTTCACCCAGCCGGTCACCTTCCTCTACGCCGTCCCGGTGTTCGGCTTCGCCGCCGAGGCCGTCGCCACGGCAACGCGCCGCCGCCTGCCGATGCGTGGCATCGCCTTCACCGGGATCGGCCTGGTGGGCACGGCCGTGTTCGCCGGTGCTGCCCAGACCCAGGCGGCCCTTCCCCGCGACGTCCTGCGCCAGGACCTCGGCGGGTTCCTCACTGATGTGCTGCCGTTCCTGGTGCTCGAGGCCCTGCCGGTGCTCGGCCCGGTGGTGCTGCTCGGCGTGCTCGGCCTGGCTCTGAAGAGCGCTCGGCCCCGCCTGTCGGCGGCATTCGTCGCCGGCTTCCTCGGTGCGGGCATGGTGTTCACCGGCATGGCCGGCAACCTGCTCTACCAGATCGGTGACGCCCAGCTCGCCGGCACCGTGTTCGAGGAGGCGGCGTGGCTGTACGTCTGCTACGGCCTCGTCATCGGGGCGATCGGCGCCGTCACCTACTGGGGCCCCAAGCTCACCGGCCGCCTCATCGACGACAAGAAGTCGTTGCCGTTGGTGGGCCTGGCGTTCATCGCCACGGTGCTCGCCGCCCTGCCGTACTACGTCGCCGGATTCGCCAAGCAGCCGGCGGGGTCGACGCTGTTCGACTACGACGGCCCGCAGGGCCTGTGGAACGTGCTGTCCACGGCCGGCCACTTCCTGATGGTGCTCACCGTGCTGGCCTTCGTCGGGCTGGCCGCTCAGTCGTTCCGCAACGGCGCCGCAGCGGGTGACGATCCGTTCGACGGCCAGACGCTCGAGTGGGCGACCTCCTCGCCGCCGCCCGCCGACAACTTCGCCGAGCTCCACGTGATCTCCTCGCCCGAGCCGCTGCTCGACCTGAAGCCCGCCCCCACCGCCTCGGAAGGGAACTCCTGATGCACGCCCTGCCCCCGGCACCCGCCCCGGCTCCGCGTCGGCAGCTGTTCGTCGGCACCGCCATCGCCTGTGCCGCCGGCGCCCTGCTCTACGGCACGATGACCGCGATGTACCTCCGGTTCCGCGACGAGGCGCTCTCGAGCGGCCAGGAGTGGCGTCCGAAGTCGGCCGTCGTGCCCGAGGTGGCCACGAACATCATGTGGATCTCGTTCCTCGCGATCTTCGTCTTCGCCCAGTGGGCGGTCTACGCCGCTCGCCGCGAGCACCGCACCTACGTGGGCGTGGCCCTCGGCCTGGTGGCCATCGTGGCCATCGCCGACATCAACGCCCAGGCGTTCACGTACTTCCAGATGGGCCTCGGCGTCGCCGACGGCACCTACCAGCTGCTGTTCTACGGGCTGACGGGCACCTTTCTGGCGCTGATGATCATCGGTCTGGTGTTCACCCTCGTGGCCACCTTCCGATACCTCGGCGGGCGCACCAGGGACCGGGAGATCCTCTCGGCCCATGCGATGTACTGGTACTTCATGGGCGCGGTGTACACCACGCTCTGGTTCGTGGTCTACGTCACCAAGTGATCGGGTAAGGCACGCATGTTCACCACTGGTTCCAAACTCCTCATCGGGGCAACGACACTGTCGCTCGCCGCGACCGTCATCGTGGGTGTCACCACGGGCGACCCGGTCGGCTGGTTGATGACCGTCGGCCTGATCACCCTCACTGTTGCCCTGGCGTTCGTCACCGGCATCGTCGTGTTTGTGCGCGACTGCAACGTCCGCGGCATGGACGTCGACGCCCGGGCCACCTGCGCGGCTGCTCAGCCGACGCCGCGGCCCAGCATGTGGCCGGTCGTCGCTGCAGCAGGCGTCACGCTCATCGCCGTCGGGTTGATCACCCAGCCGCTCGTGTTCCAGCTGGGCGTCATCGCCACGTTGGCCGCGGCCGCCGAGTGGATGATCCAGGGCTGGTCGGAGCGCACGTCGCGCGACGGGGTCTACAACGACACGGTCCGCGGCAAGATGCTCCACCCGCTCGAGTTCCCGGTGCTCGCCACTGCCGGTATCGGCGTGATCGTGTTCTCGTTCTCGCGGATCATGCTGTTCTTGTCGAAGACCGGTGGCGCGGTGGCCTTCATCCTGATCGCCGCGCTCATCACTGCTGGCGGCTTCCTCATCGCTGCCCGGCCTGGTCTGCGCAAGGGCATCATCGGCGGCATCTGCGCCATCGCTGCGCTCGGGTTGGTCAGCACGGGTGCGGTGGCAGCGATCGACGGTGGCCGCGAGATCAAGGCGTACCCCACGGTAAGCACCGACCCGGCGACCTGCCTCAGCACAGAAGCGACCAAGGTCGACAAGAAGGGGTCGCAGGGCGTTGCAGCCAAGAGCAACCCGGCGGCGACGATCTACCTCGAGAACGGGCAGTTGAGCGCCCAGACCGTCGGTGTCCCCGGTCGTTCGCAGACGGTCACCCTGCCGCGCAGCAACCCGTCGAACATCATGTTCATCAACCTCGACGAGGGCAAGCGCCGCCTCACGGCCAACCTCGGCAGCTTCACCAGCGACGTGAACGGCACCCCTGTCACCGAGAAGCCCGTCAGCTGCACCACCCTCATCGAGGAGGGCGGTCGCCAGATGATGACCCTGGTGATGTCGAAGTCGTCCGTCGCCTCGGAGACGCCCTACACCTTCACGGTGCCCGGTGTCGAAGGCAGCTCCATCGAAATCGTGGTGCCCTGAGTCATGAGGCGCACTGAACCCGAGTTGGCTACCGTAAGGAACGTGCACACCATGGCAGGTCGAATGCGTCGATTCCCCCTCCTCGCAGCCACGGTCGCCGCAGTCGCGCTGGCCGGCTGTGCGACCGACGCCCCGCAGGACACCTGGAAGCCCAAGGGCGAGAACGCCCAGATGATCCAAGACCTGCAGTGGTGGGTGTTCCTCACCGCAGGCATCGTCGGCGTGCTCGTCTTCGCCCTGATCGGCTACATCCTCGTCCGCTTCCGCGACAAGGGCCAGCCCGTGCCGGCCCAGACCCACGGCAAGCCGGCGCTCGAGATCGGCCTCACCATCCTGCCGGCGCTCATCCTCGTCGGTGTCGGCATCCCGACGGTGTCGACGATCTTCGACCTCGCCAAGACCGACGACACCGAGTGCGTCGTCAACGTCACCGGCCAGCAGTGGTGGTGGGAGTACGACTACCCCGTGCAGGACGGCTGCGGCGGCATCTCCGAGCCGATCGTCACCAGCGGCCAGTTGGTGATCCCCACCGGCACCAACGTCTTGATCCGTGGCACCAGCCGCGACGTCATCCACTCGTTCTGGATCCCGGCGCTGAACGGCAAGCGCGACATGGTGCCCGGCCGTGTGCACACCCTGCGCATGCAGGCCGACGAGCCCGGCATCTTCGCCGGCCAGTGCACCGAGTTCTGCGGCCTCAGCCACGCCAACATGAAGATGGAGGCGGTGGCGCTGAACGCGGCCGACTTCGAGACCTGGAAGGCCAACCAGCTCGCTGCGTACGAGGCGCCCGCTGCGGGCACCGAAGCAGCGACGGGTGAGGGCGTCTTCACCGCCAACTGCGCCTACTGCCACCAGGTGAACGGCCTGGCCACCACCGGCCCCGACGGCACCAAGACCCCGGTGCTCGCGAACCCCGACCAGTTCGTCGTGTCGGGCGCGGCGCCGAACCTGACGAACCTGATGACCCGCAACACCTTCGCCGGCGCCACGTGGGACCTGCTCACCGAGCAGTGCCGCGACCGGGTGTGGAACGCCTCGCCGGAGGAGTTCGGTGCGCTCTACCTGCAGGGTGTCACGTCCGAGTGCCTCAACGAGGTCGACCTGCGCGAGTGGCTGCGCAACGCCCCGGCGAAGAAGGCGATGTACGCCGACGACGCCGCCAAGGCCGAGCTCGGCGGCAAGGTGCGCGGCATGCCCGCACTCGGCCTGAGCGAAGCCCAGATCGACCAGATCATCGCCTACCTCCTCGAGCGGAAGTAAGGGAGCGACCCGACCATGGCAATCATCGAACGACCGTCGACCCCGGCAGTGGCCGTGCCTGCGGGCACTGCACCTGCCGTCGTCACGCCCAGTGAGGCGATGGGGGTGTTCCGCCGTCCGGTCAGCACCACGGGCTGGCGCTCGTGGCTGTTCACCGTCGACCACAAGAAGCTCGGCATCATGTACGGCGTCGCCGCGATGTTCTTCTTCCTCGTGGGCGGCATCGAGGCGCTGCTCATCCGCGCCCAGCTCGCCGGGCCGGAAGGCACGGTGCTCAGCGCCGACAAGTACAACCAGATGTTCACGATGCACGCCACGACGATGGTGTTCCTCTTCGTGATGCCGATGGCTGCAGCGTTCGCCAACTACTTCGTGCCGCTGCAGGTCGGCGCACGCGACGTGGCGTTCCCCCGCATCAACGCCTTCGGCTTCTGGTGCTTCCTCTTCGGCGGCATCTTCCTCAACACCTCGTGGTTCCTCGGTGGCGCCGCCGACGGCGGCTGGTTCATGTACCAGCCGAACGCCAACGCGCTGTTCTCGCCCACGCACGGTGTCGACTTCTGGGGCCTCGGCCTGCAGATCACCGGCATCGCCTCGCTGACCGGTGCGATCAACCTGATCGTCACCGTCATCAACATGCGGGCCCCGGGCATGACCCTGATGAAGATGCCGATCTTCACCTGGATGGTGCTGGTCGTGCAGTTCCTGCTGCTGTTCGCCATCCCGGTCATCACCGTGGCGCTGTTCCTGCTCATGTTCCAGCGCGAGTTCGGCGCCACCTTCTTCGACGTGAGCGCAGGTGCCGACCCGCTGCTGTGGCAGCACCTGTTCTGGATCTTCGGCCACCCCGAGGTGTACATCCTCGTGCTGCCGAGCTTCGGCATCATCTCCGAGGTGCTGCCGGTGTTCAGCCGCAAGCCGCTGTTCGGCTACCGCTTCGTCGTGTTCTCGGGTGCCGCCATCGGCTTCCTGGGCTGGGGCGTATGGGCGCACCACATGTTCGCCAGCGGCCTCGGCCCGGTGAGCGTGGCCGTGTTCTCGGTGGCCACCATGCTGATCGCCATCCCCACCGGCGTGAAGATCTTCAACTGGACCCTCACCATGTGGGGCGGCAAGTTGGTGTTCACCACGGCGATGCTGTTCGCCATCGGCCTCGTGGTGCAGTTCACCATCGGCGGCCTGTCCGGTGTCACCCACGCCGTGGCGCCGAGCGACACCCAGCAGACCGACACGTACTACATCGTGGCCCACTTCCACTACACGATCTTCGGTGGTTCGGTGCTCGGCCTGTTCGCCGGCTTCTACTACTGGTGGCCGAAGATGTTCGGCAAGTTGCTGTCCGAGAAGCTCGGCAAGTGGAACTTCTGGGTGATGATCATCGGGATGAACATGACCTTCGGGCCGATGCACATCCTTGGTCTGCAGGGCCAGCCACGCCGCATGTTCAACTGGACCGAGGCGCGCGCCGGTGAGGGGCCGTTCAACTTCGCCTTCTGGAACATGGTCGCCTCGATCGGCTCGTTCGTCCTGGCGATCGGTGTGTTCCTGTTCCTCGTCAACGTCTGGGTGACGGCCAAGCGTGGCGAGAAGGCGCCGCTCGACCCGTGGGACGCCCGCTCGCTCGAGTGGATGACCGAGAACCCGCCGAAGGAGCACAACTTCGACTCGATCCCGACGGTCCACGCCCTCGACGAGTTCTTCCACCGCAAGTACGCCGAGAACCACGACACCGGCGAGGTGACCAAGGTGGCGAGCGCCGAGGACGTGATGGCCGAGTTGAACGCCAACCCGGACACGCACATCCACCTGCCCTCGCCGTCGTACTGGCCGATCGTGCTCGCAGTGGCGTTCCCGATCATCGGCTACGGCCTGATCTACAACTACCTGCTGGCCATGGTGGGCGGCCTCGTCATCGTGCTGTCGATGTTTGGCTGGGCCCTCGAGCCGTCGGTGGCCGACGAGAGCGATTACGACCCGCCTGCCGATGGCGGCGGTGCCACGAAGGAGTTGGCGACCATTGGCTGAGACAGCGGTCCACACGCCCGACACCGGCGGGCACGGTCACGACGACCACGGCGCCGATCACGGTGCCCACCACACCTCCACCGGCCTCAGCAACAACAAGCTGGCCATGTGGATGTTCCTGGGCAGCGAGTGCCTGCTGTTCGGTGGACTGATCTCCACCTACATGCTGTACCGGGGTCGCCACCCCGAGAACCTCGGCCCCGACCAGGTGTTCGACATCCCGTTCACCTCGGTGAGTGCGTTCGTGCTGCTGATGAGCTCGCTCACCATGGTGCTGGCGGTCTCGTCCGCCACCCGTGGCGACGACCGTTCCACCAAGCTGTGGCTGATCATCACCGCCCTGCTCGGCGCCACCTTCGTGGGCGGCCAGGTGTACGAGTTCACGGTGTTCTACAAAGAGGGCCTCGGCTTCACCACCAGCCTGTTCAGCTCGAGCTTCTTCACCCTCACCGGTTTCCACGGCGTGCACGTCACCGTCGGCGTGATCATGCTGCTCGCCCTCGTGGGTGCGATCTCGCGCAACCGGATCCCGGGCAGCAAGCCCGAGGTCGTCGAACTGGTGGGGCTCTACTGGCACTTCGTCGACATCGTGTGGATCATCATCTTCACCCTCGTCTACCTGATCCCGGCCTGAGCGGAGCGGCAGCCATGACCACCACCACCGACCACGTCGATCACAGCGATCACTCGCACGGTGAGGCCCACGGTCACGACGACCATCGCCCGGACTCGTACTACATCAAGATCGCGCTGATCCTGGCCGTCATCACCGCGCTCGAGACCTCGACGTACTGGATCGACTTCGGACCCTTCTTCCTGCCGGCGCTGCTGATCATGATGGCCATCAAGTTCGTGATGGTCGTGTCGGTCTTCATGCACCTGAAGTTCGACAACAAGATCTTCAGCTGGCTGTTCTATTCGGGCCTGCTCTTGGCGATCGCCGTGTACGTGGCGTTCCTCGCCTGCTTCCGCTTCTTCACCAACTGACCCCCTCCCGGAGGCGACCGTGCTCGCCGACACGACCCCCTATCCCAACCCCTGGGCGTTCCAACCGCACCCAGAGGTGTGGCTGCTCATCGCCAGCTTGGTGGGCGCCTACATCTACCTGGCCCGGGTGATCGGGCCGAAGGCCGTCCCCGCCGGCCAGCCCCCCGTCACCCGCTCGCAGTGGTGGTGCTTCGCCGGCGGCATCGGCATGCTCTGGGCTGGCGCCGACTGGCCGATCCACGACATCGGTGAGGGCTACCTCTACTCGGTGCACATGTTCCAGCACATGGTGTTCAGCTACTTCGCGCCGCCGCTGCTGCTGATGGCGATGCCGGAGTGGATGATGCGCACCCTGCTCGGCACGGGTCGCACCTACAAGGTGGCCGCCTGGTTCTCGAAGCCCGTCGTTGCCGGCTTCCTGTTCAACATCATCGTGATGGTCACCCACATCCCGCTGGTGGTGAACACCTCGGCCGACAACGGCTTGGTCCACTACCTGCTGCACCTGTTCGTCGTGCTGCTGGCCCTGTTGATGTGGATGCCCGTCGTCGGCCCGATCCCCGAGTGGCAGATGAAGCCGCTCGGCAAGTGCGTCTACCTGTTCCTCATGAGCGTGGTGCCCACGGTGCCTGCGGGCTGGCTCACCTTCGCCGAGGGCACGGTCTACAAGCACTACCGGACCCCGGTGCGGGTGTGGGGCATCAGCGTCACCAACGACCAGCAGCTCGCCGGAGCGATCATGAAGATCGGCGGCGCTGCGTTCTTGTGGGGCGTGACGATCTACATCTTCTTCAAGAAGTACGCCCCTGCGTTCGACCGCGACAACTCCTACGTCCGCTCACGTCGGATACCGCCGGCCGAGATCACCGGCAACGACGAGACGACGCTCACCTTCGACGAGGTGAGCGCGGCGTTCGACCGCAGCTCACCGCCGCTCGTGGAAGCGGAAGAGGCGCCGCGCGACCAGCGGTGACGCCACCGCCCAGGCCGCGAGCACGATCCAGCTCGTGCCCGGCTGGTCGCCCAGGCCGCCCAGGGCGTCGCGCAGCACATCGGCGAGCGCGCCCGAGGGCAGTACCCGTGCCACCGCCTGCAGCGGTGCCGGCAGCTCGTCGATCGGCACCACCATGCCGCCGAGCAGCAGCAGCACCAGGTAGAGGCCGTTCTGCGCAGCCAGGTTCACCTCGCCGCGCAACCGCCCCGCCATCGTGAGGCCGATCCCCGCGAAGGCGGCGGTGCCCAGCAGCACACCGGCAACCGCGAGCAGCCAGTTGGCCGGATCCGGCCGCCAGCCGAGGGCATAGGCAATTGGCACCAGCACGGCCAGCTGGACCAGCTCGACCACGGCGACGGCGACGATCTTCGCCAGCACCAGCCGCCCACGGCCGAGGGGTGTAGCGCCGAGGCGCTTGAGCACCTGGTAGCTGCGCTCGAAGCCCGTGGCGATGCCCAGGCTCACCATCGCCGTGCTCATCACGGCGAGTGCCAGCACACCGGGCGCGAGGAAGTCGATCGGCTCGTCGGTGCCGGTGGGCAGCACGTCGACCAGGCTGAAGAAGACGAGCAGCATCACCGGGATGCCGAGGGTGAGCAACAGTTGCTCGCCATTGCGGGCGACGAGGCCGAGCTCGGCACGCACCTGGGCCAGCAGGCGGCTCATGCGCGGTCCTCGCGGGCAGTGAGCCGCCGGAACACGTCCTCGAGGCGCTGGGCGCCGGCGCGCACATCGTGCAGAGGGTGGCCCTGGTCGCCGAGCCAACCGGCCAGGGTGGCCATCAGGCGCGGATGCGGAGGGGCGTCGACGACGTACTCGTCGGCGCCGACCCGGCTGACGACGAAGCCGATCGCCTCGGCCATCGCGCGCAGGTCGAGGTCGGGCGAGCTGTGGAAGCGGATCTCGTCGTGTCCGCGGCGCAGCTCGGCCAGCGTGCCGTCGGCGATCACCTCGCCCTGGTCGAAGATCACCACCCGGTCCGCCACCCGCTCGGCTTCGTCGAGCTCGTGGGTGGCGAGGATGACGGCGCATCCCTCGGCCGCGAGCCCGCGCACGATCGAGCGGATCGTGTCGCGGCCGTGCACGTCGACCCCGGACGTGGGCTCGTCGAGGAACGCCACCTCCGGTCGGGCTGCCAGGGCGAGGGCGAGCGACAGCCGTTGGCGCTCGCCGCCGCTGAGGCGCCGCCACGTCGATCTGGACCGCTGGGCCAAGCCGACCTGCTCGACCAGCGCGTCGGCGTCGACGCCACGCCCGTAGAGGCGGCAATAGTGGCGCACCGTGTCGCGCACCCGGGCGCTCGGTGTGATGCCGCCATCCTGGAGCATCACGCCCATCCGCTCGCTGAGCCGGGCCTGCTCGGCGGCCGGGTCGAGGCCGAGCACGCGCACGGTGCCCGAGGTCGGACGCTGGTAGCCCTCACATGCCTCGATGGTGCTCGTCTTGCCGGCGCCGTTGGGGCCGAGCACGGCCGTCACCGAACCTGCCTCGGCAGTGAACGACACGTTGCGGACGGCGACCAGGTCGCCGTAGCGGATGGTGAGCCCGTCCACCACCACCGGCGGCTCGGGGTTCGCTGACGTCGAGGGCACGACGCAACCCTAGGTCGTCGTCGCCCGAACAGCATCGGCCGGATGTTCGTGCGGTGGGCCGTCATCGGGGGTGCGCAGGTCTTGACGAACCCCTGCCTCAAGCGGCAGCGGGCAGAGGTCGATGCCCAGATGTGCACCGCCGGCAGACCCTCGTCGATCCAGCACCGATGCTGTCGGTGGTCGTGGCAGCAGCGGATGCATCCGAGCATCTGGCCGAGTGCCTCGACGCCGTCGGCCGGGCGGCCCAGGCTGCTGCGCCGGGCATGCACCCGGCCGAGATCTGCGAGGTGGTGGTGGTCGCCCACCGCTGTGTCGACCACACCGCTGCGTTGGCCACGATGCTCGACGCGCGCGTGGTCGAGAGCCAGGCACGGACACTGGCCGCCAGCCGCAACCTCGGCGTTGCCGCCAGTGCTGGCGAGCTGCTGGTGCTCATCGACGCGGACTGCCTGATCCCGGTCTGCGCGCTGTTCGACGTGCTGCACCACCTCGCCGACCCGAGTGTGGTGGGCGGTGGCGCCGGGTTCGTCCCGGAGCGCCACTCGCTGGGCATCGACCTCGCCGTCGGTGTGCGGCGACTGGGCCTGGCGGTTGGTGGGGTCGGTGGCGCACTGCACTGGTGCAGGCGGGCCGACTTCGACGCCATCGGTGGGTTCGACCCGACCCGGGCCGACGGGGAGGAGGCCGACTTCGCGCGGCGCCTGCGCGACCACGGCCTCGACACCGACCGACGCTACGTGGTGCTGCGCGACACGCCCGTCGTGGTGTCGAGCCGTCGCTTCGACCGCTACGGCGACCGCCATCTGCTGGGTTCGCTCGCCCGCCGCTCGAGCAAGCTCGGCCTGTCCGCCTGGCCCTGAGCGCCTGCCCTTCGACGAACCACAATCGATCGGTAGCAGCGCGGGCGGCGGGAGTAGCCTCGGGGTCCTGTGATCGACATCCGCCTGCTCCGTTCCGCGCCTGCCGAGGTCCGCGCCGCAATGGCCCGCCGAGGCGCACCCGACCTGCTCGACCAGCTCGATCGGGTGGCTGCACTCGACGAGCGTGCACGCGAGATCGTGTCGCAGCGCGACGCGCTGCGCGCCCAGGTGAACGAGCTGTCCAAGCAGGTCGGTGGCCTGCGCCGCGATGGGCGGGCCGACGAGGCCGAGGCGCTGCAGGCCGAGAGCCGGGCACTCGGCGAGCATGAGAAGACGCTCGCCGACGAGAGCGACGGGTTGCAGGCCGAGATCCGCGAGCTGCTGCTGCGCATCCCCAACCTGCCCCATCCCGATGCTCCTGATGGGGCGGGCGAGCACGACAACCCGGTGGTGAAGGGCCCGTTCCTGCCCGAGTCGTTCGCCGAGCACCAGCGCGTGCCGCACTGGGACACGGCAGCCGCCCTGGGCATCCTCGACAACGAGCGGGCGACGAAGATCAGCGGCGCGATGTTCACCATGCAGCGCGGTGCTGGCGCCATGCTGTCGCGCGCGCTGTGCCAGTACGCGCTCGACAGCAACGCCGACGCGTTCGAGGAGATCCGCCCGCCGTCGCTCGTCACGACGGCCACCCTCACTGCGACGGGCCAGCTGCCGAAGTTCGCCGACGACGCCTATGCGATCGAGCGCGACGACCTGTGGTGCATCCCCACGGCGGAGGTGCCGCTCACCTCGCTCTACGCCGGCGAGGTGCTCGACGAAGCCGAACTGCCGAAGCGGCTGATGGCCTACAGCCCGTGCTACCGGCGCGAGGCGGGGTCGGCCGGGCGCGACACGCGCGGCATGCTGCGCGCCCACGAGTTCGACAAGGTCGAGATCCTGGCGCTGGCCACCCCCGAGCAGGGCCCGGCGATGCTGGTCGAGATCCGCGATCGGGCCGAGCGGCTCATCGCCGGGCTCGGGCTGCCCTACCGGATCATCGAGATCTGCACCGGCGACATGGGTCAGAGCCACCACCGTGCGTTCGACCTCGAGGTGTACGCGCCGGGCTGCGACAACTGGCTCGAGGTCAGCTCGTGCAGCTGGTTCAGCGACTACCAGGCGCGCCGGGCCGACATCCGCTTCCGTCGTGCCGGCGAGAAGGGGACGCACATCGCCAACACGCTGAACGGTTCGGCCCTGGCCGTGCCGCGCGTGTGGGCGGCGATCCTCGAGAACTACCGCCAGGCCGATGGCAGTGTGGTGGTGCCCGAGGTGCTGCGGCCCTACATGCGCGGCCTCGAGGCGATCAGGCCGCGATGAGCCTGGCGTCGCGCCGCAAGGAGTACGAGACCGCCGGCCTCGACGTCGACGACCTGGCCGCCGACCCGCTCGAGCAGTGGCACCACTGGTTCGAGCAGGCCACCGAGGCCGGATGCGTCGAGCCGAACGCGTTCGTGCTGTCGACCATCGGGGCCGACGGCGCGCCGCGGTCGCGCTACCTGCTCGCCCGCGGCGCCGACGAGCGGGGCATCTCGTTCTTCACCAACTACGAGTCGGCCAAGGGTCGCGAGCTCACCGCGCAGCCGCATGTGGCGATGCTGTTCACCTGGCTGCAGCTGCACCGTCAGGTGCGTGTCTCGGCCACCGTCGAGCGCTTGCCCGACGCCGAGAGCGACACCTACTTCGCCAGCCGACCGCGGGCGTCGCAGCTCGGCGCGTGGGCCTCGGCGCAGTCGACCGTGCTGGCCGATCGGGCCGAGCTCGAGGCCCGGGTGGCAGCGATGGAGGCCCGTTTCGCCGACCACGAGCAGGTGCCCCGCCCGCCGCACTGGGGCGGCTTCTGCGCCACCGTGCACGAGTGGGAGTTCTGGCAGGGTCGCCCGAGCCGGCTCCACGACCGGTTGCGCTACCGCCGCCCGGCACCGGGCGAGCCGACCCCGGCCGGCGCCGGCTGGATCCTCGAACGCCTCTCGCCCTGACGGCGGCGCCGCAGCGCTTGCCGGGTGCTCAGTGGGGGTGCTCAGTGGGGATGGGGCCAGGTCGACACCGCATGGACCAGCGCATCGACCACCCGCTGGGCGTGCGGAGCCAGCCCGGGCCCTTCCCAGTCCCAGAACAGCGGGGTGGTGCCGCGCACCCGTGGCGGCAACTCGATCTGCACGCCGGCGCGGCGCGGCAGGTTCACCGGGTTACGCGGATGCAGCCCGCGCAGCTCGGCGGGGATCCGCTCGAGGTCGGTGGCGATCTCGTAGGCCGGCAGGTGCGCCTGCAACGAGGCGCCGACATGGTGCGCCAGGTCGCGGTTCTGCCCGCCGACCAGCAAGGTGGTGAAGTAGCCGCGGCGTCCGAAGCCGTGCACGGTGATGACCGTCTCGACGTGGTCGACGAACGAGCTGAGCGCCGGGGAGTGGGCCGGGTCGACCTTGATCGACGGGATGTGGCGCTCGAGGCCCTTGGGTTGGTGCACGCCGTAGTAGCTCGCGCCTGTGGCCTCGGCCGCGGCTCGGGCGATGACATCGGTCATCTCCTCGAGCGCACCGCCGTGGTAGGCCATGAACCCGAAGCGGCTGCGCAGCTCGCACACCTCTTCGACCCCGTCGGTGGCGAGCAACTCGGCGAACGGGCTCACGAGGTCTGCTCGGCCCCGTCGGCCCGCCGCCGCACCCACACTGCCACGACGGCCGCACCGACGATCGCCACCATCACGACGGCCACGGTCGCCCAGTGGTCGTTCAAGAAGTTCTGGATGCGCGTCTGCCACTCCTCGACAGCCCCGGTGATCGGGTCGCCACCGTCGTTGAGGTCGACCTGCCAGAAGTACCACAGCAGGTACAGCCCGGACAGCAGCACGAACGCCCCGGCCACCATCTCGACGTACTGCATGCCGCGCCGCAGCACCTTGAGCAGCCCGACGTTGGCCACCGACAGCGTGACGGTGAGCGCGGTGATGAGCAGCGCCATGCCGGCGCCGTAGGCGACCACGTTGGCCACCCCGGCCAGGTATCCCTCGCGGCTCGCGGTGCCGAACAGGGTGGCGATGAACAGCCCGATCGTGCAGCCGATCGACGCCACTGCGTAGGCGATGCCGTAGACGAACATCGACCGCACCGTGCGGTCGCGCCCGCCGGCGTCGAGCTTCGGGGTGGCGATGGGCAGGCGGTAGCCGAACAGCATGGCGATGCCGAGCACGACGAGCGCCACCCCGATGACCGCGGTGAGGTACTTCGCGTTGCCGATCACCCAGTTGGTGAACAGCTCGGCGATCAGGCCGACCACCAGGAACACCGCCAGGAACCCGGCCGAGACGGCTGCGCTCACCAGCAGCGCCCGGCGCAACGGCGCCTTGGTGACACCGGTGTCGGCCGACGACAGGCCGAGGAAGTAGAGCAGGTAGGTGGGCAGCAGGATGAACCCGCACGGGTTCACGGCGGCGAGCATGCCGCGCACGAAGCTGAGCGACAGGTTCACCCCAGCAGCTCCTCGGTGTAGGCCCGCAGCGTGGCCTCGTCGAGCACACCGCTCTGGCGCACGATCGTGCCGTCGGCGGCCACGAACAGGGTGACCGGCTGCGTGGAGATGCCGAGCCCGTCGGTGAACGCTCCGTCGACGTCGCGCAGCAACTCGTAGCGCACGCCGCGGTCGCGGGCGAACGACTCGTTCACCTCGGGTGTGTCGAGGGTGTTGATCCCGATGAAGCGGACCTGCTCGCCCAGCTCGGCGTGCACCGCGGCGAAGGCGGGGAGCTCTTTGCGGCACGGCCGGCAGGTCGAGTTCCACACGTTCAGCACGAGCGGTGTGCCCACCAGGTCGGCGGTGCTCACCACTGCGCTGTCGTTGGTCTGCAGGTCGACGGTGGGCAATGGCTCGCCGCGCACCACCGCGTTGGTGCCGATCGTCGAGGCCAGCGACGTGCCGGGCTTTTCGAGCACCATCGTGTCGAGGCCGTCGGCGCTCGATGTGTCGTCACCGAGTGCGCTGAGCGCCCAGCCGCCGGCGACGCTGATCAGTGCCGCAGCCACCAGCGACCCCACCAGGAGTCGACGGTCTGCAGCCATGGGCACAATGTACCCGGCGCCCCCCACCACCCACCGGGCGGGGGGCGGGCCGGTGGGTGGTAGGAGGCACGGGTGGCAGTCGTGGGCTCGTCGAAGCGTCACCCACGACCGGATGACTGCGCCGGCCGGCTCAGGCCGACCTGGCGACGAGGTGCAGCGGCAGCGGGACCTCGTCGATCACCAGCGCCGGGCGGGGATGCTTGGGCGGACGACCCCGGGGACGCTTGGAGACGACGATGCGGCCCTGCTCGAGCAGTTCGCCGCCCCAGACGCCCCACGGCTCGGCCCGGTCGAGGGCGTCCTGCAAGCAGGTCGCCTGTCGTGTGCAGCGGCTGCAGATCGCCTTGGCGCGGGCGATGTCGACCACGTCGTCGGAGAAGAACAGCGGGGTCAGGGTGCCGTTGCCGTCGGCGCACCGGGCGGGCGCGCGGACTGCGGTGACCTCGCGCACGGTCCATTCGCTGTCGGCGCGCTGCGGGGCGGCGACCTGAGGGGCGGTGATGGTCTGCATGGTGGGTTCCTGTCGGTGTGTTCGATGTGTGCGTGTGTCGTGGGTGGGTGGTGCCGGCAGGTTCGTGGGCGAACGACGAAAGGCCGCCGGACTGGTGTCCCGGCGGCCTCGGTGCGGTGGCGACGTGGCGTGGGCTACGTCGTCCGGCGTCCGAGGTGCCGGGCGGGGCGCTTGGTGGTGGTGGCGAAGCGCTTGGCATTCGCGAGTCCCACCACGGAGGCAGCCGGCATCTCGGCCCAGGCGTGGCTGCACTCGCAGCTCGCGTACGGGCGCGCGCCAGCGGCCACGTGGGCCTGCTGAGTGGTGTGCGTCCGGGCGATCATGGCGACTGCGTTCTCCTGGGGGGTGCACCTGGGTGGGCGCACCTGCCCTGCGACCGTCGCAGGACGCTCACAGGCAATCAGCACAACTGGCCGGTCGTCAACCGAATTACGCGAATTCCCCGCCGACCGCGTTGTCGGCGTACCCGAGCGGCCAGACTGCCTGCGTGCTGGCCGCATGGTTCGACCTCACCCCCTCGGCAGGGTCGGTCGTGCTGTTCGTGGCCGGATGGGGATTCGGGTGGATGCTGCTCGCTCGGCCGCGGCACCTGCCGAGCGCCCGCCCGCGTGCGGACGGCCCGGGCCGGGCCCCGGTGAGCGTGGTGGTGCCGGCGCGCGACGAAGCCGCCTCTATTGCCAATCTGCTCGGGCCCCTCGTGGCGCAGTTGCGCGACGGCGACGAGTTGGTGGTGGTCGACGACCGCTCGACCGACGGCACTGCCGCGATCGCCGCAGGCTTCGGCGCGAGGGTGCTCGCTGCGCCACCGCTCGAGCCCGGGTGGGCGGGCAAACCGCACGCGTGCACGGCGGGCGTGGCTGCGGCTGCGCCGAGCCCCGACCGAGTGCTCGTGTTCCTCGACGCTGATGTGGTGCCCGATCCCGGTCTGCTCGATGCGCTCGCCGATCGTGTGGAACGCCACCCCGAGGCACTCGTCACCGTGCAGCCCTGGCACCGCACCGTCGGCGCGGTCGAGCAGTTGAGCCTGGTGTGCAACGTGACGGCGCTGATGGGCTCGGCTGCCTTCACGGTGCTCGGCTCGCGGCCACGCACGCGGATGGCGTTCGGGCCCGTGCTCGCCTGCCGGCGGGCGCGCTACGACCAGTTGGGCGGCCACGCCCATCCCGATGTGCGCTCCGCAGTGCTCGAGGACCTCGCCCTGGCTCGCCGCTTCGGAACCACCGACATCTACGTCGGCTCGCGCCGGGGCACTGCGTTCCGGATGTACCCGGGTGGGCTGCGTCACCTCGTCGAAGGTTGGACCAAGGGCCTCGGCACCGGGGTCGACGCCACCCCGTGGTGGGTGCTCGTCGGGGTCGCCGGTTGGGTGTGGTCGCTCGCGGGTGGGTGGCTCGTGTCGCCGTGGTTCTGGTTGGCGAGCGCGGTGCAGTTGTGGGTGCTCGGGCGCATCGCCGGGCGTTTCTCGATGGTGGGGGTGCTGGCCCACCCGGTGCTCACGGCTGCCTTCGTCGCGCTGGCGGTGCGCAGCGTCGTGCTGCGCCGTCTGGGTCGCTCGGTCAGCTGGAAGGGCCGCCGGCTGCGCCCGGATCAGGCGACGGGCTGATCGCCACCGTCGGGTGCCGGGCCGCCAGGTGCCGTGGCGCCGGTGGGCACGAACAGGTGCTGGCGGTAGAAGCGCAGCTCGTCGATGCTCTCGCGGATGTCGTCGAGGGCTCGGTGCGTACCGACCTTGAACGGCCGGGTGGCGAGCACGGCCGGGTACCAGCGCCGGGCCAACTCCTTGATGGTGCTCACGTCGACGCTGCGATAGTGCAGCCAGTGCTCGATCTCCGGCAGGTGGCGGTCGAGGAACCGGCGGTCCATGCCGATCGAGTTGCCGCACAGCGGCACCGTGCGGGCCACGGGCACATGCTCACGGATGAAGGCGAGCGTGGCGGCGCCGGCCTCGTCGAGGGTGATCGTCGAGGTGCGGATCGCGTCGAGCAGGCCGCTCTTGGTGTGCATCTCGACCACCACCGGCTCCATCAGCGCGAGTGCGTCCTCTGGTTGGTGGACGACGAGGTCGGGGCCTTCGGCGACGATGTTCAGCTCGTCGTCGGTGACGATCGTCGCGATCTCGACGATCACATTGCGCACCGGGTCGAGACCGGTCATCTCCAGGTCCATCCAGACGAGCACGAGCGGCAAGACTAGCCAGGTGACCGACCGACCCCTCCTCGATCCCGCCGATGTGCCCATCAGACCTGCGGCGACGGTGATGCTGATCCGCGACCACGCCGAGGGTGACGGCATCGAGGTGTTCATGCTGCGCCGCACGTTGGCGGCTGCGTTCGGCAGTGGGATGTACGTGTTCCCCGGCGGCCGGGTCGAGACCCACGACGGCGAGCACGTCGAGTACGCCCATCGTCTGGCTGCCATCCGCGAGTGCTTCGAGGAGGCCGGTGTGCTGCTGGCCACCCACCGGGTGACGGGTGCGCACGTCGTCGACGGGCACCCGGCCCTCGCCGAGCGTCACGCGATCCACGACGGCAGCGCCGAACTGCTGGCCCTGTGCGAGGTCCACGACCTCGTGCCGACGATCGCCGAGATGGCCTGGGTGAGCCACTGGATCACGCCGATCGGCGAGCAGCGTCGGTTCGATACGCGGTTCTACCTCGTGCCGGCGCCGCCCGAGCAGACCTCGGTGCACGACGACAACGAGACCATCGCCAGCCTGTGGGTGCGTCCGACTGAGGCGCTCGCCCGCCAGGCGGCCGGTGAGCTGACGATGATGCCGCCGACGATCAAGAACCTGCAGTTCCTCGCCGGCTTCGGTGCGGTCGACGAGGCGATGCGGGTCGCAGCGGACATGCCGCCGCCGCCGTGCATCCTGCCGAAGGTCCAGTTCGTCGACGGGCGGATCGTCGGGGTGCTGCTGCCCGGCGAGGCCGGCTACGACGAGCTGTAGGCGTCAGCCGACGAGCTGGTACTCGATCGGGGCCCGGCCGCGGCCGGCGTGGTCCTGGGCGGGCCCGAGGCGGCGCACCTGGCCGGCGTCGACCATCTCGGTGACCGCCTTGCGGACCGTCATCGAGCTGGCCTTCACCCCGTCGACGACGTCGTTCAGGGTGAACCGCTCGCTGAGCGAGCCCACATGGGCCTTGACCTGCTCGATCGACACATTGCCCGACGAGCGGCCCGAACTACGCGGCGCACGGGCCGACCGGTCGGCCTTCGGGCGGCCCGGCTTGCGTCCGGAGCCTGCGATCAGCCCGGCGGCGCGCAGGGTGGCGTCGGGGACGTCGAGGTTGCGGAATGCCGATACCGAGATGTCGTTTGCTTCTGCCCATTGTTTGGCGCAACGGATGAACTCGTGCTCGATATGCGAAAGGTCGACCTGCTTGGCGCGTTCGAGCTGTGAGATCAGGCGCAATTGCTCGATCGGGTCGGCCGTGGAATCGATCTGCTGCTGCAGACGCTCGATCTCGTCGGAATCGAGCAATGTCGACGGATCACGGCGCGACTGGAGGTAACGGCGAACAGCTTTTTCGTGTTCGGTGTGCTCGGACATGTCCCCGAGTGTACACAACGTAGAGGGAACTCTTTTCCTCTAAACAAAGAATCCAGAGGGTGATCTCAGGGCCGTTCAGCCCTTGTCGCGAGCATCGAGTGCAGCGGCGACCAGGTCGAGCATCCGCGCCGAGCAACCGGCCATGTTGGTGGGCGGGGCGACCTCGTCGATGATCAACCGGGCGATGCGGCGGAACTCGTCGGCCGCCGGCCCGGTGCCGTCGAGCGCCACCGGACGCCCGGCGTCGCCGCCGGCGGCGACCGTCGGCTCGATGGGGATCCGGCCGAGCAGGGCCACACCGACCTCGTCGGCGAGCGCCTGGCCGCCACCCTCGCCGAACAGTGCATACGACTCGCCGTGCTCGCAGGTGAAGGCGCTCATGTTCTCGATCACACCGCACACCCGCAAGAAGCTGCGCCGGGCCATGTCGGCGGCTCGGGCCGCAACCTTCTGTGCGGCCAGCGCAGGTGTGGTGACGATCAGCAGATCGGTGCGCGGCAGCATCCGCGCAAGGCCCATCTGCACGTCGCCGGTGCCCGGCGGCATGTCGATGAACAGGTAGTCGAGCTCGCCCCAGCGCACGTCGCGCAGGAACTGCTCGACGGCCTTGGTGAGCATCAGGCCGCGCCACATCAGCGCAGTGTCCTCGTCGACGAGGAAGCCGGTGCTCACCACCTTCAGTCGGCCGCGGCCGACGGCGAGCTCGTTGGGCATGATCTTCGGTTTGTCACCGTCGTCGACCTTCTCGGCCTCGAGCCGGTCGGAGATGCCGAGCAGCCGGGGCACCGAGAACCCCCAGATGTCGGCGTCGAGCACGCCGACGGTGAAACCCTGTGCGGCGACGGCAGCAGCCAGGTTGACGGTGACGGAGCTCTTGCCCACGCCACCCTTGCCGCTCGCGATGGCGAGCACCTTGCACGACTGGGGCACCTCGGTGTCGGGGGCGTTCTCGCGGGCGTTCCAGCGCGCCTTGGTCATCAGCTCGCTGCGCTCGTCGGGTGTCATCTCGCCCCAGTCGATGCGCACGTCGGTGACACCGGGGTGCACCGCGACGCGGGTCTCGATGTCCTTCTTGATCTGGGCGCGCAGCGGGCAGCCACCGATGGTGAGCTTCACCTGCACGATGACGACCCCGTCGGCGGACACGCTGACGCCGGGCACCATGCCGAGCGAGACGATGTCGGCGCCGAGCTCGGGGTCGATGACGGCACGGAGCAGGTCGAGCACGTCGTGCTCACCCGGAGGGGAGGCGGGGGGACGAGCCACGGGATGATTGTACGGGCGTCCGGCGTTAGACTGCTCGTCGTCTACCGGTTCAGCCCGTCCGAAGAGGAGAACCCACCGTGATCACGCTCACCGACACTGCCGCAACCAAGGTCAAGGAACTGCTCGAGGCCGAAGGCGCTGCCGACCTGGCATTGCGCGTCGCCGTGCGCCCTGGTGGCTGCAGCGGCTTCTCGTACGAGATGTTCTTCGATGGCGACATCGCCGCCGACGACGAGAAGGCCACGTTCGGTTCGAACGGCATCGAGGTGATGGTGGTCGTCGACCCGGCCTCCAAGCAGCTGCTCGAGGGCGCCACGCTCGACTACAAGGACGGCCTCAACCAGGCCGGCTTCTCGATCACCAACCCCAACGCCACGCG
>JBBATY010000015.1:0-47568 GCA_040398525.1 Ilumatobacteraceae bacterium | reverse complement strand
ACAAGGACGGCCTCAACCAGGCCGGCTTCTCGATCACCAACCCCAACGCCACGCGTACCTGCGGCTGCGGCTCGTCGTTCAGCTGACAGACTGCGGCGACGCGTCGGCCCCCGGCGCGACGTCGGCCCGACCACGTGCTCGGGCCCAGCGCTGGAGAACATCGATGAAGCTGCTCGCCCGCATCGCCTGTACCTGTCTGGTCGTTGTCGTCGGCGGAGCCTGTGGCTCCGACGACAGCGCGATGTCGGACCCCTTTGGTGACAGCACCTGGACCCTGACCGGTGGGTCGGTCGATGGTGCCGCGCTGGCCCTGGTGGCCGACGCACCGGTCACCTTGACCGTCGTCGACGGCCGGGCCGCCGGCACCTCGGCGTGCAACACGTACGGGGCCGATCTCACCGTCGACGGCTCGACGGTCGCGGTGGGTGCCGTCATCGCCACCGAGATGGCCTGCATGGGCGAGGGCGTGATGGAGCTCGAGGGAGCGTACCTCGGTGCGTTGGCGCGGGTCACCGCCGTGTCGTCGTCGGACGGTGCGCTCGAGCTGAGCGGTGACGGGGTCGAACTGCGCTTCGGCGCGTGAGTCCAGCTGCGTGCGGCCGCGAGCTCAGCCGAGCGTGTCGGCCAGGATCGCCGTGATCTCGTCGAGGTCCCACACGATGTCGACGCGGCGCTGCACGACGCCGCTCGCGTCGGTGATCCACAGCACCGGCTCGTAGTCGAGCTGGTAGTCGCCCACGGCCGGGGCCAGGGTGGTGGCGGCCGAGTCGGCGTACACCTCGGCGTGCACGAACACGGCGGAATCGGCATAGGGCGCAGCGGCCTCGATCAGGAAGTCGAGCCCCGGCGCGCACGTGCCGGTGCTGCAGTGCGCAGGCGTGCCGATGAGGTACACCACCGGCTTGCCCGAGGCGAGTGCCTCGCCGAGGGTGACCTCGTGGAACGGGCAGGCGCCCTCGAGGCGGGTGCACACCGGGTCGACACCGCGCGGGTCGGCGAGGGTGGGTGTGTCGACGGGTGGGAGCACCTCGCCGACGCAGGGGATGGCGATCTCGGAGGGGTCGAAGACGAGGAACGGCGTGGGATCGCCCACGGCGCCTTCGACCCGGAAGTCGTACAGGCCGCGCGCCGGGATGGTGGTCTCGATGGCCCAGTAGGCGACGTCGAGGCCGGCGCCGCGCCGGGGCACGTCGAACTGATCGATCAGGTTGCCGTCCTCGTTGCGGATCTCGCCCACCAACCGGTCGGGGCCGGTGCGCTGCAGCGTCGCCGTGGCATCGGCGATCGACACGGTGAGGCGCACCTGGCCGGTGGCCACCGACGACGGGGGGTAGCGCTGGATGACGACGAAGCCGTCGTCGACGGCGAGCGTGCCGAGTGGCGTGCTCGTGGCGGTGTCGTCGATCGTCGAATCGGTGCTGCTCGATCCGCCGCCACAGGCCGACAGGACGGCGCCCAGGCCGGTTGCCCCCGCAGCACCGGCGACGAAGCGGCGACGGGTGAGACGCAGGTTCCACGGTGTCACGGCCCCCAGCCTACGATGAGGTCATGAGCAAACCCGTGGGCCCTTACACACCTGCCGTGCGTGCCGGCGACTGGATCATCGTGAGTGGTCAGCTCGGCCTGAAGGACGGTTCACTGGTGCCCGGTGGGGTCGCCACGCAGACTGCGCAGGCCGTCGAGAACCTGAAGGCACAGCTGGCTTCGATGGGC
This sequence comes from Ilumatobacteraceae bacterium, assembly GCA_040398525.1. Lineage (GTDB taxonomy): Bacteria > Actinomycetota > Acidimicrobiia > Acidimicrobiales > Ilumatobacteraceae > VFMC01. The sequence continues at coordinate 45,855 of JBBATY010000015.1, read as the reverse complement.
GCCACGCTCGCCGATGTCGCGAAGACGTTGTGCTTCCTCACCGACATGGACACCTTCGCCACGTTCAACGAGGCCTACGTCGCCGGGTTCGGCGACGCCCGCCCGGCGCGCAGCACCATCGGGGTCGCTTCGCTGCCCTTGGGTGGTGTGGTCGAGATCGAGGCCTGGGCCTTCAAGCCGCAGGGCTGAGCAGCTAGGATCGTCCCGTGCCCGGTGCCATCGTCATGATCATCGTCCTGTGCCTGTTCCCCATGCTGGCAGCCATGGGCGGCGCGGTCATCGCCGCCGTGCTCGGCGCGGTGCTCGACAAGGATGCGTCGACGCGCCACGAGGGCAGCGAGCTGCTCGACCTGAACGTCTGAGGTCGGCTGCGTCATGGCCGACCGGGCCGGTTCGATGCACGCCCACGATGGGTCGTTCGAGGTGCTCACCCAGGCTGTGCTGCGCTACGCCGTCGACCGGATGCGCCTCGATCCGCCACCGCTCGACCGCAGCCGCCCGCCGGCCGAGTTGCGCGCGATGGCCGGGCGCACCATCACGCCGAAGGGGCTGGGTGGCCTCGAGGCATTGCGCGTGTTCGCCGACGTGCTGGCTCCGGCGTGCATCAGCGTCGACCACCCACGCTTTCTGAGCTTCGTCCCCGCGGCACCCACCGAGGCCTCGATCCTGTTCGACCTCGTCGTCGGCGCGTCGAGCATCTACGCCGGCTCGTGGCTGGAGGGGGCCGGTGCGGTGCACGCCGAGAACGAGGCGCTGCGCTACATCGCCGACCTCGTCGGGCTGCCCGCCACCGCGGGTGGTGCGTTCGTCAGCGGCGGCACCGCCGGCAACCTGTCGGCGCTGATCGCTGCCCGCTGGCAGTGGCGTCACCGGGCCGAGGGTCGCCTCGACCGGACGCGCGGGCTGATCGTCACCTCGGCGGGAGCGCACTCGAGCGTGGCGTCGGCGGCGCGAGCGATGGACGCCGATGTGGTGATGGTGCCCGCCGACGACCAGGGTCGGATGCGCGGCGCCGCGCTCGAGCAGGTGGTCGCCGAGCTCGACGACGCCGATCGCGAGCGGCTGTTCGCCATCGTGGCCACGTGCGGCACCACCAACGCCGGGGTGATCGACGACCTCGCTGCTGCCGCCGAGCTCGCCGAGCGGCTGGGCACCTGGCTCCATGTCGACGGTGCCTACGGGGGCGCTGCGCTGGCCGCGCCGAGCGTGCGCGACCGCTTCGTCGGCATCGAGCGGGCCGACAGCTTCATCGTCGATCCGCACAAGTGGCTGTTCGCCCCGTTCGACTGCTGCGCGCTCGTCTACCGCGACCCGACGGTGGCCCGGCGGGCCCATACCCAGCACGCCGAGTACCTCGACGTGCTCCACACCGACGCCGACGACGAGTGGAACCCGAGTGACCTCGCCCACCACCTGTCGCGGCGGGCGCGTGGGCTGCCCTTCTGGTTCAGCCTGGCCACCCACGGCACCGACGCCTACCGCGACGCGGTGGAGGAGACGATGCGCGTGGCCCACGAGGGCGCGGCGCTCGTTGCCGCGTCGCCGCACCTCGAGCTGGTCATGCCACCGGAGCTGAGCGTGGTGCTGTTCCGCCGTGTCGGCTGGTCGGCCGAGCAGTACCAGCAGTGGAGCGATCGGCTGCTCGACGAGGGGACGGCGTTCGTGGTGCCCACGGCGTGGCAGGGTGAGACGGTGCTGCGCATCTGCGTGGTCAACCCGCTCACCACGGTCGACGACATCGCTGCCATCATCGATTCGCTCGCCTGACCGTCACGTTCCGCTCACCCCCGCCGCTCGTCAGCCGCCGCCCGATCCTTGGAGGACACCGTGGCCGATCTCCTCATCCGCAACGCCCGCCTGGTTGCCACCATGGACACCGCCCGACGCGAGCTGCCCGGCGGCTGGGTGGCCATCACCGACGGCTTCGTCGAGGCCGTCGGGGCGTCGACCGACCCGCAGCCCGCGGCCACCCAGGTGCTCGACGCCACCGACTGCTTGGTGACACCCGGGTTGATCAACACCCACCACCACCTCTACCAGAACCTGACGCGGGCCTATCCGCTGATGACCGACAAACCGCTGTTCGGATGGCTGCAGAGCCTGTACCCGCTGTGGGCGGCCATCGACGAGGAGTCGGTCTACGCGTCGACTTTCGTCGGCCTGGCCGAGCTGGCGCTGAGCGGCTGCACCACGTCGACCGACCACCTCTACCTCCACCCACGTGGCGCCGGCGACCTGCTGTCGGCCGAGATCGCCGCGGCACGCGAGCTCGGTGTGCGCTTCCACCCCACGCGCGGCTCGATGAGCTTGTCCGAGAAGGACGGCGGGCTGCCGCCCGACCACGTGGTGCAGGACGACGACGAGATCCTCGCCCAGAGCGAGGCCGCCGTCGCCCGCCACCACGACCGGTCGCGCGGGGCGATGGTGCGGGTGGCGCTGGCGCCGTGCAGCCCGTTCAGCGTCACCGAGGAGCTGATGGTGCGTTCGGCCGAGCTGGCCGAACGGCTCGACGTGCGGCTGCACACCCACTTCGCCGAGAACGCCGAGGACGACGAGTTCTCACTGGCCCGGTTCGGGTGCCGACCGATGGAGTACCTCGAGCGCACCGGATGGTGCAGCGACCGCACCTGGGTGGCGCACTGCGTGATGCCGAACCCCGACGAGGTGCGCCGTCTCGGTGCTGCCGGCATCGGTGTGGCCCACTGCCCGAGCAGCAACCTGATCCTCGCGTCGGGCATCTCGCCGGTGGTCGACCTGCGCGCGGCCGGGGTGAAGGTGGGCCTCGGCGTCGACGGCTCGGCCTCGGCCGACTCAGCCTCGCTGTGGCTCGAGGCGCGTCAGGCGATGCTGCTCGCCAAGCTGCGCGACGGCGCGCACGCCGGCACGGCGCGCATGGCGCTCGAGGTAGCGACCCGGGGTGGCGCAGGGTGCCTGGGCCGCGAGGGCGAGCTCGGCGAGCTGTCAGCCGGCGCGGTGGGCGACGTCGCCGTGTGGAAGCTCGACGGCCCGGTGTTCGCGGGGGCCGTGGCCGACCCGGTGGAGGGTTGGCTGCGCTGTGGGCCTACTGCGGCATGGAGCACGGTCGTGCACGGCCGGCTGGTGGTCGACCAGGGGCGCATCGTGCACCCGGCGCTGCCCGAGGTGCTTGCCGATCACACCCGCCACGCCCGGCGCATCCAGCGCCTCTGAGGGGGTCAGGACGCCCAGCGGCTGACGCCGAAGCGGTAGCCGACCGAGCGCACCGTCTGGATGAGGTTGGCGTGCTCCTCGCCGAGCTTGGCGCGCAAGCGGCGGATGTGGACGTCGACGGTGCGCGCGCCGCCGTAGTACTCGTAGCCCCACACCCGCGACAGCAGCATCTCGCGGGTGAACACCTTGCCCGGGTTCTGGGCGAGGAACTTGAGCAGCTCGTACTCCATGTAGGTGAGGTCGAGCGGCTGGCCACCGATCGTGGCCTGGTAGGTCTCGAGGTTGAGCACCAGCTCGCTGTGCTCGACCAGCTCGGGACGCACCCCTTCGCCGGCCCGCCAGAACAGGTGCTTCAGCCGAGCCTCGAGCTCCATCGGGTGGAACGGCGTGAGGCAGAAGTCGTCGAACAGGTCGTTGCGCAGCTCGAGGTCGGCGAGCTGCGCGCCGTTCACCAACACCACGAGCGGCGCGACCACCCGGTCGCGTTTGCGCAGCGCCCGACACACCGCCCATGCGCCCTCGGGGTCGGTGTCGCAGGCCACCACGGCCCCGGCCCAGCCGGCAGCGGGCTCGTGACGGATTGCGTCGTCGGCGCTGCCGACGGCCTTCCAGCGGTAGCCGGCGAGGTCGAGGGTGCGCGCGAGATCGGGTGGTGGCGGATCGGGGAAGACGGCCACCAGCTCCACGTCAGAGCGCCTTCAGGTACCGGTCGATCTCGAACGCGCTGACGTGGGTCTTGTAGGCGCGCCACTCGATGCGCTTGTTGCGCAGGAACCAGGCGTAGATGTGCTCGCCGAGCGCATCGCGCACCAGCTCGGAGCCCTCCATCACCCGCAGTGCGTCGCTGAGCGACTGGGGCAGCTGCTCGACCCCGAGGTCGGCCAGTTGTGCGTCGCTCATCTCGAACAGGTTCGCGTCGGCTTCGGCCGGCAGCTCGTAGCCCTGCTCGATGCCACGAAGGCCTGCAGCGAGGATGACGGAGAAGGCGAGGTAGGGGTTACAGGCCGGATCGGGCGAGCGGTACTCGATGCGCGTGGCGAGTGGGTTGCCGCGCTTGGGGATCGGCACTCGGATCAGGCCACTGCGGTTGTTGCGCGCCCAGCTGATGTGCACGGGGGCCTCGAAGCCGGGCACGAGCCGCTTGTAGCTGTTGACCGTCTGGTTGGTGACAGCGGTGATCTCGGCCGCGTGGCGCAACAGCCCGGCCATGAACTGCTTGGCGACGGTCGACATGTTGTAGGCGTCGTCGGGGTCGTAGAACGCGTTCTCGTCGCCCCGGAACAGCGACATGTGGGTGTGCATGCCACTGCCCTGCACGCCCTCGAGCGGCTTGGGCATGAACGTGGCGTGCACGCCCTTCGACGCCGCGACCTCTTTCACCACGAGCCGGAAGGTCATGATGCTGTCGGCCATCGTGAGCGCATCGGTGTGGCGCAGGTCGATCTCGTGCTGGCTCGGGGCGTCCTCGTGGAACGAGTACTCGACCGGGATGCCCATCGTCTCGAGGGTGCGGATGGTCTGCTTGCGCAGCGAACCGGCGATGTCGTTGGTGGTGAGGTCGAAGAACCCGCCCTCGTCGAGCGGCACCGGAGCGCTGTTCGGTGTGGGTGGCGCGAAGTAGAAGAACTCGATGTCGGGCGCCACGTAGAAGGTGAACCCGTGCTGGCGGGCGGCGTCGAGCTGGCGGCGCAGCACCTGGCGCGGGTCGCCGCCGAACGGTGAGCCGTCGAGGTTGTGGATGTCGCAGAACACCCGGGCCTCGCCGGCCTTGGGCTCGCCCCAGGGCAGCACCTCGAAGGTGTTCGGGTCGGGCATGGCGAGCACGTCGCTCTCCTGCACGCGGCTGAAGCCGTCGATGGCCGAGCCGTCGAAGGTCATCCCGTCGTCGAGTGCGTTCTCGAGCTCGGCCGGGCTGATCGCGAAGCTCTTCAGGCTGCCGATCACATCGGTGAACCACAGGCGGATCAGCCGTACGCCACGCTCCTCGACGGAGCGCAACACATAGTCGCGTTGCTGTTCGTTCACGCCCATCCTCTCAGTCTGCTGTGTGGGAGCCGCCGATGAAAACGCGTGTGGGGACCGGTTTCCCGGTCCCCACACGCGTTGCGGTCGAACAGGTTCGTGCTGCTCGCCGCATCAACGGCATCGGGAGTGCCGTCAGGAAGCTGCGCTGCAGACGGTCTCGAGGATCAGTCGAGTCACCGTGTAGGGGTCGCAGTTGGCGTTCGGGCGACGGTCCTCGGCGTAGCCCTTCTGGTCGCGGGCGACCTGCCACGGGATGCGGATGCTGGCGCCGCGGTTCGACACGCCGTAGCTGAACTTGTTGTACGGGGCGGTCTCGTGGGCGCCGGTCAGGCGGCTCTGGATGTCGTGGCCGTAGCCGGCGATGTGCAGGTCGACCTTCTTGCCGATCGCCTTGCACGCCGCCTCGATGGCGCCGTACCCCTCGCGCATTGCCTTGGTCGAGAAGTTGGTGTGCGCACCGGCGCCGTTCCAGTCGCCCTTCATCGGCTTGGCGGCGAAGGAGATGACGATGTCGAACTCCTCGGCGATGCGGTGCAACAGCCAGCGGGCGACGTAGAGGTGGTCGCTGACGGTGAGGGCGTCGGCGGCGCCGATCTGGAACTCCCACTGGCCGGGCATGACCTCGGCGTTGGTGCCTTCGATCATCAGGCCGGCGTCGATGCACGCCTGGGTGTGGAGCTCGACCACTTCGCGACCGACGACGCGGTCGATGCCGACGCCGCAGTAGTACGGGCCCTGCGGGGCGGGGAAGCCGCCGTCGGGGAAGCCGTACGGGGTGCCGTCGAGCTTGAGCATCGTGTACTCCTGCTCGATGCCGAAGATCATCTCGTGCTTGGCGTACTTCTTGGCAGCCTTCTCGGCAGCGATGCGGGTGTTGGTCGGGTGCGGCTTGCCGGACTGGGCCAGGTCGACCTCGCAGAGCACGAGCACGTTGTTGCCGCCACGGATGGGGTCGGGGCAGCTGAAGACCGGCTTCAGCATGCAGTCGCTCGACTCGCCGGTGGCCTGGTTGGTGGACGACCCGTCGAAGCCCCAGATGGGGAGATCCTTGCCGTCGGCGAGGATCTTGGTCTTCGAGCGGAGCAACGGCGTGGGCTCGGTGCCGTCGATCCAGATGTACTCAGCTTGGTAGGGCACGACTTCTTCCTTTGAGGGAGGTGTTTCAGGGGCGGTGCGACTCTCGCAGCGGGCCGTGACGCGCGTGTTCGCGAATTGTGAACGCTGTGTGAAGTGGCCGGGTGGGGTGGGTGCTCGGGTGTCGACGGGAACCGGGCGTCGTCCCGTAACGTCTCACGTGCATGACCACCTCGCCCGATGCCCCCATGCTGCCCGCCCGACTCATCAGCCGTCGTCGGCTGCTCGCCACGCTCGCTGTCGTGCCCTTCGCCGGCGGTGTGCTCGCGGCGTGTGGTGACGACACTGCCGAACCTGCCGACACCTCCGGAGACTCCGTGCCCGACACCACTGCACCCGACACCACGCCGAGCGGCGGCATCGCCCACCCGACCGATCCGACCGAAGCCGTGCTGCGGTACGGCTTCAGCGGCGGCTTCGTGATGGAGGGTTACGACTTCGCCCGGGTGCCCACCATGCTCATCGCCGGCGACGGCACGCTGTACCGGCCGGGTGTGATGACGATGGAGTACCCCGGCCCGCTGATCGGGCCGATCACGGTGAGCACCATCACCGAGGCCGGCATTCAGAAGCTGCTGGCCGAAGCCGATGCGCGCGGCCTGCTGACGCCGCCCGCACCGAACTACGTCCTCGAGAACCCGATGATCGCCGACGCACCGAACACCGATGTCGAGCTGTTCGCGAAGGGCACCTCGGTGCTGCACTCGGCCTACGCGCTCGGCTATGCGGCACCCGACATGCAGGCCGAGGTCACCCCGGCCCGCCAGACGCTGCTCGACTACACCAAGCTGCTCGACGACCTGGCCGGCACGGTGGGTGCCGACCAGCTCGGTGCCGAGGAGATGTATGCGCCGGCGGCGTACCGGGTGCGTGCCCGGGCCACCCAGCCCGGCGAGCTCGAGAGCTACGAGCCGGCACCGACGGTGGTCGACTGGCCGGCGAGCACCGGAGTGAGCCTGGCCGATGCCACGGACTGCGTCACCCTCACCGCCGAGCAGGCCGGCACCGTGCTCACCGACGCCAAGCAGAACACCTACTTCCGCGAGGGCGACGTGGTGTACTTCGTCGCTGCTGCGGTGGTGCTGCCCGGCGACCGGACCTGCTGACCAGGCCCACCCGGACCGGCCGAGCTCGGCGACCAGGGAAGTAGCCTCCTCGCCGTGGCCCGCCTGCGCATCGCCCTCGCCCAGATCAACCCGACCGTCGGCGACCTCGACGCCAACGTGGCGCGCATCCTCGCCGCCTACGACGCGGCCGAGGCGGCGGGGTGCGACATCGTCGCCTTCCCCGAGCTGGCCGTCACCGGCTACCCGCCGGAGGACCTGGTCCTCAAGCCCGGCTTCGTCGCCGACAACCGGCGGGCGCTCGACGCGATCGCTGCGCACACCCGTCGCTGTGCTGCGGTGGTGGGCTTCGTCGACGCCGACCGCGACCTGTACAACGCGGCGGCGATGTGCGTCGGCGGGGCCGTGGTGGGCACCTACCGCAAGCGTCTGCTGCCGAACTACGGCGTGTTCGACGAGGCCCGCTACTTCACGCCCGGCGATGGCAACGACCCGCTCGAGCTCTTCCTGATCGGTGGGGTGAAGGTGGCGATGAGCATCTGCGAGGACGTGTGGAGCCCCACCGGACCGCTCGCCCTGCAGGCCGCCGGTGGCGCCGAGGTGAACATCAACATCAACGGCTCGCCCTTCCACGCCCTGAAGGGCCGTGGCCGCGAGCGGATGCTGGCCACCCGGGCCGCCGACGCGAGCTGCGCGCTGGTGTACGTCAACCAGGTGTGCGGCCAGGACGAGCTGGTGTTCGACGGCGGGTCGATGGTGTTCGATGCCGAGGGCGAGCTGGTGGCCCGCGCGGCACAGTTCGTCGAGGAGTTGCTGATCACCGACCTGGTGGTCGAGCCGGTCTATCGCAAGCGGCTGATCGACCCGCGCGGCCGGGCCACGGTCGACCATCTGCCGGTGGTCGTGGTGTCCGAGCAGCCCCGCCACGAGGGCGCCGCCCCCGCAGCGCGCATCGCCGACCATCTCGACGATGATGCCGAGCTCTACGAGGCGCTCGTGCTGGCCACCGGCGACTACGTGCGCAAGAACGGCTTCACCGATGTGGTGATCGGCCTGTCCGGCGGCATCGACTCGACGCTCGTGGCCTGTGTGGCCGTCGACGCGCTCGGCGCCGATCATGTGCACGGGGTGAGCATGCCGAGCCGCTACTCGAGCGATCACTCGCGGTCGGATGCCGCGCACTTGGCCGAGCAGCTGGGCATCGACTACCGCACCATCGCCATCGAGCCAGCCTTCGCCGCCTACCTCGACATGACCGCCGAGTCGTTCGCCGGCCGCCCGGCCGACCTGACCGAGGAGAACCTGCAGAGCCGGATCCGCGGCACCACGTTGATGGCGCTGTCGAACAAGTTCAACTGGATGGTGCTCACCACCGGCAACAAGAGCGAGATGGCCGTCGGCTACTTCACGATCTACGGCGACTCGGTGGGTGGCTACGCGGTCATCAAGGACGTGTTGAAGACCCGGGTGTACGACCTGTGCCGCTACGTCAACCGGCGGGCCGCACGCGAGGTGATCAACGAGAGCGTCATCACCAAGCCGCCATCGGCCGAGCTGCGCCCCGATCAGCGCGACGACCAGAGCCTGCCGCCCTACGAAGTGCTCGACCCGATCCTGCGCCTGTACGTCGAGGAGGACCGCACGGCCGCCGAGATCGTCGAGCTGGGCCACGACGAGGCGCTGGTGCGTCGCATCGCCCGGCTGGTCGATGTCAACGAGTACAAGCGCCGTCAGTCGCCACCCGGTGTGCGGGTGAGCGTGAAAGCCTTCGGTAAGGATCGGCGTCTGCCGATCACCAATCGGTACCGCGGCTAGGCCGGGTCCGGGATGAGGAGCATGAGATGCGCAAGATGCTTGCACTGGCGATGGCGGTGGCCCTCGTGACGGGGTGCTCGGACGACCTCGACATCGGCGATGGTGGCAGCGCCACCATCACCGTGGTCGGCTCCGGTGAGGCCACGCTGCGGGTGGACGGCGAGCTGAAGGTGGCGCTGGCGGCCAACCCGACCACCGGGTACACGTGGGAGGTCTCCGGCGCGCCCGACCCAGCCGTGCTCGAGCAGATAGGCGAGGCGGTCTACGAGGCCAGCCCGACCGACACGATGGTGGTCGGCTCGGGCGGGGTGATGACGTTCGAGTTCCAGGCGGTGGGTGCCGGCACCACGACGCTCGAGCTCGTCTACCGCCGCCCGTGGGAGGACGGTGTCGAGCCGATCGAGACTGTCACGATCGACGTCACCGTCGAGGGCTGAGCCGCAACCGCCGCGAGCTGTCCTGCTGCGGCGCCGCTCAGCTCGGAGCGCCGGCCGTCGCCCGCTTCGACAGGCGGGCGACGTTGCCGATGGAGAGCACACATCCGGCAGCGAGCACGGCGGTCATGATCGCCGGCCAGGCGATGCCCCGGTCCTCGTAGAGGCGCGTGGCGGGGATCGAGGCGAGCGCGCGGCCGGTGGTGCCGGCGGCGAGCATCATGCCGAGGCCCCACGCTGGTGACGACGGCACCAGCGACAGCCCGATGGGGATCGAGCTGACGATCGCGAACTCGAAGCCGAGGATTGCGACGACGAGCAGCGGCAGGCCGACCCAGAGCTGCTCGTGCCACAGCGCCACGCCGATCGCCGCGGGCACCATCAGGGCCGCGCCCATCGCAACGCTGCGTTCCTTGCCCCATGCGTCGGTGCGCCGGGCCGAACCGACCGAGGCCACCAGTTCGCCGATGCCGATGCCGAACGCGACGGCCGAGAGCATGGTGGCGGTGAAGTCGAACGAGTCCTCGAGCCAGCTGCCGAAGGTGACGAACACGCTCTGCACAGCGGCCATCAGGCAGCCGGTGGCGGCGAAGGCCCACCACCCGCGAGCCTCGAGTCGGCGGTCGGTCGAGGTGCCGGCGCTGGCCGCAGCGCGGGCGGTGACCTCGGTGTGGTGCGGTTCGGTCGGGAGCCGCCGGGCGACTGCAGCCGCCATCAGCACCACGACGATCGCGCCGAACGCGTAGCCGACCCGCCAGCCGAACACCCCGGTGACCAGGCCCATCGTGCTGACGCCCAGCAGCAGGCCGCCGGCCCACGAGGTCTCGGTGAGGCCCACCACCCGGCCGCGGCGTTCGTCGGGCACGTGGTCGGTCACCCACGAGCCGAGGCCGAGGTCGAACATCACCTTGCTCTGGCCGAGCGTCACCAAGCCGATGACGAACTGCACCAGTCCGGTGCTGGTGGCTGTCACCGCGGTGCCGATGGCCACGCCGAACAGGCCGAGCACCATCGCCCGACGGCGGGTCATCCGGTCGACGATGCGTGCGGTGAGTGGCGACAGCAACCCGGCCAGCTCGGCGATGGCGACGGCGACGCCGATCTGCTCGAGGGTGACGTCGGTGCCGCGGGCGATGGTGGCGAGGAACGGCGGTGCGAACCTGAAGCACGAGTTGGCCGCGAGGCGGGCCAGGGTCAGCAGGCCGACGTGGCGACGGACCTCGGTGGGGATCCCGTCGCCCAGCACGAGGTCGATCGGGTTCTTGGGCACGGGTGACGACGCTACCGGTCCGAGACGGGAGGCCCTGTGCCGGTATCGTGTCGTTCCCGTGGCCCTGATTGTGCAGAAGTACGGCGGCACGTCCGTCGCCGACCCGGACCGGATGCGGGCCGTCGCCGAGAACGTCGCCTTCACCCGTCGCCGTGGCGACCAGGTGGTGGTGGTCGTCAGTGCGATGGGCAAGAGCACCGACAACCTCATCGCCCTGGCGAACAGCGTGTCGAAGACCCAGCCGGGCCGCGAGATGGACATGCTGCTCACCACTGGCGAGCGCGTGTCGATGGCACTGGTGTCGATGGCGCTGGCCGACATCGGCGTGCCCGCAGTGAGCTTCACCGGCAGCCAGGTGGGCATCGTCACCGACACCGCCCATGGCAAGGCGAAGATCCTCGAAGTGAAGGGCGACCGGGTGCGCGAGGCGCTCGCCGAGGGCAAGGTGTGCGTGGTCGCCGGGTTCCAAGGGATCAGCACCGACAAGGAGATCACCACGCTCGGCCGTGGAGGCAGCGACACGACGGCCGTCGCCCTCGCCGCCGCGCTCAACGCCGACAGCTGCGAGATCTACACCGATGTCACCGGTGTGTTCACCGCCGATCCGCGTGTGGTGCCCCAGGCCCGCAAGCTGGGGCACATCAACTTCGACGAGATGCTCGAGATGGCCGGCGCCGGCAGCAAGGTGCTGGCGCTGCGCAGTGTCGAGTTCGCCCGCAACCACAACGTCCCTCTCCACGTCCGCTCGAGCTTCACCTGGGAGCAGGGCACGTGGGTCACCGGCCAGGAGCCCAGCATGGAAGATCCGATCATCTCCGGCGTCGTCACCGACCTCTCCGAGTCGAAGGTCACGGTCGTGGGTGTGCCCGACCGGCCCGGTATCTCGGCGACGCTGTTCGAGCCGCTCGCCGCGGCCAACGTGAACGTCGACATGATCGTGCAGAACACGGGCCACGACGGCACCACCGACGTCAGCTTCACGATGCCCAAGGCCGACATGGCCACGGCCGAGTCGATCGTCAGCCGCATCGCCGCCGAGATCGGCGCCCGTGGGGTCGAGCACGACAGCGACATCGCCAAGATCAGCCTGGTGGGCGCCGGCATGAAGTCGAGCCCGGGGATCGCCGCGAAGATGTTCCGCACCCTGGCCAACGAGGGCGTCAACATCATGATGATCTCGACGTCGACGATCCGCATCAGTGTGGTCACGTCGGCGTCGGACCTCGAGCGGGCGGCGCGGGGGCTGCACACGGCGTTCGGGCTCGACAGCGGACAGGCCTACGCGGCGCCGCTGCCCGAGCGGAAGTGACGGCGACGGGCTGAGCCCTGCCATGGACCGCCGCCGACAGCATGTGCCGTGGAAGGCGGCGGGGGAGACCAGCGAGGAGCAGTCGACCGCCGACGAGGTGGTGCGTCGCACCGGTTGGGTGTTCAACAACCGTCGAGGCGCCGAGCTCGACCTGGCCTCGTTCGTCGAGACGGGCGACCACGAGACGGGCAAGTTCGTGCAGGTGTTCGGCCTCGAGCACCTCGCCGACGACCAGCACTCGCTCGTCGAGATCGGTTCGGGCATCGGGCGGATGACGGCCAGCTTCTCGCGGATGTTCGGCTCGGTGACGGCGTGCGATCTCGACGCGGCGTTCCTGGAACGCTGCCGGCAGACGGTCGCCAGGTTCGGCCGTGCGGAGCGGTTGCAGACGGTGCACGTGTTCGACGGGCGCACGGTGCGTGTGCCGCGTGGTTCGGCCGATCTGGTGTTCAGCTACATCACGTTGCAGCACTGCCATCCCGACGATGCGTTGGAGCTGACGCGCGAGGCGGTGCGTATCGCCAAGCCGGGCGGCTGGGTGGCGTTGAACTACCGCATGTGGTCGCCGCCTGATGCGTTCATCTGGCCGACGGGGCGGGTGGTGCGCGGTGTGTGGCAGCTGCCGGTGGTCGGCCCGCGCTTGTCCCGGCATCGCAGCCTGACCCGCCTGGGGTGGCAGGCGAGCAGGCTCGGACCGTCGCAGGTGCTGGCCGAGGTGGGGGCCGATCTGGCCGAGGTGCGGTTGTTCCGTTCGCCGAAGCGCCGGCCGTTCGGCCTGCCGGGCGCGCACGAGCAGACGTTCGAGGGTGTGCACCCGAGCCACTGGTGGCTCGTCGCGTCCGTGCGCTGACCGCTGCGGAACGTCAATTCCGGCCGGCTGATCTCGGCTGGCCGTTAGCCTCGTGATCATGCGAATCGGTGTTGTCGGAGCCACGGGCCAGGTCGGTGCGGTGATGCGCGAGATCCTGGCCGAACGTCACTTCCCGGTGGAGGAGATCCGCTTCTTCGCCTCGGCCCGTTCGGCGGGGTCGACCCTGTCGTGGAAGGGCGCCGACATCGTGGTCGAGGACGCGTCGACGGCCGATCCGTCGGGCCTCGACATCGCCCTGTTCTCGTCCGGTGCCACCAGCTCGCGCGAGCTGGCACCGCGGTTCGCCGCGGCCGGTGTGACGGTGATCGACAACTCGTCGGCCTGGCGGATGGACCCCGATGTGCCGCTCATCGTCAGCGAGGTGAACCCGGGCGAGATCGCGAACGCGCACAAGGGCATCATCGCCAACCCCAACTGCACCACGATGGCGGCGATGCCGGTGCTGAAGCCCTTGCACGACGAGGCCGGGTTGGTGCGCATCGTGGCCAGCACCTACCAGGCGGTGAGCGGTGGCGGCCTGGCCGGTGTCGACGAGCTCGACAAGCAGGCCCGCGAGGTGGTCGACCAGGCTCGCGAGCTCACCCACGACGGTGAGGCGGTGCGTTTCCCGACGCCCACGAAGTTCGCCAAGCCGATCGCCTTCAACGTGCTGCCGTATGCGGGCAAGTACGTCGACGACGGGTCGTTCGAGACCGACGAGGAGCAGAAGCTGCGCAACGAGAGCCGCAAGATCCTGGGCATCCCGGACCTGCGGGTGAGCGGCACGTGCGTGCGCGTGCCGGTGTACACGGGGCACTCGATCAGCATCAACGCCGAGTTCGCCCGGCCGATCACGGTGGCCCGGGCCACCGAGCTGCTGGCCAGCGCGCCGGGTGTGGCGCTGCTCGACGTGCCGACCCCGCTCGAGGCCGCCGGGAAGGACCCGAGCTATGTGGGTCGCATCCGCCAGGACGTGTCGGTCGACGACGGCCGGGGCCTGGTGTTGTTCCTCAGCAACGACAACCTGCGCAAGGGTGCTGCGTTGAACGCGGTGCAGATCGCCGAGCTGTTCCTCTGATCGTGGACCTGCGCGAGCTCCAAGACGTCATCGAACGGACCTTCGGCGACCGCGACCGAGCCCGCGGTGTGCCGGCCACGGTGGCCTGGCTGGCCGAGGAGGTCGGCGAGTTGGCGCAGGCGGTGCGCAAGGGCAGCCACGACCAGCAGGTGCACGAGTTCGGCGACGTGGTGGCCTGGGTGGCGACGCTGGCCAACCAGATGGGTGTCGACCTGACCGAGGCGGTGCAGCGCTATGCCGCTGGCTGCCCACGGTGCGCCGCCCTGCCCTGCAGCTGCGGGTGACGGGCGCCCGGCCAAGCCACGTGTGCCAGACGGTCGATCACGAGTGCGTAGCACGCAGTGCTACGATCTTGGCGTGAGCCGAACCATCACCCAACGGGAACTGCGCAACGACAGTGGAGAGATCATGCGTTCCCTCGATCAGGGCGAGTCGTTCATCGTGACGCGCAACGGCACGCCCGTCGGCGAGCTCACTCCGCTGCGGCGTCATCGCTTCGTATCCACTGACACGGTCGTCGCCGCGTTCCGCCATGCGCCGTCCGTGGATGCCGGCCGCTTCCGCGACGATCTCGACGCCGTCATCGACCAGGACCCGACGCCGCGTGGCTGACCAGCGACGAACACAGGGGCTGCTCGACACCTCGGTCATCATCGACCTCGAGCGCCTCGACCCGAACCTGCTCCCGCTCGAGTCCGCAGTCAGCGCCATCACCATGGCCGAACTGGCTGCGGGCCCGCACGCCACGCACGACACGGACGAACGAGCGCGGCGCCAGGATCGGCTCCAACGAGCCGAGGCGGTGTTCGATCCGCTGCCGTTCGATGCCGAGGCAGCTCGCGCATACGGCCGCGTATGCGCCGCAGTCGTCGCGGCCGGGCGCAAGGCGCGTGGTGCGCGCGCTGTCGACCTACTCATCGCCGCAGTGGCGTGCTCGAAGGAGCTCCCGCTCTACACGCGCAACCCGGACGATTTCCAGGCCCTTGACGGTCTCGTCGACATCATCCCCCTGTGACACCGCTCAGCCGATCCGAGCTGCCGATCGGGAGGGGTTTGCGTCGCGCACCTGCTTGACGCCGTCGGGCATCCGGTTGACCGACCCCGAACCGCCTAGGAAAAACCGAACGACCCCGGCCGGTCTGCGAGTGCAGGACCAGGACCAGGGTCGATGTGGTCGGGGTGAGAAGATTCGAACTTCCGGCCTCCACGTCCCGAACGTGGCGCGCTAACCAAGCTGCGCTACACCCCGTAGCGGATGAGAATCCTATCCGGCTGTGACCGGCTGTTCCTCAACGGCATCGGTGTCGGCCAGATCGACCGCCGGGCCCTTCGGCCGCAGGATGTCGTCGACGGCCCGCTGCAGGCGCAGCGCATCGAGCGGCTTGACGATCCAGCCATCGGCCGCGCTGCGCCGGGCCAGGTGCAGGTCGGCGGTGCGATCGAGCAGCATCAGCACCGGCACGTGCGGCAGGCGCCCGGCGCTCTCGTCGAGGCGCAGGGCCATGGTGACGGCCATGCCGCCCATCGAGCCGATCTGCAGGTCGAGGATGGCGAGGTCCGGGGTGCGGGCCTCGACGACACCGGCCACATCGCGGCCGTTGCGGCACACCGTGAAGGTGGTGTCGGGTCCGGACAGAGCAGCGACGACCGCGTCGAGGACGAAGTCGGCGTCGGTGGCGACGAGGATGTGCACGAGCGCAGGCTACCCGGCCTCCGGGGCCGCAGCGAAGAGCAGCCCGGCGATCGCCCGCAAGCCGTCGAGGTCGTGCACATCGCCGGCCAGCAACGGCACCCACACCAGCGGCGCCGCGCCCGCATGCGCCTGCAGCTCACCCACCTGGGCGGCCTCGGCGGTGGCCATCGCCGCCAGTTCGTCGAAGTTGTGCCACAACGCGGCGTCCTCGTCGCGCCTGGCCACCTGCGGGGCGGGAAAGCGCGGCGTGCAACGGTTCACCACCACTGCCGACACCCCGAGCGACGACTCGCGTAACCGGTCGGCGAAGAACACCGCCTCGTCCACCGTGTCGCGCCGCGGCGACGCCACCAGCACGAAGCGGGTGACCGGAGCCTGCAACAGCGCCAACACCTCGTCGGCCCGTCGCCGGAACCCGGTCTCCATGCCCTCGAACGCCTGGAAGAACGCTACGGCGTCGGCCAACACCTCGCCGCCCACCACCTTGCCGATCGTGCGCAGCACCGGCTGGGTGGCGACGTTCAGCACCTTCAACCCACGCCGCGTGGGCAGCATCAACAGGCGGAACAACGGATGGTCGAGGAAGCGTGCCAGCGTGCCCGGGGCATCGAGGAAGTCGAGCGCGTGCCGGCTCGGCGGTGTGTCGACCACCACCACGTCGAAGCGCGGGTCGGCGTGCAGCGCATGCAGCCGCTCGGCCGCCATGTACTCCTGGGTGCCGCTCAGCGCCCCGGCGATGTTGCGGTAGAAGCGGTTCGCCAGGATCCGCTCGGCCTGGTCGTCGTCGCCGGCGTTGGCGCGCACGATGCCGTCGAACGTGGCTGCGGTGTCGAGCATCGTCGCCCACAGCTCGCCGCCACCGGCACCGACCAGTGGCAAGCGCGCCGGTTCGTTGCCCAAGCCATCGGGCAGGCCGAGCGCGTCGGCCAGACGGCGCGCCGGATCGATGGTGACCACCACCACCCGACGCCCGCGTCCGGCGAGCTCGAGGCCGATCGTCGCGGCCGTCGTCGTCTTGCCCACGCCACCCGAACCACAACACACGACCACCTCGGCGTCCTCGAGGGCGCGGGCCAGCGGTGGGTCGACGCGCTCGGGGGGAGGCGACGTCTCGCGGCGCGAGATCATCGCAACCCGTTCGCGAGCTGGTCGATCTCGTCGGCGGTCAGCCCGGCGACGGGCAGGTGCGGCAGGTGGATCTGGTCGAGCGCGAGCAGCTCGGTGAGCCGTGCGATCTCGGCCGCGTGCAACGCTCGCCGACTCGTGCGGTAGCGGGCCGCAGCAGCGAGGGCGGGGTCGGTGTCGGGGCCGACGACGAGCGGTTCGCCACGGTCGACACCGTTCACGACGATCGGCCCGAGCTGCACGCCGACATGCTCCTCGAGCGCGAAGGCCGTCTCGATCACCTCGTTCACCGGGGTGGTCTCCGGCAGGGTGACCAGCACCACCTGGCAGCGCGCCGGGTCGGCGAGCAGCTCGAGCACATCGGTGGCCTGGGTGCGGATCGGTCCGCCGCGCGCCGTGTCGAGCAGGCTGCGCGCCGACATCAGGAACGTGATCGCGTGGCCCGCCGCCGGGCCGTCGACCACGATCAGGTCGTAGTCGCCGCTGCGCTCGAGCTGCTTCAACTTGCCGAGCACCACGATGTCGTCGATGCCCGGCGCGGCGGTCGACACCACGTCGATGATGCCGCTGCTGGTGAGCCGCTTGGCCACCCGCTTCAAGCCGTGCGTGTCGAGGTAGTCCTCCAAGGCGGCAGGGGCGGTGAGCTCGAGCACGGGCGTGTCGCGCACCAGTGTGCGCAGGTGCGGCTTGCCGTCGAGCTCGACCACCAACACCCGGCGACCGGTTTCACATGCGGCGCGGGCCAGAACCGCGGTTACCGTGGTCTTCCCGACACCACCCTTGCCGGCCACGACGACCATCCGGGTGCTGCTCAGGAACTCACCCGGATCGAAGCGCTTCGGAGGCACGTGTGCGCAGACTAGTCATGGCCGTGATCGCCGCCCCTCTCGTGGCGGCGGCGGGGCTGATGCTCACCGGCACGGTGGCTGCCTCCACCACGGTGCCCGAGCCCGTCGACACCGCTGTTGTCGACGCTGGCGCCGTCGACGAAGCGCTCGCCCCGGTCGACGTGCTGCAGGTGACCGGCTTCGTCGACGGGGTCGTCATCGACGCCATCGACCGGGCCATCGAGCGAGCCGCGGCCAATGGCTCGCAGGCGCTGGTGCTGCAGATGAACAGCGGCGGCGCCGTGGCATCCGATGCCGATGTGCGCGCCCTCATCGAGCGCGTCGCCTCGGCGCCGGTACCGATCGGCATCTGGATCGGGCCCTCCGGCAGCGCCCGCATCTACGGCCTGCCCGCCCAGTTGATGGCTGTCGCCGACGTGACCGCCATGGTGAGCGGCAGCCGCATGGGCTACACGGGCCGGATGCTCACCGTCGACGGCGAGCAGCTCACCTTCGGGGTGGCCGACGACCGGCTGCGCAGCGGCTCGCTCAGCTTCCAGGAAGCCCGCTCGCTCGGTGCGCTGAAGCTCGAGACCGACGACCTCGGCGTGCCCACCATCCGCAGCATGGTGCTCGCCCTCGACGGGGTCGAGGCCGACGGCACGGTGCTCGACACTGCCAGCGAGCAGGTGAACGACGAGGGCCAGGTGCAGCAGACGCTCACCACGGTGCGCTTCTCCAAGCTCACCCTCGGCAACCAGCTGTTCCACACCGTGGCCAGCCCGCCCGTGGCGTACCTGCTGTTCCTCATCGGCTTCGGTCTGCTCGTGTTCGAACTGTTCACCGCCGGGGTGGGCGTGGCCGGTGTGGTCGGCGCGCTGTGCACCTTCTTCGGCTGCTTCGGCCTGGCCGAACTGCCGGCCCGGTCGTGGGCCGTCGCCCTGCTCGTGGTGGCCATGGTGGCCTTCGCCGTCGATGTGCAGGTGGGCATCCCCAGGTTCTGGACCGGGGTGGGCATCGTGCTCACGGCCATCGGCAGCCTGTTCCTGTACGAGTCGTTGCCCGGCACCAGCTTGCGCCTCGGCTGGCTCACCCTCCTGGTGGGCATCGGCGGCTGCGCGCTGGCCTTCATCGTCGGCATGCCGTCGATGGTGCGAACCCGCTTCGCCACGCCCACGATCGGCCGAGAGTGGATGATCGGCTCGATGGGTGCCGCCGTTGGCGACATCGACCCCGACGGCGTCGTGCTGGTGGAGGGCTCGCGCTGGCGTGCCCGTACCAACCGGGCCACGCCGGTGAAGAACGGCGACCCGGTGCGGGTGGTGGCCATCGACGGTGTCACCCTCGAAGTCGAGCCCGAAGAGGGTGCTGCGCGCGACTACCGCGAGCGCCGCGCCGAACACTGAGCCGGCGCCGGTCGCGACGGCCCGGCGCCGGGCGAACCTGAGCATCGGGACCAAGGTCGGCTACCTGGCTGCACCCGGGATGGGTACCATCGCCCTCGTGGACACCTGCCCGAGGCACCGATGACTGCTGCCGGGGCCGACGAGCTACGTGCCGACGATCGGCGTGCCGACGAGCGACGAGCCGCCGAGCGGCCGAGCGTGCGCCAGGTGGCCGTCGAGAAGCGCACCTGGGTGCAGGGCCGTCCGGCGTCGTACAGCGTGGCCGGCAGCGGCATGCCGGTGCTGCTGCTGCACGGCTGGGGCCTCGGGCACAACACCTACCGCGACGCGGTCGAGCGGCTGGCCGAAGAGGGGGTGCGGGTCATCGCCCCGGCGCTGCCCGGTTTCGGTCGCTCGGCCGAGCTACCCGGCGACGACTTCTCGCTGCACGGCTACGCCGACTGGGTCGACGACCTACTCGATGTGCTCGACGTGCACGAGCCGATGGTGGTGGTGGGGCACAGCTTCGGGGGTGGGGTGTCGATCCGCTTCGCCCACGACCACCCCGACCGTGTGCGCTCGCTGGTGCTGGTCAACTCGATCGGTGGCTCGGCCTGGCGCAGCGGCGGCACGCTGCGCTCGATCGCCGAGCGGCCGCTGTGGGACTGGGGCCTGCACTTCCCCGGTGACGTCTGGCCGATCCGCCAGGCCACCCGGGTGCTGCCCGTCATCGCCGAGGACCTGGTGCCCAACATCGTGCGCAACCCGCGGGCGTTCGTGAAGGTGGCCAACCTGGCCAGGCGCGCCGACCTGCGCGCCGAGCTCGAGCACCTGCGCGACCGCGGCCTGCCAGTGACGATCATCTGGGCCGAGCGCGACGGCATCATCCCGCGCGAGTCGTTCGAGGCGCTCTGTGTTGCGTCGGGTGTGCAGGGCACCGTGGTCGACGGCTCGCACAGCTGGCTGCTCGCCGACCCCGAGCAGTTCGGCGAGATCCTCACCAACGACGTCACCATCGCCAAGGCCGCCCGCCAGCTCGAGGCCGAGGCGGCCGGCGAGCGGCGCGCTGCCCGCCGGGTGCAGACCCTCAGGCACCGTCCGGCGCGGGAAGCCGTGGGCCGCCGATCCGCACGTCGCCGCGCCGGCGGGTGATGCCGCGGGCGTCGAGCTCGTTGGCCATCGGCAGGGCGTGCTTGCGGGTCACACCGAGCGCATCACGGAACTGAGCCATCGTCACGCCGTCCGGATGGCTGGCCAGCAGCGTGGCCATCGTGCGCGCAGCGGCGTCGACCGCGCCGATGTGGAAGGCGATGCCCTCGCGCTCGACCACCAGGCCACGGCGGACCAGCTCGCGCAGCACCGGACGGTCACCCGGTGCCAGGTCCGGCGGGGCCGCACCGCCAGCTGCGAGGGCGGCCAGCAACGGATGGTCGGCCAACTCGTCGACGGCGTCGGCCGGGCGCAACCGGCCGGCGTCGAGCTTCACCCCGTCGAGGCCGGCCGCGACCAGGCGCTCGCGCTCGTCGAGCTGGGCGAGGTCGAGCCCGGCCGCCCCGGCGGTCGCCACCTGGGCGGCCAGCGAGGCGCGCATCGCCGCCAGCGCGTCGGGGTCGATCACCCAGTCGCCGAGCGTCGGGGCCCTCTCTGCCCCGGTGAGGGCGCGCAGCACGTCGACCTGCACCCAGCAGCGCTCGCGCACCACCCGCTCGATGCTGCGGTCCGGCCGGGCCCGCGACGCCGGCAGCACCGGCTCGACATCGAGCACTTCGCCGCCGCCGACGGTCTCGTTGCGGCCCGACTCGCGCAGCACGTAGCGGTCGCCGGCCACCAACGGCAACGCCACCTCGAGGTGCAACCGCACCGCCCCCGTCTCGCCCGGCAGCAGCGCGTGGTCGCCCAGGATCCGCACCCGCACCGGCCACTCGCCCGAGCCGATGTAGGCCACGTAGGCGCCGCGGCGCGACACCTCGTGGTCGAGTGCACCGAGCACCTCGAGCGACGCGTCGACACGCCGTGTGGGCCGCCACTGCGACCCCACCACCACGGCGTCGCCGCGCCCGAGCTGATGGTGGTCGACGCCGCTCAGGTTGATCGCCACGCGGTGGCCGGGGCCGACCTCGTCGACGCTGCGCCCGTGGGTCTGGATGGCGCGGATGCGTGCCGTCTGCCCGGCCGGCAGCACGTCGACGCGCTGGTCGAGGTGGATCCGCCCTCCCGTGAGGGTGCCGGTCACCACGGTGCCGCTGCCCTTGGCCGCGAACGAGCGATCGATCCACAGCCGTGGTCGGCCACGGTCGGCCGACGGCTCGGTGGTGGCGACGAGCGTGTCGAGCGCGGCGCACAACCGGTCGAGGCCGGCACCGGTGGTCGAGCTCACCGGCACGATCGGCGCCTCGGCCAGGAACGTGCCGGCCAGGTGGTCGGCCACCTCGAGCGTCTGCAGGTCGAGCCATTCGTCGTCCACCAGGTCGCACTTGGTGAGCGCCACCACCCCGTGGCGCAGCCCGAGCAGCGTCAGGATGCGCAGATGCTCCTCGCTCTGGGGCTTCCACCCCTCGGTGGCGGCCACCACGAACACGCAGGCGTCGACACCGCCCACCCCGGCCAACATGTTGCGCAGGAAGCGCACGTGGCCCGGCACGTCGACCAGGCCGATCTCCTCACCGCTCGGCAACGTGAAGTGGGCGAAGCCGAGGTCGATGGTGAGGCCGCGGCGCTTCTCCTCGGCGAAGCGGTCCGGGTCGGTGCCCGTGAGGGCCAGCACGAGCGACGA
Source organism: Ilumatobacteraceae bacterium (assembly GCA_040398525.1). Lineage (GTDB taxonomy): Bacteria > Actinomycetota > Acidimicrobiia > Acidimicrobiales > Ilumatobacteraceae > VFMC01. Next base: position 23,884 of record JBBATY010000015.1, on the reverse strand, counting down.
CTTGCCGTGGTCGACGTGGCCGGCGGTGGCGACGACGCGCACGGCCCGCTCAGCCCGCCACAGCGAGCAGGTTCGCCAGATGGGCGTCGTCGGCCGGGTCGACGGTGCGCAGGTCGAGGTAGGTCGAGCCCTCGCGCGCCCGGGCCACCACGGGCGGTGTGGCGGCGCGCAGCCGAGCCAGGTGGTCGCCGGCCAGCACCACCCCGTACGAGTCGATGCCCGTCCCTGGCGCCGACCCGGCCCCGGGCAGGGCGAGCATCGGCTCGGCGCGCGCCCCCGGGCAGCTTGCGGCCAGCGCCTCGGCGCGGGCGCGCAGCTCGGCCAGCGGTGTGGCCACCATCTTCCAGAAGGCGAGGTCGGTCGTGGCCCGCCGGTGCAGGTAGGCCAGGGCCGTGGCCTGCAGCGCCTCGAGCACCAAGGTGCCCGGCCGCATCGCCCGGGCGAGTGGGTGGCGCATGCACACCTCGACCAGGTCGGCCCGGCCGGCGATGATCCCGGCCTGCGGGCCGGCCAGCAACTTGTCGCCGCTGAAGGTGATCAGCGCCGCGCCGGCGGCCAGGGTCTGCACGGCGGCAGGCTCGTCGGCCAGCCAGGCCGGCGGAGGCCCACCGAGCCATGGGCAGGCGGCGTCGAGCAGGCCGCTGCCGATGTCGGCCACGACGGGTACGTCGAGGGTGGCCAGCTGCGCCACAGGTGTGTCCTCGACGAAGCCCTCGACCCGGTAGTTGCTGGGATGCACCTTCAGGACCATCGCCACATCGGCGCGCGCCCGCCCGAGCGCCCGGCGGTAGTCGCCGAGGCGCGTCCGGTTGGTGGTGCCTACGTCGACCAGGCGAGCCCCCGATTGCTCCATCACCTCGGGCACCCGGAACGAGCCGCCGATCTCGACACTCTCGCCACGGCTCACCAACACCTCGCGACCGTGGGCCAACGCCGCGCACACCAGCAGCACGGCCGCCGCGTTGTTGTTCACCACCATCGCTGCCTCGGTCTGGCACAGCCGGGCCAGCAGGTGGCCCACTGCGTGCTGGCGCGAGCCGCGCTCGCCGGTGGCCAGATCGAGCTCGACGTTCACCGCGCGTGCCGGGCGGTGCATCGCCACGGGTGCCCGGCCGAGGTTGGTGTGCAGCAGCACGCCGGTGGCGTTCACCACCTCGGTGAGCAGCGAACGCCGCAGTGCCTCGGCCCGCGCCGGCGCCGACGCGACGTCGCCCGCGGCGATGGCCTCGCGGGCGATGTCGACGCACAGGGCGTGCGGCAGCCTCGACGGGGCCAGCGAACGTGCCAGCCGGTCGACGCTCGGGGGGCGGGCCGCGGGGTCCATCGACCGTGAGCGTAGGCTCTGCAGGCCATGGTGGACATCCCGATCGTCCGACTCGACCCCGACCTGCCCCTTCCGGCCTACGCCCATCCGGGTGATGCCGGCCTCGACCTGCGCTCGCGCGTCGACGTGGTGGTGCCTCCCGCCGGCGGCCGGGCGCTGGTGCCGACCGGGGTGGCGATCGCCATCCCCGAGGGTCACGCCGGCTGGGTGCTGCCGCGCAGCGGGCTCGCGCTGAACCACGGCATCGCGCTGGTGAACGCCCCTGGCCTGATCGACGCGGCCTACCGCGGCGAGCTGAAGGTGATCCTGCTCAACACCGATCCGTCGATACCGTTCGAGGTGCACCGCGGCGACCGCATCGCGCAGTTGGTGATCCAACGCTTCGCCACGGTGCGCTGGGACGTGGTCGACTCGCTCGAGGGCGACGATCGTGGCGGCGGGTTCGGCCACACCGGCAGGAGCTGACGTGACCGGGGCTGAGATGCCCGAGGCCGGCGCGCCCGGGTCGCCATGGGTGCCGGACGGGTTCGAGGTGCCGCGGCGCCTGGTCGGTGACGGGTTCGTGCTGGTGCCGCTCGGACCTGCGCACAACACGTCGGACCACCGTGCCTGGACCACGTCGATCGAGCACATCCGCGCCACACCGGGGTTCACGGCCGAGCTGTGGGGTGGTGACGACTGGCCGGTGCCGATGAGCCTCGAGGCCAACCTCGCCGACCTCGAGATGCACGCCGGAGAGTTCGAGCGGCGCGAGGCGTTCGCCTACACCGTGCTCGACGGCGACGGCGACGGCGACGGCGACGGCGCCACGGTGATCGGCGACGGTGCCACGGTGATCGGCTGCGTCTACATCGACCCCGACATCACGGGTGCCGCCGACGCGATGGTGCGCTGCTGGGTGCGCGCCGACCGTGCCGAGCTCGACGCCGTGCTCGCCCAGACCGTGCGCGACTGGTTGGCCGAGGTGTGGCCGTTCACGACGGTGCGCTTCCCCGGCCGTGACGCCGCAGGCGGCTGAGCGATCGACTGAGCGATCGGGGCCTCAGCCCCAGGCGAACACGGGCTGCTCGAAGTCGTGGACGCGCTCGTTGGCGCGGCCGTCGAGCGCCACCCAGCGGAACTGCACCAGCACGGCACCCGTCGGGGCGTGGATCAGGTCGCCGCCGAGGGGCACCTGCACCACCGGGCGCGGACTCTCCGGGATGGTGACGAAGCGCGGTGAATCGGGTCGCTGCAGGTGGTGGAGCCCGATCCGGTAGACGTGGGCCACCTCGTCGGGGTTGGGCACGATGTCGAGCCGACCACCGCCCCACACCACCACCGGTGTGATGACGTAGCCCGAGCGGGTGGCGTAGTCGTCGAGGCGACCGAGCACCAGGTCGTCGGCCACGCGCACGCCCAGCTCCTCGTCGAGCTCGCGCAGTGCCGTCTCCTCGGCCGATTCGCCCGGGTCGACCCGGCCGCCGGGCAGCGCCCACTGCGCCGCGTGCCGGTTCATCCGCGGGGCGCGCCGGCACAGCAGGAACGCCGCGCCGCCGGCGACACCGCGCATGCTGCCGTCGAAGCCGGTGATGTCGCCCGGCACCACCGACATCTCCTCGGCGGTGAAGGCGTAGGGATCGACGAGGTCGTCGTGCTCGCTGCTGTCGACCACCACCACCGCCACGGCCGCACGTTTGCGGCCCTCCGGGTCGATGGTGTGCAGACGGTGCGCGGCGAGGTTGGCGGTCAGCCGCTCGCGCAGGTCGGGACCGAAGGTGATCGTCACGATGCCTCCATGGTGGCGCTCACGGCTGCAGCCGGGTCGTGCGGGCGCACCACCTGTGCGGCCAGCCAGGTCGAGATCGGCACGGCCGACACCAGGCCGATCGAGCCGATGAGCGAGCGCACGATCTCGACGGCCACGATCTCGCGGGTGGCCACCGAACCGATGCCCTGGGAGGCCTCGGAGAACAGCAGCAGCAGCGGCAACGCCGCGCCGGCATATGCGAGGAACAGCGTGTTCACCGTCGACGAGATGTGGTCGCGGCCGATGCGCAGCGCAGCGCGCACCAACTCGCTCGAGCTCATCGTCGGCTGCGCGGCGCGAAGCTCCCACACGGCCGACACCTGGGTGACGGTGACGTCGTCGAGCACACCGAGCGAGCCGATGACGATGCCCGCCAGCAGGATGCCTCGCGGGTCGATGGGCACGCTCAGCGCGTCGAGGAACTGGGTGCTGTCGTCGGTGTAGCCGGTGAAGCGGGTCGCGGCGATGAACACCCACGACAGCGCCCCGGTCACCACCAGCGCGGCGAAGGTCGACACCAGCGCGACGCTGGTGGTGGGGTGCAGCCCGTGGGCCAGGTAGAGCGCGACGAACGCGATGAGCGACGTGCCCACCAGCGCCACCAGCACGGCGTTGTTGCCGTCGAGCAGCGAGGGCAGCACGAACACGACGATCACGGCCAGGCTCATCGTCAGCCCGGCCAGCGCACCCACGCCCTTCCAACGGCCGAACACCACGATGACCGTGGCGAACAGCAGCACCAGCAGCAGCATCGGGGTGGAGCGCTGGTGCTCGTAGAACGAATAGATCATCGTGCCGTCCGATGCCCGGTCGGCGAGCACGAGGATGTCGTCGCCGGCGGTGAGCGGTCGGCCGGCGCCGCCGAGCGACTGCTCGATGGTGAACACCTCACCGCTCGTGTCGCCGCTCGTGACGCCGATGGTCACCAGCACACAGGGCAGCAGCGCGTCGTACGAGCACGGCTGCTCGACGGTGGACTGCACCCGTGCCTCGACCGGGTCGGCGCCGAGCACCGCCGGGTCGAGCGAGCTGCGATCGCCCGACGGCCACAGCAGCACCAGGCCCACCAGGGTGAGCGCGGCGCACACCAGCACCGCCACCTTGAGCGAGCGTTCGACAGTAGGGGCCAGGCCCAGTTCGGCGGCGTGCCCGTCGGCGCCGTGCGAGTGGCTGTGCGAGTGACCGTGGCGCATCGTGCCCAGTGTGTCAGCCGAGCAGTGCCGCGGCAGCGGCAAGGCCGCTCAGTGCAGCGCCCTCCATACGTGGCCCGGCGAACGCGTCGCCGGCCAGGGCGAGGCCCGGCGCGGCATCGCTCGTCCAGGTCGGCTCCGACCAGATCCGCTGTGGTGTGGCGAACCGCCAGCGCTTCAGCTGGCTGGTCACCACGTTCGCCGACCCGATCCAGGGTGCGGCCCGCTCGAGCAGCAGGCGGTGCACGTCGTCGGCGGGCTGGTCCCACTGCTCGAGGCTCCAGGCGGCATCGGCGTGCACCGTGATCGCCGGCAGCGCGCTCACCCCCTTGCGCTGGTTGTCGGCGATGAAGGTGAAGCCCTCTGCGCCCTGCACGCCGCCCGGCTCGGGCACCGCCATCGGCCCGTCGCACACGGCGAGCAGCGACAGGGTGCGGTCGTAGTCGGTGCGCCACAGCGCCTCGGGCATCGCGACCTCGGCTGTCATGAGCAGCGAGAACGTCTGGGGGATCGGGCAGGTCACCACCAGCGCGTCGGCCTCGTGCACCGAGGCGTCGTCGAGGCGCACCTGCCACGTGCCACGTCCGGCTGCGCCCGCCGGTGCGGGCTCGTGGTGCAGTGAGAACACCAGCGCGTTGCAGCGCACGTCGAGGCCCACGGCCAGATGCTTGGCGAGCGCGTTCATGCCACCGCGAGCTGCGTAGCGCGGGTAGCCGTCGCCGTCGGTGTCGAAGCCACGACACCACTCGTAGACGAGGCCGTCGCGCTGCCACTCGTCGACGTGGCGGGCGAAGTCGTCGGTGCGCACGGTGAAGAATTGCGCGCCGTGGTCGAGGCGGGCCTCGCCGATGCGCCGTGTCGCCAACCGTCCACCGGGGGAGCGACCCTTGTCGAACAGCACCACCTCGTGCCCGGCGTCGCGCAGGGCGCGGCCGGCCATCAGTCCGGACAGGCCTGCGCCGACGATCGCCACCCTCATGGTCGACCCGTCACGCTGCGCACACGACCGACGGGGTCATCCGGCCTGGGCCAGCGGCAACTCGGTGCTGGCCTGCTCGGCGCTGACTCGACCGAGGAAGTCGAGCAGCACCCGGTTGAACGTGGTGGCGTGCTCGACCATCAGCCCGTGGGCAGCGCCGGAGATGACCACCAGCTCGGCGTTCGGCAGCCGGTCGTGCAGCTCCTCACTGTCGCCGCGGGGGGTGAGGATGTCCTGGTTGCCCACCACCACCATCGCCGGCACCGTGACCGACGAGAGGTGGTCGGCGAGCGATTCGTCGGTGTTGAGGATGGCACGCACCTGGGCGACGAAGGCATGCGACGGCCGCCCGAGGGCGAGCGGCCCGAGCCAGCCGAAGGTGGGCAGCAGACGGCGGAACGAGCGCGGGCCGATCACCCAGCGCGCCGCCTCGGCAGCCATCGAGCCCATGCCGCGCTCGGTGGCCCGCTCGGCCCATCCCTCGAGCAGCTCGCGGCGCCACGCGTGGTTACGGCACGCCGTGCACACCAGCGTCAACGAGCGGACCCGCTCGGGATACGTCACCGCGATGATCTGGGCGATCGCCCCACCCATCGACGCGCCGATCACGTGCGCCGAATCGACCCCGAGGTCGTCGAGCACGCTGATCGCGTCGGCCGCCATCTGCTCGAGGCTGTAGTGGCCGAACGGCTTGTCGCTGCGGCCGGCGCCACGGTTGTCGAGGGCGATCACTCGGTAGCGCAGCGACAGCACGTAGCGCTGCATGTCCCATCCGTGCTTGTCGGCCCCGAGGCCCTGGATCATCAGCACCGGTGGGGTGCTCGGCCGCCCGAGCACCTCGTAGTGCACCCGCAGGCCGTCGGTGGTGCGCGCGTACGGCATCAGCCCTCCCCGAGCCAGTCGAGCGGTGCCATCCCGGTCGTCACGCCACCCAGCTCGTCGAGCTGACGCTGCAGATGGTGTTGGGTGGCCTCGGCGATCTCGACCTCGGCGAGTGGCCCGCGTCGCTTGGTGCGCATCCGCACGGCCGCACCGACCTGCACCCGGGCACTGCGACCGATCGGCGAGCTCATCGAGGCCACCGGGTGGACACTCACCCCGGCGAGCACTGCGGCACCGACCATCGACACGTCGACCGACCCGGCATGGCGCGGGTGGCGCGTGGGTGCTGCTCCGAGCACCACCAACTCGCCGTGGCGCAGCGCGCCGCGCACCTCGACGGGGTCGTGCAGGATCGCGCCGAGCCGGCGTAGTACGGGCCCGAACGGGGCGATGTCGGGGTGGCCGACGAAGCGCACGGGTCGCCCGGTGGCGCGGGCCAGCGCCCACGAGGTGTAGAGCGGGCTGAACGACAGCCGCCGGTCGTTGGTGACCAGCAGCGCGCCCTTGCGGGCCGGCAGATGCTGCTCGCCGCCGACGAGGGTGTCCCAGCGCAGCTGGAACAGCGGGCCGAGGGCGCTGAGCACGTGCTCGTCGCGGCCCCACTCGTCGACGCTGCCCGCAGGCAGGAACGGTCGAACGGGTGCGAGGGCGAGGTCGCGCCCGCGCTCGATCATCTGACGGGGCACATCGGCCACGCTGGCCATGTCAGGCCACCACTCGCAAGGCCGGGGGGACACGCACGACGCTCTCCCACTCGTAGAGCCGGGCGATCACCTCGGGTGTCGACACCTCGGGGGCGAAGCCGAGCAGCTCGCGGGCGTGCGACCCGTCGGCGAGGCGGCCGCGGTGGAGCACCTCGAGGACGTGCTCGGGAATCGGTGCGCCCACGAGGTGCGACAGGCGTCGAGCGAGGCCCCACTCGGGCCCGACGAGGGGGATGGGCAGCCGTCGGCCACGGGTGAGCGCCTGCAGCGAGGTGATCGCCCCCGGCCCGACGACGTTCACCGGTTGGTCGAGCCGGCGCTGGGCGGCGGCGACGAAGGCCCGGGCCGCATCACCCACCTCGACGACGGTGAAGGCCTGGTCGGCGAGCAGGCTGAAGGGCACCACCGGCTGGCGCAACAGGCGACCGAGCGGGCTCGGCACATGCTTGCCCAACACGGGGGCGAGGCGCAGCTTGTTGACGGGAACGCCCACACGGTCGGCCACCTGGCGGGCGGTGGCCTCGAGCCGGGTGAGCATTCGCCCGTACTCCGAGGTGGGCCGCACCGGCGCCGATTCGTCGGGGCGGGTGAGCGCATGGCGGCCGCGGCCGTAGACCTCGATGCCGCTGCGGGTGACGATCGACTCGAGCGAGCGGCACTCGCCGGCCGCGCCGAAGAACGACATCGCCGCCGCATCGGTGAAGCGACGGGCGACTGCGGTGCCGGCACGCGCATCGGGCTCCCACACCGCGAGGTGGACCAGCACGTGCGGGTCGAACGCCGTGACGATGTCGACGATGCGCTCGCGGTCGTGCGGGTCGACCCGATGGAACTCGGCGCGGCGCAGGCGGCGACGTGGCGGATCGACGTCGATGCCGACGATCGAGCCGACCCACGGCTCGGACTCGAGCATCGACGTGACGAGCGAGCCCAGCTCGCCGCCCATCCCGGTCACGAGCAGCCGTTGCCCCCGCATGCCGATCACCCTACCCCCTGGCCGGTCGAGGGCATGGCCGGTGCTTGTCGCAACGCCCCAAGCACTGCTTCGCGCTGTCCGTCGACCATGACGGACTCCTTGCAACGTATGGGTTTCCTCAAGTTCGTCACGCAAGGAACCGTCAAGCACCGGTACTGATCCTCCCACCTGCGGTGAGCTTCGGTCAGCGTTGTGTCAAGAAGCGGGGCCGCGGCGAAAGACCGCCCCGCGGACCTCCGATGAGGCCTATGTGTCCGTGCGGAGAAGGCTGCGAATGATGGGTCGTGAGACACGACCCGTGGGCGACGTCGATCGCCCCGGCCGACCCGGCTCTCGCCTCGTCGGCGGCCTTGCGGCGGCCATCGTCCTGGCGCTGTCGGCCATCGTGGTGCCCCATGTGGTGGCCGGCCCGATCTCCGCCGAGGCGGCTGCGGCGTGCTCGCAGAAGTACGTGGTGCAGTGGGGCGACAGCTGGTCGGCGGTGGCCATGCGCGCCAAGACGTCGCTCAGCAACTTGCTCGCCGCGAACAACGTCGATGCCTCGGCGCCGTTGTTCGCCGGGGTGACGATCTGCCTTCCCGACGGCGCCACGATGCCGACCACGACCACGACCCCGCCAGCGGCGCCGACCCCGACCGATCCGTCCGCGCCCACCACCGTGCCGGCGCCCACCACCACCGTGCCACCCGTGATCCCGCTCCAGGCGTTCCCGGTGCAGGGCAACTGCTGGTACACCGACACGTGGCAGGCCCCTCGCGGTGGCGGCCGCAAGCACGAGGGCGTCGACATCATCGCCAAGGCCGGCCAGTACGTGTATGCGGTGGTCGACGGCACGCTCACCCGCCAAGCGCTCGACCGGCCGGGCTCGCTGTCGGGCAACGCCTGGTGGCTCACCGCGGCGAACCGCGACTACTTCTTCTACGCCCACCTGTCGGCGTTCGCGCCCGGGCTCACCGTCGGGTCGAAGGTGAAGGCCGGCCAGGTGATCGGCTGGATCGGCAGCACTGGCAGTTCGTCGACACCCCACCTGCACTTCGAGGTGCATCCCGACGGTGGCCGTGCGGTGAACCCGACCCCGACCGTGCGGTCGGTCGACGCCTGCCGCGTCACCAAGCCATTGCCGCAGCCCGACGGGGCACCGCCGCCGACCATGCCGCCGCCGACCACCACCACCACGGTGCCCTCGACGCCGACCACCAAGCCGGCCCCCGTGACGACCACACCGGCGCCGCCCACCACCAAGCCACCGGCCACCACCAAGCCACCGGCACCGCCGACCACCAAGCCGACCCCCGTGACGACGACACCGGCACCGCCCACCACCAAGCCGCCGGCTGCGGCGTGCGCCCAGACCTACACGGTGCAGCGTGGCGACGGGTGGCTGCTCATCGCCTCGAGGAACAAGATCAAGCTGAGCGACCTGCTGGTGGCCAACAACCTGGCGTCGGCGGCAGCACCGCTCTACGCCGGGAGCACGATCTGCCTGCGCGCCGCTGCAGCACCGCCCACGACTCCACCCCCGGTCACGACTGCACCCCCGGTCACGACTGCACCCCCGGTCACGACGGTGCCGGCGCCCACAACGGTGGCGCCACCGCCCACGGTGCCGTCGGCGAGCACTCAGCGGTGGCAGTTCATCGCACCGCAGACCGCGTTCGACTCGGCCTGGATGAAGCAACCGCTCGCTGCGGGTGCGCGCCAGTGGGTGCGGGTCGATCGGGCCAAGGGCGTTCCGGCGACGACGACCGGTGTGGTGGTTCGGTTGACCGCCACCAGCGCCGGGGCCGGCGGCTACCTGGCGGCGTATCCGTGCGATGCAGCCACACCTGCGGTCTCGCAGGTGAGTTTCGGTCCGGGTGAGACAGCCGTCGGCACCTCGATGGTCGAGGTCGTCGGAGGCAGTGTGTGCGTCGCGGTGAGCGCGGCTGCCCATGTCAAGGTCGAGGTCCTCGCCACCGAAGGCCCAGCCGGTGTGGGTGTGCAGCCCCTGGCATCACGCCGAGCGCTCGACACACGTACGACGACCAAGCTGTCGCCCGGTGTGCGCGTCCCGATCACCCCGGCAGCACTGGGTGTCGTCCCGGGGACCCAGGCCCTCACTGCGTCGGTCACCGTGGTCGAGCCTGCTGGCCCGGGCACGCTGTCGCTGGGCTTCTGCAACGACGGCCCGTGGACCACCCCGATCACCGCCGACCGCATCTCGTCGTTCTCGATGACCATGCGGGTCAACCCGTCCGGGTGGTGCATCAGCAGCACGGTGGCCACACACGTCATCGTCGACGTGAGCGCTGTCTGGGCAGGTGCGTCCGGGCCGCGTGCGGTCGACCCGGCGCGGGCGTTCGACTCGCGCTCGACGGGCTCGCGCATCGGCACCAAGCAGGTCGCAGTCCAGCTCGCCGGCCGCAACGGCGTGCCTGCCACGGCAACGGCGGCAGTGCTGTCGATCACGACGGTCACCGGTGGCGGGGCCGCGAGCGTGTTCGTCGTTCCCTGCGGTCAGAAGCCCCAGGCGGGCACGGTGACGGCCCAGTGGGCCGGTGAGGTGCACACTGGCGCTGCAGTGGTGGGCCTCGGCAGCGGTGCGGTGTGCATCTCGTCGACGAGCCCGGCCGACGTGATCGTCGACGTGGTCGGCTTCGTCTGACCTGAGCCTGCAGCGGTGAGCCCCGCCGACCGGCGCGGGCGGAGCTGCTAGCGCAGTTCGTGCACCATCAGCATGACGTTGCGGCCGAACGGGTCGAGCTGGCGACCGGCGATGCGCTCGATGACCGTGATGGCCTGCGACGGCTCCTCGACCAATCCACTCCAGCGGATGTAGCCGCCCATGATGCCCACCAGGCGGTCGTCGACGTGCTCGTTGTGCACGACGACCTTGGCCCCGCTGGCCATCAGCTCGGCGAGCTCGACATAGAAGCGCTGCAGCCACTGGCCCAGATCGTCGAGGCCGGTGAAGGGCCGGTGCCGATAGGGGAGCGACAGCTCGTCGTAGTTGTGCAGGTTGTGCGGTGCCGGGATGATGCTGATCAAGCACCCGAACCCGTTCTCGCGCAGCCAGATGATCTCCTCCTGGCGCCGAACCCGACGATGGTTGTCGCCGTAGCCACCGGGACGCTCGCAGATCGCGAGCTTGTCCTTCATGATCCAGGTGAAGTTGCGAGGAGTGATCCCGAGGGCCCACTTCCCACGGAGACGAGGTGGCATCGCTGACTCAGGGGTGGAGGAACGTACGAGAGACCACGTTACCCGACCGACGCCCCACCCGTCGCGGGCGGAGCGGGTTCCGTCCGGGCTGTCGTGATGGTGAGCACGAGCTGTTGGCGGTGCCGTTCGACCCGGTGGCCACCGGCCACCTCGCAGGCCACGCGGCGCCCCGCTGCCACCTCGAGCACCCGGTCGACCGTCGCCAGATCCGGTGGGTGCATCTCGCCATCGGCGGCACTCAGCCAGCTCCTGACGGCTCGCCGCGCCAGCGGCACCGGCGCGGCAGCCAGGGCGCGGGCGTCGGTGACGTCGAGCTGGCCGGCCAGCGCCGTCAGCAGGTCGTCGTCGTCGCGCAGCAGGTCGGCCTGGCGCACCAGCACCGGCACCAGGTCGCGCCCGCTCACGTCGGCGAGCAGCGGCAGCACCCGGTGCCGCACCCGGTTGCGCACGAAGCGTTGATCGCCGTTGGTCTCGTCGTCGACCACCGCCAGCCCTGCCAGACCGCACAGCTCGACGGTGTCGGCGCGGCGCAGCCCGAGCAGCGGTCGACGCACACCGGGGCGCATGCCGGCCAGCCCGGTCGCAGCGGCCCCGCGGAGCAGATTGACGAGCACCGTCTCGGCCTGGTCGTCGGCGGTGTGGCCCGTCAGGACATCAGTGGGCAGCGCCGCGTAGCGGGCGGAGCGTGCCCGGGCTTCGAGGTTCGGGCCGGGGGCCACCTCGACGCGCACCGAGCGCATCGATGCCCCGAGCCGTGCGGCGGTGAACCCGACGACCTCGGCCTCGTCGGCCGAGCCTGGCCGCAGCCCGTGGTCGACATGCACCACGTCGACCGTGCATCCTGCAGCCACGGCAAGCACGGCGAGCGCCGTCGAGTCGGCCCCGCCCGACACGGCACAGGTCACCTGGGTGCCCGCAGGAGGGAACGAGCAGCGCGGCAGCAGCCGCTCGATGAACGACGTCGCTGCACCCGGCATGGGGGGCAGCGACCCACCCATGGGGTCAGTCCTCGCTGCGCTGGCGCTTGCCCGGGTAGCGCTGGCTGGTGACGCTCTTCAGGTACGCGCCGACGACGGAGAGCACCGCTGCCGCGCTCCCGAGTGCCAGGAGCACACCGATCCACCAGTGCCAGACGTTTGCCGCGAGCATGATGACAGCGTAGCCAGATGCGGCGCGCTGTCGCCCATTCGCACGTCGGTCAGTCGGCCGGGTCGTCGAGCAGTTCGCTGCCGAAGCAGGCCTGGATCTTGTCGAGCAGACCGGCCGGCATCTCGTCGGTGCGGCACTTCCGAGCGATCGTGGTCTTCAACTCGGCGTGGAAGTCGAACGCCTGCAGGCAGTCCGGGCAGGTTTCGAGGTGCACGACCACCTCGTGGCGCGCCCCGTCGGGCAGTTCACCATCGAGGAAGGTGAACAGCTCGTGGAGTGTCTCGTTGCAGTCAGCCATCGGCCACCGTGCTCGCAGGGTCGGATCCGTTGTCGTCTTCGTCAGGCCGGATCAACCCCCGAGCCTGAGCGAACTCGTACAACCGCCGATGCATCGCCTTTCTTCCCCGATGCAGCCGAGACATCACGGTGCCGATCGGGATGTCGAGCGCCTCGGCGATCTCCTTGTACGAGAAGTCCTCGACATCGGCGAGCAGCACCGGCAGCCGGAACGCATCGGGGAGCTCCTCGAGTGCTGCCTTCACCTCGTCGTCGGTGAACAGGTCGAGTAGTTGGTCCTCGGCGCTGAGCGCCGCCGTGTCGATGCGGCCGAGTCGGCGGTACAGGTACAGCTCGTCGGTCTCGCCGAGCTCGGTCTCCTGTGGCCGGCGCTGCTTGGCGCGGTAGGAGTTGATGTAGGTGTTGGTGAGGATCCGGAACAACCACGCCCGCAGGTTGGTGCCCTCCTCGAAGCCGGCGTAGCTGCGGTAGGCGCGCAGAAAGGTCTCCTGCACGAGGTCCTCGGCGTCGGACGGGTTGCGCGTCATGCGCAGCGCGGCGCTGTAGAGCTGCGGCGCGTACTGGAGCGCGTCGGTGCTGAACGCTCGCTGGTCGGCCATGGTGGGTGACGCTACTGCTCGCGCTCGCCGGGGCGAGGCCGCGGCTCGGCGTCCTGGCGGGCGACGAAGTCGTCGACACGGGTGACGAACCGCTCGAGCATCGATGCGAACAGCTCACGCTCGCGGGGTGAGAAGGCACTGAGCAGATGAGCCATCACGTGGCCGCGACGCTCGGCGACGTCGGCGTGCCTGCCCCGGCCCGCCTCGGTGATGGTGGCGATCACGACCCGCCCGTCACCGTCGGACTGGGCGCGCCGGGCGAGGCCCACGTTCTCGAGCCGCTGAACGGCGCGGGTGGCCGTCGACGGGTCGACGCGCAGCGCGTCGGCGAGGTCGCTCATCCGCCAGCAGGGCTGCTGGGCGAGCAGGTCGAGGGTGTCCATCTGCCCCTGCTCGAGGGCGTCGTCACCGCTGCCGAACAGGTACTCGCGCAGTCCGCTCATCGCAGCCCCGCGTCGCATCTCGATCCACGCGAGACCGATCCGCACCGCGAGGTCGCGTTGCGCTGGGTCGTGCAGGTCGACCGGGAACTCGCGGGCCATGAGGGGGCTACCGTAGTTGCGATGAGCGCCGATCGTGCACGCGGGGACGACAGCGACGGCGCAGGAACACCGCTCGACGCGCTCGGGGTGCTCGCCAGCGCCGACGTGATGCTGACGCCGACGTTGCGCCACGTCGAGCTGTACACGATGCGCGGGCTGCTCACCGTGCTGTGGCACGAACCCCCCGACCACGTCGAGGCCGCTCCGGCAGCGCTGGTGCTGTGCGGCGGAGCGATGGGCGGGCTGCTCGGGCCTGCCGACAGCCTCTACCACCGGCTCGGTGTCGAGTGGTCGGCGCGTGGGGTGCCGGTGCTCCGTGTGTCGTACCGCCGGCCGAACGACCTCGAGCTGTGCTCGCTCGACGCGGCCGCCACCGTGCAGCTGGCCACGGCCGGCGGTGGGGCCGAGCGCGTGGTGGTGATGGGCCACAGCTTCGGGGGTGCGGTCGCCGTGCGGGTGGGGGTGGGCCTGCACCCGCTCGTCACCGGGGTGGTCACCTTCGCCACCCAGTCGGCCGGGTGCGAGGTCGCCGGCGGTCTGCAGGGCACGCCGCTGTTGCTGTTCCACGGCGACCGCGACGAGATCCTGCCGTTCGAGGCGAGCGCCGTGGTGCAGGCGATCGCCGGCTCGGGTGAGCTCGTGCCCCTACCGGGCGACGGCCACCTGCTGGCACACAGCGCGGATGCCATCTGGGAGCGGCTCGAGGAGTGGCTCCCCGGCCCGTTGGGCGCTCTGGCGGACCGGGGCTGATCAGGGAAGCTCGGGGAGGTCGACGTAGCGGCCCCTCACGAGCACCGTGACGCCGATCTCGCGGACCTTCCACGTGGCGTCGGTCAGGTCCTGCAGGCCGAGCCACTCGATGATCATGTCCTGATGCTTCGGGAACGTGCGAGCACAGCCTTTGCTCCGCGGGAACGGGGGGATGAACTCCGCACCGTGGATCGCCTGTCCGTCGTTGAAATAGAGCGGCTTGTACATGTTGCCGTTCAGTGGGTTGTCGACCTCGACGGGGAAGCTCGAGCTGTCGTGCCATCCCTCGTTGTCGACGGCCGGGTCGAACCGGAACGCGCGAGCACGGATGTTGAAGGTCTCGTGGCCCTCCTCGCCCGTCGATGTCGGGAACACATCGACCACCCGGTCGTCGCCTTCGCCGGTGAAGATCACCTGGCAGGTCTGGTCGACGAGGATCCATTTGGCGGCATCAGTCGGCGCACCCTCGGGGATGCCGAGCTCGGTCGCGGCGAAGATGGTGGCCTCCTCGTCGCTGCCGACGACGAGGTTCCGGTTGTGCACCTCCAGCCCGAGACCCATCCGCGCCGCGCAGAGCGCCTGACGGGTCAACCTGCCGGCGTCGCCGTCGACACCGAGCGGCAACATCGAGGTGGTTGCGAGCAGTTCGTTGAGCTCGGTCTGCTGGCGCATCACCGCGTCGGGCGACGGCTCGAGCAGTGTCGGGTCGGCGAGATCGATGCCGTCGCCGATGCAGACGTCGAACTCCTGCCCGGGATGGAAGATGGCCGAGGGATCGAGCAGGTTCTCCTTCAGCAGTTGCTCGACGGTGATGCCGCTGCGGTCGGCGATCGCGCTGAGCGAATCGCCGGCCTCGGCCACCACGACGCACACCGGCTCGGGCGCAGTCGTCGAAGGTGCCACCGTCGTCGACGCGGCGACAGTGGCCACCACGGTCGTCGACAGGTCCATGCCCGGCTCGCCGGCGCTCGCCACGCCACCCTCGGTGGAGCTGCACCCCGCCAGCAACAGCGCCGCCGCCGTGGCCACGGTGGCCAGGAGCTCGGATCGGGAGGGAGGGGTGTGTCTCGTGCGCATCGGAATCGGGAGGGGGATCCCCGTGATCGTTGCACCGCCTGAGCCGGAACGGCGGTATCGAGGCTGCATCCACAGCTCGACTTCACATGGAGCCCAGAGAGGGAATCGAACCCTCGACCTTTTCATTACGAGTGAAATGCTCTGCCGACTGAGCTATCTGGGCGACGGCTCGGCAGTCTACCGAGCGCGCACCGGCACCTACACGTAGTAGCGCGGATGCCAGATGCCTTTCGGGTCCTCGCCGCGCACCGGCATCCGCCAGGTCTGCAGCCGTGTGGTGGGTGCGTCGAGCCGCACGGCGCACAGGGCCCGTGGCTGGTCGCTGGTGGTGTCGACATAGGCGTCGGCCCACTCGACCGGTGTGTACCGCGACGCGATCGCCCGGTAGAGCGGCCGCCAGGCGTCGTCGTCGCCCGGCTGATGGAGCACTTCGGCAACCCCTTGCACGACGACCTTGCGGTACGGGCTGGCCTCCTCGTCGATGCTGATGCCCACCCGTGGGTCGCGCAGCAGGTTGTGCCAGATCACCGCCGGCTGGCGCGGCGTGAAGCAGATCGCGCCGTCGTGGACGATGAACCACAGCGGCAGCACGCGGGGCATACCGTCGGCATCGGTGGTGCCGATGCGGGCCAGGTGGCCGGGCTCGGCGAGGAAGGCAGCGACATCGTCGGGGCTCAGCGCAGGCATGGCGCGACCGTAGCCGCAGCGGCGCTGCCACCCGCCCGGTCAGATCGACGGCAGGTCGAGCAGCAGGCTCTGCAGCAACAAGGCCTCGTTCGGGTTGCGGTCGAGTGCCTCGAGGGTCCGGTGGATGCGCTCGACGGCGTGGATGTGCACCTCCGGGCGCACACCGCGCCCCTCGACCGCTGCGTCGCGATAGGCGCCGGCGATGACGCCGAGGCCGGCACGTAGTTCGTCGGTGCGGAACCGGCGGATCTCGCGCTTGTGCTGATCCTCGAGTGCCTTGCGCCCGCTGCCGCGCTCGCCCGTGGTGGCGATGCGCTCCTCGAGTGCTGCCACCTGCGCCTCGTGCCGCGGGGTGAGCGCGGCAGCGGCCTCGTCGGCGAGCCGCGTGATCTCGTCGGCCAAGGTGGCCACGGTGGCGCCGCGACCGTCGAGGCGGCGGGGCACGGCGGCGAAGGCGGCGCGACGTCGCACCAGGCTGTCGTCACTCACCAGCACGCGTGCACGGTCGAGGTTGCCGGCTGCCGAGCGCGCCGCCATCGCAGCCCGATCGGGGTCGGCCCCCTCGGCCAGGAGCACCCGCTCGATCTGGGCCTGATCGATCGCGCCGAACTCGATGCGCACGCAGCGCGAGGCGATGGTGACGAGGTCGGGTGTGATCGTGTCGGCGAGCACGATGAACACCGTCGACGGAGGTGGCTCCTCGAGCGTCTTGAGCAGACGCGCTGCGCCATCGGCGCTCAGCAGGTGGAACTCGTCGAGCACGAGCACCTGCCGGTCGCCCTCCATCGGCGCCCGCGACGCGATGCGGATGATCTCGCTGATCTGATCCGTGTTGATGGCGGCACCGGTGCGGCGCACCTCGCGGACGTCGGGGTGCTCGCCCGCCAGCGCAAGCCGACCGGTGCGCGAGTGGGCGTCGTCGCTGCCGGCGAGCAGGCGCGCGGCGAACGCGCGGGCAGCGACGTCCTTGGTCGAGCCGGCCGGGCCGATGAACAGATAGGCGTGGACCGGGTCGTCGGCTGCGGCGCGCAGCCGGGCGACGGCGCGGTCCTGCCCGACGACACCGTCCCACACCGACGACGCTGACTCGTCCTCACCGAACAGGTTCACGGCAGCACCAGGCCGAGGCGGCTGCGCACGACCCCGACGACCGCCGCCTCGACCTCGTCGACGCCGGTGTTGCCGTCGATCACCACCCAGTGCTCCGGATCGGCTGTGGCCATCTCGCGGAACCCGGCACGCACCCGGGCGTGGAACTCGGCCGACTCCTGCTCGAACCGGTCGAGCTCGCGCCCCGACATGCGCTGCAGCAGCACCTCCGGGTCGGCGTCGATGAGCACCACCAACTCGGGCCACAGCCCGCCGATCGCCCAGTCGTTGATGCCGCGGATGTCGGCGAGGTCGAGCTGGCGGCCGTAGC
Organism: Ilumatobacteraceae bacterium; assembly: GCA_040398525.1. Classification (GTDB taxonomy): domain Bacteria; phylum Actinomycetota; class Acidimicrobiia; order Acidimicrobiales; family Ilumatobacteraceae; genus VFMC01. The sequence continues at coordinate 6,318 of JBBATY010000015.1, read as the reverse complement.
CCTGGTAGGCGAGGGTCGACCACACGCTGCGATCGCTCACCACGTGGCGCCCCGCGGCCAGCGCAGGGCGCACCAGCTCGTCGAGGTGCTGGGCGCGGTCGGCCGCAGTGAGCAGCGCCTCGGCGCGCGGTGCCAGGTGCTCGACGGTGGTGTCGTGGAGGATCTCGCGGATGCGCCGACCGATGCCGGTACCCCCGGTCTCGCGGGTCAGCACCGCATCGAGGCGGCCCGCCAGACGAGCAGCCTGCGTGCTCTTGCCGCAGCCCTCGGCGCCCTCGAAGGCGATGTACCTGCCCGCCACATCCACAGCGGGCACGCTACCCGGCCGGTGTGCCACCGGTCAGGAGCTACTGCGAGGTGCCTTCTTGGCAGCACCCGAGCTGCGCGTCGACGTCGACCGAGTGGTCGTCTTCTTGGCAGCCGAGCGCTTGGTGGCGGCGGCCTTCTTGGCTGCCGGCCCGCCCTTTTCGATGATCGCATCACGGCGGAGGGCGAGCAGCTCGAAGGCCCGCTCCGGGAGCATCGCCTCGAGTCGGTCGCCCTTGCTGAGCGAGGCGTTCGTCTCGCCGTCGGTGACGTAGACGCCGAACTTGCCGTCCTTGGCGACGACGGCCTTACCGCTCACCGGGTCGGTGCCGAACTCGCGCAGTGGCCCCTTGGCCGCCAGGTTGGCGCCGCCTCCGCGACGGAACTGCTTGGGCTGGCGGAAGATCTCGATCGCCTGCTCGAGGGTGATGGTGAGCAGCTGCTCCTCGTTGGCGATGTTGCGGAAGTCCTTGTCCTTCTGCACATAGGGCCCGTAGCGGCCGTTGTTGGCCAGGATCGCCACGCCGTCGGCCGGGTCGACGCCCAGGGTGCGCGGCAGTTGCAGGAGGGCCTCGGCGTCGTCGACGGTGATCCGCTCGAGGGTCATTGTCTTGAACAGGCTGGCCATCTTCGGCTTCGGGTAGCCGCGCGGCGGGTTGTCGGCCGTGCCCCACTGCACATAGGGCCCGTAGCGGCCGGCCTTGGCGAACACCGGCGTGCCGTCGAGCTCGCCGATCGGCTCGTCGGCCTTCGGCGCGGCGAGCAGTCGCAATGCCACGTCGACGGTGAGCTCGTCGGGGGTCAGATCGTCGGGCACGCTGGCCGTGTCGTCGCCGCGCTTGACGTACGGCCCGTACTTACCGGGCTTGACCACGATCTCGACCCCGTCGGGGTCGGCCCCGATGGGGAAGGTGTTGATCTCGGCAGCGTCGATCTCGTCGAGGTTCTCGGCCACCAGCTGCTTCAGGCCGGGCAGGTCGCCGTCGGACTCGCCGAAGTAGAAATGGGCGAGCCAGTCCTGCTTCTGCAGCTCGTTGCGGGCGATCGAGTCGAGGTCTTCCTCGATGCGGGCGGTGAAGGCGTAGTCGACCAGCTCGTCGAAGTGCTTCTCCATCAACCCGACGACGGCGAAGGCCGTCCAGGTGGGCACCAGAGCCTGGCCCTTCTTCCACACGTAGCCGCGGTCCTGCACGGTCTGGATGATCGACGCCCACGTGCTGGGTCGGCCGATGCCGAGCTCCTCGAGCTTCTTCACGAGCGACGCCTCGGTGTAGCGGGCCGGTGGCGACGTGGTGTGCCCGTTGGGTGTGAGCGACTCGACGGGCACGGCCTGGCCGACGGTCAGTTCGGGCAGCAGCGCCTCGCGCTCGTCGGCGCCGGCCTCGCTCTCGTCGACCGACTCGACGTAGACCTGGCGGTAGCCGGGGAACGTGATGGTGGTGCCGCTGGCGGCAAACTCGGTGTCGACCCCCGTGCCGGCCACCAGTGCCGTGGCGCCCAGGCGCACACTGACAGTGGTGCCCACCGCATCGGCCATCTGGCTGGCCAGCGTGCGCTGCCAGATCATCCGGTACAGCGCCAGTTCCTGGCCGTTCAGTTCGCCGGCGAGGGCGTCGGGCGAGCGCAGCGGGGTGGTGGGGCGGATGGCCTCGTGGGCCTCCTGTGCGTTCTTGATCTTGCCCGAGTACTGGCGCGGCCCCTTCGACAGGAACTGCGGCCCGTAGGCCTTGCCGACCTCGGCGCGCACCGCGGCGAGGGCTTCCTCGCTGAGCACCACGTTGTCGGTACGCATGTAGGTGATGTAGCCGCGCTCGTACAGGCCCTGGGCGAGGCGCATCACCTGGGCGGCGCCGAGGCGCAGCTTGCGGCCGCCTTCTTGCTGCAGGGTCGACGTCATGAACGGCGCCTTCGGGCTGCTGCGGTAGGGCTTGTCCTCCACCGAACGCACGGCGAACGCAGCGCCCTCCAGGGCGCTGGCCAGCGCACGGGCGCGGGCCTCGTCGACCACCACCACCTTGGCGCTGGCTCGGCCGGTGCTGCCGAAGTCCTTGCCGGTGGCCACCCGGGTGCCGTCGACCGCGACGAGCGTGGCGCTGAACGCCGGCGACGTGGCGGTGAGCAGGTCGATGTCCCAGTAGTCGGCGGCGACGAAGGCCATGCGTTCGCGCTCGCGCTCGACGATCAGGCGCACCGACGGGCTCTGCACCCGTCCGGCCGACAGACCGCGGTTCACCCGCCGCCACAGCACTGGCGACACCTCGTAGCCATACAGCCGGTCGAGCAGGCGGCGGGTCTCGGCCGCGTCGACAAGGCCATAGTCGATGGTGCGCGGGTTGGCGACGGCAGCGTCGATGGCGCCCTTGGTGATCTCGTGGAACACCATCCGCTTCACGGGGATCTTCGGCTTCAGGTACTCGAGCAGGTGCCAGCTGATGGCCTCACCCTCGCGGTCTTCGTCGGTCGCAAGGTAGAGCTCGCTCGCGTCCTTGAGTGCCGCCTTGAGCTCCTTCACCACGTTGCGGCCGCGGTCGGTGAGTTCGTAGGTGGGCTTGAAGCCGTTGTCGACATCGATCGACAGGCCCTTGCTGGGCAGGTCGGCCACATGGCCGACCGAGGCGCGCACATCGAAGGCGTTCCCCAGGAACTTGGAGATGGTCTTGGCCTTCGCAGGCGATTCGACGATGACGAGTGGACGGGCCATGGCGGCTGTATCGCTACGGCAAACCGGTGCCGGTTGTCAAGGCCGACCGCCGCGGCGCCCGACAGCGCTGCCGATCGCTCCTGCCGATCAGGAGGCGATCGACTCGCACAGCGCCCGTGACCCGTCGATGGCGACGGCCGCGCGGTCGCCCGGCGCGATCTCGCCTGCGGCCGTCCCTGCCATGCTGACGGCGACGAGGCGGTCGAGCACGTCGAGCCTGACCCCGATCACCGTGGTGGCGCCCTGGAAGGTGCGGCTCGTCACCGTGCCGGCCAAGCCGCCCGCGTCGACGAGGCTGAGGTCTTCGGGGCGGGTGAGCAGTGTGACGGCCGTGCCGGCCGGCTCGGTGACGGCGGTCTGCACGACGGTGTCACCGACTCGGACGGCGCCCTGGTCGACGACGGTGGCGGGCAGTTCGTTCATCGAGCCGACGAACCGGGCGACGAAGGGGTTGGCCGGGTTGCGGTAGACGTCGGTGGGGGTGCCGAGCTGCTCGAGGCGTCCGTTCGACATCACCCCGATGCGGTCGGAGATGCCGAGGGCCTCCTCCTGGTCGTGGGTGACGAACAGGGTCGTGATGCCGAGCTCGGTCTGGATGCGGCGGATCTCGTCGCGCAGGGTGAGGCGGACCTTCGCGTCGAGCGCGCTGAGCGGCTCGTCGAGCAGCAGCACCTGTGGCCGCACGGCGAGGGCACGCGCGAGGGCGACGCGCTGCTGCTGGCCGCCCGACAGCTGGTGCGGGTAACGGTTGGCGAGCGCGGTGAGCTGCACCAGTTCGAGCGCCTCGCTCACCCGGACACGTCGCTCGGCCTTGTCGACCTTGCGGGTGCGCAGGCCGAAGTCGACGTTGCCGGCCACGGTGAGGTTGGGGAACAGGCTGTAGCTCTGGAACACCATGCCCATGTTGCGTTTGTGCACTGCGAGGCGGCTGATGTCGCTGCCGCCGACGACGACCGCGCCGGTGTCGGCGAACTCGAATCCGGCGGCGATGCGCAAGGCCGTGGTCTTGCCGCACCCGGACGGACCGAGCAGCGAGATGAGCTCGCCATCGCGTACGTCGAGGTCGAACGACTCGAGCGCAACGGTCGGGCCGAAGGTCTTGCGGATGCCCTGGAAGCTGAGAGTGGTCATTGCGGGAGTCCTGGGTCGGCGGGCGGGGTGATCGCGACGAAGGGTCGACGCGGTGTCTTGCGTGGCCTGGTGAGCAGGCTCAGCACGACGAACAACAGGATGGTCACCAGCAGCGCGAGCAGGTTGAGCCCGTAGCCGGCCTGCGGTTCGCGGCCCACGAAGACGATCTGGAAGGTGGGGAGTGTCTGCTTCAGCAGCACGCTGGCAAGCGTGTACTCGCCGATCACGATCGCCGCGGTGAGGAACGACACCGACAGGATCGCCGCACGCAGGTTGGGGATGAGCACCCGCCACAGCGTGGCGACCCAGCCCGCACCGAGGCTGCGCGACGCGTCGACGAGCGTGCGCAGGTCGATGGCCCGCAGGCCGGCGTCGATCGAGCGGTAGGTGAACGACAGGGCGAGCACCATGTAGAACGGGATCAGCGAGTAGTCCGAGTTGAGGAACCAGCGGGCGTACGGCTTGACGATGACGATGCCGGCGACCAGGGCGATGGCCGGGATCATGTACGGCAGCAGTGTGAGGAACTCGACGAACGCTCGCGCCCTGGGCACGCGCAGGTGCACCCAGATCGCCGTCGGCAACAGCAGCAGCAAGACGACCAGCACCGTGCCGACCGCCAGCTGCAGGCTGAGGCGCAACGTCGACCAGAACTCGGGCTCGGAGAAGGCCTTGGTGAGGCCCTTGAGCGACCACTTGTCGAACAGCGTGTCCCACGACAGCAGCACCGTGGGCACGTTCTGCAGCGCGTAGCGGGTGAGGGTGAGCAGTGGCGCGATGAAGAACACGGCGCTCACCAGCAGCACGAGGTTGGGGATGAGCCGGCTGACCCATCGCCGCCGTCTGGCAGTGGTGGCCGCGGTCATGACTGCCACCGTTCGGCACGCTTGCGGACGACCCAGTAGAGCGCCATCGCAATGGCCATTGTGATGATCATCCAGGCCGCAAGGGCGTAGCCCACGGCGGACTCGCCGATGCCGATGTCGCCACCGAGGAAGAAACCGATGCGTCGCGACAGGATCTTGGAGTTGTCGGTGAGCACGCTCGCCGTGGCGTAGGCGCTGAACGAGTTGGCGAACAGCAGCAGGAATCCACCGAGCAGCGACGGCATCAGCACCGGCAGGCCGATGCGGCGCCAGTACGTAGCGGTGGTGCCGCCGAGGTTGGCGCACGCCTCGCGCCACGACGGCTTCAGGCCATCGATGGCCGGCAGGGTGATGAGCACCATCAGCGGGATGTTGAAGTACGAGTAGACGATGATCAACCCGGTGATGTTGCCGAGGTCGAAGTCACCGGCGTAGAGGTCGAGGCCGAAGGTGGTCTTCAGGATCTTGGTGAGCACACCCTGGCGGCCGAGCAACGACAAGAACATGAAGGCGAGCGGGAGTCCGCCCATGTTGGCGGCCACGCCGCTGAACGACGAGACGAGGCTGCGCAGCCACTTCGGCCGGGTGGCCGTGGCAGCCGCGTAGGCGAGCAAGGTGCCGAAGAGCACTCCGACGATGGCCGAGCCGGCCGAGAAGCCGATCGAGAACTTGAGTGCGACCCAGTTCTGGCCGCTGATGCCCTCGCGCAGCGCCGACAGCGACCACCCCTGCTCGGTGCGCAGCGCGTTGATGAACACGCTGACGGCCGGGATCAGCAGGAACAGGACGAGGAAGGACAGGAACGGCAACAGGCCGAGCCATGCCCAGCTCCGTCGCCGGCGTACAGACACCGCAGGGGCCGCGCCATCGGCGCGGCCCCTGTCGGCAGTCTGTGCTGATGTGGTGATGACAGTCACTGGATCCGAAGGATCAGGCGTCGGCCACCATCGGGCCCCAGTTGTCGGCCAGGACCTGCTTGGCCGTGGCGATCTGCGCCGGGGTCAGGAAGCTCACCTGGTCGAGCAGCTCGGCCGGGGGCAGGTTGGCGCTGTTCTCCTCGGTGACGAGGCCACGCTCGGTCAGCGACACGATGCGGGCCGGCACGGCACCACCCTCGAGGTAGCCGAGGGCGCCCTCATCGCTGAAGATGTGCTCCATCCACAGCTTCGAGCAGGCCTGGTTCGGGGAATCCTTGACCACGCCCTGGCCGTAGAAGCCGCCGTAGATGCCGTCGGCCGGGAAGTTGACCTCCACCGTCAGGCCGGCCTCTTCGAGGGCCGAACGCAGACCGGGAACGTTGTAGCTCCAGTCGAT
>JBBATY010000014.1:0-72463 GCA_040398525.1 Ilumatobacteraceae bacterium | reverse complement strand
GCGTCTTCCAGATCTGGATGAAGGACGGCTCGTACCACGAGATCGACCTGAAGGAGTGCCACAAGTGGACGCGAGAGGGCTGCAAGAGCTGCCCCGACTTCGCGGCCGAGCACAGCGACATCGCCACCGGCGGCATCGGCAAGGACAACGACTGGACGCTCACCATCGTGCGCACCGAGCTCGGCGAGGAAGTGATCAACCGGATGATCGCCGACGGCACGATCATCGCCAAGCCCGCCCAGGACGACGAGGTGGCGATGAAGCTGCTGCGCACCCTCAGCATCGTCAGCCGTCGCCGCTGGCCGGAGTGGGCCGACAGGGCCCCGACCGTCGGCGTGCCGCCGCCGAAGAAGAAGGCCGACCCCGCCCCCGCCGCCGAGGCGCCCGCTGCCCCGGCAGCCGACGCAGCAGCGCCGGCCGGCGACGCGCCCGCAGCTCCGGCTGCTGAGGCGCCGAAGGCCGACTAGCGCTGCATCAACACCAGCGCCGCGTCGACCACGTCGTCGTCGCCGACCAGCACTAGGTTCGCCGCATCACCCAGTGGCACGAAGCTGTCGCGTGCCGCGACCCGCGCGCATGGCCCGGCGAAGTCGCGCTCGACCAGACCGGCCAGCACGGCCTCGCCCACACCGCCACTGTGGCGGGTCTCGTCGACCACCAGCACCCGGCCGACTGCCGCCGCGTGCGCCATCACATCGTCGATCGGTAGCGGGGCGAGCCAGCGCATGTCGAGCACCCGCACCGACACACCGAGATCGGCCAGCCGCTCGGCGGCACGCAGCGACAGATGGAGGCCGTTGGCCCAGGTGACCACCAGCAGGTCGTCGCCCGGGCGAGCCAGCCGGGCCCGCCCGATCGGCACGTCGTCGGCCGCCCAGTGCTCGGGCGCCCGGTACGGCGCGGTCCACAGCCCGTCGCCCGGCTCGTGCAGGTCGCGTGTGTGATAGAGCGCGATCGGTTCGAGGAAGACGCTCACCGTGCCGTCGACCTCGGCCGCGGCCACGCAGGTGCGCAGCATCGGGGCGGCATCGGCCGGATGGCCGGGGCAGGCCACCACCAGGCCCGGGATGTCGCGCAGCACGGCGACCGCGTTGTCGTTGTGGAAGTGGCCGCCGAACCCCTTCTGGTAGGCGAGGCCGGCGATGCGCACCACCATGCCGTTGCGATAGGCCCCCTGCGAGAAGAACGACAGGCTGGCAGCCTCGCCACGCAACTGGTCCTCGGCGTTGTGCAGGTAGGCGAGGTACTGGATCTCCGGGATCGGCAACAGCCCCGACACCGCGGCGCCGAGGGCGACACCGAGGATCGACTGCTCGTCGAGCAGCGAGTCGAACACCCGCGCCGCCCCGGCGCGACGGGCCAGTCCGCGCGTGACGCCGTAGACCCCACCCTTCACCCCGACGTCCTCGCCGAATACCAGCACCTCGGCGCGAGCGGCCAGCTGGTCGGCGAGCGACCGGTTGATCGTCTCGGCCAGCGTGAGCGGGCCCTCGTCCTCGGGCAAGGTGTCGCCGAACATCTCGTGGCGCGCGTCGGGCTTGGCCACCCGGCGCGCCGCCGTCTCGACGAGGTAGGGGCGGTGCGGGGCGAGCGGGGCCATCACCTCGTCGGCCGACGACAGCGTGGGCAGGCCGACCATCGACGTCGCCAGGTCGCGCACCGCCCGCCGGGTGGTGAGGTAGTAGGCCACCAGCTCGGTCGGGGTGACCACGCCGGCGTCGACGAGCAGGCGCGCCGTGGCCAACAGCGGGTCGCGGGCCAGATCGGCGCGCATCGCGGCGGGGCTGCGGTACGCGCTCTCGACGTCGGTGCCTGCATGGGCGAGGAAGCGCACGGTGCGCAGGTGCAGCACCGCCGGACGGCGGGTCGAGCGGATCTCGTCGACGAGTGCCCGCGTGGTGTCGAACACGGCGGCCGGATCGTCGCCGTCGACGGCTGCGTAGCCCAACCCCGGGCGACCCGACAGCGTCGCCGCGACCCAGCCCTTGGGCGAGGGCACGCTGATGCCGAGGCCGTTGTCCTCGCACACGAGCAGCAGCGGCAGCCCCAGGCCGCTGTGCACCGTGTACCCGGCGGTGTTGAGCGCCCCCTGTGCGGTCGAGTGGTTGACGCTCGCGTCGCCGAACGAGCACACGACCACGGCGTCGTCGGCCCAGCGCGTCGACACCCCGAGGCGACCCGCCCGCTCGAGGGCGAAGGCCACCCCGACCGCTCGGGGCAGGTGCGAGGCGATCGTGCTCGTCTGCGGGATGATGTCGAGCGAGGGATGGCCGAACACCTTGTGCCGACCACCGGCAATCGGCTCCTCGGCCAGACCGAGCAGCCCGGCGAGCACATCGCGCACACCGGGCAGCGGCTCGCGGCGTTCCTGGCCCGCACGGGCGAGGTAGAACCCGCCCGAGCGGTAGTGCAGCAACGCCGGGTCGCTCGAGCGCATGGCCAGCGCCACTGCGGCATTGCTCTCGTGGCCTGCCGAACCGATCGTGTAGAAGCCCGCACCCTGGGCCCGCAGCCAGCGCGCCGCGTGGTCGACGTGGCGGCTGTGCACCTGGGCGCGGAACAGGTCGCGGACGATCTCGAGGGTCAACCCGGTGCCGGGATGCACCGGTCGGTCGCGCGACCACTCACTGGCAGGGACCAGTCCCGTCGACGGGGCCACCAGCGCGCCGATGCCGTCGAGCAGCGCCACCTCGAGCGGGTCGAGGTCGTCGGGACGCGTCGTGGCCGGGGCGTCGGTCGACATCACCGCGAACCTACTGCGGCCCCGACGGCCGGTCAGGGCATGGCGTCGGCGAGCGGTGCCAGACTGGTCCCATGCCGCTGCATCCCCAGGCCGTCACCCTGCTCGAGCTGATCGCGTCGTACGGCGACCCTCCGCTCGTCGAGAGCACCCCCGAGCAGGCCCGCGCCGTGCGGGCCGCGCGGCAGCGGCCATCGACCGAAGCGATCCACGAGTGTCGCGACCTCGATGCCGGAAGTGTGCCGGCCCGCCTCTACCGACCCGACGATCGCCCCGGCCTGGGCCTCGTCGTCTTCTTCCACGGTGGCGGGTGGGTGCTCGGCAGCCTCGACTCGCACGATGCCGTGTGCCGCGCGCTGGCCAACGGCAGTGGCCATGCCGTGCTCAGCGTCGACTACCGCCTGGCCCCCGAGCATCCGTTCCCGGCCGGCCTCGACGATGCGGTCGCGGCCACTCGCTGGGCCCACGCCCACGCCACCGAGCTCGGTTGCGACCCGGCCCGGCTGGCGGTCGGCGGTGACTCGGCTGGGGCCAACCTCGCCGCGGTCGTGGCCCAACTGGCCCCGGTGCCCCTCGTCCACCAGCTGCTCGTCTACCCGGTGACCGACTGCACCCGGTCGCTTCCCAGCTACCTGCAGAACGCGGATGGGCCGTTCCTCACCCGCGACGCGATGGGCTGGTTCATCGACCACTACCTGTCCGGCGGCGACGGCACGATCGACGACCCACTGGTCTCACCGCTGTTCGCCCCGGATCACATGCTCGCCGCCACACCCCCGGCCTTCGTGCTCACCGCCGAGCACGACCCGCTGCGCGACGAGGGCGACGCCTATGCGGCACGGCTCGCAGCCGCAGGCGTTCCGACCAGCCACCTCCGCGTGAGCGGGATGTTCCACGGCTTCTTCTCCTTGGCCGACTTCCTCGACGACGGTCGCATCGCCCACGCAGCGGCTGCCGCTGCGGTGCGTGCCGCGCTCAGCCGCTGACTCCCTGCCGACGGGCGCGCTCAGACCATCCACGCCTCGCGGCTGATGGGCACCTGCAGCGAGGGCCGGTCGAACGCGAACGGGGCGAGCTCGGCACCAGCCGGCTCGCCACAGGCCAGGGCAGCGAGGCTCTGACCGAACCAGGCGGCGAACTTGAACCCGTGGCCGGTGCCGAGCGCCGTCGACACCTGGGGCAGACCGGGCAGGCGGTCGCACACGAAGTCGCGGTCGGAGGTGAGGGTGTAGAGGCACGTGGTCGTGCGCGGCGCCCCGAGGCCGGGCCCGAGCAGGCGGTGCATGAACTCGGTGAGCCGTCGCTCGTTGGCGGGATCGGGCTCGAACGTGCGGGTGTCGGGGTCGACCTCGACGCCACCGCAGTCCTCGGCACCCTTCAGTGCCGTGGTGTCGCCGAAGACGGGGAACCCGTAGAACGACGGATCGTCCATCCAGATCCACACCGGGAACCGACCGGGCTGGAACGCCGACAGGTCGGCCCGTGGGAAGTACGACACCTGCTCGCGCAGCACCATCAGCGGCAGGCCGTACCCCAGCGGGGCGAGCAGGTGGTTCGTCCAGGCGTCGGCCGTCACCACCACATGGCCGGCACGCACGGTGCCCCGGTCGGTCACCACGTCGACCTCGTCGCCCACCGGCCGCAGGGCCCGCACCGGCGTACGGTCGTGCAACTCGGCGCCGAGGCGACGGGCCGTGCGCTGCAGCACCGCCGTGGCCCGGCCTGCCGGCACGATGCCACTGTCGGCCGAGTAGATGGCATGCACATCGCCCGACACCACGGTGCCGGCGGCGAACACCGGCCAGCGCCGGCACACCTCGGTTGCGTCGATCCACTCGTAGTCGACGCCGGCCTCGTCGAGGCTCGTGCGGTAGCTGTCGGAGCTGATGAACCCCTCGGGATGGAACAGGTCGATGCCACCGGTGCGGGTGACGATCTGCTCGCCGGAGTCGGCCTCGACCTGCTCCCAGGCCCGATAGGCCGCCGCCGTCAACTCGACGTAGGCGGTGGTGTGGTACGAGCGGCGAATGATCCGCGAGTGGTCGTGCGAGGCACCGCGCACATGGCCGAGCTCGAACTGCTCGAGGCCGACGACCCTGCGGCCACGACGGGCGAGCCAGTAGGCCGCCGCCGAGCCCAGCCCGCCGAGGCCGACCACCACCACATCGGCTTCTGCGGGCGGATCCCCCGACGCGGCGGCATCATCGGTCGCGGGCACGGGTGCAGGCTACTCTCGCCGCTCATGCCAGGCCCAGCGATGTCGGCCTCCGCACGGGGGTTCGCCGAGCACGAGGTGCGCGTCCCCGCCACCGATGGCGCGCCGCTCGCCGCGACGCTCTACCTGCCCACCGCGGACGGCCCGTTCGCCACCCTGCTCGAAGCCCTGCCGTACCGCAAGGACGACGTCACGGCGTCGTACGCCGACAGCTACGAGCGCTTCGCGGGCGAGGCCGGCTTCGCCGTCGTGCGCCTCGACCTGCGCGGCACGGGCTCGTCGGGCGGCACCCTCGACGACGAGTACACCGACCTCGAACGCGACGACCTTGCCACGGTGATCCGCTGGATCGCAGCCCAACCCTGGTCGAGCGGGCGGGTCGGGATGCTCGGCACGTCGTACTCGGGGTTCAACTCGCTGCACATGGCGATGGACGACGTGCCCGAGTTGGGCGCGGTGGTCGCGGCCTACGCCACCGACGACCGCTACACCGACGACGTGCACTACATGGGCGGCGTGCTGCGCGCTCTCGACCTGATCGACTACCCGTTGTACATGGTGGCGTTGAACGCCCTGCCGCCCGTGCCCGAGCTGTGGGACGGCGACTGGGTCGAGGAATGGCATCGCCGCATCGAGGCGAGCGAGCCGTGGTTGCTCCGCTGGCTGCAGGCGCCGGTCGACAGCGCCGAGTGGCGGCGGGGGTCGATCCGCCTCGGACCGAACGGCTCGGGCTACGAGCGCGTTCGGTGCCCGACGATGCTCATCGCCGGATGGGCCGACGGCTACCGCAACAACACCTTCCGCACGATCGAGCGGCTCCGCACCCCGTGGCGGCTGATCGCCGGGCCGTGGGTGCACAAGGACCCGTCGGTGGCCCGACCCGGACCGAACGTCGACTCCGACCGCGAGATCATCGCCTTCTTCGACCAGCACCTGCGCGGTGGCCCGCCGTCAGCGGCGCGCAACGCCCAGGTGTACGTCCGCCGACCCGAACGAGCGGCTGCCGACCTCGCCCACCACGACGGTTGGTGGGCCGACCTCGATCGCTGGCCGCCGCCCGACCTGACCACGCGGATCCTGTCGCCCACCGGCATCGACGGGGTCGACGAGCTCGATGTCGAGCCGGACGTCGGTGTGGCGGCCTGGAATTCATGTGCCGGTGGGCTGCCGTGGGGCCAGCCCCTCGACCAGCGCCACGACAACGCCCGCTCACTCACCTACGACTGGACCCATGTCGACGACTGGACACTCGTCGGCTCACCCGTGGTCGAGCTCCGAGTCCGCTCGTCGGCAACGGTCGGGCAGATCTCGGTGAAGCTCTGCGACGTCGACCCCGACGGCCGCTCCACCCTCGTCACCCGCGGCATGATCGACCTACGCCATGTCGGCTGCTGGCCGGCCGACCCGTCCGGCGAGGTGGGTCGCGCCCCGCAGCCGCTCACACCGCACGAGTGGATCGACGCGCGCATCGAGCTCGAGGCCACCACATGGACGCTCGTCACCGGGCACACCCTGCGCCTGGCCGTTGCCGGGTCGGACTGGCCGAACTGCTGGCCGGCACCCGGCTCGATCCGGCTCGGCATCGATCGCGGGCGGCTCCGGTTGCACCTGCCCACCGTCGAGGGCCTCGCCGAGAGCACCCATCCATTCGCTCCCGGGCCCGGCCCGTCGGCCAGCGAGGTCGACGGGGTCGAGTGGCGGATCGAGCACGACGTGATCGCCGCCGAGACCCGTGTGCACACCCGCTACGGCGGCCCCTACACCGGCCGGCACGGCATCGCGATCGACGACCACTACGAAGGCCACCTGGGCATCAGCACCACCGACCCGGCCCGGGGCTGGGCGCAGGGCACCTCGCGGGTGGAGCTGTCGCTGCCCGAGGGGCGCTGTGCCACCGAGGCCACGCTCGACGTGCGCTCCGATGCCGAGGCGTTCGCGGTCGAGATCCACCTCCGCGTGCACCACGACGACGAGCTCGTCGCCGAGCGCCACTGGAGCGAGCGCATCCCCCGCTGAGCGGCCGCTCAGGCGGGTCGGGCGTGGCAGGCCACCGTGCGACCCGGCGCGACCTCGACCAGCGCAGGGTCCTCACCTCGGCACCGAGCCTCGATGCCGAGCCGCGCCGCTTCACCACTCGCCACGAGCGGGCAGCGCGGATGGAACCGGCACCCAGCCGGCACGTCGGCCGGATCAGGCGTCTCGCCCACCAGCACCTGCGGTGCCGTGCCCCGGTGCTCGGGCACGACCGACAGCAGGGCCTGGGTGTAGGGGTGTTGCGGCGCCTCGAGCACCGCGGGCGCCGGGCCGACCTCGACGATGCGGCCGAGGTACATCACCGCCACCCGATCGGCGATGTTCCAGGCCAGGCCGAGGTCGTGGGTGACGGCCACCACCGCCACGCCCGCCTCGTCGACATACGACCGCATCACGGCCAGGATCTCGCCGCGCACCGAGGCATCGAGGCTGGCCACCGGCTCGTCGGCCAGCAGCACCACCGGCGACAGCGCCATGGCCGCGGCGATGAGCACCCGTTGGCGCTGCCCGCCCGACAGCTCGTGCGGGTAGCGACGCAGGAAGCGGGCCGGCGGGCGCAGCCCGGCGCGGGACAACGCGTCGACCACGAGGTCGGGCTCGCTGCCCGGTCGGCGCTGGATGCGCAGACCCTCGGCGACCGCCTCGTACACGGTCTGGCGCGGGTCGAGCGCACCGGTGGGGTCCTGGAACACCATCTGCACGTGCCGACGCAGCCGGCGCAGGTCGGCCGACCGGCGGGTGACGGCCACGCCGTCGACGTCGATCGACCCCGCCGCGAGCGGCTCGAGGCCGATCGCCGCACGCACCAGCGACGTCTTGCCACAACCGGACTCGCCGACCAGCGCCACCACCTCTCCGCGACGTACGTCGAGGTCGACCCCGTCGACCGCGCGCACCACCCGGCCGCCGCGGCTGTAGCGCACGTGCACACCGCTGATGCGCAACACGACGTCGTCGCTCATGTCGCACCCACCACGTGGATGCAGGCGGCCACATGATCGGCGGCCACCGGGCGCAGCTCGACATCGGCCGTGGCGCACGCGGCCACCGCCACCGGGCACCGCGGATGGAAGGCACACCCGGTCGGCATCGCCGATGGGTCCGGCGGGTCGCCGGGCAGCCCGCGCGGGGCCAAGCGCGACGCGGGGTCGCCGATCGTCGGGAACGCTGCGGCGAGTGCCCCGCTGTAGGGGTGCGCCGAGCGGCCGAGCACGTCGGCGACCGGGCCGTGCTCGACCACGCGACCGCCGTACATGACAGCGAGCCGACCGCAGACCTGGCCGATCAGCGACAGGTCGTGGGTGATGAACAGCATCGCCAGCTGCTGGTCGCGCTGCAGCTGGGCCAGCAGCGCCAACACCTGGGCCTGCACCATCACGTCGAGCGCCGTGGTGGGCTCGTCGGCGATCAGTAGGTGCGGCTCGCACGCCAGCGCCACGGCGATGAGCACCCGCTGTCGTTGCCCACCGGAGAGCTGGTGCGGGTGGAGCGAGGCACACGACGCCGGCAACCCGACCTGCTCGAGCAGCTCGTGCACGCGCGACCTCACCGCCGCCCCCCGACGGGTGCCGTGCAGCTCGATCGCCTCCTCGATCTGCCACCCGATCCGGCGCACCGGGTTGAGCGAGTGCAACGCACCCTGGAACACGATCGCCGCGCCGGTCCAGCGCACGGCGCGCAGCCGGCCCGGCTTCATCGTCGCCACGTCCTCGCCGTCGAGCAGGACCTGTCCCCCGACCTCGGTGCCTGGCGGGAGCAGCCGCAGCACCGCCGCAGCCACCGTCGACTTGCCGCACCCCGACTCGCCCGCCAGCCCGACGCTCTCGCCCCGTTCAATCGTCAGATCGACGCCGCGCACCGCCGGCACCGGCCCGGCCTCGGTGCGGTAGGCAACGGTGAGCCCGCGCAGCTCGAGCACACTCATCGGTCACGCAACCGCGGGTCGAGGATCTCCTCGAGGGCCCGGCCGAACAAGGTGAAGGCAAGCACCACCGTCACGATCCCGAGGCCGGCAGGGAGGTAGTACCACCAGGCGTTGCGCCCGATCGCGCCTGCCTGGAAGGCCTCCTCGAGCGTGCGCCCCCACGAGGTCTGGGTCGGGTCGCCGAGGCCGAGGAACGCGAGCGACGTCTCGGTGAGGATCGAGATCGGCACGGCGAGGGTGGTGCTCGCCAGCAGCAGCGGGGCCACGTTGGGCAGCACGTGTCGGCCGATGAGATGGCGCTGGGTCGCGCCCAGCGCACGCGCCCGGTCGACGTAGAGCCGCTGACGCACGCTGAGCACCTGGGCGCGCACCAGCCGCGCCGTCGCCGGCCATGAGGTGACCCCGATGACGAGGATGATGTTCCACACCGACCGCCCGAGCACAGCGGCCAGCACGATCGCGAGCGGCAAGAAGGGCACGACGAGGAACCAGTCGGTGAGGCGCATCAGCACGGCGTCGACCCAGCGGCCGAGCACACCGGCGGTGATGCCGATCAGCGCGCCGATGGCGATGGTGAGCACAGTGGCCGCGAGGCCGACGAACAGGCTGACGCGCGCCCCCCAGACGAACTGCGCCGCGACACTGCGCCCGAGGTGATCGGTGCCGAAGAGGAAGTCGCGGCTCGGCGGCGACCACGTCGGGTTGTCGATCGACGCAACGGCACTGAGCGAGTCGCGATCGACGAGCAGGGGTGCGAGCAGTGCCATCAGCGCGAACCCGATCAGCACGACGAGGCCACTCATGGCCAGCCGGTCGCGTCGCAGCCGACGCCACAGGTCGCGCCTCGACGCACGACGCCGATCGCGTGCGAACCGGCGCGGCGACACCACCACTGCGCCCGCGAGGTCGGCGATGTCGCCGGGCAGGTCGCCGGTGGGTGCGCTCATCGTCCACCGACTCGCGGGTCGAGCAGGCCGTAGAGCAGGTCGACCAGCAGGTTGGCGACGATCAGCGCCGCACTGAACAGCAGGAACAGACCCTGCAGCATGGGGAAGTCCGGTCCGCGGATCGCCTCGAGCGTCGCCTGGCCGAGCCCCGGCCAGGAGAAGATCGACTCGACGGCGATGGCCCCGGAGAGCACGAACCCGAAGTTGAGCGCCGACAGGCTCACCAGCGGGAGCACGGCGTTCGGCACGGCGTGCCGGGCGCGCACGTCGGCATCGCGCAGGCCCTTGGCGCGGGCGAGCTGCAGGTAGTCCTCGCGCACCGTGTCGAGCATCGACGACCGCATCACGATCGCGTACTCACCCAGGTAGGCGAGCGTCAACGTGATCGCCGGCAGCGCCATGTGGTGGGCCTGGTCGAGCAGTTGAGCGAGACCGGTAGCAGTGCTACCGGGGTCCTCGATGCCTCCGGTCGGGAACAGGCCGAACCGCACGGAGAACACCCCGAGCAGCAGCATGCCGAGCCAGAACTCCGGAACGGAGTAGGTGAACATCGAGAACGCCGTCGACCCGACGTCGAACCTGCTGCCGCGCCGCCAGCCCGCCCGGATCCCGATGAGTGTGCCGATCAGCATGGCGAGCACGGTCGAGGTGCCGACGAGCAGCAGCGTCGGCCACAGGGCATCAGCGATCTCGGTCGTCACCGGACGTCGGCTCAGCATCGACACTCCAAGGTTGCCCTGCAGCGTCTGGCCCACATAGGCACCGAACTGCTCGAGTTTCGAGCCGTCGAGGTTGAACTGCGCGCGCAGCCGGTCGAGCTGCTCCTGGGTGAGGTTGCGGCCGCGGAACATCGAGCTCACCGGGTCGTCGTTGACGACCCGGAACAGGAAGAAGTTCACCACCAGGACGAAGCCCAGCGTCGCGATCGAACCGGCGACCTTGCCGACGACGAACCGGGCACGCACGCGGGCTACTCGCGTTCGTCGCGTGAGGCCCGCGAGCGCGAGATCGCCATCCAGGCCAGCAACGCGGCCACAGCCGCGCCGACGGCGATGCCGACGATCACACCGATGCCGAGGCCGCCGTCGTCGCTGTCGCCGCCACCGATCGGCGTGAGCAGCGAGTAGCTCGGCGAGGTGTTGCTGAACAGCACCGGGCCGGCCTCGGCCGGCTGACGGACCCAGCCCTCGAAACGGTCGGTGCGGTAGGCCTGCAGGTCGGCGTCCTCGAACAGCACCACATAGGTCGACTCGTCGTAGAAGAGCCGCAGCATCTGGTGCACGAGCTCGATCCGGGCGGCCCGGTCGAGCTCCTGGTTCTGGGCCGTGTACAGCTCGTCGTACTCCTCGCTGCACCAGTTGGCGTCGTTGTAGCCGTACGAATCGAGCGAGGTGGTGACCTGGCCGCACGTGAAGTACGACAGCATCGGGTCCGGGTCGACGAAGGGCGTCCACCCCCACACGAAGAGGTCGTACTCGCCCGAGGCGACCACATCGGTGAGCTGCGTGTCGTCGTAGACCGACACCTCGGTGCCGATCCCGATCTCGCCGAGCCAGCCGGTGATCAGCTCGCGCACCGGGGCACCGATGTCGGACTCGGAACGCTCGGCGTAGCGGAACACGAGCGGCTGGCTGCCGTCGGGCATCTCGCGCACCCCGTCACCGTCGGTGTCGAGGTAGCCGGCCTCGTCGAGCATCGTGCGCGCCCGGTCGGGGTCGTAGGTGTACTGCTCGGCCTCGGGGATCTCGGGCTGCCAGGCCGGGTCCGGCGACACCCCGAGGGTCAGACCGGGGCGACCGAGGCCGTTGATCACCCGGTCGAAGAGCGCCTGCTTGTCGATCGCGTGGTGGATCGCGTGGCGCACGGTCAGGTCCAGCAGCGCCGGGTGCCCGTCGCCGAGTCCGCCGGCCATGCCGTTCATGGCCAGCTCGCTGAAGCCACCCTGTGTGCCGACGACGGTCTCGATCCCCTCGGTGGTCTGGAGCCGCTCGAACGCCCCGGCCGGCACGGAGTGGGCCGCATCGATCTCGCCCTTCTCGAGCGCAGCGACCATCGCGTCACCGTTGGTGAACACCCGGAACACGACCTGGTCGATCGCCGGACGCCCCTTCCAGTAATTCGGGTTGGCGGTCATCGTCCACGACTGGCCCGACTTCCACTCCTTCAGGGTGAACGGCCCGGAGCCGACGCCGTCGAGCGCCTCGTAGGTGGTGACGTCGCCGGCAGCAGGCGCTTCCCAGATGTGCTTGGGCACGATGTAGACGTCGAGCGTCGGCAGCTTCGGGTCGGGCACCGAGCTGGTGATCCTGACCGTGCGCTCGTCGACAGCGGTCGCCTCGAGGTTGGCCGTGATCGACGAGTGGTTGATCCAGCCCTGGTCGCGCGACGTGTTCACGGTCCATGCCACGTCCTCGGCAGTGAGCGGCGTCCCGTCGCTCCAGGTGAGGCCCTCACGGAGTCGGTAGGTGTAGGTGAGGCCACCATCGGACGCCTCCCACGACTCGGCGAGGCCCGGCTCGATGGCGAAGTCCGCGGCGGCCTTGTCGGTGAGCGTGGCGTACTGGAGGTTCCACACCTCGTACGACGACACCAGGTAGCCGGCCGTGACGTTCGGTGAGTCGAGGTCCTGCAACAGGCCGATCGTCAGGGTCACGCCCTCGGTTTCGCTCCCCGCGCCCACCGCAGCCACCCCGGCGAACGCGCACGTCGCTGCCGCCACCACGCCAGCGGCCATTGCCCTCGTCGACCACCCCATCGACAACCCCCTTGTCGTTGCGCCTCGGGCGCCCGCACATGTTGGCACAGCCGCAAGCTGCCCTGGGGCAGGCGTGCTGCGCGCCAGGAAAGCTCAGTCGTCGCTGTCGTTGCGCCGAATGCGCGCCCGAGCAGCTGCGATGTTCGCCAGCGCGAGCACCAACAAGCCGATCCACACCACGTTCAACAGGTTCTGGCTCGGGTCGTTCGACGCCTCGGCCTGCCGGGCGGCATCGGTGAAGGCGCCGGCCATCCACCACACGAGCAGCAGACCGGCGACGCCGAAGACGACCCCCATGACGATGTCGCGCTTGCTCACCACGGTGCACCTCGCTGTCGGGCCGGACCACCTGCCTGCCCCATCATTGTGGTCGACGGCACCCTCGGCACGCAGTGGGCCGATCGGACCATTCGCGGCCCGCGAGCGGTCGGCTGCTCAGCCGGCCAGCGCCACAGCACGGGCGAACACGCCGTCGAGCATGGCTTCGGTGAGCCGCCCCGTGAAGGTGTTCTGCTGGCTCGGGTGGAACGACCCGAGCAGCACCACCCCCGACGGAGACGTCGCCTCGGACCCGTGGCCGAAGCGCGGCCGGGGGCGCAGGCCCCACAGGTCGCAGCCCACCTGGTGGGCGAAACCACCCAGGCACACCACCACGCGCACCTGGGTGAGCAGAGCGACCTCGCGCTCGAGCAGCTCCCTGCACGCAGTGCGCTCCTCGGGCAGCGGCGTGTTACCGGGCGGGGCGCACTTCACTGCTGCGGTCACCCAGGCGCCGTGCACGGCGAGGCCGTCGTCGCGCGACACCGAGGTCGGCTGGTTGGCGAGCCCGGCCCGGTGCAGTGCCCGGAACAGCCAGTCGCCCGAGCGGTCGCCGGTGAAGATCCGTCCCGTCCGGTTGGCCCCGTGCGCGGCCGGGGCCAACCCGAGCACCAGGATGCGCGCTGCCGGGTCGCCGAAGCCGGGCACCGGGCGACCCCAGTAGTCGTGGTCGCGGTAGGCGGCGCGACGCTCGCGGGCCACCTCCTCGCGCCAGGCCACCAGGCGCGGGCAGCGCCGACAGTCACAGACATCGCGTTCGAGTCGACCGAGCGAATCCACCACCCGCACAGTAGGTTCCACAAGGTCATGGCCCGCACGTCCAAGGCTTCCCCGGCGCCGACCGGCCCCCCGCCCACTCTGGTGCTGCTCGTCCGCCACGGTCAGACACCCACGACGGGCAAGCTGCTTCCGGGCCGCGCCCCGGGCCTCCACCTCGCCGACACCGGCCGGCAACAGGCCGAGCAGGTCGCCGAGCGGTTGCGTGCGTTGCCGCGCATCGACGCCGTCTACGCCTCACCACTCGAGCGCACCCGCGAAACCGCAGCGCCGATCGGCAGGGTGGCCACGCAGCGAGTGCAGATCGACCGCGGCCTGCTCGAGTGCGACTTCGGCGACTGGACGGGCGCCGAGCTGAAGCAGTTGATGAAGCTGCCCGAGTGGTCGACGGTCCAGCGGGCACCGTCGACGTTCACCTTCCCGGGCGGCGAGAGCTTCACGGCGATGCAGAGCCGCATCGTCGGAGCGATCGACCGTCTGCGCACCCGGCACCCCGGAGGGGTCATCGTCTGCGTCTCGCACGCCGACCCGATCAAGGCGGTGGTCGCGCATGCGCTGGGCACGCACCTCGACCTGTTCCAGCGGATCGTCATCAGCCCCTGCTCGGTCTCGGCGATCGCCTACCACGCCGGTGGTCCGGTGGTGCTCACCGTCAACTCGACCGGAGGCTCGCTCGCCGAGCTGCGCCCGTCCTGAGGCCGGCCCCGATGAGCAGTTTCCACGACTTCGACCACGTCGACGCCTTCGCCGTGGGGGCGGTCGGTCGACCCGGCCAGCGGGTGTTCCTCATCCAGGCCCGCCTCGGACGGGCGCTGGTGACGGTGAAGTGCGAGAAGCAGCAGGCAGCAGCACTCGCCGACTACCTGCGCCGGGTGCTGCACGACCTCCCGCCGCCAGACGACCGCCCGGCAGCCGGCACGTCGCTGCTCGCCGAACCACTCGAGCCGGACTTCGTCCTCGGCCCGATCGGCCTCGGCTACGACCGCGACACCGACAGAGTGCTCGTGCAGCTCGACGAGATGGTGCCCGAGCAGGACGATGACGACGAGGACGACGACACCGACGAGCTCGACGGCAGTCGCCTGCGCGTGCAGCTCTCCCGCGGCCAGGTGGTGGCGTTCTGCGAGCAGGCCGAAGCCATCGTGTCGGCCGGCCGGCCACCGTGCCGCTGGTGCTCACTGCCCATCGATCCGTCCGGGCACATCTGCCCGCGCATGAACTGAGCCCACGATGACATCGGGTGCCGAGCGGCTCGAGGTGCTCCGCACCGCCGAGATCGACATCGAGGGCCGAATGCCCTGGAGCAGCAACGCCACGTTCCTGGTCCACCTCGCCGTCGACGGCGAACACGTCGGCTCGGCGATCTACAAGCCCCTGCGCGGCGAGCGCCCGCTCTGGGACTTCGAGCCCGGCCTCCACCGGCGAGAGCTGGCTGCCTACCTGCTGTCGGAGGCAATGGGGCTCGACCTCGTGCCAGCGACCGTCGTGCGAGACGGTCCCCTCGGCGAAGGCAGCCTGCAGTGGTTCGTCGAAGCCGACCACCAGCAGCACTACTTCACCATCCACGAACAGCGCCCGGACCTCCACCCCGTGCTCGCCCAGATCGCCGTGTTCGACCTGATCGCGAACAACACCGACCGCAAGAGCGGGCACGTGCTCATCGACGCCGACGACCACATCTGGGGCATCGACCACGGCCTGTGCTTCGCCGCGGACTTCAAGCTGCGGACCGTCGTGTGGGAGTTCGGCGGTGACGACATCGAGGCCGACCTGGTCGCGCGTGCTGCACACCTCGCCGAGCAGGTCCCGCTCCAGGTCGCTGCGCTGCTCGCCGACGACGAGGTCGAGGCACTGCGCGAGCGTGCCGCCTGGGTGGCCGAGCACCAGGTGCTGCCGGTCGATCACACCGGTCGTCGCTACCCCTGGCCGCTCGTCTGAGCCGGGACGCGACGAGGGGGCGGTGACCCGCCCCCTCGATCGAACCTGTGGTGTGGTGCCGGACGGCGTCAGCCGCGAGCCTGCAGCGCCTCGATGAGCTTCGGCAGCACCTTGTGCACGTCGCCCACGATGCCGAGGTCGGCGATGCCGAAGATCGGGGCTTCTTTGTCCTTGTTGATGGCAATGATGTTCTTCGAGCCCTTCATGCCCACCATGTGCTGGGTGGCACCCGAGATGCCCGCCGCGATGTAGACACCGGGCTTGACCACCTTGCCGGTCTGGCCGACCTGGTAGCTGTAGGGCACCCAGCCGGCGTCGACGATGGCCCGCGAGGCGCCCGGGGCGCCCTTGAGCAGCTTGGCCAGCGACTCGACCATCTCGTACTTGACGGCCTCGCCGAGGCCGCGGCCGCCCGAGACCACGATGTTCGCCTCGTCGAGCTTGGGACCGGTGGTCTCCTCGACGTGGACCGCGACGACCGACGCAGCACCGGTGGCCCCGAGCTCGGGGACCGGAGCAGCAACGACCGCAGGTGCGCCGCCACCGGCGGGCTCTGCCGCGAAGCTCTTCGGACGGAACGCCGCGAGGTGCGGGCCCGAGCCGGTGAACTGGGTGGTGACCAGCGTGTTGCCACCGAAGATCGGCGTGGTGACGGTGACCGAGCCACCGTCGGCAGCGATGTCGATGTTGTTGGTGAGCACCGTCGAGTCGAGCTTCACCGACAGCCGCGAGACGATGTCGCGACCCTCGTAGTTCTGCGGGAACATGATGACGTCGGGCACGGTGCCGCCGTCGATGACCGCCTTCATGGCCGCCGACACGGCCACGCCCGGCAGCTTGCCGCCGAGGTCGCCCGTGGCGTACACGGTGGTGGCGCCGTAGTCGCCGAGCGCGCCGGCGATCGCCGAGGCGTCGCCGCCGACGAATGCCGACACAGTGCCGAGCGAGCGTGCCTTGGTGATGAGCTCGAGCGTGCCGCTCGTCGGCTCGCCGTTGGCTTCTTGTGCGAAGACCCAGATGTTCATGGTGTGCGTTCCTCTCCGTGGCTCCGACTCAGATGACCTTCAGGTTCTCGAGGAACGCCACGATCTTGGCGTACCCCTCGCCGTCGTCCTCGACGACCTCACCCGCAGCGCGGGCTTCGGCCTGGGCGACATTGACGATGGTTTGGCCGGCGCCGGCCCAGCCGGTGGCCGTGACGCCGAGGTCGCCGGCCGTGACGGTGTCGATCGGCTTCGACTTGGCGGCCATGATGCCCTTGAAGCTCGGGTAGCGCGGCTCGACGACACCGGCGGTGACGCTGATGACCGCGGGCAGGGTGCAGGTGACCTCGTCGTAGCCGGACTCGGTCTGACGGTCGACCCGCAGTGCGCCACCGTCGACGACGACCTTCTTGGCGAAGGTGACCGACGGCAGGCCGAGGACCTCGGCCATCTGCTCGGGCACGGTGCCGGTGTAGCCGTCGCTCGACTCGGTGGCGGCGATCACCAGGTCGGCGCCGCCGAGACGGTTGATCGCGGCGGCGAGCACCTTGGCCGTGGTGAGGGCGTCGCTGCCCTGCAGCGCCGGGTCGCTGACGAGCACACCCTTGGCTGCGCCCATGGCCAGCGCTGTGCGCATGCCGCTGACCTCACCGTTCGGGGCCATCGACACCAGGCTCACCTCGCCGCCACCAGCAGCGTCGACGAGCTGCAGCGCCATCTCGACGCCATAGCTGTCGGACTCGTCGAGAATCAGCTTGCCGTCCCGACGAAGGGTCTGCGAACCGGGATCGAGCGCACCTGGGGTGGCCGGATCGGGGATCTGCTTCACACACACGATCACGTTCATGGACGACATTGTTACCGACGGGTTTGCCAGAGACCCAACCCGACCAGGCTCAATGAGAGCGGCAGACGACACATCGGTGCACCGCAGTATCGTGGCGCGCCTTGCGCATCCTGCTCGTGGTCAACGCCTTCGCCAGCTCGGTGACGGCCCGCAACACGGTGGTGGTGCACCGCGAGCTGAGCCGCCACCACCAGGTCGACGTGGTCGAGACCAACCGCCGCGGGCACGCCACCCGCTTCGCCCAGGACGCCGCCCGGCGCGGCCTCGACGTCGTCATCGGGTTCGGCGGCGACGGCACATTGAACGAGGTCGCCACAGGTGTGGCCGGCACCGATACGGCGCTCGGGGTGCTGCCCGGGGGGTCGACGAACGTCTTCGCCCGCACGCTGGGCATGCCGAACGACCCGGTGCTGGCCGCGCAGCAGCTAGCAGCCGGGCTCGACGCGTGCGACATCGCGCCGATCGGCCTCGGCCGGGTGAACGGCCGGTACTTCTGCTTCCACGCCGGGATCGGCTACGACGCAGCCGTCGTGCGCGAGGTGGAACGGCGCGCATCACTGAAGCGATGGCTCGGCCATCCGCTGTTCATCTACGCGGCGCTGCGCACCTGGCTCGTCGGCTACGACCGTCGGTCGCCCCATTTCGCGCTGCACGGCCCGGGTGTCGACGTCGACGACGGCTACTTCTCGGTCGTGCTCAACACCAACCCCTACACCTACCTCGGCAACCGCCCGCTCGACCTGTCGCCGGCGGCCACCTTCGACCGTGGTCTGGTGGCCGTGACCTTCCGCACGATGCGCGCCGGCGCGATCCTCGGCTCGCTCGCCGGGGCGCTGCGAGGTGGGGGTGTGCAGCCCTCGGCGCACCTGGCGGTGCAGACCGACCTCACCGAGCTGCTCGTCGAGCACGACCGGCCGTTCCCCTATCAGCTCGACGGCGACTACCTGGGCGAGACACAGGCCCTGCGTTTCGAGCACGTGCCCGAGGCGGTGCGCCTGGTCAGGCCGGCGACCGCCCCAGCACGCTGAGGGCCACATCGGGGACGTTGGTGCAGATCCCGTCGATGCCCCACTCCACCAGCTCGGCCATCCGTTCCGGGTCGTCGCAGGTCCAGGTGTTGACCGCGATGCCGGCGGCACGGCACTGCTCGACCATGTGACGGCCGAGGAGCTGCACCCACGGGTGCAGCGCCACATGACCGCGCGCCGTGAGCAGCTCGACCACGTCGTCGGGCACCACCGTGGTGAGCCACGCGGTCCGGATCGGCACGCCCAGCCGACGGGCGATCTCCTGGCAGCGGTCGACGGTCTCGATCCGGAACGACGAGATGAGCCAGCGATCGTGCTCGCCCCGGGCGACCAGCAGCTCCATGGTGTCGTCGGCGATGGAGTCGGTGGGGTCGAAGTCCGGTTCGGTCGGGTCGTTCTTGATCTCGACGTTCACCCACATGCCGCGGCACGCATCCAGTGCATCGGCCAATGCCGGCACGTGCCCCGGCAGGTCGGCAGCAGCCAACTCGGCGATCACCCGGCCGTCGTCGAGGTGCGGGTTGTGGTGCACGACCAACTCTCCGTCGGCGGTGCGCCGTACATCGAGCTCGACGGCGTCGGCCCCCATGCGTCCCGCACTGTGGAACGCATCGAGGGTGTTCTCCCGTTCCGCGCGTGACGCACCGCGGTGCGCCATCACCTGGATCTCACCGAAGGTGACCTGCTCTCCCACTGGAAGATACCCCTATCGCTAGGAACTATGGCTCGTTCGAACCTTACCGGAGGGTAATCCGCGCCGAACCCTTGCCAGACGGGCGAGGAGTCCCTACGGTGACGCGCCGGTGTCTACGGCAGGGCGTCTCGGTGAACAGTGCCGAACGGCCAGCCATCACTTCCCTTCGGTCCTTCCCCCCACTCAGGAGACCTCATCGTGACCATCCTTGCGTCGAGCCTCGCCCTGTCCAGTGCTGACTATTCGTGGCGGTCGATGGCGATCTGCAAGGGCACCGACCCCGACCTGTTCTTCCCGGTCGGCACCACCGGCCAGGCATTGCTGCAGATCGCCCGGGCGAAGGACGTGTGCAGGGAGTGCCCGGTGCAGGTCGACTGCCTCGACTACGCCATCGAGACCAACCAGGACTCGGGCATCTGGGGCGGCCTCGACGAGGAGCAGCGCCGGGCCATCCGCCGGCGCAACGCAGCGACACGACGCGCCTTCGCCTGAGCGCGACGCGCAGCCGGTCAGCTGATCGGCACCTGCAGGTCGACCACCGTTCCGGTGCCGTCCCGCACACCGCTGATCCCGACAGCGTCGAAATCGGTACGGCTGCCTGCACGCATCGTGATGGTGCCGCCCAGCTCGGTCGTCACCAGGGTGCGCACGATCGACAGCCCCAGCCCGGTCGCGGAGTTCAGCTCGAAGCCCGGCTCGAGGCCCACCCCGTCGTTCACCACGGTGATCGACAGCATCCCCGGTGAGCGGGCCAGCAGCACCACGACGTCGCCACCCTGGCTGCCTTCGGGGAAGCCGTGGTCGATCGCGTTCTGGAGCAGTTCGATGAGCACCACCGACAGCGGCGTGGCGACATGGGTGGGCAGCCGGCCGCCATCGCCGTGGACGGTGAAGCGCACCGGGCGGTCCTGCGACTGCAGACCCTCCTCGGACAGGCGCAGCAGCGGTCGGACGATGTCGATGAACGCGACGTCGTCGCCCGCCTCGCGCGACAGGGTCTCGTGGACGACGGCGATGGTGCGGATCCGGCGCACCGACTCGTTGACCGCAGCCTTGGCCTCGGCCGACTGCAGGCGGCGGGCCTGCAGTCGCAGCAGCGACGAGATGGTCTGCAGGTTGTTCTTGACCCGGTGGTGGACCTCGCGGATGGTGGCGTCTTTCGACAACAGCAACTTGTCGCGCTTGCGCACCTCCGACACGTCGCGTAGCAGCAGCAGGCCGCCCGTCACTCTGCCCTGCTCGACGATCGGCAGGCACCGACTGAGCAGGGTGACCTCCGCTGTCTGGTCGAACTCCTCGATCACCGGGCGGCCGCTGTCGAGCGCACGCCGCGCCGAGCTGTCGTCGAAGCCGAGCTCGGCCAGGCGCATGCCGATGGCGTTGGCGGTGATGCCCACCCGGTGGAAGACGCTCATCGCGTTCGGGGAGGCGTACTGCACCCGGGCCTCGCCGTCGAGCAGGATCGTCCCGTCGCCGATGCGGGGCGCCGCGCTCGAGTCCTCGAGCGCGCCCTCGGCCGGGAAGCTTCCGTCGGCCACCATCGCGGCGAACCGCTCGAACACGCCCAGGTAGGTGCGCTCCAGTTGGCCTGCCTCGCGCACGTCGGCCCGGGCTTCGCGGGCGAGCATGGCAAGCACGTCGCCGTGGAAGCGCACGGGGATGGCCGTGGTGCGCACCGAGCCGGGGATGCCCTCCATGACGAGGTCGCGCGTCTCGATCGCGCCGGAGGCCTGGACAGCATCGAGCAGCGTGTTCGACGAGGTGGCCCGCAAGCCGACGTAGTCGGCGTCATAGATCGTGCGCGCAGTCGCCGGTCGCACCTGGGCGAGGACGATCCAGGCCCCCGGCTCGGCGGCGTCGGGCAGATAGAGCAGGAGGTCGGCGAACGACAGGTCCGCGAGCACCCCCCATTCACCGACGAGCCGCTGGAGGTGCTCGATCTGAGGTTGGGTGAGCGCGCTGTGCTGCCGAGCGATCTCGGCCAGTGTTGCCATGCGCCGAGTGTGCCAGACCAGCACGGGCGACCAGTGCCACCCGGTGGCCTCTGGTGTCAGCGGCCGGCGACCAGGAACGAGCCGAGCTCGAGCACGCCGTTCAGGTCGGCGACGTCGTGCTCGAGCGCAGGCACCGCCACGGTCGGGACGCCGAGCCGGTCGAGCTCGCTGCGCCGCTCGGCCTCGCGGCTGGCCACCACAGCGAGGTCGCCGAACCGCTCGCCGACCTCGGCCAGCACGGCGCGCACCTCGGCGGGCGAACTGGCGCTGGCCGCGGCGAGGCCCTCGACGGCGGCCGGATCATCGGCCAGCCGATGTAGCGCCCGAGCCGAGGTGGCCGCGGCGGGTCGCCGGATGCGGTCCGGCAGCGTGCGGTTCAGCACCACCGCGCCCACCTGCATCGACCGGCGCTCGAGCTCGGCCACGAGGTAGCGAGCCTCATACGCGGGGGCTGCCTCGAGGGTCGACACGACGACGAAGGCCGTCCGCGGATCGACGAGCAGCCGCTCCACCTCGTCGGCACGGCTGACGAAGCCGGGCTCCATCGTCTGGAACAGCATGAAGAACTCGGCGATGTCCTGCAGGAACCGCGAGCCGAGCACCCGATCGGCCACCTGGTAGAACGGCTTCGAGGCAGCCGTGAACAGGCGCGACCGGTAGGGCACGGTGAGCCAGCGCAGCAGGCGGCTGCCGAAGAAGTCCTTCATCCGCCCGGGGGCGTCGAGCAGGTCGAGCGCGTTGCGGCTCGGTGGGGTGTCGATGACGACGAGGTCGTAGCTGCCCGTCGCGTGCAGCTCGTGCAGCTGCTCCATGGCCAGGTAGTCGTGGCTGTGCACGAAGCGACCGGTGATGTTCTGGTAGAGCGGGTTGGCGAGCACCCGGTCGCGCAGCTCGGCGTCGGGTGCGTGGCGACGGATCAGCTCGTCCCAGCCGGCCTTGGTGTCGAGCATCGCCACCCACAGCTCGCCGGCGCCCACTGCGTCCATGCCTGTCGCCCCTGCCGCGTCGGCCACAAGGGCCGCATCCACCCGGGTGGCCGAACCCGCGCCGGTGCCCAGGCCGGTCGGATCGATCCCGAGCGACGTGGCCAGGCGCCGGGCCGGGTCGACAGTGAGCACCAGCACCCGAGCGCCGAGCCGCACTGCGGCCACCGCCCCGAGCGCGGCCGACACGGTGGTCTTGCCGGTGCCGCCGCTGCCACAGACGACCACCATCTCCTTGGCCGCGAGCAGGGCGTCGAGGCCGGGCGCGGCGGACCGTTGCGACGAGCGCCGGGCCATCACGCCACCTCGTCGTGGATGGCCTGGGCCATCAGCGTGACGACCCGCCGGCCGGTGGAGCGGGTGAACAGCTCGGGCACCACCAGCAGGGGCACCCCGCCGGGCAGAGCACTGCGCAGCCGGTCGAGGTGCCCGGCGCCGATCTGGCGCCTGGCCTCGGTGAGCCGCGCAGCGTCGAGCACGGTGTCGACACCAGTGCCCACCGCAGTGCGCAGTTCGGCCCGCAACGCCGGCGACGTGAGCCGACCGAACACCTCGTGCTCACGGTCGGAGAACATGGCCGGCAGCACCCGGTTGGCGAGCACAGCAGCTACATCGACCTCGGTCTCGGCCCGCACCCGGTCGACGAGCTCGAGGGTCTCGACCACGGGCATCTCCTCCGGTGTGGTGACCACCACCAGGCCGGTGCGGGCGTGGTCGCCGAGGATCTCGAGCATCCAGTCGGTCTGATCGTGGACCAAGCCGACCTGCACCAGTTCGCGGATCACCTGCGGTGCGGCGATCTGGGCGACGATGTGACCGCTCGCCTCGGCGTCGACGACCACCAGGTCGTAGTTCCGCTCGCGGACCTCGTAGCAGAGCTTGCCGACGGCGAGGATCTCCTTCACCCCGGGGGCCGCGTCGGCGACGAAGTCGAACGTGCGGGCCAGCGGCCCGAGGCGACCGAGCAACGGGATCTTCACGAACAGCCGCAGGTACTCGCGCAGCGAGTCCTCGGTGTTCATCTGCATGGCGAACAACCGGTCGGCCACCTGGGTGGGCGCATAGGCGAGCTCGCCGACCTCGAACGCCGAGGAGAGCGATCCCTTGGCATCCATCTCGCACACGAGCGTGCGCTTGCCGAGGCTGGCGCCGAGCTCGGCGAGGGCTGCTGCCGCGGTCGTCTTGCCGACGCCACCTTTGCCGGTGACGAACAGCAGGCGACGGTCGAGCAGTGTCAGGCGCCGAACCCGATCTTGCGCTCCGCGTTCGCCGAGCCGATCTCGACGTAGGCGATCTTCGAGGCCGCCACGGCGATGCGGCGGCCCTTCTTGTCGGTCACCCACATCACGTCGAGCGCGCCGGCGAGGGCCGACTCGACCTGCTGCTGCAGGGCGTCGCGATCGGTGTCGTCGGACAGTTCGATCGACAGCTCACGAGGCGAGTGGGTGACACCGATGCGGAGATCCATGCCGCCGAGTCTACGGACCCGGTGAGAGGTGAGGCTGCCCGGGGCCTCATGTCTCACCGCGTCGTCAGAGGAGGACGACGCTGCGCAGCACCTCGCCGCGCTCCATCTTGTGGAACGCCTCCTCGACATCGTCGAGGCCGATCGTCTCCGAGACGAACCGGTCGAGGTCGAGCCGGCCCTGCAGGTAGAGATCGATGAGCATGGGGAAGTCGCGACTGGGCAGGCAGTCGCCGTACCAGCTGCTCTTCAGCGAACCGCCACGCCCGAACACCTCGATGAACGGCAGCTCGATGGTCATGTCGGGCCGGGGCACGCCGACCAGCACGACGGTGCCGGCCAGGTCGCGGGCGTCGAAGGCCTGCCGGTACACCGCCGGGTGCCCGACGGCCTCGATGCACACGTCGGCGCCGTTGCCGCCGGTGACGCTCTTGACGAATTCGACCGGGTCGGCGGTGCTCGCGTTCACCGTGTGCGTGGCGCCGAATTGGCGGGCCAACTCGAGCTTGCGGTCGTCGAGGTCGATCGCCACGATCGTGTGCGCACCGGCCAACCGGGCCCCGGCGATGGCCGCGTCGCCCACGCCGCCGCAGCCGAACACCGCCACCGAGTCGCCGCGCGACACACCGCCCGTGTTGATCGCAGCCCCGATGCCCGCCATCACGCCACACCCGAGCAGCCCGGCGGCGGCCGCAGGCGCAGCAGGGTCGACCTTGGTGCACTGGCCGGCTGCGACCAGGGTCTTTTCGACGAAGGCGCCGATGCCGAGCGCCGGCGACAGCACGGTGCCGTCGAGCAGGGTCATCTTCTGGGTCGCGTTGAACGTGCTGAAGCAGTACTGCGACCGACCGCGCAGGCACGACCGGCAGGTGCCGCACACGGCCCTCCAGTTGAGGATGACGTAGTCGCCAGGGGCCACGCCGGTGACACCGGGGCCGACGGCTTCCACCACACCAGCGGCCTCGTGGCCGAGCAGGAACGGGAAGTCGTCGTTGATCCCGCCCTCGCGGTAGTGCAGGTCGGTGTGGCACACCCCGCACGCCTGCACCTTGACGACCGCCTCGCCGGGGCCCGGATCGGGCACCACGATCGTCTCGATCGACACCGGCTTGCCCTTGCCCAGGGCCACGACACCACGAACCTGCTGCGGCACGACCGCTCTCCTTCCCTGCGAGCCCCCGCACGCAGCGATGTCACCGTAGTCGGGTCAGACGGCGGTCGCGCAGAAGGTGTCGCCCTGCGGCAGCGACTGCAGCAGGGCCGGCTCGGTGTCGCCGCCCGTCAGCACGCCGAGCATGCCCTTCACCATCCCCCGGTCGACTGCACAGATGACCGGGTGCTCCATCGCCACGTCGCCGAAGGGGCAGTGATTGTTGATGATGCGCAGCTGGTTGTTGCGCTGGTCGGCATGGGCGGCGAAGCCGTGGGCGGTGAGCGCGTCGGCGACGGCCTGCAGCGCCGAACGCAGCGAGCGCTGGCCCGCCGACGCATCGGTGCCGGTGAGGCCCGAGGCCATGGTGGCCCCGTACTCGCGACCGACTTCCTCGGCCATCGCCTCGGCCTGCTCGCGCGGCAGCAGCTCGAGCGCCCGGCCGAGCAGGGTGAGCACCAGGTCGTCGCTGCGGACGGGCACGTCGGGGAGCGACTCGCTGGCCGCGCGGTAGTGCTTGGAGGGTCGGCCCGCACCGGACCCCTCGGCCCGCTCGACGGCGACCTCGAGGTACCCGCCGGCCGCCAGCCGGTCGAGGTGGTGCCGAGCGACGTTGGGGTGCAGGCCGAACTCGGCCGCCACCTGGGCGGCGGTCACTCCGCGCTCGGCCGACCGGGCGAACAGGTAGATGCCCCGCCTGGTCGGGTCGCCGAAGGCCGTGGTGATCGCCGACACGGTGGCGCTGAAGGCGCCCGTATCGCTCGGAGCTGCACTGGGCCGGTTCGGAGCCACGGCGGTATTCTACCTATCCAGGTAGTGGTAATTCACCGCACGCCCGCTCGCCCCGTCCCCCCGTCCCCCGCCGCAGGAGCACCCATGCCCACGCACGACCAGATCATCGACGCGCTGCGTCCCGTGGAGGACCCCGAGCTGCGTCGCTCCATCGTCGACCTCGGCATGGTGCGCGCTGTCGAGGTGCGCGGCGACACCGTCGCCGTGCAGATCGCCCTCACGGTGGCCGGCTGCCCGCTGCGCAACGAGATCCAGAACCGGGTGACCGGTGCCGTGGGAGCGCTCGACGGCGTGGCCGGCGTGACCCTCGACTTCACGGTGATGACCGACCAGGAGCGCGAGGCGCTGCGCATGAAGCTGCACGGCAACCCGGCGGCCACCGCGGGCCAGGGCCAGGCCCACGGCCATGCCGAGGGGCGCACCATCCCGTTCAGTCAGCCCGGCTCGAAGACCCGCCCGCTGCTGATCTCGTCGGGCAAGGGCGGCGTCGGCAAGAGCTCGGTCACGGTGAACCTGGCCGTGGCGCTGGCGTCGCAGGGCTACTCGGTGGGCGTGGTCGATGCCGACATCTACGGCTACTCGGTGCCGCGCATGCTCGGCACCGATCGCGACCCGGTGGTGATCGACCAGATGCTCGTGCCGCCCGAGCAGTGGGGCGTGCGCTGCATCTCGATCGGCTACTTCGTGCCCCAGGGCCAGGCCGTCATCTGGCGTGGCCCGATGCTGCACAAGGCGCTCGAGCAGTTCCTCACCGACGTCTACTGGGACGAGCCGGACTTCCTGCTCATCGACATGCCCCCCGGCACCGGCGACATCGCCCTGTCGCTCAGCCAGTACCTGCCCCGCGGCGAGGTGTACGTGGTCACCACGCCCCAGCCCGCCGCCCAGGAGGTCGCCCGCCTGTCGGCCGCGATGGCCGAGAAGGTGAAGCTGCCCGTGCGCGGCGTCATCGAGAACATGAGCTGGTTCACCGGCGACGAGGGCACCCGCTACGAGATCTTCGGCGCGGGTGGCGGCGAGCTGCTGGCCGACGATCTCGACGTGCCGCTGCTCGGCAAGCTGCCGCTGGTGCCGGCACTGCGCGAGGGTGGCGACGTGGGCCGGCCGATCACCGCCGTCGACCCCGACAGCGAGGCCGCGCAGGCGTTCCAGGAGATCGCCCGGCGCATCGCCGTCGAGCTGCGACCGAAGAAGGTCTTCAGCCCGAGCCTGCGCATCAACTGACCCGCAGGTCGGCCCCGACGCGTCAGTCGCCCCAGTGGCGCTGCTCGCGGAACGGGTCGCCGTACATGTGGTAGCCGTTGCGCTCCCAGAAGCCGGCGATGTCGTGGTCGACCAGCTGCAGCTCGCGCACCCACTTCGCGCTCTTCCAGAAGTAGAGGTGCGGCACCACGATGCGCACCGGGCCCCCGTGCACCGGCTCGATCTCGGCGCCGTCGAAGGCGTAGGCCACGATCGCATCGTCGGTGGTGATGTCGGCGAGGGGCAGGTTGGTGGTGTAGCCGTACTCGGCGTGCTCGAGCACGTGGGTGGCCGTCGACTGCACGCCCACCTGGTCGAACAGGTCGCGCACGCGCACCCCGGTCCAGGTGGTGTCGAACTTGCTCCACTTGGTGACGCAGTGGATGTCGACGGTGATCGACACCGACGGCATCGCGCGCAGGTCGTCGAGGCCGATGGTGACCGGCCGGTCGACCAGGCCACCGATCGTGAGGTCCCACTCGCCGGGGCCGTAGGTGGGCACATCGCCGACATGCAGCACCGGGAAGCGGTCGGTGAGGTACTGCCCGGGCGGCAGCCGAGCAGGGTCGAAGCCCCGACGCTCGACCTCCTGGCGGTTGCGATCGAAGAAGCCCACGACCCCAGTCTTGCCGTTCGAGGGCGCTGCTGCCACAGCACCCCACGCAGGGCGACGGCTAGCGTGCTCGGCATGAGCGACTACGAGCCGCAGTCCCCCTTCCCACCGCCTCCTCCGCCCCCGAGCGCACCCCCGCCCGGCTACGTCGCCTACGGCGGCCCCGGGGCGGCGATGGGCGGCAACCTCCAGCGCATCGGCGGGCTCACCAAGGCCGCTGTCGCGCTGCAGATCGTCGCGCTGGTGCTGACCGCGATCAGCGTGCTCTTCCAGCTGCGTCTCGCCCGCCGGGCCGACGACTTCCTCGACAACGTGATCACCGAGCGCGACTTCGAGGAGGCGCTCGGCGTGTTCACCGTCGTCAGCCTCTTCGCCGGGGCCGTCAGCATCGCGCTGCTGGTGGTGAGCATCATCTGGAGCTTCCGGATCTCGACCAACCTGGTCGGCCTCGGACGACAGATCACCTGGAAGTCGGGCCTGACGGTCGTCGTCTGGCTGCTCGGCGGCTGCACCCTCCAGATCATCACCTTCTTGATGCTGCGCGAGCACTGGAAGGCATCCGACCCCGAGGTGCTGCCCGGTGACCAGTCGTGGAAGCAGCGGGCCGTCCTCCCCGTGATCACCGCATGGTTCGTCACCGTGATCGTGGGCAGCGTCGTCGGGCTGATCGTCAGTGGCCGGCTGATCGCCCGGGGGTTCAACGTCGGCGGCGACGTCGTCGACGCAGCCGAGAGCCTGAGCGACGGCTACATCGCCAACGCGTTCAGCGGCGTGGTGGGCATTGCCGGCGGCGTGATGATGGTGTTCATCATCCGCCAGCTCGCTGCTCGCCACATGCGCCTCACCCGCGAGGCATGAGCATCTACCTCGTCCGTCACGCCAAGGCGGGAAGCCGGCGCGACTGGGACGACGACGATCACCTGCGCCCACTGTCGAACAAAGGCTGGCGCCAGGCCGAGATGATCGCCCAGCGCCTCGCTACCGTCGGCGTGGCCGAGCTGCGGTCGAGCCCGTACCTGCGGTGCCGCCAGACGCTCGAGCCACTCGGCCGGGCGGTCGACCTCGAGGTGCTCGACGAGCCAGCGCTGGCCGAGGGTGGGCCGTTCGAGGCGGTGCTCGAACTGCTCGAGCAGCTACCGGACGGTGCCGTGCTGTGCAGCCACGGCGACCTGATCCCCGACACGATGGTGGCCTTGGCTCGCCGTGGGTGCCGCATCGACAGCGAGCCGGACTGGCGCAAAGGGTCGGTCTGGGTGCTCGAGCGCACGGGCGGGGTCGTCGAGTCGGCCGTGGTGTGGCCGCCGCCCGACACCTACGGTGTCGAGCTCAGCCGAGCGACGTGACGAACCCCTCGACCAGGCTGCGCATCTCGGCCGGCGGGTTGCTGTCGAGGCAGGCCGCACCTTGCTCGCGGGCCAGGTCGAGGTCGGGTTCGGGGTACCAGCGCGCCGCGGTGACCGCATAGAGGCAGTGCGCATCGGCATAGCCGGGCACATCGGCCACCACCGCCTCGAACAGCGCCGTCGCCTGCTCGAGCGCAAGCGCAGCCGACTCGTCGCCGACACTCGCCGAGCTGATCGCGAGCAGCCATGCCGTGTAGGTGCGGGCCTCGGGGTGGTCGGGCTCGAGCGCGATCACCTGCTGGTAGCGCTCGATCGCGCCGCCAGGGTCGGTGGCGATCAGGCTGCGCGCCTCCGACAGCAGCACCGTCACCTCGTCGGCGGCCTGACCCCCGGTCATCGTCTGGCCGGCCAGGCGCTGGCCGGACGAACGGGCGACGAGCCAGCCGCTCAGCACCGCCAGCACGAGCACCCCGGCCGTCCACGCAGCCACCCGACCCCAGCGCACGTTGCGTTTGGCCGGCAGCGCGGCACGGCCCGCCTCGATCTGGCGCAGCACTGCTGCAGCCCGAGCGGTGTAGCCGTCGCGCACCACGGCGTAGTCGGCCTCGTCGAGGTCGCCGGCAGCCAGTTCGCGGTCGAGGTCGGCGAGCGAGCGCAGCAGGAAGCGTCGCTCCTCCTCGAGGCGGGCGAGCTCGTCGGGGCTCATCAGCTGGGCTCGGTCGGCTCGATGGGCGCCGCCGGCTCCTGCTCGCCGGCGTCGGCCGCGAGCGCCGCTGCCACCAGGCCGCGATCGTCGTCGCTGGGGATGTCGTCGGCAGCCGAACGCCACCTGCGGAACGCCACGGCCAGTCCGGCCACTGCGCACACGAAGGCCACCACCGGCAGGATCCACACCAGCGCGTCGATGCCGTCGGCCCGGGGTACGAGCAGCACCTCGGACTGGTAGCGCTGCACGATGAAGGTGATGATCTCGTCATCGCTCAGCACGCCGTCGGCCACCTGGGTGCGGATCTCGTTCTTGATGGCGACGGAGGCGTTGTTGCGGCTCTCGAAGATGCTCTCGCCGTCGCAGATGGGGCAGGCGAGGCGCTTGGAGATCGCCTCGACCCGCTCCTCGGGCGAGCGCGGCCCGGTGTCGCTCGACACCCCGACCGCCAGCAGCGCGACGGCCACGACGCCGAGCACCGCCCACGCCGCCCAGCGCTGCTTGAGCTGCTTCCAGCCTGGCGACGCCATCAGCCGACCTCGCGCAACTGCTGCAGGTACGAACCGAGGAACTCGGCCGTGACCTGGCCGGCCATCCGCTGACGGACGATGCCGTTGGGGTCGACGATCCACGTCTCGGGTACGCCGGAGACCCCGAAGGCGACCGAGATCGAACCCGGTGGGTCGCTGACCACCGGCCACTCACCACCGTTGGCGGCGAAGAACTCGCGCACCGACTCGTCGGAGCCCTTGTTGATGATCGTGTAGAGCTCGGCGCCGTCGGGCCGCGCGCGCTGCTGCTCGTCGAAGGCGACCAGTTCGGGATGCTCGGCCACGCACGGCACGCAGGTCGGGTCGAAGAAGTTGAGCACCACCCAGCTGCCCTTGCGACGGCTGAGGTCGAACGGATCACCGTCGAGCGTGGTGCCTGTCGCCGCCGGTGCGGGCTTGCCGATCAGGAACGACGAGACGGTGTCGCCACCCCGCTCGCTCTGGGCCAGTACGACAAACAGCCCGACCAGGGCCACCGCCACTGCGAGCACGATGAACGGCGCCACCCGAGGGCGGCGCGCCGGTGCAGCATCGTCGGCGACCGGCTCAGACACGTGCCGGCTCCTCGGGGGCGGCAGGCACTGGCGCCGACGTCGGGTCGGTGGGCCGGCGGCGCTGTCCGGGGAACGCAGCGAGCACGGTGCCAAGGGCCATCAGCCCGCCACCGATCCACATCCACAGGATGAGCGGTTTGACGAAGATGCGCACCTGGGCTTCGTCGGCACCTGCCGGTGCCGCTGCCTCGAGCGTGAGGTAGATGTCGTAGGTGAGCCCGGTGCGCACGCTGGGCGTACCGACATCCATGCCCATCTTGGTGAAGCGGGTGATCGCCGGGGCATAGGCCTGGCCACCGTCGATGCTGACGTCGGCCTTGATTCCACGGGCGCGTTCGCTCTCGAACTCGCGCACCTCGACCAGCTCGAAGGTGTGCCCTGCGAAGGCGACGGGCTCGCCGCGCACCAGCGTGAACTCGGCCACCCGGGTGTAGCCGTTCGACGCGGCCAGAGCGACGGCGATGAGGATGACACCGAGGTGCACGACCATGCCGCCGTTGGCCCGGCCCACCAGGCCGCGCCACCCCTGGCGGCGCGTGGCCAGCACCAGCTGGCGAAGGGCGGCACCGGCCGCGAACCCGCCGAGTGCGAACGCCAGCAGCGACGCCCACTTGTCGGCTCCGGTGAGCACGGCGACAGCGAGGCAGAGCACCCCCACCACGGCCGGCGCGAACAGGCGGTCGCGCAGCAGCTCGCCACTCGCCTTGCGCCACGGCAGCACCGGGGCGACGGCCATGAGGAACAGCAGCACCAGACCGATGGGCATGGTCATCCGGTCGAAGAACGGCTGGCCGACGGCGATCTGGCGGTCGTCGAGCACCTCGATGATCAGCGGGAACACCGTGCCGAGCAACACCACGAAGGCGAACACCGTGAACACCACGTTGTTGGCGAGGAACGCGCCCTCGCGCGACATCGCCGAGTCGATCGCGCCGGGCGAGCGCAACCGGTCGCCGCGCCAGGCGATGAGCGCGAGCGACACGACGGTGATGAGGCCGAAGAAGCCGAGCAGCCACGGCCCGACCTTGCCGTCGGCGAAGGCGTGGACGCTGTTGACGATGCCGCTGCGGGTGAGGAAGGTGCCGAGGATGGTGAGCGCGAAGGTGCTCACCAGCAGGCTGAGGTTCCACACTCGCAGCATGCCGCGGCGTTCTTGCACCAGCACCGAGTGGATGTAGGCGGTGCCGGTGAGCCAGGGCAGGAAGCTGGCGTTCTCGACCGGGTCCCAGGCCCACACACCGCTCCAGCCGAGCACCTCGTAGCTCCACCAGCCACCGAGGAGGATGCCGATGCTGAGGAAGCCCCAGGCGAACAGCGCCCACCGGCGGGT
Source organism: Ilumatobacteraceae bacterium (assembly GCA_040398525.1). Classification (GTDB taxonomy): domain Bacteria; phylum Actinomycetota; class Acidimicrobiia; order Acidimicrobiales; family Ilumatobacteraceae; genus VFMC01. Next base: position 40,540 of record JBBATY010000014.1, on the reverse strand, counting down.
CTCCATCAGCCAGCCCTCGCCCACCCGGCCGGTGACGAGTGCACCGATGGCGAAGGCGAACGGCACGGTGAAGCCGACGTAGCCGAGGTAGAGGATCGGCGGGTGGAACAGCACCAACACGTGGTTCTGCAGCAGCGGGTTGGGTCCCGGGCCGTCGGTGACGCCGGTCGCGCCAGGGGCGAACACGTCGGCCGGGCCGAACGCGAGCAGGAAGAAGAACGCAGTGACGACGAACATCGTCACCAGCGTCCAGCCGATGAGCGGGTCGGTGATCCGCGCCCGGTAGCGGTACATGATGATGGCCGTGTAGGCCGCCAGCACGGCGAGCCACAGCAACAGGCTGCCCTCGAGTGCACTCCACAGCGCGGTGATGTTGAACACCAGCGGCGTGGACCGCGACCCGACCTGCTGCACGTAGGCGAGCGAGAAGTCGTAGGTGAGCAGCCCGACGAGCATCAGCACGGCGGCCGCCACCGCGGCCGCCACCGCCAACCAGGCGTAGTTGGGCGCGCTGCGCAGCACGCGCCCGTCGCCGCGCACGGTACCCACAGCGGTGACCACGGCGCCGAACACCGAGGCGACGAGGCCGATGATCAGCACCGAGTGGCCGAGCAGGCCGATCATGCTTTGAGCGAGCACGCGTCCTCCGCCGCGTCGAGGCGGTCCTCGTTGGCGGCCTCGTACTCGTTGGAGTGCTTCACCTCGATGCGGTCACCCTCGAACACCTGCTCGACGGCGCCGTCGGCGGTCGGGCGGTCCTGCAGTCGACCGTGGACCACAACCGGGATGCATTCCTGGAAGACGCCGCCGGGCTCGCCCTCGTAGCGCACCGGCATCTCGACACCGTTGAAGCTGACGAGGAACGTCGTCACCCCGGCTTCCTGGCTGACCGAGCCCTCCTCGACGTTGCCCTGGATGCGCAGGCGGCGACCCTCGTCGCACCCGTCCTTCACACCGATCTCGTCGACGTTGCAGTAGTAGTCGATCGCCGACGTGAGCAGACGGGTGAGCACGAACCCACCCGTGGCCACCACGGCGACGAGCACGACGACGGCCGGCCACTTCGCCTTGGCCCGCACTCGCGATGCGGTGGGCACCGACTCGCGCGGGCTCAGATCCACGGCTTGTCCTCGTCGGGCACCTGGGCCGACAGGTCGCGGCCGCGCCGCAGGGCCCAGCGCGCCACCAGGCCGACGGCCGCAAAGCTGACGATGTAGCAGGTGAGGATGAACCCGATGTCGTCCATCAGACCGTCGCCCCCTGGCCGGACAGGCCGTCACGACCCTCTTGGCGCCGCTCGGCGAGCGCCACGTCGAGGCCGCGATCGTCGACCGCATCGGCGAGCATCAGCACCCGCTGGCGGTGCAGCACGTACCAGACGTACACCAGCGTGAAGGCCACGACGCCGAGCAGCAGGGTGAACAGCATCAGCCCGTCGAGGGTGACGTCGCCGGGGCGGCTCGCCACGCTGGCGTCCTGGTGGACCGAGTTCCAGATCACCACGCTGAAGTGCACCAGGGGGATCTCGAGCACGGCGAGCAGGGCGACGACCGCCGAGCGCCGGGCGCGCTGGTCGTGGGTGCCACCGAGCCCGCGGACCGCCAGGTAGCCGATGTAGGTGACGAAGAGCAGTGCAGTGGTGGTGACGCGTGCGTCCCACACCCAGAAGGTGCCCCACGTGAGCCGGCCCCACAGCGAACCGGTGAACAGCGTGACCGCCATGAACAACACGCCGATCTCGGCGCTCGCGCCGGCGATGCGGTCCCAGGTGAGCGACCGTGTGCGCTTCCACAGGTACCCCGCCGACGACACCGCCGTGACGATGAAGGCCAGGTAGGCGACCCACACCGTGCCGACGTGCACGTAGAGGATGCGCACGCTCTCGCCCTGCACCACGTCGGCCGGCGACAGCACCAGGCCGAACAGTGCCAGCGCCGCAAGGGTGACCACGGCAGCGATGCCGAGGCCACGGGTGACCCTGGTGCCGGTGCCCGTCGCGGTGGGCGGAGCATCGGCTCGGTTGGTCGGGGCGGTGATGGCCACGTTGGTTCGCCTCTACTCCTCGACGAGCGATCCGAAAGCGAGGGTTCCCCCGACACCGAACAGGGCCGCGACCACCGCGAGCAGAGCGACCCATGGCCACCCTTCGGAGGTTGCGACACCGCTGGTGTCGAGCGCCGCTTCGGTCGCTCGAGTTGCACCGATCAGGACAGGCGCCACCACCGGGAACATGAGCAGTGGGAGCAGTGTCTCCCGACCCTTGACCCCGGCAGCGAGGCCACCGTAGAGCGTACCGATGAAGGCCAGCGCGCACGTCGCGGGGAGCAGGGTCGTGACGAACAACACCACCCCGGCCGGCGAGGTCTCGGCGCCGTAGAGCACGATCGCGAGCACGCCGAGCACCACCTCGAGCACAGCGAGCTCGATGGCCAGGGCGAACGACTTCCCGAGGAACACCCCCGCCGGGTCGACACCGGCCACCCGCAACGCGTCGAGCGCACCGTCGGCGGTCTCGAGCGCGAACGAGCGCTGCACGATCACGAGCAGGCCGAACACCGCTGCGAGCCAGATCAGACCGGGGGCGACACGCAGCAGCACGGCATCGCTGTCGAGCACGAACGCGAACAGCACCATCACCAGCCCGGCGAACGGCAGCACCTGGTTGGTCACGACCCGGCTGCGCCGCTCGATGCGCAGGTCCTTGGCGGCCACCAGACGGGCCGTGCGCCACACGCTCATGCCGGCTCACCCGAATCGGTGGCGTCGGCGGGGCGCCCGTCGACAGGTCGGACCTGGCCGGCGACGACGTCGACGATGCGCGTGGCGAGCGAACCTGCCCGCTCGAGCTCGTGGCTGGCCACCATCACCGTGGCGCCCATCCCGACCGCCGCCCGCAGCGTGGCGTCGAGGTCGTCGCGACCCTGCGCGTCGAGGCCGGCATGCGGCTCATCGAGCAGCCACAGCTGCGCCCGCCGGGCGACGAGGCAGGCCAGCGCCGTGCGGCGCCGCTGCCCGGCCGAGAGGCGCTGCACGGCCACCTCGGCGAGGCGACCGGCCAGGCCGAGGCGCTCGAGCGAGGCCCCGACCTCGTCGACCGTCGCCCCGACGGTGGCCCCCCAGAACTCGACGTTCTCGCGCACCGTCAGATCGCCGTAGAGCCCGTTGGCGTGGCCGAGCAGGCCTACTTTGCTGCGCACCGCGGCCCGGTCGTGGTGCAGGTCGCACCCTGCCACCACCGCCTGACCGCGGCTGACAGGCACCAGCCCGGCGCAGAGCCGCAGGAGCGTGGTCTTGCCGGCGCCGTTCGGGCCGCGCAGCAGGACGATCTCGCCGGGCTGCACCGTGAGCGTGGCCCCGGCCAGCGCCGGGAAGCGGCCGAGGACGGCGACGACGTCGACCAGCGAGACAATCGGTTCGACTGGGGGCTGCACCTCGGCCACGATCGGGTCACGCTACCTGCACCCACTCGGCGGCACCCCAACCGGTAGCGTCGCGAACGTGGCCGAGGACGGGACGAACAGCCGGTCTGCGCCGACCGTTGGCCCTGGCCTGCGCCGTAGCGCCCGGGCCGAACGGCGTCGGCGGCGACGCATCGCCCGCTTCACCAGGCCCCCGGCACCACGCGACTGGCGCTGGGCTGTCGGCGGGCTCGGACGGATCCTGGTCTCGATCTCGATCCTGATGTTCGCCTTCGTCGCCTACCAGCTCTGGGGCACCGGCATCGCCACGGCTCGCGCCCAGGGCGATCTCGAGACTGCGTTCGCCCAGTTGATCTCGTCGACCACCACCAGCCCCCCGACCACCACCCCGGCGCCGACCACCACGGCGCCCGACGGGGCGGCGCCCACCTCGGCGGCGCCCACCACCACCCTGCCGCCTCCTCAGCCGTTCCCGGCGCCCCCGCGGGGCGAGCCACTCGCCAGGATCGAGATCCCTTCGATCGGCGTCGACAAGATCGTCGTCGAGGGCATCCGCTACGCCGACCTGCGCAAAGGCCCCGGCCACTTCCCCGAGACTCCCCTGCCCGGACAGTTCGGCAATGCCGCCATCGCCGGTCACCGCACCACCTACGGCGAGCCGTTCGTCGACATCGATCGGATCACGGTCGGCGACGAGATCGTGATCACCGCCGCCTGGGGATCGCGCTACATCTACGTCGTCACCGAGTCGCTCATCGTCGCGCCCGACGACTACGCGCTGGTTGTCCCGACCCTCGACCCACGGGTCGCCTCGCTGGCGCTGATCTCGTGCAACCCGAAGTTCTCCACTCGGGAGCGGATCGTCGTCCGCGCCGTGGTCGACACCGACCGCTCGGACCCCGTCACCTTGGCGGGCACCCCCGGCGCCCCCGACCTGCGGCCGCTCGCCACCACCCTCCCCGGTGGGCCAGAGACCAGCGTGGCTACAGCCACCACGGTGCCAACCGCCACCAGCACACCGACCGCCACCAGCACGCCGACCGCCACCACCGCACCGACCGCCACCAACCCACCGGTCACGACGGCACCCACCGTCGAGAGCGGCGCCGACGGCGAAGAGGTGTTCGAGAGCTCGTGGTTCGACGACCCCGACGCCTACCCCGCAGTGGCGTTCTGGGGCCTGCTGCTGACGGCCATCGCGCTGGCGGCGACGGCCCTGAGCAGGAAGGTCATGCGCAACTGGGTCGGGTTCGCGGCCGGCATCATCCCGTTCGGGGTGGCCCTGTACTTCTTCTTCGTCAACATCAGCCGGATGATGCCCGCCAACCTCTGACCCGGGTCACCGGCCAGAGGGGGTCACCGGCCAGACGGGGTCAGCCGTCGGGTCGGGGTCACCGGCCGCGGAACTCGGGCCGGCGCTTCTCGAGGAACGCCGTCCGACCCTCCTCGGCGTCGGCGCTCGCCCAGGCCGCGGCAAAGGCCTGCTCGAACACCGGGTCGAAGCTCGGGGCCGGCGCGGACCGCTCGAGCGCCATCTTGTGCGCAGCCACCGTCAGCGGCGCCAGTGCCGCCAGCTCGTCGGCCCACACCAGCGCCTCGGCCAGGTCGCCGAGGCGATGCACCCCGCCGGTGGTGTGCAGGTGCTCGGCCCGGTAGCTGACGGCCCCGACGAGCATCGCCCTGGCGACCGGCCAGCTCAGCTCGCGAGCCAGGCGCTCGACGGTCCAACGGTCCACCGCCAGGCCGAGCCGCGCCGCAGGGATCCCGAAGCTGCTCGTCGGCGTGGCGATCCGCAGGTCGCAGGCGATCGCCAGCTGTGTTCCTGCCCCGAGTGCCGGGCCGTCGACAGCAGCCACGGTGATGGCCGCCAGCTCGGTGAAGCCGCGCAGCACGGCACGAAGCGTGTCGACGAACTCGCCGCTCTCGACGCCAGTGAGATCGGCCCCGGCACTGAACGCCGGCGGCGCACCGGTGAGCAGCACGACCCGTGCTCCGCCCTCGGCCGCCTGACGTTGGGCATCGACGAGCGCAAGCAGCGTCGCGTGATCGACGGCATTGCGCCGTTCGGGTCGATCGATCGTGATGACGACCACCTGACCACGCCACTCGACACGTACCATGTGCCGACTGTATGCCGCCGTCGACCAGCGACCCACACACTCCCGCGCCAAGCTCCGGGCCCGACACGATCGACCCCGTCCGCGCCCGGCGCCAGCAGATCGCCAAGTGGACGCAGCTGGCGAACCGATTGGGTTATCTCGGCTTCGGTGTGGCGATCGTGTGCTTTGCGGTCGCGCTCGCCACGGGATTCACCTCCACCATGGCCAGCATCGTCATCGGCGCCTTGATCGTCGGCTCGATCCTGCTGGCTCCGTCGATCGTGCTCGGCTATGCGATCAAGGCCGCCGAGCGCGACGACCGCGAGCGCGGCCTCTGAGGGGCCCGCTGCCGGGGGCACCGACCGAGGCGACAGGAAGCCTCTCGTCGATCGGTAGCCTGGGGAGCCGCCCATGAACACTCGTCTCCCGGCCGGGGAACGGCGCGAACAGATCATCGACGTGGCCATCCCCGTGTTCGCCAAACGGGGGTTCCACGGGGCATCGATGAACGACGTCGCCGAGGCGGCAGGCGTCACCAAACCGGTGCTCTATCAGCACTTCGCGTCGAAGCAGGACCTCCACCTGGCCCTCATCGACGATGTCGGCAAGCGGATGATCACGGCCATCAGCAAGGGCACCGCCGGTGCGACCAACGGCAAGAACCAGACCGAGCTCGGCTTCCAGGCGTACTTCCGGTGGGTGGCCGACGACCGCGACGCGTTCTTGCTGCTGTTCTCCACCCAGGCGAGCGGTGACGAAAGCGCCACCAAGGCGATCCGGCGGATCACGTCGGATGCCGCCTCGGCCATCGCCCCGCTGATCGCCGTCGAGATCGACCACGAGAAGCAGCGCACCCTTGCCCACGGCCTGGTCGGCCTCGCCGAGGGCGTGTCGCGCCGCCTGGTCGAGCGCGGCGAGGACTTCGACCCCGACGAACTGGCCCGTCTGGTGGCCAACCTGGCCTGGGCCGGCCTGCGCTCGATCGGTCCGACCAGCTGACCCGCGCTACGGGTGGTGGGACCGGCTGACCCTCAGCCGTGGACCACCAGACCGCGGTAGGAGTCGACGAACCTGGCACGGCGCAGCACCTCGGCGATGGGCGAACCGAGGTCGATCGGCGCGCCGTCGACCTTGCGCACCTCGACCTTGCGGGCCCGGCCCTCCTTGACGAGGCCGGCGAGCGCCTCGGCCCACACCGGGCCGGCGAGCGTGCCCGGGAAGGTGACGAGGTGGTGCGAGCGGCGGTCGAACCAAGCGAGCGGCCGGCCCTGCCACAGCACCACCAGCGCACCGGCACTGCGCGCCGGCCGGCCCGAGGTGGCCGGCCAGGCGAGCGCCGCCCCATAGGGCTGGGCCGGATCGGTGGCGGCCAACACGACCGGGGCGGGCACCGAGTCGGGGTGCAGGTCGGCGTCGACCTCGTCGCGCACCGCGCGGAGCCGGTCGACCGCACCGGGCACGGTGAACTGCGCGGCACCGAGGCCGCTCACGAAGTAGCCACGCCGGGTCTGGCCGCGCTCTTCGAGCACCTTCAGCACGCCGTACACGCCGGCGAACCCACCCACGGCACCCTCGGCGAGCACGGCCTCACGGGTGACCACACCGTGGCGCTCGAGCAACTGCACAGCAAGTGCGTGCGCCGCCTCGGTGGCCGTGGGAGCCGGCCGCAACAGCGGTGCCACCAGGCTCCACCGGCCCGCCCCGGCGGGTGGGCCGATCCGGTTCAGGCGCCCCGGGCGCGGCCGGCCACGTTGTGGGCGGGCTGCGGCCGCCCGTGACGACCCGCCGGCGAGCACGGCCCGCAGCGGTGCCAGCGAGTCGTTGGTGACCTCGCCCGCCCAGACGAGGTCCCACAGCGCGGCCAGGGTTTCGGCGTCGGTGGCACCCGGGGTGGCCGAGCGCAGCTGACCCCAGAAGCTGGCCCCCCGCTGGTCGAGCAGGGTGCGGATCGCGTCGTGCAACGGCCCCGACGGCGGATCGGGCGCATCGAGGCCCGGGGCGAGCAGCGGGAGCTGATCGGCGAAGAACAGTCGGACGCGACCGTCGTTGGCGCCCACCGAACCTGCGCCGACCCACACGATCTCGCCCGAGGTGCACAGTTCGTCGAGATCGCTCGACCGGTAGCCGCGCACCCGCAGTGCGAGCACGTCGGGCTCGAGCGAGCTCGCCACCAGGGCCGCGCCCTGCAACAACCCGAGCGCCTCGACCAGCGCGTCGAGGCCGCGCCGTTCGCCCGGGATGGAGTGCCAGGCGACGAGGAAGCGCGCATACGCGTCCTGCTCGACGGGCTCGACCTCGCGCCGCAGCGCAGCGAGCGAGCGGCGACGCAGCTGACGCAGCACATCGACGTCGCACCACTCGCGGCTGGTGCCATCGGGGCGGAACTCACCGCGCACGACGCGTTCGTCGTGCTCGAGCGCGGCCAGAGCACCGAGCACCCGCGTGGCCGGAACGCCGAACCGGCGGGCCACGTCGTCGGCCAGGAACGGCGCGTGGGTGCGTGCGTAGCGGGCCACCAGCGACTCGAGCGGTAGCGGCACCGGCTCGGTGAACGCCCGGGGCAGGCCGAGCGGCAGTGCGCACCCGAGCGCGTCGCGGTAGCGCGCTGCGTCCTCGCCGGCGATCAGTCGCACCTCGTCGGCGACGGACACCTCGGCCGCCCGGCGGTCGCGCACCAGCTCGGCCCACCACTGCGCGCCGGACCCGTCGCAGCGCAGGTCGACCTCCGCCGCCGACAGGTCGCCCACCGTGCGCAGCACGTCGTGGAGCTCGTCGGCGCTGCGGGCCCGGCGACCGTCGGTGAGCCGCTGGAGCTCGAGCTCGAGGTCGGCGAGCACACCCGGGTCGAGCAGCTCGCGCAGCTCCTCGGCGCCGAGCAGGTCGCGCAGCAGGTCGCGGTCGAGGGCCAGCGCTGCGGCCCGCCGCTCGGCGAGGGGCGCGTCGCCTTCGTACATGTACGCCGCAATCCAGTTGAACAGCAGGCTCTGCGCGAAGGGTGAGGCTCGTGGCGTGTCGACGCTGACGACACGCACCTCGCGGCTGCGGATCTGGCCGAGCACCTCGCGCAGCGCAGGGAGGTCGAAGACGTCCTGGACACATTCGCGCGACGTCTCGAGCAGGATCGGGAAGCTCGGGTACTTGGCGGCGACCGCCAGCAGGTCGGCCGCCCGCTGGCGCTGCTGCCACAGGGGCGTGCGCCGATCCGGGCGGCGGCGCGGCAGCAGCAGCGCCCGGGCTGCGCACTCGCGGAAGCGCGCGGCGAACAACGAGGTGGTGGGCACGGTCGACAGCACCAGCTCGTCGACCTCGTCGGGGTCGATGAGGATCTGGTCGAGGGGCAGGCCGTCGGCCGCCTCAGGTAGGCGCAGCACGATGCCGTCGTCGCCCCACATCGACTCGACGGGCATGTCGAATCGGTCGGCGAGCCTGCGCTCGATGGCCATGGCCCACGGAGCGTGCACCGGGGTGCCGAACGGGGTGAGGATGCAGATCCGCCAGTCGCCGATCTCGTCGCGGAACCGCTCGACCACGATCGTGCGGTCATCGGGCACCACACCGGTGGCCTCGGCCTGCTCGTCGAGGTAGGAGACGACGTTGGTGGCGGCGAACGCATCGAGTGCGTAGTCGGTCATCAACCAGCCGAGCGCATCGTCGCCGCGGCTGCGCGCATCGCGCAGGAATGCGCCCAGCGCCCTGCCGAGCTCGAGCGGACGGCCCGGGCGATCGCCGTGCCAGAACGGCATCTTGCCGGGCTGCCCAGGGGCCGGCGAGACGACCACCCGCTCGAAGGTGATGTCCTCGATGCGCCAGGTGGAGGCGCCGAGCAGGAAGGTCTCGCCCGGGCGGCTCTCGTAGACCATCTCCTCGTCGAGCTCGCCCACTCGGGTTCCGTCGGGGAGGAACACGCCGAACAGCCCGCGGTCGGGGATGGTGCCGCCGCTCGTGACGGCGAGGCGCTTGGAACCGTCACGGGCCCGCAGTGTGTCGTCGACACGGTCCCACACCAGCCGTGGGCGCAGCTCGGAGAACTCCTCGCTCGGATAGCGGCCCGACAACAGGTCGAGCACGTTGGTGAGCAGTTCGTCGCTCAGCTCGGCGAAGCCGGCGGCGCGGCGCACCACCCTGGCGACGGAAGCAACCGTGCACTCGGGCGTGCTGGCGACGTGGGCGACGATCTGCTGGGCCAGCACGTCGAGCGGGTTGCGCAGGTACCGCGTCGACTCGATGCGGCCGTCGAGCATGCGGCGCACGACCACTGCCGCCTCGAGCAGGTCGCCACGGTGCTTGGGGTAGATCGTGCCCTTGCTCGGCTCACCGACCGAGTGGCCGGCCCGGCCGATGCGCTGCAGGCCACGGCTCACCGCGCCCGGCGACTCGACCTGCACGACGAGATCGACGGCACCCATGTCGATGCCCAGCTCGAGGCTGCTCGTGGCGACGATGCCGCGCAGCACACCACGCTTGAGCTCGTCTTCGATGACGATGCGCTGCTCGCGGGCGAGCGAGCCGTGGTGGGCCTTGACCAGCTCGACGGGTGCGGCCTCCGGGTCGGCCGCGCGCACCTCGTCGTGGTGCAGCTCGTTGAGCTTCGACGCCAGGCGTTCGGCCTGGCGCCTGGAGTTGGTGAAGATGATCGTGCTGCGGTGGCCGAGCACCTGGGTGAGGATGCGCGGGTAGATGCTCGGCCAGATGCTGGTGCGCTGGCTGGTGAGCGCCGCTGTGGCCGGCCCGCTGCGCAGCTCGACCACCTCCTTGCCGAGCTCGCCCATGTCCTCGACCGGGATGACCACATCGACCTCGAGCGGCTTGCGCACCCCCGCATCGACGATCGTGACCGGCCGCAACCGGCCCTCGTCGTCGCGCCCGCCGAGGAACGCAGCGACCTCTTCGAGCGGCCGCTGTGTGGCCGACAGGCCGATGCGCTGCGGCGACGTGGAGGTGACCTCCTCGAGCCGTTCGAGCGAGAGCATCAGGTGTGCGCCCCGCTTGGTGGGCGCGAGGGCGTGGATCTCGTCGATGATGACCGTGTCGACGTTGACGAGCGTCTCGCGCGCCGACGACGTGAGCATCAGGTAGAGGCTCTCCGGGGTGGTGATGAGCAGATCGGGTGGACGGCGCAGAAGGGCCTGACGGTCCTTGGCGGAGGTGTCGCCGGTGCGCATCGCGACGATCGGCTCGAGCACGGTGGCGCCGATGCGCTCGCCGGCCAGAGTGATGCCCATGAGGGGCGACCGCAGGTTCTTCTCGACGTCGAAGGCCAGGGCCCGCAGCGGGGAGATGTAGAGCACCCGAGTGCGCTGCCGAGGGTCCGGCGGCGGTGTGGTGCACAGCCGATCGATCGCCGCCAGAAACGCCGTGAGCGTCTTGCCCGAGCCAGTGGGCGAGCAGATGAGCGTGTGCTCACCGGCTGCGATGTGCGGCCAACCCTGCACCTGCGGGGCGGTGGGCTCGGGGAAGGACGAGGCGAACCAGGCACGCACCGCGGGCGAGAACCGCTCGAGCACCGGATGATCGGCCACGACGAAAGGCTACGCCCGGGGTGTGACGGTCGTGATGTGCGAGCCGACGCGAGCCGGCGCGAGCCGGTCAGGCGTCGAGCAGTTCGAGCATTCGCAACACCGTGGCGTTGCGCTCGGGGCTCGTCGCCAGTGCCGACGCTGCCTCCGACACCAGATCGGGGAGCAGGGCTTCGACCACCTCGAGCACCGCCGGCACGATGTCGTCGTCGATCTGGCTGGCCATCTGGCAGGTCCGCGACGACTGGCCCGGCGCCACCTCGTCGAGCACGAGTGCAGCGAGCATCCGGTCGATAGGAGGCGCGAGCTCGTTGGAGTAGAGCACCTCGAGCGGGTCGCCCTCGTCGAGGTACCCCAAGCTGTCGAGGCGGACCCGCGCGTCGAGCGCTGGCACGAACCCGCTGCGCTGGCTGCCCGACGTCAGATAGGCGATCAGCGCCGGCACGGGCCCGAACCTCTCGAGCAGGCAGGTCGCCACCTCGTAGGCCCCGGCCACCGGGCCACTCATCAGGGCGATGACCGACTGCGACAGATCGGCAGGTTCGAGACGGTTGACCATCAACTCGACGAACGCATCCTGGTCGGCCATCAAGGCGAGCGAGGTCGCCCACCAGGCGTGCTGCTGCAGGCTCGGGGCCTCCATGCGCTGCAGCACGTCGAAGGCGATGTCGGCCTCGCCGACGGTGAGCAGCAGGAAGAGGCGCAACGCGTCGACGGCGTCGGGCGAGGCGTTGGCGAACATGTACTCGACGCGGTGCACATGCTCGAGCAGCTCGAGGGCCCGCCGCGGGTCGTTGACGGCGCCGGCGAGCACCCAGCGCGCCGCGTTGGCAGGGGCAGCAGCACCGCGGAGCACCGGTTCGAGCAGTTCCTGCATCTCCTCGACGCTTGCGCCCTGGCCCTTCCGCAGCCCGACGAGGAACAGACGCGAGCAGTAGTCCTCCACCGAGCCAGGGCCGGCAAGTGCGATGGCGTGGTCGAGGGCATCGCGTGCGATGTCGACATCACCCGCGCCCACCGCAGCGCGGCCGAGCTCGAACCAGTCCATCGCCGCACCGGCATCGTCGCCGCGGTCCTCGAGACGCTTCTGGGCAAGGCGCAGGTTCCGGTCCTGGCGCGCGGTCATGTCGCCGCCATACCCCTCGTGACGGATGGTGAGCCCGTCGAGGTTGACGACCTCCAACGGCATCTGCCCATCGGGGCGAACGGCGACCTCGTGGACGCGGTTCTTCCAACGCATCTCGCTGGGGAAGATGCGGCGACTGAAGAACCCCGAGTCCAACTGGCCCGTCACGGCGTTCAGCACGTTGAACGCCTTGAGCTGGATGGGCAGGCGCACACCGATGTTGGTGATCAGCCGCCGCGCGCTGGCGAACTGCTCGGCGTCGCCCACCAGGCGGTCGTCGGCATCGAGGCCGAGGTACCACTCGCCGCGGGTCATCCGGCAGGCCTCGTTGCGCGCCCGCGAGAAGTCGTCGTCCCAGTACCCCTGGCGAACGACGGCACCCATCGCCCTGGCCAGCTCGACGGTGTCGTCGGTCGATCCGGTGTCGTAGACGACCACCTCGTCGACCATGCCGATCACCGATTCGATCGCCTTCTCGATGTTGTGCGACTCGTTCTTGACGATCATCGCCGCCGACAGCAGCACACGCTCGCGGGCATGGCACCACACGGCGGGCAGGAGCAGCGCCTCGGCCGCGAAATCGGCGAGGTCGCCCACGAGATCGGGCCCACAGGTGAGGCGCGAGGCGTCGGCGACGCCCACGACCGCCGGCACCGGGTAGCTGCCGTCGAGCGTGATGGTGCCCTCGAGCTCGGCGTCGAGCATCGTGCGCAGCAGCTCGGCGTGGTCATCGAGCTCGCGACGACCCACAGGTCCACGCGGGCTGTCGAAGCCGCACATCGGCCAGGGCCCTGCGTTCGAGGCCGGGACGACCAGCCCAGCGCCAGCAACAAGGGCTGCCGCGATGTCGTCGAATCCCCCGGGCGACAGGTACTCGAACCTCCGGGCGTCGATGCAGATGGCCGGACCGGGCGGGAGGTCGCGCCACACAGGAGCCTCGACCAGGCGCTGGACGGTCAGCTTCGCTCGCGCTCGCCGTCGGGCGTCCTTGGGCCCGATCAGGAGGACGGTCGGACGGCCCTGTGCAGAGCGGACGTCGGGCGGGTTGTCGAGCATCGGTTCACCTCTCGCCTCGGACCGTCCGAAGCAACCCCGATTCGGCAACCATGACCGACGTCGACACCTTCTCGGCCGGGCATGCTCGGACCCACCCCCGGTAGCATGGCCGCATGCCGGCCTCTGGAGAGCACCACCCCGCCTTCGAGGAGTACTGCGAGTGCATCTTCGAGCTCCACGAGGACGACGTGGAGGTCATCGCGGCCCGCATCGCCGAGCGGCTGCAGGTGAGCCGACCGGCCGTCAGCGAGATGCTCCGCCGCCTCGAGGACGAGCAGCTCGTCACCAAGGCCGGCCGTTCGATCACGCTCACCGAGGCGGGGCAGGTCCTCGCTCAGCAGGTCGTGCGTCGCCACCGCCTGGCCGAGCGCTTCCTCACCGATGTGCTCGGCCTGTCGTGGGCAGAGGCCCACCACGAGGCCGGCAAATGGGAGCACGTGATGAGCGATTCGGTCGAGCACGCCATGAATCGCGTCCTCGGGCAACCGACCACCTGCCCGCACGGCAACCCGATCCCCGGCTCGACCTACGCCGCACCCGACCTGGCTCCGCTCAGCAGCCTCGGCGTTGGCCAGCACTTCACCGTGACCCGCATCCCTGAAGAGCTCGAGTTCGCCCCCGGGCTGCTCGACTTCCTCGAGCAGTCGAGCATCCTCCCCGGCCGAGCCGGCCGGCTCACCGCACTGTCGCCCGACGGCACCGCCACGGTCGAGATCGAAGGCCGAGCAGTGGGCGTCGGGGCATTTGCGAGCGCACGCATCCTGGTGACCACGTAGGTCGTCGTGCAGCGTCTCGCCCGACCCACGCGCCGACCTGCTCGTCTACTGGTCGCGTTTGCCCTCCTGGCCGTGCCGGCGAGCTCGCTCGTGGGCTGTAGCGGCACCACCTACGACGCCAGCCTGGCCTCGTCCACCACCGCCGTCGCCGCGACGACCACCACCTTGCCCACCGGGACCGCTGCCGAGCTCCTCCCCCGGCTGGTCGCCGAGGCCGGGTCCGTGCCGCAACTGATGATCGACGGAGGCGACGCCCGCAGCGCCGTCGAGCGGCTCACCGCGCTGTGGGAGGCCGCTCGCGACGAGGTGCGCTCCACACGGCCCGACCTCCTCGACGGCTTCGAACAGCAGGTCGCCCGCTTCGATCAGGCCGTCCAGTACAAGCGCGTGGCCGACGCCGACAAGTCGCTGAAGAACCTGGTCGTCCTCGTCGACGCGTTCCTCGCCTAGCCCGGCTGCGTCGTCCGGCCGCGTCGGGTCGGCCGCGTCGGGTCGGCCCGGCCATGGCCCGACGCTCAGCGCAGGGCGGCCGGCAGTGGCTCGTGGTGGACGACGGTGAGTCGACGGGTGCTGCGGGTGAGCGCCACATACAGCGCCCGCAGGCCCTGCGCCTCGGCCCGCACGATCGCTGCCGGCTCGACGACGACCACCCCGTCGAGCTCGAGGCCCTTCACCACGCTCACCGGCACGACCGTGATCGCCTCGGTGAGGCCCTGGCGCGTCGCCCGGCCGTGTGCGATCCCGGCGGCGTCGAGCGCGGCCGAGACCTCGTCGACGGCCGGGTCGGGCACGACGACGGCGATGTTGCCGCCACGGAGCTCGGCGGCCAGCTGGCCCGCTGCACGAGCAGCAGCCGGGTACAGCTCGTCGACGCCGGCCACCGACACCATCGTCGGCGGGTCGTCACCGACACGGACGCTGACCGGGGCCCGCAGGGACGGGGTCGCCACCATCATCACCTTCGTGGCGAGCTCCATGATGACGTCGGGGATGCGGTAGCCCACGCTCAGGCCGATCACCCGCGGAGCCTTGTTGACGGGCAGATGGGCGAGCACGTCCTCCCACGCGTCCGGGGCCAGTGCACCGGTGGCCTGGGCGATGTCGCCGACCACCGTCATGCTGCCGTTCAGCGATCGACGTGCGGCCATGCGCAGCTGCATCGGGGTGAGGTCCTGCACCTCGTCGATGACGATGTGGCCAAAGGTGCGGATCTCGTCGGTCTCGTCGCCGCCCGTCGCCCGCCGCTGCGGGCGCGGGCCGAGATAGGAGCGCGCTTCGTCGAGCAGGGCGACGTCGTGCTCGGTCCAACGCACATCGCGCACGTCGGCAGCACGTGGCCGATGGAGCGCGAGGTATTCGTCCTCGGAGAGCACGCTGCTGGCGGCCAGCTTCAACAGCGCCTTCGACCCGAACAGGTCGTGGAGCAGCTCGGCCGGTGTGAGCACCGGCCACATCCGCTCGAGCGCCTCACGCACCTCGGGCAGCCCGCGCACGGCGTCGCGCACGTCGTCCGGACCGGCCGAAGCATCGCGCGACGTCGCCACCATGGCCGACCAGACCTCGCCCTCGACCCACTTGCGCGCGGCGTTGTGCCGACGGAACCGACGCTGCGCGGCACGGACGATGCGGCTCGACTCCTCGGCGCGCAGGCGCACGAAGCCGGCCCGGAAGGGCACCACGAGATCGGCCCGCAACGGGCGTTCACGGTCGGTCACCGCCTTGTCGATGACGTCGCTCATCCGCACATCGCCCTTCACCCGGGCGGCCAACGCCGAGTCGGCGGGGTCGACCCCGGGTCGGCTCCACTCGACATCGGGCACCAGGTCGGCGAGCACCACCTGCTCGACACCTGCTTCGCCGAGCGACGGCAGGACCCGCTCGATGTAGCGCAGGAACACACGGTTGGGCCCGATGACCAGCACCCCCTGGTCCTCGAGGGGGAAGCGGTAGGTGTAGAGCAGATAGGCAGCGCGATGGAGGGCGACGACGGTCTTGCCCGTGCCGGGCCCACCCTGCACCACCAGCACGCCAGCGTGCGGGCTGCGGATGATCTCGTCCTGCTCGGCCTGGATGGTGGCGACGATGTCGCCGAGCTGGCCAGTGCGGCCGCGGCTCAGCGCAGCGAGCAGCGTCGAATACCCGCGCAGCGAGTTCGGGTCGACCGCGCCCACGCTGGCGACGACGCCGTCCTCACCGACGACGCCCAGATGACCCTCACCGAACAGCTCGTCCTCGAGGCCCAACAGTGTGCGCCCCTCGACAGCGAAGTGCCGCCGGCGCACCAGGCCCATCGGCTCGCGCCCGGTGGCCCGGTAGAACGGCTCGGCCACGGGTGCCCGCCAGTCGACCACCACCGGCTCGCTGTCGGCGTCGGCGACCGCGAGCCGACCGATGTGGAAGCTCTCGACACCCGACGGCCCCTCGACGAGGCGGTCGATCCGACCGAACACCAGCGCTGCGTCCCCGAGATCGAGACGGGTGAGGCGATTGACGAGGGCCTCGTCGAACACATCGCGCTCGTAACGGGCCTGGAAGGTGCCCCCGAGGGTCGCCTCGCTCAGCTCACGGAGCTTCCAGGCGTCCGTGCGGCTCCGTTCGAGGCAGTCGTACGCATGATCGATGTACGCCTGCTCGTCGGCGAGATCCGGGTGCTGCTGGGTCATGGGTCGGACAAGCCTACCGGCGGGCCCGACAGCGCCCACGAGTGACGGGTGCCCACGGGTGCACCGGCGTCGCACCGCCGGCGCCCGTCGACCGACTCACCGATGGAAGTCGATGGTCATCGCCGCCTGGGCCCCTTCGGAGTCGTACGCCAGCACCAGGTCGGTCGGCGACAGCCAGTCCGTGGTCACCCACAGCTCGATGCGCTCGCCTTCCGCGAATCTGCGTTCGATGGGGGACGGTGTCTGGAACAGAACCGGCGTGTAGCCGAGCGAGCTGGGCGGAAGCTGGATGACACCGGTGAGGAACGCCGCACAGAACAAGCCATCGTCGGTGCAGCGCATGATCGAGACGCGCAGCCCGCCGGGGAGGCTCGGGTCGACCGTCGAGACGTAGAGCTCGACCTTCACGTGACCGTCGATCTCGAAGCGCTCGGCTTCGTCGTACACCCACTTCTGGCGGTGCAGCACCGTGGCTGAGTTGCTGTTCTCCGGGCGGCGCAGCAGACGACCGGCGACGTTGTCGTGGTCGGTGTCGAGGTTGGGGACGTCGACGTTGAGCGGGAAGCGATCCTCGGTCGAGAGGTGCTCGGACGACTCCCGGTCGCCAGCGGCGCTGGAGGTGTCGCCGAGCGGCCGCGACGACAGCAGCAGACGACGGCGGTCGAGGTCGGGGTCGGGCGTCGTGGTCGTGGTCGTCGTGGTGGTGGTCGTGGTCGTCGTCGCCGGGGCCGTCGTCGTAGGGGCCAGGGTCGTGGTCGTCGTGGTCGTGGTCGCCGGGGCGGTCGTGGTGGTCGCCGGGGCCGTCGTCGTAGGCGCCAGGGTCGTGGTCGTCGCCGGGGCCGTCGTCGTAGGCGCCAGGGTTGTGGTCGTCGCCGGAGCCGTCGTCGTAGGCGCCAGAGTCGTCGTCGGCCGCGGAGCGGTCGTCGTCGTCACCCTCGGCAACGTGGTCGTCGCCCACCACGGCGGCAACGTGGTTGTCGGCGCTACGGGAGTGGTGACCACCGGAACAGGTGCCGTGGCCACCGGCACGGTCGTGGCCGCCGGAGGCGCCGTCGCAGGCACGGTCGTCGTCGTCTCGGCCGCTGCAGACCACCACGGAGCAGCGGTCGTCGGGGCGCTGATCGGCGCCGACGGCGGTGCCGCAGGTGTCGGCAGGGTGTCCGCCGTCGCAGCCGTGGGCTCCTCCGACGGCGGGGTCGCCGGGGGCTCCGACGCCTCCTCCGGCGTCTCGAGCTCGACCACCACCACTGCATCGGGCGGCAGCGATGTCTCGGCAGTCACCACCACGGCGGGCGCCGAGTTGCGCACCGGCTCGGCAGCGGCGCGATCGACCATCGGTGCAGCCGACACCATCGATCCGACACTGGTGGCCGCGATGCCGGCGACGGCCGAGAGGCCGACCGCGCTGGTGACGCTTGCGCCGGCCGAGGCGGCGGTCGAGGCGATGCCGGACAGGAACGACGCTCCGGCAGCCGAGGCGGAGGCCGAGGCCGACGCAGCACCGGCTGCCGCCGTCGAGGCAGCAGCCCCGGTCGACGCCACTCCGGCACTGCCTGCCACCGAGCTCACCGAGCCGGCGGAGGACGCCGCTCCGCTGGAGGCGCTGCTCCCAGCCGATGCCGTACCGCTCGTCGAGCCACTCGACGACTGGGCGAGGGCCGACTGGGGGAACAGGGTGAACTGGGCGAAGAACGACAGCGGGCCCATCACCCGGCGCAGCCCGCCGAGCGACAGGGCGAGGAAGGCGCGCACCACGGCAGGGTCGAAGTGGCTGCCGGCGCAGCGAGCCAGCTCGATGCGGGCCTCCGACGCGGGCCGGGCCTTCTTGTACGACCGGGCCGAGGTCATCACGTCGAACACATCGGCCACGGCCACGATCCGGGCCGAGAGAGCGATCTCGGTGCTGCGCAACCCGCGCGGGTACCCCGAGCCGTCCCACTTCTCGTGGTGCTGCGAGACCGCGTACACCCCGTCACCGAGCCAGCCGGCGAGCGGCCTGGCCAGCTCGTAGCCGAGGTCGGGGTGCTGCTTGATGATCTCGAACTCCTCCGGCGTGAGCCGGGTCGTCTTGTTCAGGATCTCGGCCGGCACGAGCAGCTTGCCGATGTCGTGGATGAGCCCGCCCCACCGGAGACGGTCGAGCTCCTCGCCGCTCAGTCCCATCTCCTTGCCGATCATCTGGGTGTAGGCGCGCACCCGCTCGGAGTGGCCTCGGGTCAGACGGTCGTGCTGGCTGAGCGCACCGACCAGCTCGAGCAGGCGCTCGGCGGCCATGGCCGGATCGTTGGCACCGGTCTCGCGATACCGCTTCAGCAGCGTCTCGATCTCCGAGGTCGACGATGCGCGCAACGCGACCTTCAGGCGCGACGGTGCCTGGTCGGGGAACATCAGCGTCAGATCGAGCAGGGCCGCGAGCGGCAGCAGCTTGCGCATGGCCGTATCGACGCCGCGCATCACCACCGTGGTCACCGCTGCGATGGCGCCGATGCGCAGCACGGCGAGCACGACGTTCGGCGCCGGCGGCACCATCAGCGACAGCACGAACGCTGCCACCACCGAGATCAGGAACGGGATGGCGTAGACCATCACCCGCAACGTCGTGGCCACCACAGGGTGGCCCGACCAGCTCGAGACTCCCTGCTTGGCAGGACGAGCCCGACCCTTCGACGGGGCCTTCGCGGGTGACGAGCCGGGGCGAGCACTCGTCTGACGCGCCGACGCAGTCGACGTCCTCGACCGTGAAGTTGCACCTGGCTTGGTTGTCTTGGCCACGTCGGATCTCCTCTCCGACCGACGGGATCGGCACACCTGGGGCAGCGCGTGAGTGTCTTGAAGAAGTCTTGAGACGAGTGCCGGTAGCGTGCCCAGGGCATGGCAACGAGCGCCCCCTTCCTCGCCGCCGCTCTCGGCCTCGAGGCGATCCACACCCCCGTCTGGTTCATGCGACAGGCAGGCCGTAGCCTGCCCGAGTACCGCGCCGTGCGCGGCCCGGGCAGCATCCTCGACGCGATCAAGCAGCCCGCAGTGGCTACCGAGATCACGCTTCAGCCCGTGCGCCGCTACGGCGTCGACGCCGCCGTGCTGTACAGCGACATCGTGGTTCCGGCCCACGCAGTCGGCTACGGCATCGACGTCGCACCCGGCACCGGCCCGGTGGCCGAGCGGGCCCTCCGACACCCGGACGATCTGGCCCGCCTGCGGCCGCTCGAGGTCGACGACGTCGGGTACGTCGTCGACACCGTGGCGATGCTGGTCGGCGAGCTGCCCGACGACGTGCCGCTGCTCGCCTTCGCCGGTGCCCCGTTCACCGTGGCGAGCTACCTGATCGAAGGCCGCCCGTCGCGCACCTATCAGCACACCAAGCAGATGATGCACACCGAGCCGGAGCTGTGGCAGGCCGTCATGGAGCGCCTCGTCCAGCACTCGGTCGCCTTCATCGACGCCCAGTTGTCAGCCGGCGCGCGGGCGTTCCAACTGTTCGACTCGTGGGCAGGCGCGCTCAGCCGCACCGATTACGACCGGTTCGTGGCGCCGCACACCCGCGAGGTCTTCGCCCGCCTCACCGAGCTCCACCCCGGCACACCCGGCGTGCACTTCGGCATCGGTTGCGACCACTTGCTCGAGTCGATGTACGCCGCAGCAGCGAGCCACCCCCTGAGCCGACCGGTCCTCGGCCTCGACTGGCGAACCTCGATCACCACGGCCCGCCAGCGGATGGGCGCCGACCTCGTCGTGCAGGGCAACCTCGACCCCGCGCTCGTGCTGGCCGGCACCCCCACCGCACTCGTGGGCACCGATGCGGTCCTCGCCGACAACCTCCTGGCCGACGGCACCCGCCACCCCGGCCACATCTTCAACCTCGGCCACGGCGTGCAACCCGACACCGACCCCGGTGTCCTGGAAGCCGTCGTTGCCCACGTCCACGAGAGCACCCGCCGATGAGCACCGCCACCACCGCGTCCACCGCCGTCGTCCTGATGGCCTACGGCACGCCCCGCACCCGCGACGAGATCCTCCCCTACTACACCGACATCCGACGCGGTCGGCCGCCGACGGAGGAGGCCCTCGCCGAGTTGATCGCCCGCTACGAGGCGATCGCCCCGCCGGGCAGCGACATGCTGTCGCCCCTTGCGGCGCGCACCGAGGCCCAGCGCGACGGCCTGCAGGCGGCGCTCGACGCCCTGGCACCCGGCGAGTACCGCGTGACGCTCGGCCTGAAGCACGCAGCACCGATGATCGAGCAGGCCGTCGCCGAGATCGCCGCAGCAGGCTTCAGGCGGATCGTCGGCCTGGTACTCGCGCCCCACTACTCGAGCTACTCGATCGGCCAGTACCTGGGTCGGGTCCGCGCCGCAGCCGAGCCGCACGGCATCGAGGTGGTCGGCGTCGACAGTTGGGCCACCGAACCTGCCTACATCGCCTTCCTCGCCACCGACCTGCGGGCCCGCCTCGCCGCGATGCCGACCGACACCAAGGTGCTGTTCACGGCCCACTCCCTGCCGCAGCGGATCATCGACGCCGGCGACCCCTACCCGAACGAGCTGCGGGCGACGGCCCAGGCCGTCGCTGCCGAGGTCGGCCTCGCCGAATGGAGCCAGTGGGCGATCGCCTGGCAGTCGGCGGGTCGCACCCCCGAGCCGTGGCTCGGCCCCGACATCCTCCAGGTCATCGACGAGCTGGCCGCGGCCGAGTCGTCGTCGAGCGACCGTGGCGTCGTGGTGAGCGCGTGCGGCTTCGTCGCCGACCACCTCGAGGTGCTGTACGACCTCGACATCGAGGCGGCCGCGCATGCCGAGGCACGCGGGCTGCGGTTCGCACGGACCGCATGTGTGAACGACGACCCCGCCGTCATGGCTGCGCTCGCCCGCAGGGTCGTCGAGGCCCACTAGGTCGCCACCGTGTCGTTGGCACGCAGGGTCGTGGTGGTGGGCGGCGGGATCAGCGGCCTCGCCGCGGCCCACCGTCTGCTCACTGCGTCGGCCAGCACCGGCGAGCCGGTCGAGGTGACCGTCCTCGACGCCGACCCAGTGTTGGGCGGCAAGATCCGCACCTCGCCGTTCGCCGGGTTGTCGGCTGTCGACGAGGGGCCCGACGCATTCCTCGCCCGCGTTCCGTGGGCCACGGCCCTCGCCCGCGAGGTCGGCCTCGGCGACGAATTGGTCTCACCAGCGGCAGCCCGCGCAGCGGTGTGGTGGGAGGGGCTGCGACCGATCCCCGAAGGCCTGCTGCTGGGCCTGCCGACCGATCTCGGCAAGCTCGCCCGGTCGCGCCTGCTCTCGTGGCGCGGCAAGGCCCGAGCCGCGCTCGAACCGGTGCTGCCGAGCACCGACCTCGACGACGGGCCCGGGGCCGACTCGGTGGGCGCCTTCGTGCGCGCCCGGTTCGGCCGCGAGGTCCACGAGCGCCTCGTCGACCCCCTGGTCGGCAGCATCTACGCGGCCGACACCGACCGCTTCAGCCTCACTGCGGTCCCCCAACTCGACGACGTGGCCCGCCGCAGCAGAAGCGTGCTCATCGGCGCCCGGCGCGCCACGCCGACCGCAGCGACGGCGGGGCCGGTGTTCTACGCACCTCGAGGCGGGATGGCCGACCTGGTCGAGGCGACCGCCAACGCCGTGGTCGATCTCGGTGGTTCGGTGCGCACCGGCACCCGTGTCGAGTCGCTCGAACCGCTCGGCGCTGGCTGGAGCGTCGATGGGCAGCCGGTCGACGCGGTCGTCCTCGCCTGCCCGGCGGGCGCAGCTGCTCGCTTGCTGGCCGGCGTGGCGCCCGAGGCGGCAGCGACGGTCGGCCGGATCGAGACCGCCGACGTGGTGATGGTGTCGCTGGCCATCAGCGACAGCACCTGGCCGGACCGGCTCCGCGGGATGAGCGGCTACCTCGTACCCAAGCCGATGCAGCACCTCGTCACCGCCGCGTCGTTCGGCTCGCAGAAGTGGCCGCAGTGGCAGGCGCCGGGACAGGTCGTGCTGCGCATCTCGCTCGGACGCGACGGCCTTCCGGTGCTGCACCTCGACGACGATCGACTGGTCGCAGCGGCCGTCGCCGAGACGAGCCGCCACATCGGCGTCGAACTGCAGCCCAGCGCCGTCCGCGTCACCAGGTGGCCGGGGGCGTTCCCGCAGTACCGACCTCACCACCATCGCCTCGTCGCCGATGCGGCTGCCTCGCTGCCAGGCGGCATCACCCTCGCCGGCGCGAGCTACCACGGCATCGGCATCCCCGCCTGCATCCGGTCGGGGCAAGCTGCGGCCGATGTGACGCTGGCCGAGATGCACCGTCGGACACAATGAGCATCGTGCCGCACGGGCTGGGACGCATCGCTCATGTCTAGGACCGCCCTCGCCCTCGGTGCGGGTGCGCTCGTCGCGCTGTCGCTACCCCCGTGGGGGTTCTGGCCGCTCGCCTTCGTCGGCGTCACCCTGTTCGGCGTCGCGCTCGACACCGCGACGACGCGTGTTGGGCGCAGTTGGTTCGGGCTGCTGTTCGGCCTCGGTTGGCTGGCCCCCGGGATGGGCTGGATGTGGCATCTCACCTCGCCCGGGTACGTGGCAGCCACCCTGCTGTTCGCGGTGCTCCACGCAGTGGCCGCCGCCGTCTCACCGGTCGGGCCCTGGCGGGTGATCGGCCGGCCGGCCGCCCACGCGGCGGTCGAGGCCCTGCGCCTCGTGGCTCCCTTCGGTGGTGTGCCGCTCGCCACCATCGCCATCGGCCAGGCCGGTGGCCCACTGCTGGGCATCGTTCGCGTGGGCGGTGTCATCCTGCTCTCGTGGCTGGTCCTCCAGGTGGGCTTCGCCGCAGCGGTGCTCGTGCGCCGCGATGCCACCAGCCGCGACCTCGCCGGACTGTCGATCCTCGGCTGCCTGCTCGTCGTTGCCGTGGCCATCCTCGCGCCCACGGGGTCCGACACCGGGCGAAGCATCCGCGTCACGGCAGTGCAGGGAGGCGGACCACAGGGCACCCTGGCCATCAACACCGAGGCCCGCGACGTGGTCGAGCGGCACCTCGCCGCCACCGAGGCGATCGAAGCCGGCTCCACCGATCTGGTGCTGTGGCCGGAGAACGTCATCGACGTCGCCGCGTTCGCCGACAGCGTCGAGTTGCAGGAGGTCGCAGCGCAGGCGGCGCGCATCGGCGCCCCGTTCGCCGTCGGCATCACCGAAGACGTCGCTCCCGGCGACCTCGGCACCGATCCCGACGGGCGCGGCGCCTTCCTGAACGCGCAGGTCGTGGTGACCCCGGAGGGCATCGTCACGAGCCGCTACGACAAGGTGCGCCGCGTGCCCTTCGGCGAGTACATGCCGCTGCGCGACCAGCTCGCCGCGGTCGGCGCGCCGGTCGACCAAGTTCCCCGCGACGCCGTCGCCGGGTCGGGCCCCGCAGTGATCGACCTGCCCGACGGCACGCGCCTGGCCGTGGTGATCTCGTGGGAGGTCTTCTTCGGGGCCCGAGCGCGCGACGGGGTCGTCGAGGGTGGTGAGCTGATCGTCAACCCGACGAACGGTTCGAGCTACACGGGCACGATCCTGCAGACCCAACAGGTGGCGTCGAGCCGTCTGCGCGCCGTCGAGGAGGGCCGCTGGGTGGTGCAGGCCGCGCCCACCGGGTTCAGCGCGTTCGTCGACGACGAGGGCAACGTGCACGGCCGCACCTCGGTGTCGGAGCAGGCCATCATCATGGCCGAGGTCCCGCTGCGCGACGGGCTCACCTGGTACGGCCGGCTCGGCAACCTGCCGTTCGCCATCGCCACATTGGTGGTCCTCGTCGGCTCCGTCGTCGCCGCCGACCGGGCAGCGCGCAACCGGGCGAGGCCGGTCACAGCTCCAACAGCAGGGTGACCGGGCCGTCGTTCACCAGGTGCACCCGCATCTCGGTGCGGAACCGCCCGGTCGCCACCGTCGCACCGAGCTGACGCAACCGCGCCACGACCGCGTCGACGAGCGGCTCGGCCTGCTCGGGTCGGGCCGCCGCGATCCAGCTCGGTCGGCGCCCGGCGGAGGTGTCGCCGTACAGGGTGAACTGGCTCACCACCAGCACCGCACCGACGTCGCCAGCTGCGGCCCGATCGGCGAGCGAGCGGTTCATCACCCCCGCCTCGTCGTCGAGCACACGCAGGTTCCAGATCTTGTCGGCCAGCTTGTGGGCGATGGCCTCGGTGTCGGTATGGGTGGCACCGACCAGCACGCACAGGCCGGGCCCGATCGAGCCGACCATCTCGCCGACACCGTCGGTCATCACCGTCACGGATGCCTCCGTGACCCGCTGCACGAGCCCTCTCACGGTGCCAGATCCTGGCAGCTGCGCGACGATGGGGCCATGATCGAGCTCGTCGCCGGCAGCGCCCGGCACCCCGTGCTGGCCACCGTCGCCCCAGCCGACGGTGGCCGTATCGCGTCGCTGCAGGTCGACGGTCGCGAACTGCTCGTCACCGGCGACTCCTCGAGCAACCCGCTCCACTGGGGCAGCTACCCGATGGTGCCGTTCGCCGGGCGCATCAGGCATGGTCGCTTCCGGTTCCACGGCGTCGAGCACCGACTGCCGGTGAACATGGCCCCCCACGCCATCCACGGCAGTGGGTTCACCAGCCGGTGGGACCTGCTCGATGCCGGCCCGAGCCACGCCGAGCTCGAGTGCCGGCTCACCTGGCCGCTCGGCGGACGGGCCCACCAGCACATCCAACTCGGCGACGAGGCCCTCGTCTGCGTGCTCACCGTGATCGCCGAGGGCGAGGCGATGCCGGTCACCATCGGCTGGCACCCGTGGTTCGTCAAGCCGCCGCACGACCAGCTCGAGTTCGCGGCGATGTACCTGCGCGACGACGAGGGCATCCCCACCGGCGATCTGGTCGCCCCACCGCCACGACCGTGGGACGACTGCTTCGTGCGTCCGTTGGCCACACCGGAGCTGCGCTACCCGGGTCTGACGGTGCGCGTCGAGAGCGACTGCGACCACTGGGTGGTCTACGACCAGCCCAGCCACGCCACCTGTGTCGAACCGCAGTCCGGCCCACCCGACGCGGTGAACCTGGGCCTGATGACGGTGCTCGAGCCCGGGGAGTTCCTCCAGCGCTCCATGACGGTCAGTTGGCTACCCGCCGGTAGCGTGTGACCCCATGTCCGACCGCCCGACCGGCCCGAGCACATCGCGGGCCCGGGTCCTCGACCCTGATGCACCGCTGCGCATCGCGTACCTCACCTATCGAGGCAAGCCGCATGTCGGCGGCCAGGGTGTGTACACCCGCCACCTCACCAAGGCCCTCGTCGACCTCGGCCACGAGATCGAGGTCTACGGCGGCCAGCCCTACCCGGTGCTCGACCCACGGGTGACGCTGCACCAACTCCCGAGCCTCGACCTGTGGAACGACCACTACCCCGGTCGCCTGCCCGCGTACTGGGAGGTCAAGACGCGCGCCGACCTGGCCGAGACCATGCAGCACCTGAAGGGCACCTTCGGCGAGCCGCGGGCGTTCAGCATCCGCGCTCGCGAGCAGCTGAAACGGCGCACCCACGACTTCGACCTGGTCCACGACAACCAGTGCCTCGGCTACGGCATCCTCGACATCGAGAAGATGATCCCCACGATCGTCACGCTGCACCACCCGATCACCCGCGACCGGGCGCTCGAGATGGAGCACACGAAGTCGCGGCGTCGGCGGCGCAGCATCGGCCGCTGGTACAACTTCGTGAAGATGCAGGGCAAGGTCGCCAGCCAGATGCCGCGCATCGTGGTGGTGAGCGAGAACAGCATCAAGGACATCCACCAGGACATGAAGGTGAGCCTCGACCGGATGCGCCTCGTGCCCGTCGGTGTCGACCCCGAGCTGTTCACCCCACGACCCGACGTGACCCGCCGACCGGGCCGCTTGATCACCACCGCGTCGGCCGATGTGGCCCTGAAGGGCCTCAGCTACCTGCTCGAGGCGATGGCCAAGCTGCGCACCGAGCGCGACGTCACCCTCACCATCATCGGCAAGCCGCGGCCCGGCCACAGCGCCGACCTCATCGACCGGCTCGGCCTGCGCCCGCACATCGAGTTCGTCTCCGGCGTGCCCGACGAGCGCATCGTCGAGCTCTACGCCGAAGCCGAACTGGCCGTGGTGCCCAGCCTGTACGAGGGCTTCAGCCTGCCCGCCATCGAGGCGATGAGCACCGGCATCTGCCTGGTCGCCACCGACGGCGGGGCATTGCCGGAAGTGACCGGCACCGATGGCGAGACCGTGCTGCAGTGCCGGGCCGGCGACGCCGACGCCCTGGCAGCAGCCATCCGGCGTGGCCTCGACGATGCCGACCTGCGCACCCGGATCGGTGACGCGGGTCGCCAGCGGGTGGTCGAGCGCTGGAGCTGGCGGCACTGCGCCCAGCTCACCGTCGAGCAATACCGCGAAGTGCTCGCCATGCCGGCGAACCTCGACAAGTTGCGGCGCAACGGCAGGATCTGACCCGGTGCTCACCATTCGCTTCGACCGCCTCGGCGTGCGCCCCGGCGACCTCGTCCTCGATGCCGGCGCCGGCTTCGGCCGCCACGCGTTCGAGCTCGCCAGGCGCGGCGCGAATGTCGTTGCGCTCGACTACGCGGCCGACGAAGTGGTGGCCACCCGAGCCACGTTCGGGGCCATGGTCGAGCTGGGCGAGATCCCGATCGAGCGCTACGTCGGCGCGCTGCGCGGCGACGCGACCCGCCTGCCGTTCGCCGACGGCACCTTCGACCGGGTGATCACGAGCGAGGTGCTCGAGCACATCCAGGCCGACGTCGACGCGATCTCCGAGTTCGTGCGGGTGCTCAAGCCGGGCGGGACCTTCGCCGCCACGGTGCCGACGTGGTTCCCGGAGAAGGTCAACTGGATGCTCTCCGACGAGTACCACGCACCGAAGAGCGTGGGCGGGCACGTGCGCATCTACAGCTCGACCGAGTTGAAGGCCAAGTTGCGCTCCGCCGGGCTGCAGGTCACCGGGTCGCACCACGCGCACGCACTCCACTCGCCGTACTGGTGGCTGAAGTGCGCCGTTGGGCCGCGCCGCGACGACCATCCGCTCGTCAACCGCTACAAGCGGCTGCTCGAATGGGAGATCGTCGAACAGCCCCGTTCGATGCAGGTCGTCGAGCAGGTCCTGTCCCCCGTGCTCGGCAAGAGCTTCATCGTCTACGGGGTGAAGCGGTGACCAGGCGGGCCCAGGTCGTGCTGCCACATCTCGAGGGAGTGCTCAGCGCCGACGAAGTCGTGGTGAGCGCCGAATGGATCGCCTCGCTGCAGCTCGACTCCGGGATGATCCCGTGGTGGCCGGGCGGGCACTGCGACCCGTGGAACCACGTCGAGACCGCAATGGCTCTCGATGTCGCTGGCTTCCACGCCCAGGCCGAGCGCGCCTACGAATGGCTCGCCGACATCCAGCGACCCGACGGCAGCTGGTGGAACTACTACCTGCCCGACGGCTCGGTCGAGGAAGCCAAGCTCGACACCAATGTGTGCGCCTACATCGCCACCGGCGTGTGGCACCACTGGCTGTGCACCCGCGACCGCGGCTTCGTCGACCACCTCTGGCCGACGGTCGAGCGAGCGATCGACTGGGTGCTCGGCATGCGCCGCCACGATGGCACGGTCCTGTGGGCGCGCACCGCCGACGACACGCCCTGGGACTACGCCCTGCTCACCGGGTCGGCCAGCATCGCGCACGCCCTCGCGTGCGCCGCCGAGCTCGCCGAGCTCGCCCTGTCACCCCGGCCGGACTGGGCCGCTGCCGGCCAGCTGCTCGCCCATCTCGTGGCCGACGAACCGCACCGCTTCGAACCGAAGGTCCGCTGGGCGATGGACTGGTACTACCCGGTGCTCGCCGGAGCGCTGTCGGGCGACGCCGCGCTCGCCCATCTCCACGGCCAGTGGGACCTGTTCGCGATGCCGGGCAAGGGCATCCGCTGCGTCAGCGACGAGCCGTGGATCACGGCGTCGGAGACTGCCGAGTGCGCGATCGCGTTCGCCGCTGCGGGCGACGCCGACACTGCTGTCGACCTCGTCGCCTGGACCCGCTCGCACCGGCTCGACAACGGCTCGTACTGGACCGGGATCGTCTATCCGACGCTCGAGACCTTCCCTTACCAGGAGACCAGCGCGTACACCGCGGCAGCCGTCATCCTGGCTGCCGACGCGATCACGCACGCATCCCCTGCGGGGCACCTGTTCGCGCCACCGGTCGCTGACGCGACGTGAAGCTCATCACCCCGTCGTCGACTGGCGCCGAGCGGAACAACTTCTTGTCGCGCGAGTAGTCCTGCGGGTTCGTCCACGGGTCGCGGTCGCCCTGCTTGGGGAAGCGGTGCATGTCGCGCTGCATGTAGCCAGCCGAGAAGTTGTCGATCCACGGCCGCGCCGGCATGTCGCGGTCGGACGCCCGCAACCGCGGCGTGCACTGCGCCGTCCCGGTCTCGCGCATGTGGTTCAGCAGTCGGCACACGTACTCGCACGTCAGATCGGCGCGCAGTGTCCACGAGGCGTTGATGTAGCCGAACGTCGAGGCCAGGTTCGGCACGTCGGAGTAGGCGAACCCCTTGTAGGTCCAGGTGTCGGCGAAGTCGACCGGCTCGCCGTCGACCACGAACGACACCTCACCCAGGGTGACGAGTTGCAGCCCCGTCGCAGTGACGATGACGTCGGCATCGAGGTGCTCGCCCGACTCGAGCTCGATGCCCGTCTCGTCGAAGGTGCGGATGCGATCGGTGACCACGCTCGCCGTGCCCGCCGAGATCGCCTGGAACAGGTCGCCGTTGGGCACCAGGCACAGCCGTTGGTCCCACGGGTTGTAGCTCGGCGAGAAGTGGCGATCGACGTCGTAGCCCGCCGGCAGCTGCTCGCGGGTCTTGTCGAGCAGGTACTTGCGGACCTGCTCGGGCTTGGTGCGCGTGCGCCGGTAGAGCAGCTGCTGCATGCGGACGTTCTTGACCCGGGTGACGGCATAGGCCGCGCGGTCGGGCAACAGCTTGCGTAGCACCACGTTCACCCGGTCGACATCGGGACCACTCGCCACGTAGGTGGGCGAACGCTGCAGCATCGTGACGTGTGCCGCCTGGCCAGCCATCGCGGGCACCAGCGTGACCGCAGTGGCCCCGGAGCCGATGACGACCACCTTCTTGCCGGTGTAGTCGAGGTCGGCCGGCCAGTCCTGAGGGTGGACGATCGTGCCCCGGAACCGATCGCGGCCGGGGAACTCGGGCGTGTAGCCCGCCTTGTACGAGTAGTACCCCGAGCACATGAACACGTAGTTGCACGTGATGGTGAGGTCGTCGCCGGTGTCGGCCCGGTGCACCGTGAGGGTCCAGCGCGCCTCGTCGCTGTTCCATTCGGCCCGCTGCACCAGGTGGTGGAAGCGGATGTGGCGATCGATGCCGTGCTCGGCGACGGTCTCGCGCAGGTACGACATGATCGACGGGCCGTCGGCGATCGACTTGTCGGCCTTCCACGGCTTGAACGAGTAGCCGAGGGTGTGCATGTCGCTGTCGGAGCGCACCCCGGGGTACCGGAACAGGTCCCACGTGCCACCGATGTCGCCGCGACCCTCGAGGATGACGTACGAGCGGTCGGGGCTCATCGTCTGCAGGTGATAGCCGGCCCCGATGCCGGAGATGCCCGCACCCACCACCACGACGTCGACGTGCTCTGCCTCGAGATGTGCCATGGCCGCAACCTACTCCTCCACTGCTGTGCCGCCACGGGCCGAGGCGACCCTGAGGGTCGAGTGCTGCGCCGGCTGACATCATGGGCGGGTGCAACTGCCCATCACCGACCATCTCCGCTCCCTCGCTGCCGACGCCCTGGCCGCGTGCGGGGCTGCATCAACCGACCACGGCGACCACCCGACGCGCACCCCGATCACTGGCGAGCACCTCGGCGCCGTGCCGGCTGGAACTTCGGTGGCCGAGGCCGTCGCCCGCGCCGGCGAGGCGTTCCGGACGTGGCGCACGGTGCCGGCCCCGCAACGCGGCGAACTGGTCCGCCGCTTCGGCGAGCAGCTGCGGCGCCACCAGGGCGACCTGGCCACGCTGGTGCAGCTCGAGGCGGGCAAGATCCGCAGCGAGGCCCTCGGCGAGGTGCAGGAGATGATCGACATCTGCGACTTCGCGGTCGGGCTCAGCCGCCAGCTGCACGGGCTGACGATCGCCAGCGAGCGCCCCGATCACCGCCTGATGGAGCAGTGGCACCCCTACGGCCCGGTGGCCGTGATCACCGCGTTCAACTTCCCGGTCGCCGTGTGGTCGTGGAACGCCGCGCTCGCCGTCGTGTGCGGCAACAGCGTGCTCTGGAAGCCGAGCGAGCTCACCCCGCTCACGGCCCTCGCCACCCAGGCGCTGTTCGACCGGGCCGCCGCGTCGGTCGATGCCCCGGCCCATCTGGCGCAGGTCGTGCTCGGCGACGGCACCGTCGGTGCCGAGCTGGTGGCCAGCCCCGACGTGCCACTCGTGTCGGCGACCGGCTCGACCGCGATGGGGGCCCGCGTCGCACCGGTCGTCGCAGCCCGGTTCGGCCGCTGCATCCTCGAGCTCGGCGGCAACAACGCCGCCATCGTCGCCCCGTCGGCATCGCTCGAGTTGGCCGTCCGCGGCATCACCTTCGCCGCAGCGGGCACCGCCGGCCAACGCTGCACCACGCTGCGGCGGCTGATCGTCCACCGCAGCCAGCACGACGCGCTGCTCGAGCGGCTGGCCACCGCGTACGCCTCGCTGCCGGTGGGCAGCCCGCTCGACGAGGCCACGTTGGTGGGGCCGCTGGTCACCATGGCCGCCTACGAGCGCATGTCCGCAGCGCTCAGCTCCGCGCGCGCCGACGGTGGCGAGGTGGTGGTGGGTGGCGAACGGCTGCTCGCCGACCAAGCGCCCGCCGCTGCCTACACCCGACCGGCGATCGTGACGATGCCCGCCCAGACCGAGATCGTGCGCACCGAGACGTTCGCACCGGTGCTCTACGTCCTGGCCTACGACGACTTCGACGAGGCGATCGCGCTGCAGAACGGCGTCACCCAGGGCCTGGCCAGCAGCATCTTCACCAACGACGTGCGCGAGGCCGAGCGCTTCATGGCTGCCGACGGCAGCGACTGCGGCATCGCCAACGTGAACATCGGCCCGAGCGGCGCCGAGATCGGTGGCGCCTTCGGCGGCGAGAAGTCGACCGGTGGCGGGCGCGAGAGCGGCAGCGATGCGTGGAAGGCCTACATGCGGCGGGCCACGAACACGATCAACTTCGGCACCTCACTGCCGCTCGCCCAAGGGGTCCGCTTCGGCTGAGCCGGCATCGGCCCGAGCAAGGTTGTTCAGTCGACGCGTCGCAGCACGCGCAGGCTGCCCGTCGAGCTGACGAGGCGGAAGCGACCGCTCTCGATCGCCGGTCGGAAGATCTGCTCGTAGGGCGGGCGACCGCCGTCGGCCGGATCGGGGAACACGTCGTGGATGGCGAGCACCCCACCCATCGCGACCTTGGTCGACCAGCCCTCGTAGTCGAGACGGGCCGGCAGTTCGCCGTGGCCACCGTCGATGAAACAGAAGGCCAGCGGCGACTGCCAGTAGCGCGCCACGGTCGGCGACTGACCGACCAGGGCGACGACCTCGTCCTCGAGCCCTGCGTCGTGGACCGCCAGCCGGAACAGCGGCAGGGTGTCCATCTTGCCGAGGCGCGGATCGACCACGGTGGGGTCGTGGTGCTCCCAGCCCGCCTGGTTCTCCTCGCTGCCACGGTGGTGGTCGACGGCGAACAGCACGGTGCCGCACCGCCGTGCGGCTGCGCCGAGCCAGATGGTGGACCGACCGCAGTACGACCCGACCTCGACGAACGGCAGGCCCGGCAGCAGCTCGCCGGCCATCACTGCAGCCTCGTAGAGGGCATCGCCCTCGTCGGGAGGCATGAACCCCTTCGTCTGGATCGCCTGCGCCCGCAGGAACGGGTCGATGGCTGCAGGTCCGTGGGGGGCGGTCACCAGCCGTCCCAGTGGATGATGGTGTCGGCGTCCGGGCGGGTGGCCGGCTTGAAGTCGGTGCCCTTGGTGTAGGCCAGCGGGCTCATGCAGATCTGCTGCACCTGGTCGAACGGGATGCCCAGCACATCGGCCGCAGCCTGCTCCATCATCAGGTGCACCGTGGTCCAGCAGGTGCCGAGCCCACGGGCGCGGGCGGCGAGCATGAAGCTCCACATCGCCGGCATCACGTTGGCACCGATCGAGGCGCCCATCATCGCGGGCACGTTGTCGATGCGCCCGAAGGTGCACGGGATCACCAGCACAGGAGCGTCACCCATGTGCTGGCCGAGGAAGTCGGCCGAGTCGGCGCTGCGCTGCTGCTGGGCGTTCGCCGACTCCTCGCCCTTGTCGATCGACCGGATGTAGACGCCGTCCATCTGCGAGTAGATGCCGTAGCACTGCCGGTAGATCTCGCCCAGCGCGGCGCGCTTGGCTGCGTCGCGCACCACGACGAACTGCATGGTCATGTTGTTCGAGCCGCTCGGCGACTGCATCGCCAGGTCGACGCATTCGCGCACGACATCGTCGGGGACGGGCCGCTCGAAGTCGAGCCGTTTGCGCACGGCACGGGTGGTGGACAGCAGTTCGTCGGTGGTCAAAGGGAGCAGCGCCATGCGCGCACGCTAGCCGTCACCACATCTGCCGTGCGCACGGTGCTCGTCGGGTGCGAGACTGCGGGAGTGCAACAGGCACTCGACGATCTGGTGGCCCTGCTCGACCTCGAGGTGATCGAGGTGAACCTCTTCCGCGGCCGCTCGCCCGACGAGAACCGCCAGCGCGTGTTCGGCGGCCAAGTGGCCGGCCAGGCTCTGGTGGCAGCCACGCGCACCGTCGAGCCCGACCGCTTCGTGCACTCGCTGCACGCCTACTTCCTGCGGCCGGGCGACCCGACGACACCCATCCTCTACGAGGTCGACCGCATCCGCGACGGCAAGAGCTTCACCACCCGACGTGTCGTCGCCATCCAGCACGGCCGGGCGATCTTCAACCTGCAGGCCAGCTTCCATGTGGCCGAGCGCGGCCCCGACCACCAGATCCCGATGGCCGGCGACGTGCCCGACCCGGAGAGCCTGCCCGACTTCAAGACGCGCATGGCGCCCTACAAAGAACGCATGGGCGAGTGGTACGACCGGCCGCGCCCGATCGACATCCGCCATGTCGACGGCCACCCCTTCGACCGGCACGGCAACCCGGCACTCGGCCAGCGGGTGTGGATGCGTGCCGACGGCACCCTGCCCGACGACCCCACCCTGCACGCCTGCATCGTCACCTACGCCAGCGATATGACCCTGCTCGACACCACCGTGCTCCCGTTCGGGCTGTCGTGGGACAGCGGTGGGCTGCAAATGGCCAGCCTCGACCACGCGATGTGGTTCCACCGGCCCTTCCGTGCCGACGAGTGGCTGCTCTACGACCAGAGCGCCATCTCCACCGGCAGCTCGCGCGGCCTCGCGGGCGGCGCGATCTTCACCGCCGACGGCACCCTGGCCGTCACAGTGGTGCAGGAGGGTCTCGTGCGGGTCGACCCGGCACGGCCATGACGCGGCGTCGGCCGGCGCCGCTGCTCGGTGTCGTCGTCGGCGCTGTGGCCATGGTCGGGTGCGCGGCCGACCCACCTGATGCTCGACCGCCCGGGCCGTCGGTGAGCTTCGCGACCTCCGCGCCGCCCAGCGCCGCACCGACGACAGCGCCACCTGCCCCGTCCACCTCAGGCGCGCCCGAGCCGTCGACGACGGCACCAGCAGCGACCACGACCACCGAACCGCTCGGCGACCCGGTGGTGGCGCTCGAGGCCATCGGCAGCTTCGATCAGCCGGTCGATCTCGCCTGGCGCACCGACGACGCCACGCTGTTCGTCGCCGAACGGGTCGGCACGGTGGTCACCTGGCGCGACGGCACCATCGGGCCGGCGGTGCTCGACGTCTCCGAACTCACCGACGCCGAGGGCGAGCAGGGCCTGCTCGGCCTGGCCTTCGCCTCGGACGGCCGCCGCGCCTACGTCAACCACACCGACCGCCGGGGCGACACCGTCGTCGCCGAGTACGTGGTGGGCGACGACGGCGTGTTCGACGCGGCCAGCCGCCGGGTGCTGCTCACCATCGAGCAGCCCTACGCGAACCACAACGGCGGCAACCTGACCGTCGGCCCGGACGGGTTGCTCTACATCGGGATGGGCGACGGTGGCGCGGCCGGCGATCCCCAGCGGTACGCGCTCGACCTCGGCTCGCTACTGGGCAAGATCCTGCGCATCGATCCGACCCCGTCGGGCGACCAGGCGTACACGCTGCCTGCCGACAACCCCTTCGTCGGCGTGGACGGGGCACGGGGCGAGATCTGGTCGGTCGGAGTGCGCAACCCGTGGCGGTTCAGCTTCGACCGCGAGACCGGCGACCTGTGGGTGGCCGACGTCGGCCAGAACGAGATCGAGGAGGTCAGCCTGTCGCGCCGCGCCGACGGCGCCGGTCGAGCAGTGAACTTCGGGTGGAGCGCCTTCGAGGGCACCCGCCGCTTCAACGACGACCAACCCGTCGACGGGGCCACGCCGCCCGTGTTCGAGTACGAGCACGGCGATGCCGGGTGCTCGGTGAGCGGCGGGGCGGTGTACCGCGGCAGCTCGATCGCCGAGCTGGTCGGCTGGTATGTCCTCGCCGACTTCTGCAGTGGGGTGGTCACCGGGTTGCGCCTCGACGACGCACCGATACCGAAGGTGCTCGAACTGGCCCGTTCCTCGTCGGTCACCGCGGTTCGCGAAGGGCCCGACGGCGAGCTGTACGTGCTGTCGATCGAGGGCGACGTGGCCCGCATCGTCGCCGGCTGACCGCCGGGCACGGCGTCAGTCAGCCGGGACGAACCGCACCATGCGGCGCTCGGGCACCGCTTCCACCAGGCGCACACGCAGTGGGTCGCCGGGCTTGACGCCTTCGGCGACGACACGGGCGACGACGGCGAGGTCGCACAGCTGCATCCGCGCCCCGCGCTCGTCGATGTCGGTGACGAGCGCGTCGAACACCTCGCCCTCACGACCGTGCAACACCACCGCCTCGACCAGGTCGAGCACCGAGCGGTCGAGCTTGTTCGCCACCGACTCGGCCTGCGTCATCACCTCGGGCAACCGGGTGAAGGCGCTGGCGACCTCGTCGGGCACGCTGGCGCCACGGGCGAGCGCCAGGGCCGCCAGCACCACGAAGCGATCGGGCAGTCGCCGCAGCGGTGCCGTGGCGTGGGCGTAGGTCGCCGCCATCGCGGCGTGCCACGGTCGTTCACCGGCGCGGTAGGGCACGTAGCGGGCCGCCCCGCCGGCGCGGCGGATCGCCAGCATGAACGCGGCGTGCTCGGGCCGTTCCGGCTGCAGCGTGCGCTCGACCTCGGCGAGTGACCAGCGCTTGGGCCACTCGATCTCGAGCGCCCGCGCGGTGTGGCGCAAGCGCCGGAGTTGGCGCTCGTCGGGCGCATCCAGCACCCGGAACACCCCGGTGCCGGCGGCGAAGAGCGCCGCGGCGACGGCGAGGTTGGTGGCGAGCGACAGCGCCGCGTTGTGCTGCTCGACTTCGACCCGCGGCCGGTAGGCGATGCGATAGCGACCATCGTCGTGCTGCACCTCCTGCTCCGGCGGCTCGACGCGCGCCGCACCGCGTCGCTGGTCGCCGGCGGCCATCCGCCGGGCGAACTCGGCGAGGTCGGCGGGCAGCTCGTCGGGCCGGACGGTCTCGTAGGCGAGCTTGGCCCGGCTGTGCACCACCGCGCGCTCGACGTGGTCGAGCCGTGGTGTGCCCGACTCGTCGAGGCGCACCACGAACACCACGGCCGGTCTGGGCCCATCGGGCAGCAGGCTGGCGGCACCCTCCGACAGCGCTGCCGGGTAGAGCGGGGCCTTGCCGTCGGGCACGTACACGGTCGTGCCGCGGCTCCACGCCTCGGTGTCGAGCGCATCGCCTGGCTGCACGAACCAGCCAACGTCGGCGATGGCGTAGCGCAGCACGAGGTCGGAGCCCGAGCGCTCGAGGTGGAAGGCCTGGTCGAGGTCGGTGGCGCTGGCCGGATCGAGGGTGACGAAGGGCAGGTCGGTGCGGTCGACGTGCTCGGGCCCCGGGCCCCGACGGGTGGCCTCGACCGCCGCGTCGAGCACATGGGCCGGGAACGACGACGGGATCGCCAACTCGGCACGCAGCCGAGCAATGCCTTCGTCGATCTCGCGCGAGTGCGCCGCCGAGGTGCGCATCACGAGCCCGTGAAGCGTGGCGGGCGCTTCTCGAGGAACGCGCGCACACCCTCGCGGTGGTCGGCGGTGGTGAACAGCTGGGCCAGGGTGGCGCTCACCCATGCCCCGAGGTCGGTCCAGTCCGGGTCGAGGGTGCGGCGCAGGCCCGCCTTCAGCTGTTGCACGGCGAGCGGCGGGTTCGCCGCGATCCGGGCAGCGAGTGCGTGCGCCGTGGGCAGCAGCTCGTCGTGGGGCACGACCCGGCCCACCAGGCCGATCTCGTGCGCTGTCGCCGCATCGATCACGTCGCCGGTGAACAACAGCTCGGCTGCTCGCTCGCGGCCGACGAGGTGGGCGAGTCGGCCGATGCCGGCCACGTCGCTCACCAGGCCGCGCAGCACGAACAACTCGCCGAACCGTGCCCGCTCACTGGCCACGCGCAGGTCGGCCATCAACGCCAGCTCCATGCCCCACCCGACCGCGGCCCCGTTCACCGCGGCGACGATCGGAAGGTCGCAGTGCAGCAGCGCGCCGGCCGCAGGGGTGAGGCGCGGCGTTCGGTCGCCCACGGCGAGCGGCGCAGCACCCTCAGCGCCGCCACCCATCACCTGGCGGACATCGTCGCCGCTGCAGAACGCAGGGTCGGTGCCAGTCACCACCAGGCAGCGCGCGCCGGTGGCCGGGGCCTCGCGGACGAGCCGCTCGAGCTCGGCGTACATGGCGTGGGTGAGCGCGTTGCGCGCATCGGGGCGATCGAGCGTGATCGTGCCGACATGGTGCTCGTCGAGGTGCCAGCGGACATCGCTCATGTCGCCGCACCCTAGTCAGCCCAGGGCGACCGGGAGCACGGCGACGGGACGTCATCTCTCGTTCACCGGAGCTGCGTAGGGTGTCGACGTGCCGATCGATCCTCGCGCCGCACCCGATCCGCCGTTGGTCTTCGATCCCTCCGACGACAGGCTCGTCGAGCACTTCGAGCAGATGGGCTGGGTCCTCACCGCCGAGGTCGACACCTCCGACGTGCCGGCACTGGCGGCTTGGGTGGACGAGATCGCCGCCTGGCCCGAGGGAGCAGGTGAATGGCTGCACCACCGCGAGCTCACCGACGAGGGCCCGAAGCTGTGTCGGACCGAGAACTTCGTGCCGTTCCACCCCGGGATGCGCGAGCTGTTGACCGGGCGCCTGGTCCGTACCGCCTCCCGGCTGCTCGGTGAGCCGGCCGTGCTCTACAAGGAGAAGATCAACTACAAGCTGCGCGGCGGTGCGGGCTTCTCTCCCCACCAGGACGCGCCCGCCTATCCATTCATCGACCGCCACGTCTCGTGCATGGTGGCCGTCGACGAGGCAACGATCGACAACGGGTGCCTCGAGGTCGTGGATGCCGCCCATCACCAGCTGCTGCCGACCGACGAGCGGGGATGCATCTCCGCCGAGCAGGTGGCGACGATGCGCTGGCATCACGTCGAGCTCCGGGCCGGCCAGACGCTGTGGTTCCACTCACGAACCCCGCATCGCAGCGCTGCGAACCATTCGCAGCGCGACCGGCGAGCGCTCTACCCCACCTACAACGCGGCGTCGGCAGGCGATCTACGTGCCGACTACTACCGGGCCAAGCTCGCCGCACTCGCCGGGCGCGACGGAGGAGGCCGCGTCGTGCTCTCGCTGATCGGCGACTTCGAGGGCCGACCTGTCGACGAGCCGAACGGTCAGGCCCGGTCCCAGTAGGGCTCGGCCTCGGCGGCGACCCGCAGTGTGCGGCCGCAGGTCTCGACGATCGCCGGTTCTTGAGCAGCCAACCAGCCGACAGCGAACCAGGCCGCAGGCTGTTCGACCACTCTGGCACGGAAGTACGACTCGGCCACGCTGAGGTCGTTGAACTCACCGAGGGCGTTCTGGGCAGGTTCGAGCGCGTCGAGGAACCGGCGCACTCGTCGGGGACGGAAGAGCGACGCCGTCATCTCCGCCGTGTACCGCAAGCGCTTCACACGCTTGCGCGTCGAGTGCCGTTCGGGCACGGTCGCCGACGCGAAGTGCCGCGCATCGCGCGTGATCGTGCGGTGCAGCCGATCGAGGCACTTGCTGGCCGCGGCCTCGATCGTGTCGCCGCCCTCGACCGGCGGGCCCTGCACATGGTCGAGCATCTGGCGCAACAGGGCGCCATCGAGCGCGGCGCGGGCGACGACCGACGGGTCGTCGCTCTCACCCAACTCGACAGCGATCTGCGGTGCCCCTGCCGCCGCGATCGCGCCCGCCCACCGCGACACCACCACCTCGAGGTCGCGCGATGTGCCCAGCGAGCGGAAGACCTCCGCAAGCCCCGCGGACCAGTCGGGGTCCACGTCCACCGAGTGCTCGCCGAACTCACGCAGCACCGTTCGCGCCCGCCGGATGCCGACTCGCGCCTGGTGCACGTGCTCTGGTGTGCCCGCGCCCTTGGCCAGGGCTGCGAGGTTGCCCGTCACCTGTGCCAGGCAGCTGGCGAGCATGTGACGGGCCGCTGCGTCGACGGAGGTGCCGGGCACCAGCGTGAGACGCTTGGCCTTCACGACCGGCGATGCGCGACCCATCCCCGCATCATGGACCCACGCGACGGTCGATGAGTGAACGGAACATGGACGAGTGGTGAACACTCGGGGGCGGCCCGCTCGGCTGCGCGCCGCCGCGGACCGTCACCGCGCTGCCTCAGCGGCGAGCCCCCATGAACATGCCCTTCAACAGGTCGTAGTGCTCGATGCAGTGCCCGGCACCGTTCACCACGGCCTCGAGCGGGGTGTTCGACATCTTCACCGGCACCTGGGTCTCGCGCTCGAGCCGGCTGGCCAGCCCGCGCAGCAAGCCGCCGCCTCCCACCAGGTAGACGCCACGGTTCAAGAAGTCCTGGGCGAGCTCGGGCGGGGCTTTGGCCAAGCAGCGCACCACCGACGACACGATGCTGCTCACCACATCGTCGACCGCGAAGCGGACCTCTTCGGGGGTGAGCACGACGGTCTTCGGCAAACCGGTCATCAGGTCGCGGCCACGCACCTCGGCCTGGTTCTCGTCCGGGCCGGGCTCGGCCGAGCCGATCGCCATCTTCACCTCTTCGGCCGTGCGCTCACCGATGGCGATGCCGTGCTCGCGCCGCACGTAGCTCTGGATCGCTGCGTCGATATCGAAGCTGCCCACGCGCACAGCCTCGAGCGCGACGATGCCGCCCAGGCTGATGACCGCCGTCTCGGTGGTGCCGCCGCCGATGTCGATGACCATGTTGCCGACCGGCTCGTTGATGGGCAGGTCGGCTCCGATCGCAGCCGCCATCGGTTGCTCGAGCAGCTGCGCGTCGGCAGCGCCCGCACGGCGAGCGGCATCGGTGACGGCGCGCCGTTCGACCTCGGTGATCGCCGACGGCACGCAGATGACGACCTTGGGCCGGGTGAAGCGGCTCACACCGACACGCTGCAGGAGCAGGCGGATCATCCGCTCGGTGATCTCGAAGTCGGTGATCGCCCCGCCACGCAGCGGCCGCACGGCGACGATGTAGCCCGGAGTGCGGCCGATCATCTGCCACGCCTCGCGCCCGGTGGCGAGCACTTCGCCGGTCTGCTTGTTCAGCGCGATCACCGACGGCTCGTTCAGCACGATGCCGCGGCCCTTCATGTACACGAGCGTGTTGGCCGTGCCCAGGTCGATGGCGAGGTCGCGTGCCATGGTCAGCG